>JBDRQO010000016.1:0-145209 GCA_043826275.1 Pseudomonadota bacterium
ACGGTGGGAAAGATGTATTCGTACATCATTCAGGTATTAACTCTACAGGATTTAAATCCCTCAATGAAGGGGACCGTGTTTCTTTCGACATTGAAGAAGGTCAAAAAGGACCTTCAGCAGCAAATGTAACCGTGCTTTAAACCGTTTTGTTTGCTATTTAAAAAAAAAGTCACTTCGGTGATTTAAAAAATAGAGCCTCTGGACACTAATTGTTCAGAGGCTTTTTTGTTGGTGTGAGAAGAGACGGTCGTATGTCCGCTGCCTTGATATGGTTGGTGATCTTTATCCTTTAATTAAAAAGAGTGGATTGACCTAATTGGCTACAATGCCAATAAAAAAAACAAAGCGAAAAAATACCGGAAATTAAATATTACTTGACATCTATTTTTTTTGGTGTATTATGGCAAGAGTTGTGCAGAAATATGTGTCGCACAAATGTTTCCTCCTTAAGGTGTATATCCCAACATAAGAATGCGGTTTGCCCTCAAAGTTAGAAGCTAGTTTTATTTATTTTTTTTATTACAGGAGATTGCCTACATGGCTAATGGTACAGTAAAATGGTTTAACGACTCTAAAGGTTTTGGATTTATCGAACAAGAAAACGGTGGGAAAGATGTATTCGTACATCATTCAGGTATTAACTCTACAGGATTTAAATCCCTCAATGAAGGGGACCGTGTTTCTTTCGACATTGAAGAAGGTCAAAAAGGACCTTCAGCAGCAAATGTAACCGTGGTTTAGTTAACCGTTTTTATTTGCTTTAAAAAAAAGTCACTTCGGTGATTTAAAAATAGAGCCTCTGGACATTAAATTGTTCAGAGGCTTTTTTTTATAAATTCTTTAGTATTTCTATGATTTTCTCCGGCTCCGGTCTCTTGGTATAGTCTGAATTGACAACACTATCTATAATTTTTCCTTGCGAGTTGATGATAAATCTTGCCGGCATGGGCAACTGCCAGTCATTGTTCCCATTGAATTTTTGAAGGTCAATTCCAAACTTATTATAAAGCCCACGCAGGTCTTCAGGCAGTCCAAATGTCAGCTTGAACAGGGATGCAATTCTATTGTTGGTATCAGAAAGGACCGGGTAGGTCAGGTTGTGTTTTTTTGTCACCTCTTTTGAATATTCTTCAAGTTGGGGTGATATGGCAATGAGTGAAGCACCCAGTTTTTTAATATCTGTAACAATTCCCTGCAGAGCTTCCAGCTCCATGATGCAGTATGGTCACCAGCCACCTCTGAAAAAATTAATGACCAACGGTCCATTCTTCAAAAGTGTGGCTGAAGAAATCCGGTTCCCAGTTTGATCGGGTAAAGAAAATTCAGGAGCCTCGCCTCCTTTTTTCAGAACACTTTCTATAATTCCAGAATCCCCAAGATCATTTGTGGCTTTATGCATGATGTTCAAGACGTCTGCCGGGGCACTGTTCTCAAATTTGATTCTTCTTTGGTCTAACTTGTCCTGTAAACTCATAATCTTTTTCCATTCTTAGGTGAAATTGTCAGTGAATGATTTACATTTATTATAAACTATGCTTATTTTAATTATATATCAAGACCCTATGGGACCAATCGTATACTTATCAAAAGAGATGCATTAAATCAATGCAGAGCCTTTATGGCAAGTTAATGCGAAATTAAAAAAGTTGGTGATGGTGAATTTAGATATTTATTTATACTTTAGATCCGGCTGGTTTTACAAGTTGACGATAAGAAGATAACTAGGAAGGAAGAAATATGGAAACGGATAAAAAAATTTCAGATATCAGGGACAGGGCCAGAAAAAATTTTTCAAAAGGGTATAATTGTGCGGAATGTGTTCTGGAAGCCGTATTAGCAAATGTGGACTCTGGTCTGCCCAAAACTGTTTTAAAAGTAGCAACGGGTTTTGGTGGTGGGGTCGGGTTGTATGGAGATACGTGTGGCGCCATAACAGGTGCTGTCATCGCAGTGGGTGCTGTTCACGGCAGAGAAACCTTGCCAGCGGGAGATGATCCAAAGGATATCGCAAAAAAATCTTCTATGGAACTATATGGCAATCCAGGATTATATCGCTTGTTTAACCAGATTCCAAATATGGTGAAAGAAAAATACGGAGCAACACTTTGTCGAGAGATATGCGACCAGTGGAAAGAACAATGGCTCTGCCGCGATCATGCATTGCATTGCCGGGAAATCATTACTGATGCAGCAGAGTTTGCTGCTAATTTGATTTGTTCACAAAAAGAGGAAGTCTCATCAAAATCCTTTGGCGCGAATGTTGAAAACTTGAAAGATGAACCATTGGATTGCAAAAAAAAAGGCTGAGGGACTTCTCTTGCTTAGGCGTGTCCTAAGCGTATAACATGATGAATGGAAGGTGGACGGTTTTGATGAAAAGCTGCATTTTAATTGACCAGTATCTTGAAGACGACCATGTGGTAAAAACAAAGGAAAACAGTCTGTTTATCGGCCCGCAGCTTGACACAGATACAATGCAGCACATTTATGAAAGTAATGCTAAAAAATTTCTGTGTGTTCCGTGAAAGAGAGGGAATCAATTCATGAAACGATATGTAACCGCAATCATTGAAAAAGAAGATGCCGGATACACAGCACTTTGTCCAGAACTGGATATCGCAAGCCAGGGGAAAACAGTTAGCGAAGCAAAGGACAATCTGAAAGAAGCCCTTGAGCTATTCTTTGAATGTGCTTCTCCAGAAGAAATCCATGGCCGTTTCCACAGTGAAATGTATATTACACAAATGGAGGTAGCTGTTGGTTAAGCTTCGGGTACTGTCCGGGAAAGAGTTGTGCAGCATACTGGCCGGGCATGGTTTCGAAACTATACACCTATAGAAGCAGCCGCTTTGATTTCCGGGGTGAATCCAAAGGCATTTAATCCGGATAAACTTCCCGAATAGATATTAGAAAAGTATAAACGTGTAAAGAGCGTGTAAAGTTATTATTGAAAGCAAAAAAGGTTTTCAACCAAAAAAGCTGAAAACCTTTATCTTTTAAGTGGCTGGGTGACAAGGATTTGAACCTCGATTGACGGAGTCAGAGTCCGTAGTCCTGCCGTTGGACGATCACCCAGCAGAATGATTGGATTTTATACAGGAAGCCTGATTTTTAGTCAAGAATAATCTGATTTCGGGTTTGTTAAATTCCAGCAAAGTATGATACATATTGCTGAGAATATTAAATTTGATTAATTATAAAGATGGGAGGTGGTTATGGTTACCGTTTTAATTAAACGAAAGCTTGTGCCAGACAATCAGGGTAAACTAACGATTTTATATCATAAAATGCATGAGGCGGCTTTAGCCAAGGGGGGGTATCTTGGCAGTGAAATCTTAAAACGGACAGATGCCGAGAATCAAGTGCTTGTGATCAGTCGGTGGGAAAATATTGATAAATGGACCCATTGGCTGGTTAGTGCAGAAAGAATGCATTTGCAGGATCAGATTGATGCCATCACCAGTGAAGATACTAAATTTGAGATTTACGAATGATGATTGAGGAAAAAATAGTTGGAAAAGAAAATTAAGGATATTGAAGACCGGTTGAAGAGTTTTTCTTCTGTTGCTGTGGCGTTTTCAGGTGGGGTTGACTCATCTTTTCTTCTGGCGGCGGCTAAGAGTGCAGGGCTTAAACAATTGATGGCTGTCCTTGTGGCCTCTCAGTTCGTGTCCCAAAGAGAAGTTGAATCTGCCAAAAAAATGGCTGCATCCATTGGGGTTGAATTGGTCTGTCTTGAACTGGATGTTTTAGCCAATTCAGATGTGGTGCGAAATTCTGACCAGCGATGTTATTATTGTAAAAAAGAGATGTTTTCCCGGATTAAAGAAAAAGCAGCAGAACAGGGGATTAAATTTTTGCTCCATGGGGTTAATCTGGATGATTTGGAGGATTATCGACCAGGACTTAAAGCAGCAGAAGAACTTGGTTTTTTTGCTCCGTTGGCTGAAGCTGGGTTTACAAAGGTGGATATTCGACGAGTGTCCAAAGAGATGGGGCTTGAAACCTGGGATAAACCTTCTCAGTCCTGTCTGGCCACGCGTATTCCCTATGGCGAAAAAATTCTAAATGATGATTTGTTAAAGGTGGATGAAGCAGAGCGTTTGTTGCAAATACTTGGGTTTAAACAGGTTCGGGTCAGATGCCATGGGAAATTAGCCAGAATTGAAGTGGCACAGGATTTGGCAAAAAAGCTCCTGGATGATCCTGCCCGAAGCAAGATTTCAGATCAGTTTAAAAAAATAGGGTTTGACTATACCAGTATTGATATTGATGGATATACAACAGGAAAGATGAGTATTGAAATACCCTGAAGCCACAGGGTTTGAGCGGCTGATTCCTTAAGCAGATCTGTTTTGAAAAAACAAAACCGCTGTTGATGGGATTCAAACAGCGGCTTCGATTATAAAAGAGGTTGGTTTATCTTTTCTGGATTTCAAGATTGTTGAAAAAATAACCAATTTCAAAAGCAGCTGTTTCAGGTGCATCAGATCCATGAACAACATTTTGTTCAATATTTGTTGCATAATCTTTTCTGATGGTTCCGTCTTCAGCTTCTTTAAAATTTGTAGCACCCATGATTTTGCGGTTTCTTGCAATTACATTTTCACCTTCAAGCGCCATGACAACAATAGGGCCTGAGGTCATAAAATCTGTGAGGCTGTCAAAAAACGGGCGTTCTTTATGAACTGCATAAAATCCTTGGGCCTGTGTTTTGGTCAAATGGATCATTTTCATGGCAGCTATTTTAATGCCATCGGTTTCAAATCGTTTGATGACGTCACCGATAACATTTTTTTTAACTCCGTCGGGTTTGATGATTGATAATGTTCTTTCCATAGCGTAAATCCTTTCAATTATGTTTAAAAAATAGTCTTGAAAACTATCACAAAAGCGTATTATAAGTCAATGTTCTATGCACAGCAGTTCTATTTGAAACATTGGGTTAATTGTTCAGACACAGATATCCAAGGGGCAGGTGGTCGAGATTGCCGGGCCTTAATTAATTGTTAAGAATCAAATATGCCGGAAAAAAAGAGAATTGATCATAACAACATTTTAAAGATTGGTGTTACAGGATCGGCAGGATCGGGCAAGTCTCTGGTCTGTCAGCGTTTTGAAAAAAGGGGTGTAGTGACGCTGGATTGTGATGCCATTGCCCGGCAGGTGGTGGAGCCAGGGGAAAAGGGGTTAGAAAAACTGGTTGAGTTATTCGGGCTTGATGTGCTTTGCAAGGACGGGTCATTGGATCGAAGAAAATTACGGCAGATTCTTATCAATGATGAAGTACAGCGCGACACCATAGAAAAGATCCTTCATCCATTGATTCGACAAAAGTTGTGCCGGCAAATGGAAAATGCATCATATAATGGGAAAAACCGAATCGTGGCAGTGGAAGTGCCTCTTTTGTTTGAATCGGGTATGGACAATCTTTTTGATATTACCATTGCCGTGATTGCTGATGAAGATAAGCTGGCTCAAAGAATTTGTAAAAGAGATTGTGTCAGTGGTGAAGATGCTAAAAAGATGCTGGGGCTTCAGATGTCACAACACGAGAAAACAATGCGGGCGGATCATATCATTATTAATAAAGGAACCCCTTTACAACTCTTTGATTCTGTTGACAAACTCTTTGATAAAATACAAAAAGAATTCTTGACAAGTTAGACTATTTACCTTATTTAATTAATAATAGCATATTTTTTGTAAATATCTGTCTGTTTTTCCTTGTCATTTTTGATTTTCAGACTCAAAAAGGGTATCCCCAGAACAAACTTTAAGCCTTAAAAAAATAAAATAAAATTTGGGAGTGTGAATGAACCTTGTAGAATTAAATAAGATGAAGATCAGTGAGTTGAGCAAGCTTGCTAAAGACTACAAAATCGGAGGTATTGCCGGGCTTAAAAAACAAGAGCTGATTTTTGCGTTGCTCCAGGCTAATATTGAAGAGACTGGGCAGATTTATGGTGAAGGCACTCTTGAAATACTCCCGGATGGTTTTGGCTTTTTAAGGGCTACCGGATATAATTATTTACCTGGGCCGGATGATATTTATGTATCTCCTTCCCAGATCAGACGGTTTAATTTGAGAACCGGTGACACCATTTCCGGCCAGGTTCGACAGCCCAAAGATTCTGAAAGGTATTTTGCCTTGTTAAAAGTGGAAGCAGTCAATTTTCATAATCCGGAACTTGCAGCAGAAACCATTTTATTTGATAATTTGTTGCCTCTTTATCCTGAACGCAAAATGAACCTCGAAGCTGAGTCTGACAATTATTCCATGCGTGTCATTGATATGATGTGTCCCATTGGGTTCGGACAGCGTGGATTAATAGTGTCTCCGCCAAAAGCAGGTAAAACCATGCTGTTACAGAACATAGCCAATAGTATTGTCAAGGCCCATCCAGAGGCCATTCTCATGATTGTTCTGATTGATGAACGCCCAGAGGAAGTGACCGACATGGCGCGGAATGTTGATGCTGAAGTGGTCAGTTCAACATTTGATGAGCCGTCGGAACGCCACGTTCAGGTGGCTGAGATGGTTATTGAAAAAGCCAAGAGAATTGTTGAACAGGGTCATGATGTTGTGATCTTGCTTGACAGTATTACAAGACTTGCAAGGGCATATAATTCAGTCATGCCGCCATCCGGTAAAATTCTGTCCGGCGGTGTTGACTCCAATGCGCTTGACAGACCTAAAAGATTTTTCGGTGCAGCCAGAAATATTGAAGACGGCGGAAGTCTTACCATTATCGCAACTGCTCTGGTTGATACGGGAAGCCGCATGGATGAAGTTATTTTTGAAGAATTCAAAGGCACCGGTAATATGGAGCTGGTTTTAGACAGAAAACTGGCTGACAAAAGAATTTATCCTGCAATTGATATGAATAAATCCGGTACCAGAAAAGAGGAATTGCTGCTTGACCCAATGGTTTTGAACCGTGTCTGGATCTTGAGAAAATTGCTCTCAAGTTTAAATCCTGTGGACAGTATGCAGTTTTTACTTGAAAAAATGCAAGGAACAAAGGATAATAAAGAGTTTCTTGATCTGATGAATTCATAAAGACCTGATAGGTTCATAAAGATTTGATGAATTCATAAGAATTAAGAATTAAGAATGGTAACGTTTTGATTGCCTTTAATAAGGCTTGTTAAGGAGTTTTAGACAAATGAAAAAAGAAATACATCCAACATACACTCAGACAAAAGCCTCTTGTGCATGTGGTGCATCTTATGATGTTGGTTCAACAAAAGAAAACATCAAAGTTGAGATTTGTTCCCAGTGCCACCCGTTTTTTACCGGGAAACAGAAACTGGTTGACTCTGCGGGTCGAATTGATCGGTTTAAAAAGAAATATGCAGGGTTTGACGCAAGTAAGCTCGTCTAACACATTTTATAAGTTGTTATCAAAAAGGGGTCTTGAAATACAGAGCCCCTTTTGAGTTTTAAATTATGTTTGAAAAATTAAAAGGCATAGAAGAACGATTTGTAAAGCTTGAGCACCTCTTGAGTGATCCTGCAGTGATCAGTGATCAAAAAAAATATCAGGAATTTCTCAAAGAGCACGGTGAGCTGAATAAAGTTGTTCCAAAGTTCAGGGATTACGAGGGTGCCTTGAAAGAGCTTGTTGAAGCAAAAGAGCTTTTAAAAGACAGCGATCCTGAGATGCGGGCTATGGCTAAAGAAGAAATTCCAAAACTTGAGAAAAAAATAGAAGCTTGTAAATCTGAACTCAATATTCATTTGATGCCCAAAGACCCAAGGGATGATAAGAATGTAATTTTGGAAATCCGTGCCGGGACGGGTGGTGAGGAGGCCGGCATATTTGTTGGCGATCTTTTCCGGATGTACACGCGGTATGTTGAAACTAAAAACTGGAAGATCGAAATTATTGAAAAAAATGTTTCCAGTTCCGGTGGATTTAAAGAAATTGTTTCTATGGTCAGTGGGAAAGATGTTTTTTCCAATTTTAAATTTGAAAGCGGCACCCATCGGGTTCAGCGGGTGCCGGAAACTGAGGCCCAGGGGCGGATTCATACCTCTGCGGTAACAGTGGCCGTTCTTGCCGAAGCAGAAGATATTGAGATTGATATCAATCCTGCGGATTTGAGAATTGATGTGTTCAGATCTTCAGGACCTGGTGGCCAGTCGGTTAATACGACTGATTCTGCGGTAAGAGTTACCCATGTGCCCACAGGAGTGACAGCCACCTGTCAGGACGAAAAATCCCAGCATAAAAACAAAGCCAAGGCCATGGGCGTTCTTAAATCTCGTATGCTTGATGCCAAAATTCAGGAAGAACATGGTAAGCGTTCAGCAGAACGGAAAGATCAGATCGGCTCCGGTGACAGAAGTGGACGGGTAAGGACCTATAACTTCCCCCAGGGACGGATGACTGACCACAGGATTGGTCTGACGCTTTACAAACTGGACAGTATCATGGAAGGTCATATCCAGGAGATAATTGATGAGCTTAAAACCTTTTACCAGGCAGAGGCATTAAAGGCTATTGGTTGATTGGACCATCATCAAGATTCTTGGCTGGACAGAATCTTATTTTAAAAAACACTCTCAGGACTGTTCGCCTCAGAAAAATACCTCCCCAAAGCTTGGAACAAAGCATATACCAAGGCATATAATCGACAGTCCGCGTCTGACGGCTGAAATCCTTCTGGCTCATTGTTTAGGAATCAAACGACTGGACCTTTATATCCAGTATGACCGGCCCCTTGAAAAACAGGAATTATCTGATTTTAAAGCATTTATCAAAAGACGACTGGATGGCGAACCCGTTGCCTATATTACCGGCACCAAAGGTTTTTTTGAATCTGAGTTTGATGTGGTCAAGGGGGTATTAATTCCCAGGCCTGACACTGAAACGCTTGTTGAAAGCGCTTTGGATTTTCTTTCCCTATGTCCAGAAAAAATAGGTTCAAAAAAAATAGTTAATACACCTTCAAAAAAAGTTCTGGAGCTTGGTGTCGGGTCCGGGGCAATTATTATTTCCCTTGCCAAAGCAGCCCCAGGCCATCAATATTTTGCCAATGATGTTTCGTTGATCGCCCTTGATCTTGCCAGGAAAAATGGGCAAAAGATCGTCAAGGATCAGGTTTGTTTTTTTGCCGGGGCCTGGTTCTCTTGTTTGCAACACTCCTTTTGCTTTGATTTGATTGTGTCCAATCCCCCATACATTCCAACACATGATATACAAAATCTGCAGCCTGAGATAAAAGAGTTTGAACCCATGCTGGCCCTGGATGGCGGCCCGGACGGATTGGATTGTTATCGAATTTTATTGGCTCAGGCACATGAATATCTTGTCGCAGGTGGTATTCTCATGCTTGAAATAGGGTTTGATCAAAGAGAGGGAATCAATTTGATTGTTCAAAACTATCCTCAATATGAATCCATAGAGTTTGTAAAGGATCTGGCTGGACATGACCGGGTTGTAAAGATTAAAAAAACACATTGATTAAAATCACGATTTTTGATATTTAAATTAGGATTTTTATTTTAACGAGAAAAACTCACATTCAGGGACTTGAAGTTCAGGTGCTTTGAGAAAAGTCGAATTTTGAGGATGATCTGGATGGTGGAAAAAAACCATTAACTAATTTTGGAGAACAAATGGCTTACATTACAATTAGAGAACTGTTAGAAGCTGGGGTTCATTTTGGACATCAGACCAAACGATGGAACCCGAAGATGAAAAAGTATATCTTTGGTGCAAGAAATGGAATTTATATTATTGATCTGCAGCAGACGGTCAAATTGTTCAGAATTGCCCATGACTTTATTAAATCCGTGGCCGCTAAAGGTCAGGATGTTCTTTTTGTCGGGACCAAAAAACAGGCATCTGAAGCGATTTATGAAGAAGCCAATCGTGCAGAGCAGTTTTATATTCAGAATCGCTGGCTGGGCGGCATGTTGACTAATTTTCAGACCATTAAAAATAATATTTCCCGATTTCACTTTTTGAATTCAATTGAAACTGACGGTACCCTTGAGAATTATCCGAAAAAAGAACAGGCGAAAATGCTCAAAGAAAAAGCTCAACTTGAGTTTGCCATCGGTGGTATCAGCAACATGAAAAGATTGCCTGGTGCCATTTTTATTATCGATCCCAAGAATGAAGCTATTGCAGTTAAAGAAGGAAAAAGACTGGGGATCCCAATTATTGCTGTTGTTGATACAAACTGTGATCCTGATGATGTCGATTTCGTGATCCCGGGAAATGATGATGCGATTCGATCCATTCGATTGTTTGCTGCAAGCATTGCCGATGCCTGTATTGAAGGTCATGAAATTTACGCAGCAAAACAACGGGCAGAATCTGATAAACAAGAGACTGAGAATGCTCCTGCTCCTGCTATCAATCCAGATGACAAGATTGCACTTGAGATGATTTCAGACGGTACAGATGGTCCTGTAGTTGAAAAAATTAAAAGAAAAACAGCAGCACCGGTTGAAGTTGCAGTTGAAGTTGCAGAAACAACCCCAGCGGCTGAGTAAATAAAAGGAGTATAAATAATGGCGCAAATAACCGCTGAGATGGTAAAAGAACTTCGCCAGGCAACTGGCTCAGGTATAATGGATTGTAAAAGAATGCTGGGTGAAGCAGATGGCGACATGGATCTGGCAGTCGATCTTTTAAGAAAAAAAGGTCTTGCCAAGGCTGCCAAAAGAGCCGGCCGGTCGACTTCTGAGGGTGTTGTCTATTCATATATTCATACGGGTGCAAAACTCGGTGTTTTGGTTGAAGTGAATTGCGAGTCAGATTTTGTAGCAAAAACTGAAAATTTTCAAGAATTTGCAAAAAATGTTGCCATGCATATTGCGGCGGCAAATCCTGCAGGCCTGAATCCTGAAGATGTTGATCCGGCTGTGATTGCAAAAGAAAGAGAAATCTTTACAGCACAGATGATCGAAGAAGGAAAACCTGAAAATATGATTGGCAAAATTGTTGATGGTAAAGTTGAAAAATTTTACAAAGACGTCTGTCTGATGAGTCAGCAATATGTTAAAGATCCCCAGAAAACCATTGCTGACCTGGTAAAAGAAACCATTTCAAAAATTGGTGAAAATATTCAGATCAAAAGATTTGCACGCTTCAAGATAGGAGAATAAATCTTTGAGCAAAGAACCGGAATTTAAACGGGTTTTAATCAAGCTGAGTGGAGAAGCCCTGATGGGAAATCAGGGATATGGCATTGCTCCGGAAATGATTCATTACGTTGCCCTGGAGATCGCAAAGGTTCATCACCTTGGCGTTCAGGTGTCAATTGTTGTGGGTGGTGGGAATATTTTCAGGGGTATTGCTGGAAGTTCAGCTGGAATGGACAGGACGTCTGCTGATAATATGGGCATGCTGGCCACCGTTATTAACAGCCTGGCTCTTTGTGATGCGCTGGAAAAATGTAATGTACACACCCGGGTGCAGTCGGCCATTCCCATGGATCGGATTGCAGAACCCTTTATTCGCAGAAAAGCCATCCGGCACCTTGAAAAAGGCCGGGTGGTTATTTTTGCTGCAGGTACGGGGAATCCTTATTTTACAACGGATACGGCAGCTGTGTTGCGGGCTCATGAAATACGGGCTCAGATTTTGTTTAAAGCCACCCAGGTGGATGGTGTATATGACAAAGATCCTAAACTTCATGATGATGCAGTCCGTTTTGATGAATTGTCTTATATGGGAGTGATTGAAAAACAGCTCCATGTCATGGATATGACAGCTATTTCTCTTGCAATGGAACAGGACCTGCCGTTGCAGGTCTTTGACTTGCACAAGGAAGATAACATTTTTAATGCTGTCAGCGGCAAGGAGATTGGTACCCGGATTTATAACAAATAATTAACGATGAGTGAGGATGGATTGTTATGATTAATGACGTACTTCAGGAAACCAGAGAAAGAATGGCAAAGTCTGAAAAGGCGTTTGAAAAAGAGCTGTCACAAGTTCGCACCGGCAGAGCTTCCCAGGCAATACTTGATGGCATATTCGTTGATTATTACGGCACTCCAACCCAGTTGTCCCAGATGGCAACCGTTTCTATTCCGGAAAACCGGCTGATTGTTGTAAAACCATGGGATGTCAGTGTGATCAATTCAGTTGAAAAAGCAATTTTAAAAGCCAATATCGGACTGACACCCTCCAATGATGGAAAATTGATTAGAATATCCATTCCGCCGTTGACAGAAGAGCGAAGAAAAGAAATTGCCAAAACAGTTTCCAAAACCTGTGAAGACTATAAAGTTGCCGTTCGAAATATCAGAAGAGACTCCAATGAAATGCTCAAAGAGCTTGAAAAGGATGGGGATATTTCAGAAGATGACAGTTTTAAAGGTCAAAAACAGGTACAGGATGCCACAAATGAATTCATCAAGAAGTTAGACGAAATTTTTGCCAAAAAAGAAAAGGAAATTCTTGAAGTCTGACTCAAACATTGATGTGGGGCTTGATCTTGAACGACTTCCGGGCCATGTGGGTATTATCATGGACGGTAATGGCCGATGGGCCAAAAAAAGGTTGATGAATCGCGTCAAGGGGCATGAACAAGGATTGAAAACCGTTCGCACGATTGTTACGACAGCCGCCCGGCTCGGGATAAAAGTTGTCACTCTCTATGCATTTTCAACTGAAAACTGGGCAAGACCAAAATCTGAAATAAAAGCATTAATGATGCTTTTAAAACAATATATGGTCTCGGAACGAGATGAGTTCAACAACAACGGCATCCGTATCAATGTCATCGGTCAAAAAGAAAGGCTTCCCAAAGATGTTCAACAAGAAGTGGATGTCACCATTGAGATGACAAAGGCCAATGATAGAATCTTGTTGAACCTTGCCTTGAGCTATGGATCAAGGGAAGAGATCACAAAGGCTGTAAAAAAAATAGTACAAAAAGTGGAATCCAAAATTCTGGATTTCAAGGATATAACCCAACAAACGATTTGTGATCATTTGTATACAGCAAACATGCCCGATCCGGACCTGATTATTCGAACCAGCGGAGAGTATCGGTTGAGTAATTTTCTGCTCTGGCAGGCAGCCTATTCTGAAATTTATATTTCCCCGACATTGTGGCCGGATTTTAACGAAGATGAGTTTATTGACATTTTAAAAAACTATCAGAACAGGGACCGACGATTCGGTAAGGTGGAATGCAGCACATCAAACGATGGATAACCGCACTTGTATTAGCCCCAATTGTGATCTGGATTATAGTCAAAGGCAATATGACTATAGTGGCTGTTTTGATCGCCGGGGTTGCTGTATTTTCAGTCCGTGAATATTTAAGGATTATTATCGGTACTGAAAACGGTCCGATTTCCAACACTATAAAAGCCATTTCATATATGGTTTCAATCGCTCTCATCGCTGCTGCCTGCATAGGGTCATGGGAAGTTTTGTTTTTAATTCTTGTTTTGAATCTGATGGTCTTATCCATTTTTGTTTTATCTCGATTTGCCGGTAATCATGCAGTATTTGATATTATTGCCAAACAGGTTCTAGGGATTGTTTATATTCCGGTATCCTTATCCTTATTGATATTTATCAAGGCACTTGAGGGCGGAACTCTTTGGGTAATCTGGTTGCTGATTGTTATTTTTGCCAATGATACGGGTGCGTTTTACACGGGTTTTTTTTGGGGACGCAAAAAATTATCTCCTTCGATCAGTCCAAACAAGACCATTGAAGGATCTATTGGAGGGGCTGCGGTGAGTATGCTGGCCGGGTTTATTTTCTGCCAGCTCTTTTTCGGGAATATATCGCTTTCTTTGATGGCCATACCTGGAGCACTTATGCTTGCCATTGCCGGTCAAATCGGGGATTTGTTTGAATCAGCCATGAAACGGGCCTCAAAAATCAAAGATTCCGGTCGGATACTGCCGGGTCATGGCGGCATGCTCGATCGAATCGACGGATTGCTTCTGGCGACTCCGGTTCTTTATGTCTACTTGGTTTTTATCTTATGAAACATTTATCTGTCTTATGAAAAATATATCCATATTGGGTTCAACCGGATCCATCGGTACCAGTGCGCTTGACATTGTCAGGATGTATCCGGACCGGTTCAGGGTCATCACCCTTGCGGCTGCAAACAATGTTAATCTTCTGGCCCGACAGATTGAAGAATTTAAACCCAAACTGGTTTCCGTAATAGATGAAGACCGTGTATCAGATCTTTATAAGCAGCTTAAGACAAGCCATAAACCTGAAATTGTTTCTGGACAGGCAGGATATGTTCAGGCTGCATCTCACGTTGATGCGGATGTGGTCCTTCTTGCCATGGTGGGAGCTGCCGGCCTTCAACCGGCTTTGGCAGCCATTGACGCTCAAAAACAGATTGCCCTGGCCAACAAAGAGACCCTGGTCATGGCGGGTGAATTGATCATGGCTCGTGCCAGAAAAAAAAATGTGCCCATTCTTCCCGTGGACAGTGAACATTCCGCTATTTACCAATCTTTGATGGGAAACCAGCGACAGGATTTAAAAAAAATCTTTTTAACAGCTTCAGGCGGACCTTTCAGGACCAGACCATTTGAAGCGTTTAAGGATATTACGTTGGAAGAGGCCTTGAATCACCCGACCTGGAACATGGGACAAAAAATTACCATTGATTCTGCCACATTGATGAATAAAGGTCTTGAAATCATAGAAGCCGTCCATTTGTTTGATGTCACTCCTGATCAGGTTGAGGTTCTTATTCACCCCCAGAGCATTGTCCATTCCATGGTCGGCTATAAAGACGGCAGTGTCATTGCCCAAATGGGCCGGCCAGACATGAAAGGGGCGATTGCCTATGCTTTAAGTGAACCGACCCGGCTGGATATCGGTATGGACTTTCCCGATTTCAAAGCGTTGGGTGCATTAACATTTGAAAAGCCGGACAAGAAAAAATTTCCTTCCCTTTTGTTTGCATATGAAGCATGCATCCAGAAAGGAACCCTGCCGTGTGTAATGAATGCAGCCAATGAAGTTGCTGTGGCAGCATTTCTTGCAAGACAGATTCATTTTACAGATATTTTCCGACTGATTGCCCAAACAATGGAAGTTCATACGCGCATTGACAATCCCGATCTTTATAGTATTATTGAAGCCGATTGTTGGGCACGGGAAAATGTTTTATCCCTGATTTAAAAGCGAGGTGTCATGGGTCATTCTTTTTTAGCCTTTATTGTTGTTATTGGTATTCTTGTATTTATTCATGAATTTGGACATTTTTTTGTGGCAAGACTCTGTGGCGTGGGTGTTGATGTCTTTTCTCTTGGGTTTGGCCCTAAAATTCTGACAAAAAAAATGGGACGCACCCAGTATTGCATTTCTGCCATTCCCCTTGGCGGATATGTTAAAATGGTAGGGGAAGATCCGGCAAGCACCATTAACCCGGAAGATGAAACAGCTTCCTTTACCCATAAAAAATTATGGCAGAAAAGTTTGATTGTTGCTGCGGGCCCGGTCTTTAATTTTCTTTTGGCCATTTTTATTTTTTATTTTCTGTACCAGTTTGCCGGTCTTTATCTGGCAAAACCCGTGGTTGGAAAAGTTATGGAAGCCTCTCCCGCATTAATTGCCGATATTCAGCCGGGAGATATCATCAAAGAGATCAATCAACAAAAAATCGAATCTTTTGAAGATGTGGCAAAAATAATTAATTCCGGTAATGGTCAGACGCTTGAAATCCTTCTTGAACGGGACGGCAGGCTCATGGGCAAGAAATTAACGCCCATGATGTCTAAAGGTAAAAATGCGTTTGGCGAGGAAATAGACAAGTATATTATCGGTATTGTGGGAAACGGAGAGCCGTTCCATAAACGGTTTAATCCAATTCAGGCCATGGGGCGTGCCTTAAATGATACCTATTCAATTGTTAATTTGACCCTTGTTTCTGTTGTAAAAATGTTTGATGGATCTGTGTCCAAAGATAATCTGGCCGGCCCAATCATGATTGCTCAAATGGCCGGCAAGCAGGCCAAAGCAGGAATAGAGAATTTTGCATGGTTTATTGCCCTGCTTTCAGTCAATCTGGGTATCATCAATCTTTTCCCCATTCCTGTTTTAGATGGCGGACACCTTTTATTTTTTGGCATCGAAGCTGTGACAGGCAGGAAAGTAAATGAAAAAATCCGAGAAAACATGATGAAAGTGGGTGCTGCCATGCTTGTAACGCTTATGGTGTTTGTTTTTTATAATGACATTGCTAGAATGATTAATGGTGGATAATATGATTGCAAGTATTGAAATTGCTCTTAAAAATGAGCTTCGCGATGCCCAAGCATCTTCTTTGATTAAAAAGGCGGGTTCCTATTTTAATATTCAGATTGAGGCGGCGCGATGTATTCATATCGTGACCATTGACTCTGACCTGGATGCCAACCTGCTTGAACAGGCAAAGGATGAAATCTTTACCAACCCTGTTACCCAGTACTCAAGTTTAACCCCACTTGATATAGATTTTCACTGGTGTATCTGGATTGGCTATCGGCCTGGCGTGAAGGACAACCCGGGCGCCACTGCCATGGAAGCCATTAAAGATCATTTTGGCAAGACGTTTGGGCCAAAGGAAGGTATTTATACCTCAAAACGCTATTGCCTGAAAGGCAACGATCTGACCAGAGAAAGTGTTGAAACCCTGGCATCTGAACTGTTGTCCAATAGTATCATCCAGCAGTTCAAGGTTTTTTCTGCCAGAGAATGGGATAAGACCATAGGGCCCAATGTAAAACCTGCCAAAGTCATTTTGGATCATACTCCCTGTTGCCAAACCATTTGTATTGATTCTGACGAACAGCTTGCAGCGATTTCCGATGAAAGAAATCTGGCCTTGAATCCAAGGGATATTCCTATTATACGTGAATATTTTCTTGACCCCAAAGTACTTGAATCCAGAAAAAGTGCCGGCCTGTCACAACCCACCGACCTTGAACTTGAATATATTTCCCAGGCCAGAAGTGATCATTGCAACCACAATACCTTTAATGGAATCTTCACATACACGGATGCCTCAACCAATGAGGTAACCATTGAAAACAGCCTGTTTAAAACCTATATCCAGGAACCTACCCTGCGGTTGAAAGAACAGAAAGAATGGGTGATTTCTGTTCTCTGGGACAATGCAGGTGTGGGCAAATTTGATGAAGACAATAATTATGTTGTTACAGGAGAAACCCATAACTCTCCTTCCAATATGGAAGCCTATGGCGGTGCTATCACAGGGATTGTCGGCGTTTACCGGGATCCCATGGGAACAGGCTTAGGTTCCAAATTGTTCATGGGCAGTTTCGGATTCTGTGTGGGTGATGTGGAATATGCCGGCCCTTTAAAACCGCCGCTTCATCCCAGACGTCTGCTGGACGGTGTGATTGAAGGTGTAAAGGATGGCGGTAACAAGAGCGGCGTGCCCACCACCTTTGGACAGACATTGTTCAATCCGGGGTATATGGGAAAAAGTCTTGTCTTTGTCACGGCGCTTGGCATTATGCCAAAGACCGTCAATGGTGTACCCAGTCATAAAAAGACAACGTCTCCGGGCGAACTGATTGTCATGAGCGGCGGCCGGGTGGGGAAAGACGGCATCCATGGTGTGACCGCATCTTCTGAAAGCTATTCTGAAAACACACCTGCCGGGCATGTCCAGATTGGTGATCCCTATACCCAGAAAAAAATGCACGACTTTTTATTGATCTGCAGGGATGAAGGTCTGATTCCTTTTATCACGGATAATGGGGGCGGGGGACTGTCGTCTTCTGTGGGGGAGTCTGCCATGCTCTCAAATGGCTGTGAGGTCTGGCTGGATAAGGTGCCGTTAAAATATGAAGGCCTGGATATGTGGGAGATCTGGATCTCAGAATCCCAGGAGCGAATGACCATATCTGTCAAACCGGAACATATTGACCGGTTTATGGCATTATCGGCTGAACATGAAGTGGAAAGCACGGTGATTGGTGTTTACACAGATACGGGCAAACTCCATATTAAATATAAAGACCAAACCTGTGCCTATGTGGATATGGATTTACTGGACAAGGGATTTCCTTGCTGGCAGTTTGATGCAGTATGGTTG
Organism: Pseudomonadota bacterium; assembly: GCA_043826275.1. Lineage (GTDB taxonomy): Bacteria > Desulfobacterota > Desulfobacteria > Desulfobacterales > Desulfobacteraceae > Desulfobacula. The sequence goes on from JBDRQO010000016.1 coordinate 18,070, forward strand.
CCGCCTGAACATCGCGGGTTAACCGAACCGGTGATCAGTGCACCGGTCAATTTTAATGCCTTGCTGCTTAGGATGCTTGAACGTCCCAACCTGTGTTCCAAAGAATGGATTATCCGGCAGTATGATCATGAGGTCCAGGGCGGATCAGTGATCAAACCTCTGGTGGGGATCAACCATAATATTCCGTCGGATGCCAGTGTGACCCGTCCGGTTTTAGCAAGCCAGAAAGGCCTGGCATTTTCACAAAGTCTTTTGCCCTGGTATTCTAAGATTGATGCCTATCATATGATGACCTGTACCATTGACGAGACGGTTCGACGTCTGATCTGTGTGGGCGGGGATTTTTACCAGATCGGCGGTCTGGATAATTTCTGCTGGCCCAATATTGGATTTGATCCGCAAAAAAACCCGGATGGAAAATTTAAAGCAGCCCAGCTTGTAAGGGCGTGCAGGGCTTTAAAAAAGGCGTGTGAAAAATATGAGATTCCCTTGTTGTCCGGTAAGGACTCCATGTATGTGGACGGCCATCTGGAAGGAGAGTTCGGAGAACGAACTAAAGTATCTGCTTTGGAGACAGTTCAGTTTTCCGGCACATCCATTATTGAAGATGTGGCCAAATGTGTAACAATGGAGCCTAAAGTATCTGGCGATCTTGTCTATGTTCTTGGCACAACCGCTAATGAACTCGGGGCGTCTGAATATTATGAAATGTTTGGGAAAACCGGCCTCAATGTTCCAGAAGTTCATTTTGATCGGTTTAAAGTGGTTTATAAGGCTGTGCAGTCAGCCATGGAAAATGAGCTGGTGGCTTCCTGTCATGCCGTGGCAAGAGGCGGGCTATCGACCCATCTATCGTATATGGCCATGGCCGGCGGACTTGGGCTTGATATCAGTCTTTCCGATCTTCTCATTGACGACAGCCGGGGCCGGGTGGATAATGTAACCTGCCTTTTCTCAGAATCTGCCGGTCGATTGATTCTCACGGTTTCACCGGAGAATCAAACTTTATTTGAAAAATTGTTCAAGGGCATGGCCGCTTCCTGTATCGGCCGTGTAACTGACCAGCACGAACACTTAAAAATTAAAGGCCTTGATCAAGAAGCACTGGTTGACCTTTCCATGACACAACTTGATGCAGCATTTAATAAAACTTTTGGAGAGATGATATGAAAACGGTTAACGCATTGATATTAACCGGGTTTGGGCTCAATTGCGACAATGAAACAGCCCATGTATTCGAACTTGCCGGCGCAATCGCCCATAAGGTTCATATAAATCGACTGGTTTCAGGAGAAATCAAGTTGCAGGATTTTCAGATCCTTGCCTTTGGCGGAGGATTCTCCTGGGGAGATGACCATGGTGCCGGCGTTATCCAGGCGTTGAAACTTAAAGATCACATTGGTAAAGATCTTCTGGATTTTATTGACCAGGGGAAATTAATTATCGGTATCTGCAATGGATTTCAGGCCCTTGTTAATTTAGGCCTTTTACCGGGTCTGGATAATGACTATACCACAAGAAGTGTTTCCGTCACCTACAATGATTGTGGAAATTTCAGGGATCAATGGGTTCACCTTGCAGCCAACCCGGACAGTCCATGTGTGTTTACAAAAGGCATTCCCATGGCAGATTTCCCCATCCGTCATGGTGAAGGTAATTTTATTGCAGACCCTAAAATCATTCAAACCCTTATGACCAATAATCAGATTGTGTTTCAATATGCTGACAAGACCGGGGTACCGGCCAATGGAGCATTCCCCTTGAACCCCAATGGATCCATGCAGGATATTGCAGGGATCTGTGACCCCACAGGGAAAATTTTCGGTCTCATGCCACATCCTGAAGCCTATAATCATTTTACCAACCATCCGGACTGGGCCCGCCAGACACAAATACTTAAAAGACAGGGAAAGTCGTTAGACGTTCAAATGACCATTGGTGTGCAATTGTTCAAAAACGGGGTTGATTTTATCAAGGATTCGTTTTTCTAAAAGCCTGATCAAAGGGGTAAATTTTGTTGGGAACCATTGTCAATTGCGTTGCTGTTATTGTGGGCAGTCTTGTGGGACTGTTGTTTAGAAATGGAATTCGGGGGACATGATACCTTGAAATTCGGGGGACACAATTCGGGGCACAATTCGGGGGACATGATACCTATTTTTTTCACAATTCGGGGGACATGATACCTATTTTTTTAGTCTCCACAGCTCGGTCGTCCGCAGTCGGTACGACAGGCATTCGGTCTGATGTCCGAGTTGTTTGGGCCATCGTCACACTCTTCTAATCCCTCTTTTTTTCCATTCCCGCAGACCGGTTGATGATAGATTTGAATCTTTTGTTTCAAGTCTTTTGGCACCACCCAGCCCGGTAAGTTCGTCAACCCATTCAAACAGAACTTTGTGATCTGTCGGTTTGGTAACAAGAATGCAGGACATCCCTGATCTTTTTAACTCATTGATAAACAGCTTTTTTGAAGAAAAAAGTCACATAGAATTGCTGGTGCAAGGGACTGTCCAAAGGGCGGGATCAAAGCGAAAGGCGAGGTGCAGGCGAGAGTGACCAAAGGCTCATCGCCTGATTCACCACGAGAAACGGAACCAAAAACACCAATGGTCAGGATATTATATTGATCACTAAATTCATTTTCAGTCACCTGTGACAAAAGAGGTCACATCATTGACAAGAGCGTCAATCAAATCCTGCGGGATACTGTCGGATTGGCTCAAGCCGACTGCCCGCATAATAAGGACGGCATCATCATCTGTCAGCATGCCTTTTGGCAGAGCCTCGCTGTATATCCACACACCGGCCTCAATAGGTGTTTTTGTTACTTCAAGCCCGGCCAGGTCAGCGGCCTTTGCCAGCAATGCAGAGACCAGCAGTTCAACAGCAGAATTTCCCATGTTCTGCTCACAAAGAACCCGGGCTGCTGCCAGCTTTTCAACCGCCTGGAAGGCAAGTCTGGACAGGTTTTTTTCCGGGTGCCGGTCACCCGGCATATAAACGGTTTGTGCGTCTGCCAGGGGCGATGAGGTTCGCAAACGGTTCAGACCCTGCAGGGCAAAGTGGTCGATCAATGCCACCGGCACTTTTTGGGACAATTCAACGGCCAGGCTTTCCCCTTTACTGTCCACCCGATCAATGACACAGATAAGCCCGCCCCGGGAGCCCAGGATACGTTCGATCCTCGGACCCAGCTCTTTTTGAAGGGCCTCGATGCAAAAGCGGATTTTCTCTTCCACCCTGGCATCTGCCGTCATGCCCGGTTTCAATGTTTCAGCAACCGGCTCTTCAGAAGCTGCTTTTGAATCCTCAGGCTTTGGTGCCTGCGCATCCGGGACTATTTCTTTTTTGCCTGCCAGATCTTCCACCAGGGTTTCCAACAGTTTTTTGGAAACCCCCACAACATCTTCAGTGGCATCCTCTTTAATCACATTGTCAAACAGGTTCTGTTTGTTGCCCACCAGGACAAGCACCTGTTCTTCATAGGAATTGGCCGCAACCATGGTGACAATCTGCACTTTGCGGGTTTGGCCCAGGCGGTGGATTCTGGCATTGCGCTGCTCCAGGACCGCAGGGTTCCAGGGCACATCCAGGTTGACCAGAACTGAACCGCTTTGAAGGTTGAGTCCCACCCCGCCGGCATCAGTGGAGACAAAAACCTGGACAGCATCATCCTCCCGGAACCGGTCCATTAATTCTCCTCGCCTGGCGGTGGGTACACCGCCATGCAGCCGGACATAGCCAAGCCCCATCCGGTTGAGTCGTTTTTCCACCATTCGGGTCATCATCTCCCATTGGGAAAAAACCACGGCTTTCCGCCCTTCCTGCAGGCATATTTCATCCAGCAGTACTTCAAGTTCATCTATTTTCGGGCTTTCTTCGGTTTCCTTGTCAACCAGTCCGGCACTGTTACACGCCATCCGGGCTTGTTGCAGGGCCGCGATCAGGCGGTTCTGCTCACTCGGTGTCAGGGGCCGTTTTTTAGCAATTTGGGCGAGTTGTCCGGCTCTTGCCATACCGTCATCATGAATTTCAACCTGCTTTGCGGTCATGGTCACATCCAGACGCTGGGTGATCCGCTCTGGCAGCTGGTCATTGACAAGGCTCCGGTCCCGGCGGAGCATGACAGGTTTCAGCCGCTGTCTGAGAATGGACAGGTTACGATAGCCAAGGACCTTGTTCCGTTCATCCGTAACATGAAAATCAACCATATAACGCCAGAGCGGACCCAAAACTTTTGGATCCACCACCTGCATCAGGCTGTAAAGATCTTCCAGCCGGTTTTCCAGGGGTGTACCGGTCAGTACGAACGTAAACCGACTGGGGATGAGTTTCACAGCTGCAGCGATTTTGGTGCGCCAGTTCTTAATTCTCTGAGCTTCGTCCATGATGATCAGGTCCGGGCGCAAGGTTTCATTGATGATCGAAAGATCACGGAGAATCAGTTCGTAATTAAGGACAAAAAAAGTTACCTGTCTTCTGTATTGTGAAGCCCGCTTGGGAGGCGGGCCGTCAATAATCTGGGTCTGCAGGTCGGTGAATTTGGCAACTTCCCTTGCCCACTGCTGCTTTAGAGATGCCGGGCAGACGATGAGTACTTTTTTTACCCCTTCATTGTTCTTGAGCCAGGTGGCGGCGGAAATGGCCTGCAGGGTTTTACCAAGCCCCATATCATCTGCCAGAAGCGCACGCCCGGTTCCGGCCAGAAAAGCCGTTCCCGTGATCTGGTACGGATAGAGTTTTGCTTTAATTCCGGGTAATCCGCCTCTGCTGCTTTCTATCCGTTCTCTGATTTTTTCCGAACGTAGGCGATGATTGGCCGCACGGGTTTGGTGATTGGCCCAGTCAACAGCATCCTCACCAATATGAATATCCCCCCGTTGGTCTGCCAATTCGACAAAACGGAAAAAATCATCCGGCATCCTTGCCGTAAACCGGCCGTCTGGGGCAAAAAAACCTGATAGGAACTGCTGCAGATCCGTGGTCATTTCTAAAGACCGGTGAACACAAATCATAGGGGCTTCATCATGATCCCAGGCCAGGTAGATATAAGGGAAAGGAATCGGCTGTTTTTTAAAGATTTCGTATTCCGGTTGTTTGCGGATCTTATGGAGAACCGCTTCTATATGTTTGCAGGTACCCAGCTGGTTTCCGGCAAAATCAGGACAGGAACAATAGTTGTTTCGTTTATCCAGGTTTCGGATGGTGACCCGATAGTTTTGGGAAAAAGCGGAATTGATGGAAGAAGCTCTCCAACTACCGAACCAGGGCTCGCCGCTTTCGGCTTTTACCCGGACTTCCGTTCTGGCCCGTTTGATCCGCATCTGAATCGCATTATCCACAGCAGACATCAGACCTTCATTCTCCTGGCAGAAATCTGCGTAAGCAAAAAGGGCAGCCACATGATGCAGACATATTGATTTCTGACTTTCAGGGCAATCACAGGAAAAGATCAATTGGTTTTCCGGGCTGAGTTCCACCTGAACCGCCAATGGAAAATCACTCATCTGATCGTCTTCCACAACAGCCCACAACCGTTTTTCATCACGGTCCAATTCCAGCACACGGTTTTCATTGAAACAGGTAAGTCCCTGTCGAACTACCTTTTCCGAGGCCTTTTTCTGCAACTCCTCGCGGTCAAAAAGAAAAATATCATCATTTACAGGTTTATGGATAGTTGACATCGCAGCACATCCTATTTTTTAATCATTTATCATCATATAAAACTTTTGCCTGAGTAAAAAAAATGACAGCCCATATATGGGATACCAATTCATGGTCCATACCATATATGCTTGTCTAAATTGTGACAAGTTATTTCGATCTCCTGGCTGGATACTATTTCATGAAAATGACCATGGTTTCATTTGTCCTTCAATATTCAGGCTTTGTCCAACCGTTGAATCAATGTTGCTTTGCGCCGCATGTGGTTGACCATAAATTTTTTGTTAGTGCCTTACAGAATATTTTCTTGTTTTTTTTGACAGAAAATATTCTGCGAAAGGCACTTATACCCCCTTGTGGGGTGTTAGTATTTTTTTAGATGATGAGCCTTTGATGCGCCTTGTATATGAGCCAAAGTTCGGCGCAATTTATGTTCACTTTATTTCATCTGCAATCCTAAGAAAAATTGTAAGATCTTTTCTGTTGTTCAATAAGCAGATGATAGTTTGGGGTACAAAATTTTTTTAAGAGCCATAATACGCTTTGCTACTTATATCAGAGCGGTTAAATGCACTAAGAATCTTATGGATTTTCTTTGCTGTTGATGGTTGTTCAAACGGGGACTGCATCTGCTGAATCTTAAAATTAAAGTGTGTGGACAGTCCGTTTTGAATGGCGGTAATTATTTCATGCGTGTCAGGCCCGGAATCAATGATATTGCTTGATCTGGTTAGGTCCTGCTGCCGGGTACCCAGATTTACCACAGGTTTTTTAAATGCGGGTGCCATCACAAATGCTTCGGAAGAATTACCGACTATTGCTGAACAATATTTAACGGCATGGCTGATATCTGTCAGATTCATGGCGGATTGAACGATTGTACGGTTTGGATGCTGATGGCAAAATTCTTCAATCATGCGGACAATGATTTTACCCAGGCCCTGTTGTTCCGGCGTGTTGAACAGAATTTTGTATTTGCTTAACAATGGATCGGTCAAGGTGTTTAAAAGGTTCTGGAATATCGGACTGTTTTTTGAACCCAAATCAGAATCAGGCTGAAAATTGATAAAAATAAAGTCATCTGCCTTGTTCAGGCCGGTGGTATCGTAAAAAACCGATTCTTTATTGAATGGCAGGTTTTTAATCTGCTCTGCCAGAAGAGAGCCCACATTAAAAACGCTTTCAGGATGTTCTCCAAATTGGATGACCTGGTCTGTGTATTTTTGTGTGGATGTGAAATGCAGGTGGACAAGCTTGGTAATGCCATATCCATAGGAATCATCCCATGTTCTGAATTCAGATTCTCCGCCCTGGATATGGGCGATGGGGATATCATATAAAGAGGCGGCAATGGCAGCAGACAAGGTGTCATAAGTGTTACTGCAAAGAACAATGATATCAGGTGTTATTTGGCTGAATAATATTTTGTAGTCCAATTGTTTGAAATTTGCAGGGGAAATTCGTATGGGCGTTTCTTTTGATTTGAAGATGATATCGGTCTGCTCATCTATTAAAAATCCTTCTTCTTCATGACGGCGATAGGCAATATCCATTTCAGGACTCTGGTGTCGGTCCGTTGAAATCACTGTAAGGATCGCGGATTGATCTTTTTGAATTTCTTTGATCAATGGCGTTAAGATCAGGTAGTCATTTAAGTTGCCGGCAATGATACAAATATGCTTCATTCATCTTCTCCTGTAATATATAAAACACGCATAGCCATTTTTTCCGGGCAGAATTTTCCCTTTCCTTGAAAGCATCAAGAACCTGTTTTAAAGTTTAACGCTTTTGAATTAATGGAGTTTTGCTTCATTTTTCGCCTTTTAATGCATGGGTGCTATTATGCTTAAACAAAGAAAATGCATAAATCATACCCAATGGTTTGCGAACACATTTTTTTTATGATCAGGGCACCAGGGGAAGGAGAATCTGGTGCCCCGGGTTATTGGAAGGGGTTAATACCAGGTTAACAGTTTTACCTGGATATGGGGGTTGGTGACCAGTCGTTTGAATTTATCCAGATCACTCAAACTGTTTTTTCCTCTGTAATGGTAGGGAAAAACTATTTTGGGTTTAAACGCCATGACGGCTGAGGCAGACTGTTCTTTTGTCATGGTATAGGGCAGATTCATGCAGACAAAGGCATAATCAATATTTTTTAATTGTCTCATTTCAGGGATGTCTTCGGTGTCACCGGAAATATAGATCCGTTTGCCGGACAGGGTAATCACGTAACCATTACCTCGTCCTTTGGGATGAAATTTTTGTCGCTCCGGTGTCAGATTATATGCCGGAATCGCTTCAATCTGAATATCTTCGTGGATAAGGGTTTCCCCGTTATTTAATATTTTCCCGTCTTCAAGGCCTGCCACGCCATCTTTGGATGAAATAATGAGGGTATTGGTTTGCTTGATGCTATCAACCACATCCTTATTCAAGTGATCTTTGTGAATATCGGTTACCAGAATCAAATCCGGCTTTGGGAAAGAATCAAATGCTTTGATATCTCCTTGCTGAATAAAAAGGGTGGAATGGTTTTAAAAATTTAAACAAATATATCAGGATTTAATTTGTGTGCAATAGTTTTTTTATTGCGGTCCATATCTATTATGGATTTGCCCCTTTGAACCTGCTTCATTTTTATGTAAGATCCTATATTACATCAATACTATTGCATCTGCCAGGTTATTTGTGCTAATTAAATTCGATATGAAACAGTATCTAATTGACGGATTGCGGTTAAGCGATTATCAAAAATTAAAACAGTACCTGGATGCTCATTTGGAAGCGTCTCCCCTTGATGGAATTTACTGGCTCAAGCTTGACAATAGATTGCTGACAGCCACTCAAAAAGACCACAAATCATGCTATCCCCATATCTTTGCACTGATGCTTGAAGAAACTTATTTATCTTGTGAGTTTTTAGTCAGGATTAAACAAAATATTAAATGTGACTGCATGGGGTATGCAACTAAAGAGCAGAGGGATTGGCTTATTGATCAGGCAGATGCGATTTTCGATAAACTTGATATTCAACCCTAACAGAAGTTAAGGTAGTTATTGAATGCTTAAAATAATTCCTCTTGGTGGTCTCGGAGAAATCGGCCTGAACATGATGGTGATCGAATACAATGATGTGATTTTTATCATTGATGCCGGCTTGATGTTCCCGGAAGATTATATGCTGGGAGTGGATATTGTTATTCCGGCCATGGATTATCTGCGTGAAAACCGTGATAAGATCCAGGCAATTATCATTACCCATGCCCATGAGGATCATATCGGAGCACTCCCATACCTGCTAAAGGAAATCAGACTTCCGGTTTATGGCACTGCCTTTACTTTAGGGATTGTCCGCAGGAAACTGATGGAGTTTGATCTGAACAAGTATATTGACTTAAACCTTGTCAGTCCGGGTGAAACCCTTTCAATAGATCCCTTTGACATTGAATTTATACGGGTCAGCCATTCTACCATTGACGGGGTCGGCCTTGCCATACGAACCCCTGAGGGGGTGATTGTGCATACCGGTGATTTCAGGATCTCCCATGATGCTGATAAAACCAGAAATACAGACATTGCAAGTTTTGCCAGGTTCGGTGAACAAGGTGTCCTGGTATTGATGTCTGATTCCACCAATGTTGAGGTCACAGGGTATACCATGTCTGAGCAGGAAGTGGCCAGGAATCTGAAAAAACGGATTGATCTTGCTGAGGGCAGGGTAATTGTGGCTTTGTTTGCCTCAAACGTCTTCAGGATTCAGCAGGTGATTGACATTGCGGTAAGCAATAATAGAAAAGTGATTATCCATGGTCGATCCATGGAACAGATTATTGCCGTGGCCACGGAGTTAGGGCATATTAATTGTCCGCCTGATACCATGCTGGATATCAAACAGATCAGCAAGTTCAGGGATGATGAAGTGGCTATCATTACTACGGGCAGTCAGGGGGAGCCGATGTCAGCCCTGGCAAGGATGGCTTCAGGTACTCATAAGCAGATCAGGATTAAACAAGGTGATTCGGTTATCTTCTCATCCAAACATATTCCGGGAAATGAAAAAGCCATTGCCGGTATTATCAATAAACTGTATCGCCGGGGAGCAGATGTTATTTATTCCAAAATTGCCCAGATCCATGCATCCGGCCATGCTCACCAGGAAGAGCTCAAATTGATGATTAATCTGGTGAAACCTGAATATTTTATTCCCATCCATGGCGAATACCGGCATCTTGTGGTCCATGCCCGTCTGGCAGAAAAGATGGGCATGCCCAGAAAAAATGTTCTGGTGGTTGAAGATGGCAAGGTCGTTGTTTTTGATCAGGACGGCGGCAGAATTGACGGCAGTGTTCAAACCGGTAGAATCTTTGTGGACGGTAAAGGGATCGGCGATGTGGGACGCAGTGTCTTGAAAGAAAGACGTGAGCTTTCAGAAGGGGGACTGGTGGTGGTCACCATGATCATTGACGAAGAGACAGGTGTGGTTCTTTATGGGCCGGAATTGATTTCAAAAGGATTTGTCTTTGACTCTGCCACAGGTTATCTGGTGGATGATGCCCAGTGTGTTATCCTGGAAATTGTGGAAGAAATTGATGTTAATACAAAAAATCGAGTGGATGTGCTTCGAAAAAAACTGCAACGGGCATTGAAACAATATTTTGCCTTTGCCATCAACCGTAAACCATTAATTGTACCTGTGATTATTGAAGTATGAAAAAAGAACTCTATGGCATACTGCTCTTTTTCTTTATTTTATTAACATCGGTTTCTCTTTTTTCATATCATGTCGCAGACCCTTGTGTGGGCAATCATTTTTTTTCCATTCCTGGGCAGATTCATAATTCATTCGGCCTGTTGGGTGCCCATATTGCCGGGTTTTTTGTTTTTTTATTCGGATTGGGCGCATTCTGGGTGCCGGTTGTACTCAGTGCTGTTTCCGTGTGGCTGTTGCAGGGACGGGCACCTAAAATCATCTGGTTGACGTTCCTGGGTGGTTTTCTTTTAATCGTGAGTACCGGTGCTATCTTCTATCTGTTCCATGATGATTATAACATCTTGAATACCACTATATCTTCAGGTGGCATTATCGGCAATGCTGTGACCGTATTTTTATATAAATATACCAACCTTGCCGGTGCCATCATTATCCTGATTTTTTTTCTGATCATAGGCTTTGTTCTTGCAACAGGTGTGTCGATCTTCTCTTTGGGTATTTTCATCAAGCAAAAAATCAGTGCGTTTGCCAGGGTTATGGCAGAAGATGCCAAAGCATTTATGGCATTTTTAAACCAGAAATATCAGGCTGTCCTGGAAAAAATAAAGATTGCCAGAAAAGAAAAACAAGAAGAAAAACAACAATTGTTAAAAGAGGCAGCATTAATTAAGATCCCGCAAAAGATGAAAGATCTTGAACCACTGCCCTGGACTGAAGACAGCCAGATCACACAGGGTTCTTTTCCCCATCAGAATCAAGATTTTCCAATTGATAATAATCAGGGCCAAAATCATCAGGAGCAAAACAAATCAGAACCCAATATTTTACAGCTTGAACAAGAAGAGGCGGTATTAATAGGGGATGAAGAATTTAAAGATATCCGGGAGAAAATAACTTTTAATCTGCCTAAATTGTCTTTTCTGGATGAAAAAATAGCGGTTAAGAAAAATATTGATGTAGATATGCTTAAAGAAAAAAGCCGGGTGCTTGAAAGCAAACTGAATGATTTTAATGTGTTTGGCGAAGTGGTGGAAATTCTTCCCGGGCCTGTGATCACCACGTTTGAGTATCGGCCGGCGCCAGGGATAAAAATTTCTAAAATTGCAGGCTTAGCCGATGACCTGGCACTGGCGCTGTGTGCCATCAGTATCCGGATTGTCGGGCCGATTCCCGGACGGGATGTGGTGGGAATTGAAATTCCCAATGAGGAAAGAGAAATTGTTAATCTCAGGGAACTGATTGCGTCCAAAGACTTTATCCAGTCCACATCTGTTCTCACACTGGGATTGGGAAAAGATATTCTGGGAAAACCCGTGGTGACTGCTATGGATTCCATGCCACATCTTCTTATTGCCGGAGCCACAGGAACCGGAAAGAGTGTGGGGCTTAATTCCATGATCATCAGCCTGTTATACAAGGGGACACCCGAAGATGTTAAAATGATCATGATCGATCCAAAACGGATTGAGCTGTCAGTTTATAATGATATTCCCCATCTGATTTCTCCGGTGGTCACTGACATGAAAAAAGCAACCAATGCACTTTTCTGGGCTGTACGAGAAATGGAACGCCGATATGAATTGCTGGAACAGGCCGGGTTGAGAAATATTGTTCAATATAACAAAATGGTGCTTGTAAAAAACAAATCTAAACCTAAGAAAACGTCTGACACAGAAGTGTTTGAAAAATTGCCTTATATTGTGGTGATTGTAGATGAGCTGGCCGATTTGATGATGGTGGCCTCAAAGGATGTGGAATTTGCATTGACCCGGCTTTCCCAGATGGCAAGAGCGGCCGGCATTCATTTGATCGTTGCCACCCAGAGGCCTTCTGCCGATGTGCTCACCGGGAATATCAAGGCTAATTTTCCTACCCGTATGTCATTTCAGGTGTCATCCAAGGTGGATGCCCGGATTATTTTTGACGGAGGTGGATCTGAAAGCCTGCTGGGGAATGGAGACATGCTTTTTTGCCCGCCCGGTACTGGAAAGCTGGTTCGGATTCAAGGTGCTTATATCTCGGAAAACGAGATTGCAAAAGTCACCAAATTTTTAAGAGAGCAGCGGAGCCCTGATTATATTGATGATGTTACCTTAAATGACGATATAGATGAAGAAAATGGTTTTGATGAAGCCGACTATGATCAAAAATATGATGAAGCTGTCGCATTGGTGACCAAGACCCGACAGGCATCCATCTCATTTGTCCAGCGAAGGCTTCGCATTGGTTACAACCGGGCTGCTCGCCTGGTTGAAATAATGGAACACGAAGGGATTGTCGGGCCCCAGGTCGGTTCCAAGCCAAGAGAGGTATTGGTGAAAAGTTATGACAATGATTGATTTTGAAATGCTTGCCATCATCAAGGGATTTATGGATGATGATGAGGCAAAAAGACTGTATGAAATATCTTTGATGGCAGCAGAGAATGGGCCGATTCTGGAAATTGGAAGTTATTGTGGAAAATCAGCCTATATTATCGGATCAGCCTGTCAGGAAAAAGAATCTGTTCTTTTTTCCATTGATCATCATCGGGGCAATGAAGAACAGCAGCCCGGGGAAGAATATTTTGACATGGATCTGTTTGATTCTTCTGTTTCCCGGATCAATACCTTTCCTTTTTTCCAGGAAACATTAAAGAGAACTGCTCTTGAAGACACCGTGATTCCGATTGTCGCGCCGTCGATACTTGTCGGTAAAATGTGGAACACACCGATTTCAATGCTTTTTATTGATGGCGGTCATTCTTTTGAGACAGCTCACACAGATTTTTTGACCTGGGCCTATCATATCAAACCATCCGGGTTTTTAGTGATTCATGATGTGTTCATTGATCCGGAAGACGGGGGACAAGTCCCTCTTCAGGTCTATGATATTGCACTTGCGTCAGGCGATTTTGAAGAACTTGAAATGGTTGAATCTCTGGGCGTTTTAAAAAGAAAATAAGTGATAAATATATTCGTATCCTTATCCAATGAGTTTTTGGATTTTTGCTAAAAGTTCTGTAAATTTATAGGGTTTGACCACATAATCATTGGCCCCTTTAATGAAGCCATTAACAACATCATTTTTCTGAGCTTTTGCCGAGAGCATGATAACAGGTATTTTTGAGGCAACATGGTTTGACGTCCTTATTTTTTCAAGAACCTGCAATCCATCCATTTTAGGCATCATGACGTCGAGAATAATCAGATCTATTATGTCGTCACCGTTAAAAAGAATATTAATCCCTCTTGAACCGCTTTCGGCCAGAATGGGTTTGTACCCTTCTTGTTTTAAGCTGAACCAGAGAATATCTCTGATATGTTTCATGTCATCAATAATCAGAATGTTTTTTTTATATTCCACAGATCAGCTCCTTGCCAGCGGTAGATAGAATGTAAATACAGAGCCTTTACCCAGGCTGCTTTCAACACTGATTTTTCCGTGATGGGAATCAATGATATGTTTGACAATGGATAGTCCAAGCCCTGTTCCTTCAATTTCATGGGTATCAGAATTGTCCACCCGGAAAAATTTTTCAAAAATCTGATCAAGCTTATCTTTTGGAATACCAATACCCGTGTCAGATACACTGCAGACCATAAATTCTTTTTCTTGTACAGCATGGATGCTTATCGTACCGCCTGTGGGTGAAAATTTTATACTATTGCCTATCAGGTTGACAAGAACTTCTCTTATTTTGTCTTCATCCGCCTCGATCAGCAGGGGAAGGTTGGTGTCAAAATCAGTGAGGATATGGATATTTTTTCGTCTGGATCGGTAAATATGAGCAACTGAATTGATCAATTCATCTATGGGAAAAGTCGTGATATCAAGGCCGAATTTGCCGGATTCAATCCTGGCAAGATCCAGAAGGTTGGAGACAATGGTTGCCAGATGGTCTGTTTCCCCATCAATTACGGACAAAAAGTGTTCCCGGGTATCGTGATCGTCCGGCTTGACCTGGGTCAGTAATGCTTCAGTATAGGATTTGATGACAGTCAAAGGGGTTCGGAGTTCATGGGAAACATTGGATACAAATTCAGATTTCATTTCATCTAATTGGGTTAACCTTTCAATCTCTTTGGAGGCTGACATATCTCTGAAAATGAAGATAATACCAATGATCTTTTTTTTTCTATCTGTTAAAAGAGAAGGCGTGATGCCCAACAAGATATTGACCTCTTTGTAAGGCGAATGGTGGATCATGGATTCAGTAGCAAATCCTTTGTTTAAAATGCTTGTAAAAAGTCTGTCTAATTCTTTCTTTAATTTTCCACTTAAAAATTGACCATATTTATTGCCGGTAAGGCCTCGTTCTTTAATTCCTAAAATAGCAGTAGCATTTTGGTTGATCAGGGTGACTTTCCCTTCTATATCCACAGCCATGAGCCCATTATTGATACTTTCGAGCATATTGGCCATATAAGCATTGGAATCACTGATCCGAGCGTACAGGTTTTGATTTTCAATGGCAATGGCAGTCTGGGAGGCTAAGAAATTTAAAACAGAGCTCAGTTTCTGGTTGTAAAGTTCAGGAATAAATTTTGTTGTAAGGACCATAAATCCCAGAGATTGGCTTGGGCTTTTAATAGGAAGAATACTGATGATTTCTTTTGCTGTTTTATCCTGGAAGTCGGTAAGGATTGTCAATCGGCCCTGGTTCATGGCCCAATTGATCAACTTTTCATCAAAAAGGGTATCAATTTCTTTTGTCTGGGCAGTTCCAGCATGATGGGATTTTTTAAAACAGGTTTTATCCTGTTCAAACAGATATATTGTGGCCGATTCATAGTTCATGACTTCTTTGATGATATCGCAGCTGGTGGTGAAAATATTTTCAAGATCAAATTGAGAGATGATTTTTAACGATAGATCCTGAAACGTTTCAAATAGATCGATTTGATCGGTCAGGCTTGAGATGGTTCGGGCCATAAATTTGTGATCTTTTTCCAGGGGCAAAGGTTTCATAGCGCTTGTTCCTCCTCATGGAGAAATCCTGTGGCTGTTTTAAATTCTTTGGTAATCTGGACACTCATTGCCTTGATTTGTTCTGATGTCAGCTCTGTCAGTTGAAAAGCCTTTGGATTTAATTGGGGCAGTACGGTATCCCCACTGCTGCCGATACCGATTCTTCGGCACAGGTAGTCGGCCACATGAACAATGGAGGCGGTGCGGAAGGCGTTTAAACTATCTTCAGGAAAATGATGAAATTCAACAGCTTTAACCAGAGCTGGTGGGAAACGCCATTTTTTAAGCACAAGAGCGCCTACCCCTGAATGATTGAAGCTGAATGTTTTATTTTCAGCTGTCATTAAGGTGATGCTTTCTTTTTTTGATAGATCAAGGGCCTGAATAAATTCTTCATGGAAAAAACTGTCTAAAATCAATTTTCCGAAATCATGAAGCAGACCGCACATAAACATTTCTTCTGCATTTTTAAGTCCCAGGTGTTCTGAGATTTTTTTGCAGATGATACCGCACAATAAAGAGTGTTTCCAGAAATCAGTGCGATCAAATAAAAGATCTCCGTCACTGTTGGGAAACTGATTCATGATTGCCGTGGACAGGACAATATTTTTAATATTGTTCATTCCCAGTACAACAATGGCATAGTTGATGGTTGTAATTTTTCTGGGAAATCCGTAATACGCTGAGTTGGCGGTTCTAAGAACCTTTGTGGCCAGAACCTGGTCCTGGGAAATGGCTTCAGCAATTTCAAAGGCAGTACTGTCCGGATTTTGAGTCAGGTTGATGACATTGTTGGCAACCATGGAAAGGGTAGGCATATTGCGAACATTGGACAGTCTTTTGATCAGCTCTTTGTTTTCCATGATTCCTATTTTTTGCCTGCCGTTTCTTTCATTTTTGCCAGAGATTTTTTAAACTTTTCGCATGGATTCTCATAAGATACCCGCTGGGTAAACCACAAGAAATCAGCCGGGGGAACCTTGTCATATCCTTCAAGATCCAGGGGGAAAAGATAATCTGATAGCTTTGAAGGGTTAACCGTAATTTCAGTCAAAGCAATGTTGACTTGTTTTATGTTTTTATTGATGGCGGTCACCCGATCAATGACGCCCAGATTATATTCTGTATGGCCGCCCCCTAAAATAACAACAACCGGGCCGTTCCCATGGGTGTGCATCTGGCTTATGGAAAGGGCCATTTTGTCATTTCTGGCCACCCAGGTATCGTATAGCCTGGACTGCATCTTTTCGTGGCCCATGCCGCAGTGGACAGATTTGAAAATGGAAAACATATATGCTTTATAAGTATCATCAGGCTGCTGGGTTGAAAATATCTGCTCTTTTTCTATGGCAGTGATGCCATCAATCCCTTTTTTGGTAATTCGTTTTCTTAAGGTGCTGGAAAGATCAATGCCGGCGCAGGACAGCTTTTGTACCTGGGCGAGTTTTAACAGATCATAATAGTACTGCCACATCACATCAGGCTGATTGTTCCAGCCCAGCTTCATTCTTAAATCTTTTTCTATAAAACCGTCTATTTTTTTTGAGTGTTCAACTTTACCTGCATCGACAAAATTGAGCAGATCAGGTGTGTTGTCCATGGAAAAAAATTCAAACCCGATGGATGGGGTTTCCCCGGTTTTTGCCCCTTCTTTTATGAGGGCCTCGATTACTTTGAGCTGGAAGGCATGTTGATCAGGGTTATCATGTTTTTCTGACAGATAGATCACATCATACAAGGAGATCTTTTGTATCAAAGATTGAAAATCAATGGGCTGCCCTGTTTTTGATTCTATGATTTTTCCGATCAGAGGATCATTTCGTTTCATTGGTTTAACCGCTAAGGTTGTCACGCAGGATTGCATGAGCAAAATAATTGAAAAACAAAAAAAGATTAAATAATAACGGTTCATTTAAAGTATCCCATAAAAATACAAACATTAAATTTAAGGTTATCAGATATTATTGTTTTTTAAAATAGAGAACCAGGCTTTTGCCAAGCATGGGGTTAAAGAGTCTGTCCACAAAGGATGTGATCCTGGGTTGCTTCATCAGGTCCCATACCAGAATTTTGTGAAAAAGGTTAACAGCCGCAGAATCAGTTCGACTGGGCCCAACCAGACATTTTAACCACCAGAACGGGGTATGGATGCTGTGGGCATAATGGGAGGAAAAACACTTGAGACCAAAGGATTCAATTTCGTCGATCAACTCTGGTTTTTTATAAATTCTTATATGGCCCATGTCGGTATTAAAATATTCATCAGACAACAACCAGCAGATTTTTTCAGGTAAAAATCGGGGCACGCTGATGGCCAGAATTTTGCCGGGTTTTAATATTCGAACCAGTTCATGGATTGCCTGGGCATCATTTGGGATGTGTTCCAACACTTCAGAACAGATGACACAATCGAACTTGCCGTCCCTGAAGGGCAGGCAGGTGACGTCCATGCAGGACAGGTCGATGGATTTGCAGTTCAGGTCATTTAAGGATTTATGGAAAGCTATTTTTTGTTGGGTTTTAACCAGGGTTTGGAATCCAAAATCAGCCCCCACACACTGCATCATTTCCTGTTGCGCAGCTTTGATGGTATGTCGACCCTCTCCGCATCCGATATCCAGCACCCAATCAAAGGGTAAAAGTGCAAGCCGGTTAAAATCAATGGTAATCATGGATCGCTGCCTTGTATGCTTCAATTGTTTTTAATGCTGTTTTTTCCCAGGTAAATTCCTGCAAAACACGGTTGTATCCTTTTTGGGCTAAATCTTCTCTCAGCGTCGGGTTGTCCAGTAATTCTAAAATCGCATCTTTTAAGGCTGTGGCATCTGCCGGGGGGACCAGCATTGCCGCGTCACCTGCCACTTCCGGCAAGGCGCCACCCGTGGTGCAGATGACTGGAATCCGGCAGGCCATGGCTTCACCCACAGGAAGGCCGAACCCTTCATATAACGAGGGAATAACCGCAATAGATGCCTTTGCATATTCTTTGACAAACTGCCCATGGTCAATGCGGCCGGTAAAGCGGATATAAGGACCAATTTCCAATGTTTTAACCAGTCGTTCGATGGTTCCCCCTTTTTTAGACGCACCAACAACAACTAATTTGACTTTTCTGATTTTTAATACCAATTTGATTGCTGTCAGAAGATAGGCAAGTCCTTTTAAAGGAGTATCAGCACTGTTGGTAACAATGATACGATCCGGTTCCTTTTGTATGGTCTCGATGGGGAAAAAATTATGGGTATCAATACCAATTGGAATGGTTTTAAACCTTGATTCAGGAATATTGAATTCTTTGGCAATGTCTTTTTTGCTGCTGTCAGATACTGTGATCAGATGGGACAGCCGTTGGGCCACTCGTTTTTGCATGCCAATGAACGAGTACCAGCGAATGGCTTTAATCTTTTGTATAAAAGAAGGCGCATCTTTAATAGCCAGGCGGCGGTCAACCGTCATGGGATGGTGAATGGTGGCTGTCACCGGCATTTTTTTGGCCAAAGATAAAATCCCATAGGACAGGCTCTGGTTGTCATGAAGGATATCAAATCTTTTTGCATTTTCTTTTAGATGTCTTTTGACCCGCATGCCAAAGGTAAACGGTTCAGGAAATCCCATGAAAGAGACATCAAGCCATTCCAGAAGATTGATCGGATCTTTGAGTTCAGCAAGGCTTGGGGTTCTGAAAAGATCGTCCGGGTTGTAAAGATCCAGAGTCTTAAGCATGGTCAGGTTTACGGTTTGATTTAACAATGGATCAGGCGGCCCGGCAATGACCTCAACATGGTTGCCAAACGCTGAAAGGGCATGGCTTAAATGCCGGATATAAACACCTTGTCCGCCGCAATGGGGATTGCTTCGATAAGAGATCAAACCTATTTTAAGTGGGATATTCATAAAAAGTTGTGGTGCGCCCGGCTGGAATCGAACCGGCGATTTTCAGCTTCGGAGGCTGACGTGCTATCCACTGCACTACGGGCGCTCAAATTGTATGCTACGTTAAGTTTGCCTTTTGTTCAAGGTCAGTGTCAAATTTTTCTTTGGCCTCTCCGGCCACATATAAAGAGCCTGCCACGCAGACAGCATCGTTATCAGATGATATATAAATAGCATGCTCAATGGCTTGTTTGACATCTTCAATAATGGTCACGGATATTTTGGAAAATTTTTGGATGGCGCTTTTCAGGACAGCGGGATCAAGGCTTCTGTCAATCTTGGCTTTTGTGACGATAACCCGGTGCGCACATGGAACAAGGTTCTCCAGCATTTTTTCATAAGGCTTGTCATCCAGGATGCCGATGACCAGGGTCAGTTTTTTATTCTTTAGCTCAGACATCAGATAATCTTTTAAAACCTTGGATGCATGAAGGTTGTGCGCCCCGTCCAGAATAACCAGAGGATTTTTTCGGACGTGTTCCAGTCGTCCCGGCCATTGGGCAATAGCCAGACCATCTTTTATAAGGTCTGGTGTTAATACATACCGTTTGTCTGTTTGTTTAAACTGGTCAAAGATGAGTTCACAAGCGGCAAGGGCCAGACTTAAATTTTCTTTTTGATGCTCACCTGGTAAAGGCATTACAAGTGAATCAAAATTTTGATGAATGCCTTTATAGTTATAGGTTGTTCGTTTGTTCTTTTTTTGTGTATTTTTCCGGGCTGAAAATTCTTTTTTGTATTGGAATAAAGCAGATGAATTTTTGTTGGCCAGCATTTTAAGGACTGCTATTCCAGACGGTTGACTCACCGCTGTAACAACTGGAGTATTTTCTTTGATAATCCCGCCTTTTTCCCGGGCAAGGGCCTTGATGGTATTGCCAAGATAGGCGGTATGCTCAATGGATAAATTGGTAATTACGCTGACCTTGGGTCGAACAATGTTGGTGGCATCAAATCTGCCGCCCATGCCGGTCTCGATTACAGCCCAGTCGACATTCTCCTGGGCAAAATGAACAAATCCCATGGCTGTGGCAATCTCAAAAAAAGTGGCTTTTCGTTTTCCAATATCAACGGCATTTACAGCGTTGTAAGCTTTAACCACATCATTATCAGAAATCTGTTGACCATTGATCGCAATTCGTTCATTGAACTTGACCAGATGGGGTGAGGTGTATATCCCTGTTTTAAAACCGGCGGCTTGCAGGACCGAGGCGATATATGTGGCTGTAGAGCCTTTCCCGTTCGTTCCGGCGACATGGACCACATTATAATTTTTTTGGGGATTGTTTAAAAACTTTAAAATATTGAGAATAGTATCAAGCTCAAGCTTAATGCCGAAACGACCAAGCTTGTAGATTCTGTCAAGGCATTCTTTGTAGATGTTAGATTCCATTTTTTGTAATAAAAAACCGGCATAAATTATTGAAACAACAATTGATGCCGGTTATATCTGATTCATTTAGTCGTTTTTTCTAGTGGTTTTTGAGACTGCCATTCTCTGCCTTCTCATTGCTTCTCTCATCTTACGCCGTCTGAACTGACACGGTTTCTCAAAGGTTTTTATCACTTTAAGACGTTTGAAGAGGCCATCGTTCTGGATTTTCTTTTTGAGTATCCGTAGCGCTCTTTCAACATCGTTATCAATAACGGTAACCATTATATCTTTCAAAAAACATCGCCCCTTTCATAGTGTATTTAAATATGCTGGATATTTATAACCGATATTCTTAACAAAATACTATTTTGAAAGCAAGCACAAAAGCCTTTTTGCCTGAATAAAAAGGCAAAAAGGCTGCAGTGTCAGATTTTAACTCTAAAAAATCTTAATCGTTTGGCTTAGAGGTTAGAAATCAGTTCAGCAGTAACGTCCGGCAGAGGCTGCTCACCGTTCAGTGTGAAGTACTTGAAGTCTTTGTCAGCCAGATCTCTCCAGTAGTATGAAGAGGCCAGGGTGCCAGTGTCTGTGTCATAGTAGATAGAGTGACGTTTGTCGATGGCAGTTTCATCCTGGTCATCGGCACGGGCACTCAGGCCACCACCGCAAACCCGGCATTTGTCTCCGTTCGGTTTGATGGCATCAATAAAAATGTTGTTGGGGTGGTTGTTGTCTTTTTCACAGAGCCTCCGGCCCATGATTCTGTTTTTGGCAACTTGACGGTCCAGTATCATTTCAATGACATAGGTGAGTTTGATGCCCTGTTCTTCGAGGGCGGCGTGGAGTTTTTCAGACTGAACCTTGTTTCTGGGGAAACCATCCAGGAGCCAGCCTTTTTTGCAGTCATCTTTTTTGATGCGGTCAACCATCATGGGTATTGTTATTTCATCCGGTACCAGATCGCCTCTGTCAATGTATTCTTTGGCTTTTTTACCTAGTTCAGTACCGCCTTTGATGTTGTCGCGGAAGATGAGGCCGGATTCTACATGGGCAATATTATATTTTTCTTTCAGGATTTTTCCCTGGGTTCCTTTACCGCTTCCGTTTGGTCCAAAAAATAAAATGTTCATTTAAAACTCCTTTATCCTATAAATATACGTTTACATGTCCAGAACAACTTTTAATAGATATAAGAGTCGTTTTTATTTGTCAAGATCAAGGCTGTCGGTATGCGTAAAATTGATCCTCCCCCAAAAAACTGGAGACTGAGTTAATCCACATTTTTTAGGGGATGTAGATCAACTTTTTAAGATTGTCATCCCATATCCAGGACTACAGCGAAACAATTAAATATGGCCCAAACCTGGTCGCCTGTCTTAAGACCAAGGTGTTGGGCGCCTTCAGTGGAAACTACTGCACACAATTCTGTCCCGTCTGTGATGCGGACAGTATATTCAGTATTCACTCGCCCTTTATTAATCCGTTCAATTATCCCATTAAATCTATTCTCGGCGCTGCATTTTGGTTCTTCTTTTCCGCTGTGCAAAATAACCCAGGGTGCTTTGACTTCTGCCGTAATCAGCATTCCTTTTTTTAATGCAAGCTGTTCTGCACTGTCGTTGGTGATAACTGTGGTAACTGAATAACCGCTGATAGATGTTAAAGTGACCCGGGTTTGAATATCTCCCTTTTGAAGCGCTTGAATTTTGCCGAAAAATGAATTCCGGGCACTGGTTTTGCGCGATGCCTCTCTTTCTATGAAAAGCTTAGTCACTCGTTGAATATCATCCACTGAAAAGGATACATAGGAACCGGTCGGATTTAGCGTTGAGTGACCCAGCATTTTTTGGACTGCTGGTAAGGGCATATTGCCCTGCATCAACTCTACGGCGCGAGATTTTCTTATCATCTCCGGGCCACCAAGGCTTTTGGGAAATCCGCAGGCTTCAGCACGTTCGTAAAACTTACGTCGAACAAAACCAGGATCAATATCAAACTGATTTTTTAAAGAACTTCTGAAAAAAGGATCAGTAAGAATCTCTTGAATTTCGGAAGAAAGCATTGTGGATATCTGAACCCTTCGCGGATCATTTTTAGTGTCTGGACCTTGGCTGCTGAAATCAACCGAATGTTGCTTGAAATCAATGTTCTTAAAAGGATTAAGGGTCAGAACTTCATTCAACTTTGCACCAGTATACCGTATCAATAAAAAAATGACTAAAATGCGTTGGCGGGCCAAGCGGACATCTGAACGCGGGGAATCTTGTGCCCATTTTCGAAATGATTGCTCTACCTGGTTGAGTTGGGCAGAATTCAGGCATGGATTTTCTTCAGGAATTGAGGCAATCCGTCCCTGTTTCATGCCTTTGTGTAATGCCACTTGATGATTGGGCAAGACGGGATCAATAGTAATTTTTGAATCCATTAATTCTTTCTTCCAGGTTCTTAAATTGTTGTCTTATCGTTCTTGTTTATATCACATTTGAGAATGGAAGCCACCAGGTAAAATCTTCTTGACGTCAGAATACTAACCTTATATATTAACACGAAAGCAAATTTAATCGTGTTTGTTTGTCAAGTCCTTTGCGATTGGAGGTTAAAATGATTTTTCATACTGCTGGAATTGAAGTCGCACTTTGGATTCCACCGTTGGTGGCGTTCGTGATTTCATTTTTTACTTCCATGGGTGGTGTGTCTGGTGCGTTCCTTCTCCTGCCATTTCAAATGTCATTTCTCGGGTATACAAATCCTTCAGTCAGTGCCACCAATCAATTGTTTAACATTGTAGCCATTCCAAGTGGAGTCTACCGCTATTGCAAAGAAGGCAGGATGGTATGGCCACTTACCTGGGTTGTTGTGATCGGTACGCTGCCAGGTGTATTCATAGGTGCCTTCGTACGGGTGGCTTATCTTCCCAACCCAGTTCATTTTAAACTGTTTGCGGCTGCGGTCTTGTTTTATATCGGGCTTAGAATGGTGCGGGATTTACTCAAGAAAAATACGGGCAATTCCGACAAGGTCAGCAGTGAACAACATTTTCAAGAGATGGTGCGCCGTCATCGTGATAAGGATGCGGGTCCGGGAATGGTTGACCCGACGGTTCTGAAGACGATGAAAGTAACTCATTTCAACCTGAGACGAATAGGTTACACCTTCTATGACGAAGCATTTGACGTATCTTTTTGGGGTATTTTTATCCTTAGCTTTATTGTCGGCATTGTGGGTGGCATTTATGGCATTGGCGGTGGCGCCATCATCGCCCCATTTTTTGTGACTTTTTTTGGACTACCAGTTTATACAGTGGCTGGTGCAGCTCTAATGGGAACTTTCATTACTTCTGTGGCCGGCGTGGCTTTCTACCAGATCATTGCGCCGTTCTATCCGGACATATCAGTGGCACCCGATTGGCTGCTGGGTATTTTGTTCGGACTCGGTGGGATGGCAGGAATGTATCTTGGGGCGTATTGCCAGAAATTTGTCCCGGCCAGAACGATCAAGTGGATGTTAGCATGTATTATTGTGTTTACTGCAGCAAAATATGTTGTTGCATTTTTTGGATTTCATGCTTGATTTCCACCATATTGTGCAAATTTTGAACATCTTGGCGAATCCGTCCGCCCATCCCTCGCTCCAGAGCTTATTTTTTTAAATTTCATATACTGATATAGTATAAACAGGTTGAAGTTTTACTGTCTGTTATCGATACAAGCCTTTTCTTGTTTTTTAATTATTGTTTAATTTCAATGCCTTATCTTGTTCATTGTTATTCTTTTTATTTGGCATGCCTCTTGCTAAGCCCCTATCAAGGAATGCATCTTGCGAAGAGACGGTTATAACAGTTTCCCAGGCAGATGGCATTGGGATGATTGTCAGATAAAAGAGGGAATATTATGAATCATAACAGGCTTGATATTGAAGAGAGAATAAAAGAAATCACAACAATGTGTGACAGAGAACAGCCCATTTATGAACAGATCAGCAACTTCAGCATTGCATTGTATGTATTCGGTTTTTTTGAGTGTACGGATCTTTTGTCAGCAGATGACGTTGATCATGTTGATGCCGGGGCCATTTTACAGAAAGATTTTATTAAGATCAAAAAAGAAGAAATCCCTTTCAACTATCAGATTACAAGATCCTTGGACAATTTTCTTATGGTCATCGGCGATCCGGTGTTTCCAAGCCATTTTGCCGTTGTGGCGGATATGAAGAGCCCCAAACCCTATTTTTCCAAATTGCCGTTTTTCGGTAGTGGATTTGACAGCCTGGAAGAGTTGAAAAGAGATTTTGTCGGCATCGACGGTATTACCAGCGATGATATTTCCTATTATAGAATGAAACGTTCTTATCAGCAAAGCGAAAACAAAGTTGCAAAGATATACACAATTAATCGTGATGGGACTTATGATGTTATGGAAAACAAATATGCAAATTAAACAATAAGGAGGACTATTCGTGTCAGTCATTCAAGAAACAATTGCTCGCGTTAAACAACTGGACAGGGATCAAATTGAATTTCACCAAGCGGTTACCGAGGTGCTGGAAACTCTGGAACCGACTGTGGAACGGCATCCTGAATTCGTTAAGGCCGGAATCTATAAAAGAATCGTTGAACCGGAACGGACACTGATATTTCGAGTTCCATGGATGGATGATAAAGGGAATGTGCATTCGAATCGTGGATTCAGGGTACAATTTAACAATGCCATTGGTCCGTTTAAAGGTGGACTCCGGTTGCATCCTTCCGTGAATCTGAGCATCATTAAATTTTTAGGATTTGAGCAAACTTTTAAAAACGCCCTTACCACACTGCCCATGGGCGGTGGAAAAGGAGGATCGGATTTTGATCCCAAAGGGAAATCCGATAATGAAATCATGAGGTTCTGCCAGGCATTCATGCGGGAACTTTTCCGGCATATCGGCGCTGAAACCGATGCACCTGCCGGAGATATCGGTGTGGGCGGCAGAGAGATCGGTTTTATGTATGGATACTATAAAAAAATAAATAATATTCATACAGGGGTATTGACCGGCAAAGGTCTGGAATATGGCGGCAGCCTGATCAGGCCAGAGGCCACGGGGTATGGCCTGGCATATTTTGCTGCAGATATGCTGGCCACCAGAGGCCTGGACTTTAAAGACAAAATCGTTGCTATCAGCGGTTCTGGAAATGTTGCTCAATATGCAGTGGAAAAGGTTACCCAGATGGGTGGACGCGCGATCACCCTTTGTGATTCCACCGCTACAATCGTTGATGAAAGCGGCATTGATACGGATAAATTCTGTTATCTCATGGATTTGAAAAACAACAGGCGAGGCCGCATCAAGGAATATGCCGATAAATACAAATGCGAGTGTATTGAGGGAGAAAATGTCTGGGAAGTCATCCGGAAACAGGGCATCAAAGTGGATATTGCCCTGCCTTGCGCCACCCAGAACGAATTGGATGCTATTGATGCCCAGGCACTGGTGAATAACGGTTGCATCTGTGTGGCCGAAGGTGCTAATATGCCGTCTACACCGGAAGCAGTAAGGGTTTTCAAGGAGAATAACATCCTGTACGGTCCTGGAAAAGCAGCAAATGCCGGTGGCGTTGCTACATCCGGCTTGGAAATGAGTCAGAACAGCCTGAAAATGCCCTGGACCAGGGAAGAGGTGGACCAGCGTCTGCTGATCATCATGAAGAGCATCCACAAGTCCTGTCTCGAAGCGGCAGAAACTTACGGCAGTAAAGGCGACTATGTGGCTGGTGCCAATATCGCAGGATTTATCAAGGTGGCCCGGGCAATGCTGGCCTACGGAATCGTATAGAGGGTCTCTATTCAAACCGGCAAAAGGATGATTTGCAAGGCACCCATAGCCATGCAAGTCATCCTTTTGCAATACAGGCTGGCAAGCCTGCTGGGAAAAATCTTAATGGCATACTTCTCACACGTAAGCACTGGCTGGGAGAGCCTGGACAATATCATCGATCATCTGCGCAGAGGAGACAACGTGGTCTGGCAGGTGGACGACCTGGATGCCTACCGCAAGCTGGTCTCTTATTTTGTCAATAACGCGGCAGCCAATAATGAACAGGTGATTTACATGCGGTTTGCCCGGCATTCACCTTTGCTGGTGCCACGGCGCAATATCCGCAGATACAACCTGGATGTAACCACTGGCTTTGAATCATTTACCTCACAGGTGCACAGCATTATCACACAGGAAGGCAAAGATATTTTTTATGTGTTTGATTCCCTGTCCGACCTGCTCCATGAATGGGCCACCGACCTGATGATCGTTAATTTCTTTTTTGTCACCTGTCCCTATCTGTTTGAACTCAATACCATTGCCTATTTTGCGATTTTAAGAAACCGTCATTCCTTCAAAGCGGTTGCAGGAATACGGGAAACCACACAGGTGCTTATTGATGTATACAGCTATAAACGCAAATTGTGTGTGCATCCTATAAAAATTGAGGACCGGTATTCCTCCACCATGTTTTTTCCCCACATCAAAGATAAAAGCGCTCTTGTACCAGTCATCAACAGCGCAGAGGCTACGCAGCTGTTCACGAATCTTTTGCGCGAAAAAACCGCAACTTCCCAAAGAATACTCGATTACTGGGACCATCTTTTCATAGAGGCGCAAAACCTGTTGGAAAGCTCGGCCGGTCCGGAAGAAAAAGAGGATAAGGTAGAGCAGCTCAGCCGACTCCTGCTCAGCCGCGACAAGCGGATTCTCGCATTGATTCGACGTTTTCTGACCTTAGAAGATCTGCTTTACATCAAAGAGAGGTTGATCGGAACAGGATTTGTCGGCGGTAAAGCCCTTGGCATGCTGCTGTCCAGGCAGATTCTCCTCAAAGACAGAACTTTTGGCTGGGAACCCATAATAGAGTGTCACGACTCATTTTATATCGGTTCGGATGTATTCTACTCCTATATTGTTCAAAACGGCTGGTGGAAAATATTCATGGCGCACAAAACCCAGGAAGGCTATTTTTCCAGAGCTGCTGAATTGAAAGAGAAAATCCTTGGCGGGACCTTTCCTGAATATATCCGGGAGCGTTTTCAGCTCATGCTGGAATACTTTGGTCAGTCCCCCATCATTGTCCGGTCAAGCAGCCTTTTGGAAGATTCCTTCGGCAGTGCTTTTGCAGGTCGGTATGACAGTTTTTTTTGCGTTAATCAGACAACTCCGGAAAAACGGTACAAAATATTTGAAGAATCGGTCAAGCGCATCTTTGCCGGCACCATGAATGAGGATGCACTGGCCTATCGTCTCCAACGCGGTCTCGATCAGATGGACGAACAGATGGCCATCATGGTTCAACGGGTATCTGGAGCGGATCATAAGACCTATTTCTTTCCAGAACTTGCCGGGGTGGGCCTCTCCCACAACCCCTATGTCTGGAAAAAAAACATGAATGCTGATGCCGGCATGCTGCGGCTGGTTTTAGGCCTTGGGACCCGGGCCGTCAACCGGGTTGAATATGATTATCCACGCATTGTAGCAATGGATGACCCCCTTGCCAAACCTCTGGCCGGCATTCAGGATATTAAAAAATATTCCCAGCATTATGTGGATTGTCTGGACCTGTCCACCAATACGGTTGAAACCCTGCCCCTGTGGGAACTTACCGGGAAAAAATCTGATATCCGCCTTGAACGCTTTGCAATCAAAGACACCCAGGCCATAAATTATGGCACCAAAACAGGTACCCCTGTAGAAGATCAATGGATTCTGACCTTTGATGATTTTTTGATCCACAGCCCTTTTGTTCCTACCATGGATCGGATACTTAAAACCATTGAGGATGCCTACAAGGTGCCCGTAGAAATTGAGTTTACCGTCAACCACAACACTGCAAATGAAATTCAGGTCAATCTTCTGCAATGCCGGCCGTTTAAAATCATCAGAAATACCATCCACATTGATGTTCCTGAAACGATAAATCCTGACAAAATTTTTATTCAGACCCAGGGCCATTTTATGGGCGGCAATGTCTCTTTGCCCATTACCTGCATCATATGGGTGGACCCGCAAAATTATGCCGCAGCTTCTGTGTCTGAAAAATACAGCGTGGCCCGCCTGATCGGCAAGCTCAATAAAACAATTGCAGACCACAGGAATAATCCCACAATGCTTATGGGACCGGGACGATGGGGAACACAAACCCCAGCCATGGGGGTTCCTGTGACCTTCTCGGAAATCAATCACATGACAGCTCTTGCAGAAATCAGCTACCAGGCAGGCAGTATGGTGCCGGATTTATCCTTTGGGACTCATTTTTTTCATGATCTTACGGAAACAGGTATTTTCTATGCAGCGGTCTATCCGGAAAATGTTAATGAGGTATTTGCGCCGGAATGGCTTTGGGCCCTGCCCAATTCCCTTGGCCGGATTCCTTCACTGGATGATAGATTTTCCTCGATAGTGAAAGTCGTTGATCTGAAAAATCATGAATTAATCATTCAATCTGATGTGGTAACCCAGGAGCTGATCTGTTATAGGCTATAATACATCACTTACAGGCAGTAAACGGATAATAAAAGGTATTAATATTTTGAGTTTTATAAAAACCATGTTTACACTCAGGGCCAAATTGGTCGTTTTATTTTTAATTCTTATCCTTGTGCCATTATCCACCATTGGTATTTTTTCTATCACCACCACAGAATCACTCATCCAGAGCCTGGTAATGCGCCAGCTTGAAAATATTGCAGCCGACAAAGTCATCATTCTGGAACGATGGCTGGAAGAACGAAAACAGGACCTGCAGGTGATTGCCGGAACCTCGCTGCTTCAATCCTTGGATCCAACTATGATTGCCTCCTATCTTGAGCTGGTTCAAAACCATTATCAGGTTTACAACACGTTCACCGTGGTCTCTGCTGAAAACAAAAATATCTTCAGTACCCAATCCTTGATTCCGTCTGTAAAGCATTCTTCCCTTGCCCCAGGTATCAGCGAGTCCTTGATCATGTCCTCTATCACCTATCTGCCCAGGCAAAAAGAATCCACCTTCCACATTACTGCACCAATTTTCAACAATGACACCATTGTGGGAACAATTACAGGTACTGTGGGCACCCATAAAATAATCACGATCATTTTGCAGGTTTCCCTGGGACAAACCGGTGAATGTTATCTGGTAGACAAAAATGGAACCTTTCTTGCTCACAAAGAACCCCAGCGCATATTGGCAGAAAATATTTCCCAGTCTGAAAGCTTTAAAAATATCTTTGGCAGCAGGGAAAAGGAAAAAACCTATCTGGATTATCGGAATATTGAAGTTTTGGGTGCATCCAGAAAAGTAGGGAATACGGATTGGTATATTGTGGTTGAGCAGGACCGTGATGAAGCCTTTCAAAGCATGAATATCCTTAAACGCCATATATATTTCACAATATTTCTGGCTATCGGCAGTGCACTGATCCTGATCTGGGTGATCTCCTACCATATTGTGAGGCCGGTGCGCAATCTGAGCAGATCGGCTCGAACGTTTGCCATGGCCGATTTTGATACGAAAATGATCCAGACCAATCGCCGGGATGAAATCGGCGCCCTGTGCAGAGCCTTTGTGGACATGGCTCAAAAAATCCAGCAACGGCACGACTCTCTTGAAGAAAGATTCAATTTAAAGGAGGCTGAACTCAAAGAAGTTGATCTTACATTAAACCAGTTCAAACATATTGCTGAACGCTCGGAAAAATTTGCTGCAATAGGCCGTCTGGGAGCGGCGGTAGCCCATGAAATCAGGACACCGATCACCTCGCTTAAACTGTTTCTTGAATCCATCCAGGATGAAATTGAAATTTCACAGGAATATGTAGAAGATTTTATAGTGGCTATGGGTCAAATTACAAGGATTGAAACAGCGATCAACCAGCTGTTGGAGTATACAAAACCAAAGGAACTGATTATTTCTCACCTTTATATTAACCCCCTGCTTGCCGGCATCGTATCTTTGATACGGCCCATGGCAAACAAGCAGGAATGTGAAATCAAAGTTCATGTGGACCCGGATCTGCCACCGATGGATGCAGATAAAAAATTATTGGAAGAGGCATTAATCAATCTTTTTATCAATTCTCTGGAAGCCACGCCGGAGAAAGGCAGGATTCAAGTGACTGCCCGGATGGATGCATTTAGTTCAGGAGAAAATCAAATTTCCTGCATCCGGATTGATATTTCTGATTCCGGCTCTGGAATTTCCCAGGAAAATATCGACTCTATTTTTGAACCGTTTTTTACTACAAAATCTTCAGGCACAGGCCTGGGGCTGCCAATGGTTTTAAATACGGTCAAACGACACCATGGAGAAATCCGTGTCAGAAACCAGGAGGACGGCGGTGCCGTTGTTTCGCTTTTTCTCCCGGTCAAATCGGCACAAAATGATGCTTATGGAAAAAATATTACTTATTGATGACGACAAAGGATTAACCCATTTTCTAAGCCGCTTTTTCAATAGAAAAGGGTACGAGGTTACCAGCTGTCTTAACGGAGAAGACGCTGTCCGAATCATTGCTGATGATAGCTTTGATCTGATTTTGCTCGATTATAAAATGCCGGGGCTCAACGGGCTGGAGACCTTGGAAAAAATCAAGGACGCCCAGGTAAAGACGCCGATTATTATCATGACCGCCTATGGAAATACCGATACTGCCATTGAAGCCATAAAGCGTGGCGCTTATGATTATCTGAACAAGCCTTTTGAAAGAAACGAGCTCAGCCGCATTGTCAGCGAAGCCCTGGATTTGA
Source organism: Pseudomonadota bacterium (assembly GCA_043826275.1). GTDB lineage: Bacteria > Desulfobacterota > Desulfobacteria > Desulfobacterales > Desulfobacteraceae > Desulfobacula. Next base: position 49,458 of record JBDRQO010000016.1, read on the forward strand.
ACCGCCGGATGAAGGAATTCGTTTGTCTCCAGGATTCGATGTATACCATGGAAGAATCCTATTCCAAAGGGACCTTGACAATGATCGGCCGCAGTAAACCCATGCAGGCGGTCTATAAAACCATCGGCCAGATTGCTGAAAAGGATGTGTCGGTTTTGCTTTGCGGCGAAAGCGGTACCGGCAAGGAGCTGGTAGCAAAAGCCATTTATCATCACAGCCGGAGAAAAGATGATACCTTTCTTGCTGTTAATTGTGCGGCCATACCGGAACAGCTTTTTGAAAGTGAGCTGTTCGGTTATGAGCCCGGTGCATTTACCAGTGCCCGCATGACCAAAATCGGTAAAATTGAACGATGCAATGGAGGGACATGTTTTCTGGATGAAATCGGGGACATGTCCATGATTTTGCAGGCCAAATTGCTCCGTGTTCTACAGGAAGGTGAGTTTGAAAGGCTTGGCGGCAGAGAAACCATAAAAGTGGATGTCCGGATCATTGCTGCAACCAACAAAGACCTGGCTCTGGCTGTCCAGAAAGGTCAGTTCAGGGAAGACCTTTACTGGAGGCTGAAGGTCATTACCATTGAGCTTCCGCCCTTGAGAAAAAGAGTTGGAGACATAAAGGAGTTAACAGACTATTTCGTCACCCGGTTCGGGCTTGAATACAACAAACCCATCCGCCATGTCTCTGAAGGTGTTTTAAAAAAATTCAATGCCTATTCCTGGCCGGGAAATGTCCGTGAAATGGAAAACTGTATCCGCCGAACAATCATTCTCTGCGCAGGGGACCTGATCACGGAAGAACACGTTGAAATGCTGGAAGGTCAGGACGAGCACAATGCCCAATCTGCAAACCGTGAACAGGTGATGAACCGGTTGAAAGAAAAATTAGAAACGATTCTACCGGATTTACTGCAGCTTCAAACCCAGGGTATTCATGCCAACATCATTGAAATAGTGGAAGAAACAATCATCTTCAAAATTCTTGAAGAATGCAAGAATAATCAGGTCAAGGCAGCTGCAATGCTGGGTATCAGCAGGAACACTCTCCGGCACCGGATAAAAAAATACAGTGGGCATAAGGATCAAACCAACATTAATTAAACGCCTGAATGATCATTAGTTATAGCTAAAGAAGATAAAATAGAGGCATCGGTCAAGTTTTACCCTAGAGTCGATTTCTATACGAAGTAATTGTTCTGGTATTTGAACACAAAAGACTGGTTTTATGGGTATTGGAACACACCAAACCCATATCCCAGAAGAATGACACCAAAGACTCCTACAAAAAAGCCAAAGACAGTGATGACTAAATACAAAGCGTTATTGGCTCCATGAATTCGAGAGGATTCTAAAGTATTAAAATGGACTTCTCCATCTGAAGAGCGATTCTCAAATTCATAGGTTTTAAGAGTGCTCGTTTCTTTACGGCCCTTTATAACCATAAAAATACCAATGGCTAAGATGATACTTCCTACTATGAGAAAACGGATCAGCATAATACATCCTATCTTTGTTTAAAAAATTAAATTTAAAAGTCAGGTATTCCAATAGCTTCATTGCTATTTTTATCAATTGTCATTTTTATCAAAATCCATGGCACCGGGACATTCTGTGATTTAAATATTATCATATTAATAAGCAGAACCAAATCTTTAAAAATGAAAATATGATTACCAAGCATTGAGAATTTTGCATTGTATGGTATAAAAAAGTTATGATCGATATTGAAGAAAACCGGTACAGTCAAACAAATTTTACAGGCAACGGTGAATACCTACATGGCAAGCCCATCCTGATAAAAGAAGAGAATTAAAGGAGCAATCGATTATGATATCAGATAATATGAGCAGAAGTATCAGCGGTCAAATCGCTGGTGTGAACCTCTCTTCTTTTCTACAGATGATTGAGATGGAGCAAAAAACATGTACAATAAAAGTGTTTACAAAAAAAGATATCGGTCGGATTTTTTTTCTAAATGGTATTTTAGTAGATGCGAATACGGTTAGTTTAAACCATATTGACGCCTTGTATGAAATTCTTTCATGGAATAATATCTTTATTGAGGTGGAAAAAAATGTATTGAAAAAACAAAATGCTATAAACCTGCCATTGATGCATATATTAATGGAAAGTTCACGGATTTCTGATGAAATCCAAAGAACAAATGCACCCAAAGATTTGAAAAATATTAAAAATAGTTCCGCAAAAAACATTACACGGCAGATATTGAAAACAAACAATTTTTGTCTGGAAATCGGAATAAAGCTTCTTATCGATCTTGATAACATGGCTGTCTCTTTTCGCAGTACTCTTGTCGGCATAGAGCATGGCAAATATTTACTGTTAAAAGCACCCGAACAAGTTGACAGTATTGATCATGATCGGTTTAAAGTTGAGGACCTGATCATAAAGTCCTTATATAAAGGAACCATTTACGCATTTCGTTCAAAATTACTGAGCATCATCTCACAACCATCAAAATTAATGTTTATTGAGTATCCCCGAAAAATAGAACATCATGAGCTTCGCTCACACAAGCGGTTTAAATGCAGTATTGTTACGCAGGTAGAGGTAAATGAAAAAGAAAGGGGTGGTGTCATTGAAAATATCAGCCAGGGCGGATGCCTTTGCATTATTGAAATGTTTTCAACAGATAAAGATCTTCCATGTGAACTGTTAAACAATCCCATCCCTTTTAGATGCCGGTTCCCCGGTTCAAAAGAAGAAATCAGTTTTAAAGGGGAAATAAAAAACACAAAAAAGAAATCAGACGAAATTGTTGCTGGTATTGAATTTATCGACCTGGACAGCACGGATGAATCGTATAAAATTATTAATAATTATATTCAGTTGATCGAATATTCAAGTGAGAATGTATAGAGGTTTACCTTTGTCATCTTACTGTTTTATTGTTATTAAGAACTTGTGGCTGAAACTTGCACCTGAAAATAAGCTTGAGTCCTCTTGGTCAAACAAATAAGTCCCTATCGTTTTGATATGATTTTCCTTGTTATTGTTTGAAAAAACTTCTAAGTAAAACCAGATGTTAATTGGCATTGGAGTGGTTTGTGAGCGATGATCATGAAATAAAAAAAATCAAACGATTAAATCTTGTATTGCGGGCGTTCAGGGATGTGGGACGGCTTCTGGTCACTGAAAACAATAAACAAAAACTCATTAATGGTATCTGCAAGATCCTGGTTGATAAAAGGGGATATTATAATGCCTGGATTGGTTTACTGGATGAAAATAAACAGGCCCGAATGATTGCCCAGTCCGGTTTTGATAACCATTTTGATGAAATGTATCTTAAGCTTGAAAAAAATGAATTTACCCGGTGCATTGAAAAAACATTTGAGTCAGACGCTGTTTTTTCCGTGGCCGATCCAGTCAAAGAATGTTCAGACTGTCTGTTTTCAAAAAATTATTCCGGCAGAGGTTCCATGGCAGTCAGGTTGAGCCATGGAGAGAAGAGCTATGGATTCATGGTTTTATCCATCCCACAGGAACTCAGCCAGGATAAAACTGAAAAAAGCATTGTTAAAGAAATTTCAGATGATATTGCTTTTGGACTTTATCGAATTGATTTAGAAGAGAAAAAAAAAATATTCCAGAAAGCTCAAGAAGAAAGCAAGATTCAGTTTCAGACCTTAATTGAAAATTCATTAAATTGTGTTTCCATTCTCCAGAATGATAAAAAAGTCTATGGAAATACCGGCTTAAGAAAGGTTCACCGTTTGATTGCCGAGGCGTTTGAACCGCCCCGGTTTGACAATATCTATCAAGATGATCAACCCCGGATAAAAAACAATTATAAGGATCTGACTGAAAATAAAATCAGTTATATGGAAACTGATTTCAGATATTATCCAAAAGGATCTCAGAAAGAAGATTCCCAGATCAGGTGGGCACTCGTCAGTGCCAGGAAAATAGACTATATGGGGATAGAATCTATTATTAGCAATGTGATGGATATCACCGACTCAAAAGAAGTTGAAAATTTTTTAAGAATCCAGGATAAAATGACTTCCCTTGGCCGGGTTACCGCAGGAATCGCCCATGAAATAAGAAACCCTTTATCCGGTATTTATATATATTTAAAGGCATTAAAGAAAATATACAACAACATGGGAGACATTAATTCAGTGGTCTCTATCATTGAAAAGGTAGAAAAGGCATCCAACAAAATAGAATCCATTATTAAACGGGTCATGGACTTTTCAAAACCGGGTCATCCCAGGTTTGTGATGACCAATATCAATGAAAATATTGATGAAGTCACCAAGTTGATATCTGTTTCGCTTAGAAAAAGCGGTATACAATTTGTAAAGGATCTGGACCCAAATATACCGGAGTGCTGGAACGAACCCCATTTGATTGAGCAGGTTGTTTTAAATCTGATTACCAATGCAGCAGAAGCCATGAAAGACTATATTGGCGAAAAATCAATTGAATTAAAAACCTATAAAAAGTCCGATTGTGTTGCCATCTCCATAAAAGATACCGGTCCCGGTATTCCCATAGCCAGCCAGCCCAAAATATTTGATCCGTTTTATACCACAAAAACAAACAGTTCAGGTATCGGACTGAGTATCTGCCATAGAATTATTAATGATCATGGTGGATCATTACGGCTGAAGTCCGGAACAAAAAATGGTGCCCAGTTCATTATTGAGCTTCCTTTAAAAAAAAATGAGTCCCCATCATGATCCGATACGCCATCAGCATTGTCGACGATGAAGAAACCATTCGGGATGGCCTGGGATTGATCCTGCAGGAGGACTATAATATTTCAAGTTTTGCCGATGCCGAGTCCTTTTTATCTGATCTGGATAAACAATTACCCGACCTGGTGTTAATGGATATCGGTTTGCCAATCATGAGCGGGATTGAGGCCTTGAATGTTTTAAAAAAGAAATTTCCCACGCTTCCGGTGATCATGATTACTGCATTTGAAGATATTAATATGGTCATCCAGTCAATGAAATCAGGCGCATTTGATTTTATTCTCAAGCCCATGAATCCGGATATCCTTGAATTAACCATTCAAAACGCCATTGCCTCCATTGCCTTGAGAAAAGAGGTTAAAACCTTACAGGAAAAATATCTCAAAGATAATCATCCCTGTTTTATAGGAGAGAGTAAAAAGATTGAAGATGTCATGGATTTTATCAATATGGTGGCAAAAAGTCCGGATACACCCATTATGATTTTTGGTGAAACCGGCACAGGCAAAGAATTGATTGCAAAAGCCATCCACTTCAGAAGCCCGGTATTCCAGGGACCGTTTGTTGCGGTAAATTGTTCGGCTTTTCCAGATGAGTTAATCGAAAGTGAATTATTCGGATACGAAGAAGGCGCTTTTTCCGGTGCAAAAAAGCAAGGGAAAAAAGGCCTGATTGAAGAGGCAAAAAACGGCACCCTTTTTCTGGATGAGGTGGCAGATTTAAGTCTGGCTGGTCAGGCAAAACTGTTACGGTTTCTTGAAAACGGTGAGTTCTACAAGGTGGGGGGAACAAAAAAATATCAGGTAAAGGCCCGTATCGTTTCTGCAACCAATAAAGATCTTAAAGAGTTGATTGCCCAGGAACGTTTTAGAAATGATCTTTATTTCAGACTCTGTGTGGTGCAGGCAAAAATTCCATCTTTAAATGAGAGAAGAGACGATATCCTCCCTTTGGCAAAATATTTTTTATATGAGTTTAATAAAAAGTTTAAAAAGAATTTAAAAAATATTTCTGATGACGCACAAGATATCCTTTTATCTCATACGTTTACCGGTAATGTCCGGGAATTAAAAAATATTATTGAAAGAGCGGTCCTTATTGCACAAAATGACGTGCTCAACAAAGAAGACCTTGGACTTAAGCCCGTTTTTCCTGAGAAGGAGATATCAGCTTCAACCGGTTTTGATGGGCAAACCATTGACATACCCAGCCAGGGGATACATCTGGGCCAATTTTTAGAAAATATTGAAAAAAAATATCTGGAATATGCCTTAAGGCTCAGCAACAACAATGAAAGCAAGGCTGCCCGACTATTGCAGATGAACCATCATACCTTCAGGTATAAATGGAAAAAACTCAATAAAATAGAATGATACTTCGCAGTATAGCGTCCCTTTCAACGCCAATTGTTCTAAATTTTTCTACATGTCTTAAATCTTCTAATCTTTTCTTAGGGATTCTTCCACATTTTTCACAAAGCATAATCCTATCATAAAGATAACTTACTGTAATTAAAGAGAATAAATTAAGTGTAGATCCATGGCATGCTTAATGCTCTATTTAAGTTTTAAATATTTATCCGGTCAGGACGGTTATGAGAAAAGAGAACAAAACAGGGCTGCAGATCATGATCATTGATAATGACAAATACGTCAGGGGATCGTTAACCACCTTTTTTGGTCAAGGAGCAATAAAGCTGTTGATATTTAAAACTGCTCTGGAGGGTCTCAATGCCCTTAAATATCAGAATGTTTCTGTGGTGATTTCAGATTATTTTTTACCGGATATGAATGGTTTATCCTTTTTGAAACAGGTGGGCAGGCAATACCCGGATATCACAAGAATAATGATGTCCACCATTGTTTCGGATGAACTCAAGATTGATGCGGCAGTCGAAGGCATTGAAGCATTGATAGAAAAACCAATCAGTGTTTCATCCATTGAACGCATTTTAAATAAGAAAAACAAGCAATGCTCAACCCACAAAACACCGGAGACAAAAGATGAAAGATAAACACACCTGGGATTGGCAAACCAATAAAAAAGAAATTCCAATCAAAGATTGGCAAAACGATTTTAATTGGGTGGAAGAACCATATGTCAGCCCTGACGGGGAAAAGATCGCTGCCATTGTTAATCAGGATGAGGCCGAGTTCAGTGTCTGTGTGAATGGAGAAACCTGGGAAGAGACTTTTGAAAAGGCATGGTCTTTAAAATTTGCATCAGATGGGAAACTAACTGTTCTTGCATCAAAGGATGAGGAGTGGTCCGTCTGCACAGACGGAGTGTTCTGGGACTCATGGTTTGATTTTATCTGGGACCTGCAATTATCGGCAGATGGTCAGTTTATCAGTGTTGCCGTTCAAAAGGATTCACAATATGGAATGGCTGTAAACGACAAGCAATGGGATACGTTTTTTGACAATATCAGTGGCATGGTTTTAAGTGATCAGGGGACAACAGCTGCCATTGTCCAGGTCCAACCGCTGGGTCAGGCAGATCTTGTCAGTTTTGATGCCGGCATATTTTCAGCTGCTGTGAATGGCGTGGCTTACCCTGAAAAATTCATGAATGCATGGGACCTGTGCTTTGATGGGCAGGGCAAACAGGTGGCCTATGCCATCAGGAAAAATAGATCTGACTATTCTATTGTGAAAAATAACACCATCTGGGATCCTGTATTTCAATCTGCCTGGAAACCTGAATTCTTTAACCAGGATCAATCAGTGGCGGCACCGGTCCGGTTAAACGGAAAATGGGTGTTGTTCAAAGATGGAAATCCTTTCTGGAATAAACAATTTGGGCAATTATGGAAATTGTGTGTCCATTATGGGTCACAAAAAACTGATGGGTCACAAAAAATTGCAGCCATTGTGTCAGATGAGTATGGCAAATGGAGTATCTGTGAAAATAATAAAACCTGGAATTTTCAATGCAACAACATGATCAGCGATCTTTCATACTCTGATGATGGATCCCAGCTGATTGCCACCTGTAAACATGATGGACTCTGGGATATTATTGTCAACCAGAGGCCATGGCACCTCAAAGCAGACAAATTGTGGCAGCCTGTGGTCAGTTCAGACAATCATATTATCACCACCCGGATGGAAAAAGACGGGAAATACTATCTGGTTGTAAACAAGAAAGTCTATCCCCAGTCATTTGATATGGTTTTTGAACCCCGGATCAGTCCTGATAATGATAAAATTTTATTAAAATCAATCAACAGCGGTATCTATTCGCGCCAGGTGCTTTCACTGGATAAAGTTCTTTAACGGAGGAAAAAGACTATGCATTCTTTTATTAATTTTATTATGGGGCCCATGGTCTGGATTTCATTTTCCATATTTTTTGTGGGTGTCATCTTCAGGATCTATCAGGTGATCAGGCTGGCCAATGAAAAAGAAAAGTTTATTTTTACTTATTTTTCGTTCAAATACGGATTCAGATCCATTTTTGCCTGGCTGATCCCTTTTTTACCGCAAAGCACCCGGAAAAGTCCTGTTTTTTATGGGATTTCTTATGTTTTCCATCTACTGCTTTTTATTGTTCCCATATTTTTACTGGCCCATGTTGCTCTTTTGGAAGAAACCCTGCAATGGTCATGGATAACCATCAATGAACCATTGGCAGATGTGTTAACCCTTGTTATCATTTTTTCTCTGATATTTTTCGCAATCAGACGAATCATTCTTCCGGAAATCAGTTTTTTGACAAAGGCATCTGATTTTTTGTTCATATTGATTGTTGCTCTTCCATTTGTCACAGGTTTTTTAGCCTATCATCAATTTTTTGCGTACCAATGGATGACCATCGTTCATATCATATCAGGAGAATTAATGATCATCCTGATTCCTTTTACACGATTCTTTCATATGTTTATGGCACCGTTGACCCGCGCCTATATCGGCTCGGAATTCGGTGCTGTCAGACATGCAAAAGACTGGTAAACCATTTAAGGAGAGATTCATGCAGGACATAATAACAACAGACCAGGAAAAAAAAGAGGCAGATCCCTCTAAAATCATTGATGACGGTGTGGAAAAAGGATTGGCAAAACTTTCGCCTGAAAAAATATCCAAAGAGATTAATCAGGTGCTGACAAAAGAAACAGGGGCTCGTTTTAAAGCCTATGTGGATACCTGCATGCGATGCGGACTGTGCGCCGACGCATGCAGTTATTTTCTTTCCAATGACCGGGATCCCAAAATTTCTCCTGCCGGAAAAGTCAAACAGACTATTTCAGGGATGCTCGAAAAAAAAGGCAATGTATCCAAAGATTTTTTAAAGAATATGGTACGGGTTTGTCATACTGAATGCAATGTCTGCAAACGCTGCTCCATGTACTGCCCCTTTGGTATCGATATTGCCTATATGATGCTTGTGGCCAGACGAATCTGTCATAAGCTTGAAATCACACCCCTTTATATTCAGGATACAGTCAATTCTCATTCTGTGACCATGAACCAGATGTGGGTCAAGGAAGATGAATGGATTGATACGCTCCAATGGCAGGAAGAAGATGCCAGAGAAGAATTTGAGGATTTAAGAATTCCTTTGGATAAAGACGGCTCAGACATCATGTACTCAATTATTGCACCGGAACCCAAGTTCCAGGCAGGACTTATCTACCAGGCTGCCACCATCATGTACGCTGCAGGCATGAACTGGACCATGCCCACTGGTCCGGGCTGGGATAACAGTAATATGGCCATGTTTACCGGAGATTTTGAGATATCAGGAAAAATTGCCCAGGCCCATTATGAGGCCGCTGCAAAACTCCATGTCAAAAGAGTCGTTATGGGGGAGTGCGGCCATGCATTCCGGTCAGTGTATGATGTAGGAAACAGGTGGGTGGGATGGGCCATGCCGCCGTTTGAACTGGTGCATGCCATTGATTTTTATCACGAGTTGCTGACCAGCGGCAGAATTAAGGTAAAAGAAAAGTATAAAAAGACCGTCACCCTTCACGACCCGTGTAATATTTCCAGGGGTAGAGGGCTTCACAATAAAGCAAGAGAACTGGTGAATATCCTGTGCGAATCCTTTATTGAGATGACCCCCAATAGAGAACACAATTATTGCTGCGGTGCCGGCGGTGGCGTTATCAATTGCGGCCCACCCTGGAAAAGCAGCCGAATGGTCAACAACAGGGAAAAAAGTGACCAGCTTAAAAGAACAGGGGCCGAGGTGTTAATCGCTCCCTGCCACAATTGCCATTCCGGACTCGAAGACATTGTTGAGCATTATGGTATTGGAATGGAGATTAAATTTTTTGGAGACATTATTTTTGAAGTCATGGAAAAAACCGTTTATCAAGAAGGAAATCTACAATGAGATTAACACAATATATAGTTATTCTGGCCGTAATTATTATTATTTCACCATCTCCTTCCTATTTGATGGAGGATTCAGAACGGCTTGATAATACCATTTTTGATACACCACAGAGACCTTGTGCAGTATTTGACCATGATGATCACAATGGAAAGGCAGGATTAGACGAGGATTGTTCCATTTGCCATCATGTCCATGACGGCAAACAAAAGGTTGAAGAAGAATCCAGCGAAGACAGTTTATGTTCAGACTGCCATTCGTTAAAACCCTCAGATGAAAATACCATACCTTTGAGGATGGCCTTTCATAAACAATGCAGAACCTGTCATGTTAAATCAAAAAAAGGACCAATATTATGCGGGCAATGCCACACAAGAAAGTGAGGATATGATGACAAAGAAAATAATGATCGTAGATGACGATCCTGCCATTACCAAATACCTGGACACCCTTTTCAAGGATAACGGGTATGCCACCTGTGTGGCTAAGGATGGAAAAGATGCATTTGAATTGTTCAAACAACAAGCCCCTGATCTGATTACTCTGGATCTTGAAATGCCGGAGGAATGGGGCCCCCGATTTTTCAGAAAAATCAGCAAGATTAAGGGGTTTCATACGCCTGTGATTGTGATCAGCGGTCTTTCAGGTATAAAATATTCCATCCCCAAAGCCGCTGCTTTATTCGGAAAGCCGTTTGAGCCTGAAGAGATTCTGGCCAAGGTAAAAGAATTATTGGAATAAACGTTAAAACAAAGATGGGACCAGAAACCAATGTTGAAATCTTTTTTTAAAATAGAGAAACTTGCATTAAAGCTGATGATTTGTGTCAGTATTGTGCTGTTTGCAAGTATCTTTGTCTGGTCCTATTTTACTATTCAATACCAGGAAAAAAGCTTGATTGAAAAAAAAATATCCGAAGTGGATAAATTTTGCAATACAGCCTTGCATTTCACCTGGTTTGCCATGCTTCACAATCCCGACAAAGATCTGTATGATGTCCTGAAAAGCATGTCTGAAAATTATGCTATTGAATCCATTAAAATTTTTGACTTTCAGGGAAAAGTCAAATTTTCAAACAGACCCCGGCAAATTGATACCATGGCAAAAAAATCGGATGTGGCCTGCAATACCTGCCATTCAAAAAAGCCCCCAGATATTGAAAAAAAGAGAACAGATCGGGTGAGAATATTTGAATCTGACCAGGGGGAACCTCTGCTTGGCCTGATTCATCCAATTATGAATGAACCCAATTGTACGACAAGCCAATGCCATTACCACTCCAAAGATAGACAAAAAATCGGCATACTTGATATTGTTGTTTCGTTAAAGGGAATCAAACAGGAAGTCGCTTTGTCCCAACAACGGTCTGCATGGACTGCTGCTTATCTTTTTGTGATTCTTGGTTTTACCATTATTTTCACTATTTTTCGTCTGGTTACCCGTCCCATAAAAAAGCTCATCAGCGAGACAGATTTGATTGGCAAGGGAAATTATAAAAAACATGATAATGAAATCAGTCAAAATGATGAGATCGGTCTGTTGTCAAATGCGATCCATGATATGGGGGGAAAAATTCAAGACAAGCAGGACGAACTGAACAAACAAAAAAAGATGTATCAAAATCTTTTTGATCAGGTTCCCTGCACCATTACCGTGCAGAACAAAGACTTTAAACTGATTGAATTCAATCAGAGCTTTTTGAAAAAATTTCAACCCAGGTATGGAGATCATTGTTTTTCCGCGTATAAAAATCAGAATAAAAAATGCAAGGATTGTCCGGTTGAAAGAACTTTTCTTGACGGTAAATCTCATTTCAGTGAAGAATCCGGCATTAACAAGGATGGCTCTGTTGCTCACTGGTTTGTGAAAACAGCACCATTAAAAGATGATCATGGCAATATTGTTGCTGCCATGGAAATGACCATTGATATTTCCCAAAGAAAGAAACTTGAACAGATTGTAAAAGATTCAGAACGAAAATATCAGGCGATTTTTAAAAGTATCCCCAACCCCGTGTTTATTCTGGATATTGATACTTACCAGATTATGGACTGTAACAACAGCGCCATGAGCCTGTATGGCTATGAAAAAGATGAATTGAAAAACAAATCTTTTGGTCAGCTTTTTCCCGGAACTGATGAATTTGAAGCCTTTGTGCAGGATATTGAGACGCCTTTTCACGAACGATTGATGAACCAGACCCAAAATAAAGAAAGACTCTATGTGAATATCTGGGTTCGTCCGGCACAATTTTCCGGGCAGGAAGTTCTTGTGGTGACTGTGGTTGATATTACCCTGTCGGTTGAAACCCAGCAGCAATTGATTCAGGCCGGTAAAATGGCAACCCTGGGAGAAATGGCAACCGGTGTTGCCCATGAACTCAATCAGCCCCTCTCTGTTATTAAGACAGCTTCAAGCTTTATTTCCCGCAAAATTTTTAAAAAAGAACCCATTGATCCGCAGATACTGGCCACGCTGTCCCAGGAGATTGAAATCCATGTGGACCGGGCCGCAAAGATTACCAATCACATGCGTTTGTTCGGCCGAAAATCCTCGCTGTCTAAACAGGATGTGGATATTAATGAAACCATCAAAAGGGCCTTTGATATCTTCAGCCAACAATTAAAACTTCGAGGAATCCAGGTCGAATGGGCACTTGCAGATGATCTGCCAAAAATACTGGCGGATCATGTAACATTAGAACAGGTTTTTATCAATCTTTTGCTCAATGCAAGGGATTCCATTGTGACACGGTTTGAAGAAAATAAAGATGATGAACCTGAAACCAAACAAATTGTCATTACCACTTCATATGCAGATAACCAGGTCATAGCCAGTATATCAGATACAGGAATCGGTATTCCCAAAGCAATAATAAATAAGATTTTTGAACCCTTTTTCACAACTAAAAAAGTCGGCAAAGGGACTGGCCTTGGATTATCCATCAGCTACGGCATCATAAAGGAATCAGATGGAAATATCAGCGTGAAAAACAATCCAAAAGGCGGGGTTACTTTTACGATCCGTTTTAATACCCATCAAGGGGGGATAAATGTTTAAGCCGGAGATTGCAAATATAAAAATACTTCTGGTTGATGATGAACCAGGGATCCGCAATGTTTTAAAAATCACCCTTGAATCGTCCGGATATGATGTCTGTCTTGCCAAGGATGGCGAAACAGGAGTTGCGGTATTTAAAAAAGAAAATCCAGGGATTGTTATCACAGACATTAAAATGCCCGGAATTGACGGGATAGAGCTTTTAAAACAGATCAAACAATTAAAGCCGGACACAGAGGTGATCATGATCACCGGCCATGGGGACATGTCTTTTGCTGTTAAAAGTCTGAAATATGAAGCAGCTGATTTTATCACCAAACCCATTGACAGCAATGACCTTGAATCCGCTATAAAAAAGGCATGTGAACGCATTCGTATTACCCGGAATATCAAGCAGTATATGGATGATCTGGAAACTCTTGTGGAAGAGAAAGATAAAAAATTAAACGAATCTAAAACATTGATGACCATCGGCATGACCATTGCCGGCATGTCCCATGCCATTAAGAATATCGCAGGCGGGCTGAAAGGCAGTTCTTTTGTCCTTGAACAGGGTATTGAGCAGGAAAACCGTGAAGTTTTAACACAGGGCTGGCAAATGATGAAAGGTAACATTGATAAAATCACCAAACTATCATTGGACCTTTTGAACTATGCAAAAACAACACGACTGGACTTTAAGCTTGAAAATCCAAATACACCGGCAAGAGAAATCAAACAGCTCATGAGTCATTGTGCCCTAACAAAAAAAATTGACCTTACATTTACACCCAGCAAAGAAAAAAAACTGGTGCTGATGGATTGCGAAGCCATACACAATTGCCTTTTAAATCTTGTCACCAATGCCTTTGATTCTTTTGACGACCTGGCAGACCCGGACCCAATAGACAATATAGACAAAAATCCAATGAAAAATAGCAGGCAGGTCATGCTCAGGGTCACATTTGAAAACAATCATGTTGTGTATGGTGTTCATGACAATGGATGCGGCATTAACGAAACCATTAAACCCAGTATTTTTAATGAATTTATTACTACAAAAGGGATGAACGGCACAGGCTTTGGGCTAATGACCACAAAAAAAATAATCGATGAACACAAAGGAGAGATTTTTTTTATGCCCGGAAAAAACAAAGGCTCCCGGTTTATTATTAAGCTGCCATTGGCATCAAGTGCTCAATAAGGAAGACAAAAGATATGGAAAATATTTTAATTCATAAAAATGGCGGCATTACTAAAAAAGGAAAGCCAATCACAGGATCGGTCTTAACATTGCTGGGCAACAGCATAAAAATAGAAGACAACGCGACCCTTGGCTCTTTTTTTATGATGGTTAAAAAATATCCGGATCTGTTCGTCATCAGTGATATTTTGGAATCGCTTGCTCAGATTGCGCTAAAAGAGGAGACTTCGGGATTTAAAACACCTGAAATACATGCCTTGATTTTTTATAAAACAATTGAAATAAAAGGCTTTCCCGGGACACCAAGCCTGAATTTATATAATAGCCTGAAAGGAGTGATGAACGAAAAATTAATCGCTTTAAAGTTTTTTCATCTGGAAAATTTATTGGATCACAACCTTAAACTTGGAGATTTGGAACATGTTGTTTTCGGGGACAAAGAAGATGCTTTAAGTTTTAAAACCTTTTATACACTGTTTGAGCTTGTTGAAGGGATTGCCTGGGAATTGTCTTTTAATTTTAACCCGTTACAATGTTCGATAAGGAGGTAATTATGTTTAAAAAAATACTTTTCGCCACAACCGCATCACCTGCCTGTGATGCAGCCGCTAAAATCGCTTTTGAACTCGCCGAGAAATACAAGGCGGAACTCGTCCTTTTTCACGTATTCGGTGTTCCCTCCCATGGAAGCAGTTTTTCAGTAACTGATTTTTTGACCGGAGAAAGGGATGATGTGGGACCGGATTATATTGAGTGGATCAGGGATGAAATGGAAAACACCTATGAAACACTCATTGAAAAACACGGTAAACCCCGGTTTGAAATCCTGTCAGGAATTCCTTCCACAGAGATTTTGAGATTTGCACGAAAAGAGGATGTTGACTGTATTATCATGGGGGCTCACACACGGGCGGATGAAACCGGTGCGGTCCGATTCAGGGGTATTGTCGGCACGACACTTCAGACAGTTGGACAACGGGCTCGTTGTCCGGTACTGATCATCAGCAGGCCCTGTGCCACCTGTTTCTGGTACTTTAATAAAATTATTTTTGGAACTGATTTTTCAAAAGCCTCCATGTCTGCGTTTCAATTTGCCTATAAAATGGCAGATGCTATCGGTTGCAAGCTTTATTTGTTCCATGCCCTTGATATCGACACATCCCAGGCTGGAGTCTCACCTGGGCAAAAATCAATAGAAGACAAAATACAGGCTGCCAAGGAAAGAATTGAAAAAGAATATGTGTCTCAAATGAATGATTTTGATAATTATGAAATTGCCATCTGGGAGGGTACCCCCTATGTTGAGCTGCTAAAATTTGCCAGAGAAACCAGTGGCGATCTGATTGTCATGGCCCATCACACAAAGAATATCGATCCGGATGAAGCACTTCTTGGAACAACAGTGGAACAGGTTGTGTTAAGGTCGGCATGCCCGGTGGCCAGTGTGAACAGGCCGGATAAATTGTAAGCTCAAAATTAAGATGAAACCGGAAAAAGAAACGCCCAGAGTGTTGATCATCGACGATGAGATGTCAATGCGGTTTTATCTGATGACCCTTGTTAAATCATTGGGTTTTGAGCCAATATTGGCAAAGGATGGTGTTCAGGGGCTTGAACGATTAAAAAGTATTAAGCCTGCTGTCATCATATTGGATATCATGATGCCGGAAAAGGGAGGGGTGATTGTCTATCAGGAGATTGTCACCCATGTGGAATACAAAACCATACCGGTTGTGTTTTTTTCAGGGGTGGATCGTAAGGTTTTTTTTCATCATCTCAAAATGTTGAACATTGCGGCCATTGGTGACAATATCCCTGAACCTGGAATTTATATTGCAAAAGATGCAGATCCTGAATATCTTAGAAGCATTATTAAAAAATGTGTATTGGAAGGAGGGTTTTAAATTAAAAAAAATCAATGGGGACAATCAATATGAAAGGCAGCGTTCTGCTTGTTGATGATGAAGCAGGTATCAGAAATGTCTTAAAAATTTATCTGCAGGATGCCGGTTATGCTGTTACTACAGCAGAGGACGGGGAAAAAGCGGTATCAATCATAGACACACAATCCTTTGATATTGTTCTGACCGATATTACCATGCCGGGCCTGGACGGTATCTCTTTGTTGAACCACATTAAAAAACATTACCCTGAAACTGAAGTCATCATGATCTCCGGACATGGTGATTTCAAACTGGCCATTGAAAGCTTAAAGCTGGATGCAGTGGATTTCATTTCAAAGCCCATTGATAATGATATCCTTGAGATCGCCTTGAAAAGAGCCCATGACAGGATTGAATCAAGAAAAAAGATTCAAACATATACCCAAGATCTTGAAGTGCTGGTTAAAGAGAAAACCCGGAAGCTTGCAGAGTCAGAAAAGAGATATGTTCAATTGTTCAATGAATCCCCCAGTTATTTAACGATCCAGGATAAAAATTTTAATATTATTGAGACAAACAAAATATTTAAAGACCACTTTAATTATAAAGAGGGGATGACCTGCCATGAAGTATATAAAGGCAGGCAATCGCCTTGTCCTGAGTGTCCGGTTAAAAAAACATTTAATGATGGAAAATCCCATACTGCTGAAATGGATGTTATTTTAAATGATGCAAGTAAAAGAAATATTTTTATCCAGACATCTGCGATCACAGATTCTTCGGGCCGGACCACCCATGTCATGGAAATGTCCACTGATGTTACCATGATCCGTGAACTTCAGGATCATCTGGTGTCGGTCGGGCTTCATATCGGTTCTGTTTCTCATGGGTTAAAACAGGTGATAACCGGGATTGACGGTGGGGCGTATCTGATCGAGTCCGGCCTGAAAAAAAAAGATATCCTCCAGATAACAGAAGGCTGGGACATTCTTAAAGGCAAGATTTCTGAAACCCGGCAGATGGTAATGAACATCCTGTTCCAGACCAAGAAGAGGGAACTGGACCGATCAGAGATCCTGCTAATTGATTTAATTCAGGAAATTTGTTCTTCAATTCAGCCAAAGGCCGATCAGGAAGATATTGCATTCAAAATAGAATACCCCAAAGAGAATCCCTGCCTGTATATTGACAAAATAGCGATTTTCGCAGCCTTTCGCAGCATCCTTGAAAATGCAGTGGATGCCTGTGTGTCAAAACGAAAAAACGCCAAAATCCATTTTTCTGTCCAGATTAAAGAGTCATCTATTTTGTTCAGTATCAAAGACAATGGAAAGGGCATGGACGCAGAGAAAAAGGATAAAATCTTTGATCTTTTTTACTCTGATAAAGGCAATAAAGGGACCGGGCTGGGACTGTTTATTGCACAACGATCCATCCAGCAGCATGGCGGCATCATATCAGTCAAATCTGAATTGAACAAATTCACTGAATTTACCATCACCCTGCCTTTAAAATAATTTTTTATCAGTAATGCCCAACGCAGTAATCTGGAAAATAATCGATTTTCAGTCGGATACTAAATAGCGAGTCATGCGACTCTCAGGGTCGCAAAAGCGCGATTCTTTCGGGTGGATAGCATTTGCCCGCCTTTTTAAAATTTCTACATAAATAATTGAAATTAAAGAAAATTTCATAAAAGCTGTTCTGTATTAATGCCATGGCATGTGGTTTGCAATTTATGATGTTGCAACTGGTTTGTCAGGCAAAGAAGCATTCATTTTATATCTGACAAATTAACATCATAACCGGACAGGGAGGTACAGATATGCCAGGAAAAGATACCACCGGCCCTCAAAGCAAGGGGCCTGGAACAGGCAGGGGATCAGGCGGCTGCATCAATCGACAGAGCAGACAGAACAAAGGCTTAAGCGAACATGCAGGCCAAAATACCGGCAAAGGCCGACACAGAAGAATCCGTGGAAATGGCCGGCAGTTTAACCCGGATAAAGAGAATAATTAATCGTATTAAACAAATCGCAGGAGCATTAAGAACCTATGATTTCAGTACTTATGGTCAGCTGGGATAAGCATTTTTTTAAAGGACTTGAAACCGTTTTCACCGCCAATAAAATTGATTCAAAATGGAGTGATACAGGGGCAGGCGCACTTTCAATGCTTGAAGAAAATAATCCTGAGTTAATACTACCAGAGTTAATACTAATTGATGAGAAACTGCCGGATATGACAGGCCGGCAATTCATTGAACAGGTTGTTCAAATCAATCCTGCGATCGATTGTGTGGTGGCAAGCGGGCTGTCACAAAAAGATTTTCATCAAACCTATGAAGGATTTGGGGTATTGATGCAATTTCCCGTAAGAATCGGTCTGAATCAGGGTCAAATGCTCCTTGAACATCTGAAAAAAATTCAAGATTTACAGGTTAACATTAACAAGATTGGAGCATAAAAAAAGATGATTATCAGTGTGGCCAGCGGTAAAGGCGGAACAGGAAAAACAACGATTGCAACAAACCTTGCAGTCTCCTTGAACCAGAAGGTTCAACTCTTTGATTGCGATGTTGAAGAACCCAATGCCCATCTTTTTTTAAATCCAGTGATCCAAAAAAAAGAATCTGTCAATGCCCCTGTACCCAAAATCGATCTTGAAAAATGTACGTTTTGTAAAAAATGTATGGAGATTTGCCGGTATGGCGCCATTGCCGTTTTAAGAAAAGACGTCATGATATTTGAAAATCTTTGTCATTCCTGCGGGGGGTGCTTTGAAGTCTGTCCTGAAAATGCAATAAAGGAAAAAGACCGGTCTTTGGGTGATATTGAATGGGGGACATGCGGCAACATTGATTTCATCCATGGCCGGCTGGATATTGGCCAGGTCATGGTCCCTCCCATTATCAAACAGGTCAGGTCCTATACTGATCCAAAGTATGTCACCATTATTGACGCACCTCCGGGAACATCATGCCCGGTTATATCAGCCATGAATAAGGCTGATTTTATCCTGCTTGTGACAGAACCCACCCCTTTCGGACTCCATGACTTGAAACTGGCAGTGGAGACCGTAAAAATTCTTGATATTCCCCATGGAATTGTGATCAACCGGGCAGGAATCGGCAATGATGATGTCAATGCTTATGCCCAGAAAGAAAATATCCCGATATTAATGGAACTCCCTTTTGATAAAACGATTGCTCAATTATGTTCCAATGGCAGGATGATTGTGGACTCAATCCCCGGTGCCAAAGAAAAATTTCAAAATTTGTTTAAAAAAATAACATCCCTGGTTGAAAAGGAAAAATTAAACACATGAAAGAGCTGGTCATATTAAGTGGAAAAGGAGGGACAGGTAAAACAAGTATTACATCAGCCTTTGCCTTTCTGGCACAAAATACGATGTTCTGCGATGCAGATGTTGATGCTGCTGATCTTCACCTGATTTTAACCCCGCAGATTAAAGCATCCAAAGATTTTAAAGGCGGACACGAGGCCATAATCAATCCGGACAAATGCACTCAATGTGGTTTGTGTATGGAACTATGCCGGTTTGATGCTGTTAAAAATAATTTCCAGATAGATTCCATTGCATGCGAGGGATGTGGTGTATGCGTTGATTTGTGCCCGGAACAGGCCATTGATTTTCCTGAAACCGTATGTGGACAATGGTATTTTTCCGACACCCGGTTCGGCCCCATGGTTCATGCCGGGCTTGGCATAGCCCGGGAGAATTCAGGAAGACTGGTTTCCATGGTTCGTCAGGAAGCAAGAAAACTGGCAACAAAAAGCAATCTGGATCTCATTTTAACGGACGGCCCTCCCGGAATCGGCTGCCCGGTGATCGCATCCATGGGCCAGGCCACAGCAGTATTGATCATTGCTGAACCCACTCTTTCAGGTATCCATGACATGGAACGGGTGGGGCAATTGTGCGACCACTTTAATATTCCTGCCATGGTCTGCATTAACAAGTTTGATCTGAACCCTGAGCAAACAAAAAATATTGAGATGCTTGCCCAGGATAAAAACATTGTTGTTGTCGGAAAGATATCTTTTGATCCAATATTTACGTATGCCATGATCCAGGCACAAACTATTTTTGAATACAAAAACCAATCACTGGCAGCTGTCCAGGTGAGGCAGGTATGGGAAACGATCCTGTCTTTGCCTGCCTTTAACGCACCTGTGATGCATATAAATCAATAATAACAGGAGATATAAACAATGGAAAACGGAAGAATAGCCATCCCTTCAAATGGTCAGGGCGGAATGGGTGGAACACGGGCCGGACATTTCGGCCATTGTGACGTATTCACGATAGTGGACGTGGAAAACTATGAAGTTAAAAATATATCCATTCTTCAAAATCAGGAGCATGTTCAGGGCGGATGTATGGTCCCGGTCAATCTCTTGTCTGAAAACCGGGTCAATGCAATCATTGTCGGCGGTATTGGCATGCGACCGCTCATGGGTTTCAAACAGGTTGGAATATCTGTCTATCACGATGACCAGCGTACTGACATCGAACCTGTGGTAAAAGATCTGATTGCCGGCAACCTGGCCCAAATCAGAAATGATCAGGTCTGTGGCGGCGGGCAGGTGTAACTTTTTATAAAGGAGAGCAGTCATGAAGATAGCAGTCACATCACAGTCAGACACATTGGATTCCCTGCTGGATCCAAGATTTGGAAGAGCATCATATATACTTGTCATAGATACTGAGACACTCGAATATAAAGCATTTGATAACAATAAAAATAAAAATGCTTTTAAGGGCGCCGGCATTCAGGCTGCAGCCATGATCAGTAATAACGGGGCCAAGGTGTTATTGACAGGATTTTGCGGGCCAAATGCCTTTAAAACCCTGGAGACTGCCGGTGTAAAGGTTGTCAATGATCAAACCGGCCGGGTGATTGATGCAGTGCAAAAGTTTAAACAAGGAGAACTTGTTTTTGCCGAAGGCGCCAACAAAGATGGCCACTGGTAGACGATTTAATGATGACAAAGAGACACGTAAAAATGAAAATTGCCATTACAATCTGGGGCAATAGAATTTCACCTGTTTTTGATTCAGCAAGCACGTTGATGATCGTTCAGGTCGAAGATTTAAATATCGTAAGCCGGATATTCCAGGAATTTAATCCCAAGGCTATTGCCCGGATATTATCCATCTTAAAGGAATTTCAGATTGACGCATTAATCTGCGGGGCAATATCCGATATTGAGGCTAAACCCATTGAGCAAAGTGGTGTTAAGCTGATTTCTTTTGTTACCGGCAATACAGATAAGGTACTCGCCTCTTTATTAAAGACCCCCCATAGAATATCGGATTATTTAATGCCCGGGGCTGTTTCAGATATAAATTTTAAAAACCCCCTGTGGTTTTAATAATTAATTATTGGAGATTCAATACATGGAAAATATTAAGAATGACCCAAAGAAAGATAAGGTAAAAAAAATGGTAAATCCGGTTGACGCATCAATTGATATTGCCACCCGGAAAATGATTGCAAGAGCTCAAGGCTTAAATATCGAGACCGTATTTGATCGGGCAGAAAATATGAAACCTTGTAACATAGGAGTTCAGGGCATCTGCTGTAAAAATTGCAGCATGGGACCCTGCCGACTGCCCCTGCCAAAAGCAGGGATTCAGGGCGAAGATGACCGGAAAGGATTATGTGGTGCAACTCCCAACACCATTGCAGCAAGAAACTTTATCCGGATGATAGCCGGAGGGGCTGCTGCCCATTCCGATCATGGCCGGGGCGTGGCGGAAATATTTGTCAGTGCGGCCAAAAAAGAAACCAGGGATTATAGAATAAAAGATACAGCCAAGCTGTTATCCATTGCCCCCTGTTTTAATGTAGACACCACCGTGGAAGTTGATGGCGAGACCGTGGACCGTGACATTGATGAAATAGCGGTTGAGGTCGGAGAAAAAGCATTGAACGAATGGGGGAAAACCGACGGTGAACTCATGTATCTGAAACGGGCACCTAAAGCGCTGTACAAAAAATGGGAAGCCACAGGTGTTAAGCCCCGAAATATTGACCGTGAAATTGTTGAAATCATGCACCGGACCCATATGGGCGTGGATCAGGATTATAAGAACCTGATCAAACAGGGAACAAGAACCGCCCTTGCCGATGGATGGGGAGGCTCCATGATGGCAACTGATTTGCAGGATGTTCTGTTTGGAACACCTTATCCGCTTGAGTCTCAAGCCAATCTGGGCGTGATGAAAGAAGATCATGTGAATATTATTATCCATGGCCATGAACCCATTCTTTCTGAAATGATCGTGGGTGTGGCACAATCCTTGGAAATGGAAGACTATGCCAGATCAAAAGGAGCAAAAGGGATACAGCTTTCCGGGATCTGCTGCACAGCCAATGAAATTTTACAGCGCCATGGTGTGCCGTTATGCGGAACCTTTCTGCAACAGGAGCTTGCGATTATAACAGGTGCGTGTGATGCAATGGTGGTCGATGTTCAATGCATATTTCAAAATGTGGCCAACGTGGCTAAATGTTTCCATACCAAACTGATTACCACCCACCCCATTGCTAAAATGGAACAGGAAAATGTTATCCACATTGAATTTAATGAACATTATGCCCTGGATGATGCCAAACGGATCGTCAAAATTGCCATAGATAATTATACCAACAGGGGGGCAGATGTGATGATACCCCGGGAAAAAGGGCTGCAGGTAGCCGGTTTTGGCGTTGAGTCGGTTTTATATCATCTGGGCGGAACCTTTCGCGGCTCTTATTATACATTGAATGATAACATCATCAATGGCCGGATCAGGGGGGTTGCCGGTGTGGTCGGATGCAACAATGCAAGAACCAGACACAATGAAGGCCATATCGCCATTGTCAAAGAATTGATTAAAAATGATGTCCTTGTCATTACAACCGGGTGCAACGGGATCGCATGTGCCATGGAAGGCCTGCTCAGGCCGGAATCAGCAGCCGCTTTCTGCGGACCGGGCCTGTCTGAGGTCTGTGAAACCGTTGGGATTCCACCGGTTCTTCACATGGGTTCCTGCGTTGATAACAGCCGTATCCTTCTGGCGGCAACCGAAATGGTTAAAGCCGGTGGTCTTGGAAATGATATCAGTGATCTGCCGGTTGCCGGAAGTGCGCCTGAATGGATGAGTGAAAAAGCCATCAGCATTGGGCAGTATTTTGTAGCATCAGGTGTTTATACGGTATTCGGGGTTACATTCCCAACCAGCGGCGCACCGGTTTTTCAAAAATACCTTTTTGAAGATCTTGAGAAAATATACGGCGGGATGTGGGATCTTGAAATAGATCCTGTCAAGCATGCCCATAAAATGATTGCCCATATTGATAAAAAACGAGAAGCCCTTGGCATAAACAAGGCCAGGGAGCGGATTATGATGGATATGGCAACCCGGCGGGATCTGGAATCAGCATAACTTTTGGTTTTAATAAGGTAGAAATAAACTAACATAATAGAAACAGGTGTCATTGGAGTCATGGTAAAGGATTTACAATAACTAAAATCCACACAATGACACCTGTTCTATTTAATAGGATTTATACAATGAGTCACGATTATTCTGACCTTTTAAAGAATCATTCTCTAAACTATATAGAGACGGCATTAAGGACCGACAACATTAAAAGAATTGATCATTCGGATGGATATAGCACTCAAAAACCAAACCATTACAATCCCCATAGCGGAGCATACGCTTTTGCGACCGCGCTTCTTTAGGTTTAGTTCAATAAATT
Organism: Pseudomonadota bacterium; assembly: GCA_043826275.1. GTDB lineage: Bacteria > Desulfobacterota > Desulfobacteria > Desulfobacterales > Desulfobacteraceae > Desulfobacula. Next base: position 73,427 of record JBDRQO010000016.1, read on the forward strand.
TAATCCTTCATCTCTAAAATATCTGATAATTTTTATTGTCGTTTTATATGCTCAAATATGTATTGTGCTCACGGCCTTAGCAATAGATGAAAGATAAAATTCTATACAGTAATTGTAACAAGGGAAAATAATTTTTTTTTCAAAAATCTGAGTTCATTTGCCCAGATTCCTTAGATTACGTGACGCGTTACAAATATTATAAGTGACTTGTTGAATTTTTTTAGAACAGATTATTCAATGCTCAAATCTCTTTTTTTATAAAGATTCAAGTGCATCCATCCAAATTGCAACCATGTCTTCATTGAACAGATAAAAATATTTGATCAATGCTTTATATTCAGGTCTTTTGCATACTGAAACCGAAATTTTGGCAGCCTCTTGTGGGGGATAAGCAAAAACTCCGCATGAAATAGCAGGAAATGCAATGGATTCACATCTATGAGATAGAGCCAGATCAAGACTGTTTTTATATGCTGATAAAAGAAGATTTTCAGGATCTTTATCAATATTATATCGAGGACCTACAGTATGAATAACATATTTTGCTTTTAAATTTCCAGCTTCAGTAATCCTCGCCTCTCCAGTTGGGCATCGAATCCCATTTTCCGGTTTAACTTTTTTACATGCTTCTAATAATTTCGGGCCGGCTGCCCTGTGAATAGCCCCATCAACTCCACCACCTCCAAGCATTCTGGAGTTTGCTGCATTAACAATTGAATCCACGGCAGCTTTAGTGATATCACCTTGGATAATTTTTATAGTAGTCATATTCCCCCTGTTAAAAAAGAATTAAGTTACATTGTTTCAACAACACAAATTTTTTTTCAAATAATATACAAACGCACAATGATTACCAGTATGGACAGCAACAAATAAATTTCAAAAATGAACCCGGGAATGAAAAATGGATCTGTAAAAAAATTTGTACCCAAAATTTGAAATTGATCAATCTTTCAACACCTACTCAAAACCCTTACACCCAGTTTCTTCAGCATGTTGTCTTGATTTTGGATAATTTTGACAATGTTCTGGTTTTACATCCTGAATCCTACAGATGTATTTATCCTGCTTTGGAAGCTTCCTCAACCATGGACACCGCCACACATCATCACCCGTTTTTGGACTTATCCAGATATCATGAATATAATGCTCCTCGCCAAGAGATATTGAGTTCACCCATTCAAGAATATCATATCGACCTTCCATTTCTAATAAGGCAATATATTCAGCACTGACACTTGTCTGAAAAGCATCGCCGAGGTTGAGACAGCAGTTACCACATTGTTTACATTTGAAAGTTTTAGGGGGCATGTTGGTACCCTATGAACGTTTGGTTAACCCAAATTTATATTTTTAATTATATTTCTTAGCCACCTGCTACCCTCTGGAGTGACCAACCAATATAAAGCACTACAATTAGCAATTACTGTTATCCAGTATGTAATTCTAAATGATAATTTCTTAGATTTATGCCTCAAGAAGCTTTGTGCAATCGCAGCTCCTGGCCAACCTCCCAATAAAGATAAAGTATGCAATGTGCTTTCAGAGGTTCGCCATGTCCCCCATTCAGCGGCACTTTTATCTTTTGCATATATTATAAATGCGATTACACTCATGATTGTATATAGACCGACAAGTGCGAGTGGAATTAAGTTAGAATTAAAAAGAAAAAAGAGGACATATGCAAAACTGTTGAATAGAAAGATAGACAGTATTTTTTGCTTTGATCCGGGACTATTTTTCTTGTGAACTTTTAATGGACGTACTTCTACTGCACAGTTACGACCTTTTTGATCGGTTGAAACAAAATATTCAACTTCAAGTCCTTTGAAAGGACTTTTATGTGATCTACTATAATCATTGATATGGGCAAATATTGTTTTGCCACCTGATTTTGGGGCAATGAACCCAAAACCTTTTTGTTCATTCCAGTTCGATATAGTACCGCTTTGTGCATTCATACTTTATCCAAATCGTTACAATTGATTTTACAGACCTGTTTAGCTTTTTATTTTGAATGGCATCCAACCAGACAAATAAAAAAATCTGAATTGAGAATTTCGTACCAATATTTCTAATACCTGTAAAGGCATTTCAACTTCTTTGGTACCCTTCCAAGATAGAATATATTCCAGAGAACCATATAATCGTTTTATTCCTCAAATCAATCCCCGAATAACATTCAAAATTCCTTGAAATTCCCTCCCCCAAGTGCAATATACCAATAATAGATTCAGTTCCATATTCGTCATAACCTGAAACAGGAGATCTTCATGTGCCTATCTGAAGAAAAACGTGCCGAGATCCGGAAATGCTTTGAAAATCAGCGATCCAACCAAGGGATCAATTCAGGAAAAAATAAAGAGAATCATCTCAAAGGATTTCATGATACAGCGGGGGGACGGAAAGTTTCCCAAATTTTATTTGACGCAAGGGATGGGAAAGAAGCTTTTACACCGTTTTGAATTAAAAAGGTCTAAATATCATGACTTATAATTTTGATCCGGATAAATGGTATGATAATAAATTCTTTTGGATTCAATCAAAACTGAAAATCGGTGAAATCACACAAAATGGATATGATGAGAGGTGAGATATAAAAATGAAATCCATTAACAGAACGGCAATCACCATCATCCCTAAACAACCCTATATCGAATGGGCAAATAGTTTTGAAGATGGGGTCGGTTATGACCACCCCCATGCCACAACAATTTTAATCCCCGACAAATATGATGAATTCAATTATGAAACCTATTTAAAAAAAACCTTTAATCAGCAGATATTTGAAGAAGAACTCGAATCCTGGATGGCTGACCCTGATGTTTGGCCACCCAAAAAGACATACAAGATATTTAAAGAATGGTTCGATGTGATTTGTTCAGATATGACCTGGGACTATGGAGATAAGGATGTCGAGCATGAAGAGTTTTAAATAAAAAGGATTTATATGTTTGATTTAAATTTACCGGATTTTGAACTGATTGTTTGGATCAAGTATAATGATTTTGGAAAGAAAATTGAAAAAGAAATGTTGCCAATACTCAAGGACCTTAAAGTCTATGAGGAGATCGAGAGAGAAGGGATAAAATCCTGTCATTGGATAGTTCCTTCCTGGTTAGAAGCATTGGTATTAGGTGGAAAATTAAAAGAGCTTATTGGGAATCCTAATTTAATTTTATTGAAGCTCAAAGCAAATAATGATCCGAATATTCAAGATGTAACCCTCAAAGATATTAGGGAATATAAGAAATGATGACAAAACGTAAAATTAAACCAGAAAGAGATCTGGAAAAAGCATACTCCACAAAAGACTTCGTGGCCAAATTAAGGAGACTTGCTGATTCCATTGAACAAGAAAAACGGTTCCGGATACAAATTGCTGGTGAAAGAATCTCTGTTCCTCCAGCTGCTGTTTTTAATATCGAACATGAAAGAGAAGGTGACAACGAGGAGATTGAGTTTCAGATGAAATGGGTGGTACCTCAAAAATAGCTTTAAAAATCAGAATAAAAATGAATGTTTTTTAAAACAAAAGATATCACATCTGGCTATAATACAGAATCCCAAGATTATTAATAATAGTCCGGGCTCATAAATCAGTCATTGGAGAGATTCTGTTTTTGATATAGTCCTCAGTGAAAATTTTTAAACACTTTGCCGGAGAATGCTGTCAGGCTATCCGTTTCATTGATTCGGAATGCTCTTGCCGCATCATACCATGCGGCTTTAATCTTTTTACTTATCTGTTGTTCCTTTTGTTTCTTCACTATATTTTATTGATTTCACAGCGATTAAGCGATATTGAGGTGTTGGTACGGTTTGTAAATAGCTAAAAAGACCGGAAATGTGACTGATGTCAAAAAAATAATTTCAGGTCAAAACATTAAGTTTTTTAAAATGGTCTCTCAATCAGTCATTAAAGATCATTTCTTTCAAAAGAGGTTAAAATGACATCTGCATATGATGATATCGAAAGCCTGTCACCCTCAATGGCATGTGCTGCCAAAACAGTTTATGCAACATTTGAAATCCTCAAAGAATCAGATGGGAATCTATCATCTAAAGACGTAATGAATAAAATCCCAGGTAAGGTCAACTTAACCGACTGGGAAAAGGAACGATATGAAAAAACCGGATATATCAGATGGCAATCGATCCTTCATTTTTATACAATTGATTGTTCAAAGGCTGGATTTCTCAGAAAGCAAAAAGGGGTATGGTATCTCACCGAGGAAGGTGAAAATGCAATAAGCTTGGGAGCAGTCGAACTTCTCAAAACAGCTTCAAGAAAATATCGCAAATGGGATAAAAGTCGAAAAGCTGAGAACGAGGTACAATCAGAAGAGGAAATTCCGGAAGAAAAGATCCAGAAGGCCACCATAGAGCAGCTTGAAGAGAATGCTATTGATGGTATTAAAGAATATTTAAAAGATAGGAATCCTTATGAATTTCAGGATCTGGTAGCAGCATTACTCAGGGCTATGGGGTATTATACGCCATTCATATCTCCAAAGGGAAAAGATGGTGGAATTGATGTTATTGCGTTTCAAGATCCTTTAGGAGCCAATGCCCCGAGAATTAAAGTCCAAGTAAAACACAGGCCGGATGCTGCAATTCCCGTTGATGAGATTCGAGGCTTGCTTGGCTTGTTGAATAAAGATGGTGACATAGGGCTGTTTGTAACCTCTGGAAGGTTTACAGCAGATTCAGAACGGTTTGCCAGGGATTCTCACATCCATGTTAAATTGATAGATGGAGATACATTCATTAGTCTGTGGAAAGATTTTTATTCCAAGCTGTCTGATGAAGAGAAAATTTTGTTACCATTGCAACCAATATATTTTTTAGGCACGAACGAATGAACCGAGGCCTGTTTTGACTGGAATCAATAAAAAAAATCTTAGCGAACGCGATATTTGCACAAAATTTATTACACCTGCCATCGAAACAGCTGGTTGGAATATCAATGCCCAGATCAGGGAAGAATATACGCTTACCAATGGCCGTGTGATTGTCAGAGGGCAACTCCACACAAGAGGTAAATCCAAAAGAGCAGATTATGTTCTGTTCTATAAACCGAATATTCCTATTGCTGTAATTGAAGCCAAAGATAATTCTCACAGCATTGGCAGTGGCATACAGCAGGCTTTGGGATATGCCGAGCTATTAAATGTCCCATTTACATTCAGCTCCAATGGAGACGGGTTTCATTTTCATAATAGCATCTCTAATGATGGACAAATTGAAACAGAACTGGGTTTAGACGAATTCCCCTCCCCGGAGCATTTATGGCGGCTATGGTCTGCCCATAAGGGAATCACTCAAGAGCAAGAAGCCATTATCACCGAAGATTACCATAGCGATGGCAGCAATAAGACACCCCGTTACTACCAGCTTTTAGCCATTAATAAAACAATCGAAGCAATCGCCAGGGGAGAGACTCGTATTTTACTGGTTATGGCGACCGGAACAGGCAAGACCTACACTGCATTTCAGATTATCTGGCGGCTATGGAAATCACGGGCCAAAAAAAGGATACTTTTCCTTGCAGATCGAAATATCCTTGTTGATCAGACAATGACCAATGATTTTAAACCATTTGGATCGGCCATGACAAAAATCCAGAAACGCCAGGCCAATAAATCCTATGAAATATATTTGTCATTGTACCAGGCCGTCACAGGACCGGATGAAGAAAAAGACATTTATAAACAGTTTTCTCCAGGTTTTTTCGATCTGGTGATTGTGGATGAATGCCACCGGGGCAGTGCCGCAGAAGATTCTAATTGGCGAAGGATTCTGGAATATTTTTCTTCTGCCACCCAAATCGGCCTGACAGCTACCCCAAAAGAAACAAGAACCGTATCCAATATTGATTATTTTGGTGATCCCTTATATACATACTCCCTACGACAGGGTATTAATGACGGGTTTCTTGCCCCATATAAAGTGGTCCGTATCGATATTGATAAAGACCTGACGGGGTGGCGGCCGGATAAGGGCATGCTGGACAAGTATGGGAATGAAATAGAGGACCGTATCTATAATCAACGGGATTTTGATAAAAAATTGATCTTGGAAAAAAGAACCCAACTGGTGGCAGGCAGAGTAACCCAGTTTTTAAAAGAGACCAATCGGTTCGATAAGACCATTGTCTTTTGTGACAACATTGACCATGCTGAACGAATGAGGCAGGCACTTGTTAATGAGAATCCAGACCAAGTTGTTATAAACAGCAAATATGTGATGCGAATTACCGGTGACAGTGAAGAAGGAAAACTGGAACTTGACAATTTCATATTTCCTGAATCCCGGTACCCGGTGATTGCCACAACATCAAAATTGATGAGTACTGGTGTGGATGCACAGACCTGCAAGTTGATTGTGCTGGATCAGCGCATTCAGTCCATGACCGAATTTAAACAGATCATCGGTCGGGGAACCCGGATCAATGAGGATTATGGCAAGTTTCATTTTACAATAATGGATTTTAAAAAGGCCACGGAACTCTTTGCCGATCCTGATTTCGACGGAGATCCCGTGATGGTGTACAATCCGGGCCCTAAGGATTCGCCTGTACCGCCTGATACTTTGACAGACGACCCTGAATCCGTAAGCTATGAACTTCCGGATAATGCCGCCTTTGTTTCCGGAGATATTTCGGAAAACTGCAATTCCAGCGATTTTGATTCAGATTCCCAGGAAACCGTGCGAAAATATTATGTGGATAAGGTACAGGTGACCATTGCAGCAGAACGGGTCCAGTATTTTGATGCCCAGGGAAAACTGATCACGGAATCTTTGAAGGACTATACCAAAAAAGCGCTTGATCGACAGTTTTCAAGCCTTGATGACTTCTTAAGTCGCTGGAGCGATACAGATAAGAAAAAAGTCATCATTGAAGAGCTTGAAGAGCAGGGGGTATTTTTCGAGGCTCTTTCCCGGGAAATCGGAAAAGGTCTGGATCCCTTTGACCTGATCTGCCATGTGGCCTGGGGGCAGCCGCCGCTCACCCGGCAGGAGCGGGTGAAAAATGTGAGGAAAAAAGATTATTTTGGAAAATATGAGAAGCCGGCAAGGCAGGTTCTGGAGGCCCTCCTTGACAAATATGCCGACCAGGGGGTAGTTCAGATAGAAGAAACTGATATTTTAACCATTACCCCTTTTTCGGATTTCGGCACACCGGTTGAGATCATCAATCGGTTCGGCGGGATAATAGATTTTAAAAAAGCCGTACAAGCCCTTGAACAAGCCATATACTCGGCGTAAACAAAATGGAATGATATGCCCTTAAGTACTTTGATTAAAACCATACAGGATATCATGCGCAAAGATGTGGGCGTTGATGGTGATGCCCAGCGGATCAGCCAGATGGTCTGGCTGCTGTTTTTAAAAATATTTGATGACAGGGAAGAAGAATGGCAGATACTTGATTCCAGGTACACGTCTCCGCTGCAATCCCGGTTCAGGTGGTCCAACTGGGCAAAAAATCCAGAAGGGGACACTGGAGATGACCTGATTGATTTTATTAACAATGATTTGTTCCCCTATCTGAAACGACTGGCCACAACAGCCGGTGTCTCCCCCCACGGCAAAGTTGTGGGCCGTGTGTTTGAAGATGCCTACAATTATATGAAATCCGGCACCCTGCTTCGCCAGGTGATCAACACCATTGAACAGGATATTGATTTCAACTCTTCTGATGACCGGCATACCTTTAACGATATTTATGAAAAAATATTGGGCGATCTTCGATCAGCCGGAAACGCAGGGGAATACTATACCCCGCGGGCCGTGACCCGATTCATGGTGGAGATGGTCTACCCAAGGTTAGGGGAAACCATCCTGGATCCAGCCTGCGGAACCGGCGGCTTTCTGGTCAATACCATCGAACATCTGGAAAAACAGGTAAAAAACATCCAGGACAAGGAAATTCTTCAGAATAGTATTCGGGGTGTTGAGAAAAAACCACTGCCCTTTATGCTGGCAATCACCAACATGATGATCCACGGCATTGATGTCCCCACCAATATCGAACATGACAACACCTTGAGCAAACCTCTGAAAAACTACGGACCCAAGGACCGGGTGGACTGTATTATCACCAATCCTCCCTTTGGCGGCATGGAAGAGGACGGCATTGAGAAAAATACCTTGAAAAAATACCAGACCCGGGAAACTGCGGACCTTTTCATGGCACTGATCATGCACCTTCTAAAACATGATACAGGCCGGGCGGCTGTGGTGCTGCCGGATGGCTTTCTTTTTGGTGAAGGTGTGAAGACAACCCTGAAAAAGGAATTGATCAAAGCCCTTTCCCGGCATGGAGATTAAAAAGGCAAAAAAGATGAGTGCGTTATCACACCCCAAAGAAAGCCAGAACATTGAATGGAAAGAATCCTGGCGGGATGGCTACATCAAATGGATCTGCGGTTTTGCCAATGCAGACGGCGGAACCCTGATCATTGGAAAAGATGATAAGGGTCAAACGGTCGGTATCCCCAATGCTGCATCTTTGTTGGAACAGATCCCCAATAAAGTGCTTAACCTTCTGGGTATTGTTGTGGATGTGAACCTGGTAAGTGACGGACAAAAAGAACTCATAGAGATCAAGGTCGATCCCCATCCCTATCCGGTCAGCCACAAGGGTCAATACCATTATCGAAGCGGCAGCACCAAGCAGGAACTCAAAGGCGCGGCTCTGGATGCCTTTCTGCTGAAAAAACAGGGGAAACGGTGGGACAGTGTGCCCATCCCCCAAATCAAGACCCGTGATTTACACGACATTGCCTTTGATCTGTTTAGAACCCGCGCTAAAAAAAGCGGCCGGATGGATGATGACATTCTTGCAGACAGCAATGATGCCGTTATCGAGAATCTTCAGCTTACAGAAGCTGCTGTAATGAAACGGGCCGGTATCCTTTTGTTCCATCCTGACCCGGAACGTTTTGTGGACGGTGCCTATATTAAAATAGGCTTTTTCAGGACAGATGCAGAACTCTTATACCAGGACGAAATTCACGGCAGCCTGTTTGAACAGGCAGACAAGGCCCTTGACCTGCTCCTAACCAAATATCTGCGGGCCTATATCTCCTATGAAGGGGTTAACCGGGTGGAAAATTACCCTTTTCCCAAAAACGCCATCAGGGAAGCCTTGCTGAACGCCATTGTACACAAAGATTACAGCAGCGGCGTTCCCATCCAGATCAGTGTGTATGAAGATAAAATCTATTTCTGGAACGACGGCAGACTACCGGAATCCTGGACCATTGAGAATCTGCTGAAAAAACATCCGTCAAAACCCTATAATCCCCTGATCGCCAATGCTTTTTTCCGCGCCGGCCTGATCGAATCCTGGGGCCGCGGTATTGAAAAAATCCATGAGGAATGCCGGTCCGTCAATGCCCCTCCCCCTGAATTCAGTTGTGATGCTACCGGATTGATGGTGAAATTTTCAACCGACCGTGAAAACACTCAGGCTGGCACGCCGGGGAAAACGCCGGGGAAAACGCCGGGGAAAATCCTGGAACTTCTGGCCCAAGATCCCTATCTTTCCATCCCCCAGATCGCCAAACAGATCAACCGATCTGATTCCGCCACCCAGCGGGCCATCCGAAAGCTGCGCGAGCAAGGTCTTGTCCAACGGGAGGGATCAGCCAAATCCGGATACTGGAAAGTGCTTGGAAATGATGCAGAAAAGAAAAGGGACGCCTGATTCGTGATAATATTGGACCAACACATTGATATGGCCCTTGAGGTGCCCAACGGGATTCAGAAGCTGCGGGAACTGATCCTGACCCTGGCCATGCAGGGAAAACTCGTGGACCAGGACCCCAATGACCCGCCGGCCAAAGAACTGCTCAAGGCGATTGAAGCCGAGAAAAAAAGGCTGATCCAAGCAGGGAAGATCAAAAAACAAAAACCGTTGCCACCGATTAAGGAAGATGAGATCCCCTATCCGCTGCCGGATGGGTGGGTGTGGTGCCGGTTGGGGGATGTTACAGATTACGCATTTTCAAAGAAAGTTGAAAGTGATGAAATTCAAACAGATACATGGGTATTAGAACTTAGCGATATTGAAAAGCAGACATCAAAGCTGCTTGGTAAAGTAAGACATATAGATAGACCATTCAAAAGCACAAAGACCCTTTTTAATGAAGGGGATGGCACTAAATGTTGAGCTCTATCAATTGGATTTCATATTCCCCCCCCCAAAAAAAAGCCTGTGGGAAAATCGGGAACATCGTATTTTGTTTTCCAGTTTGAAAGCGTGGACTACCTGCAAGACAAGGCCTATTTTATAGGTGGGTGAAAACCCCGGATTATCCCTGTGACTCCGGGGCTTTTCAACAATAATTCAACAAAAACATTCAACGAAAAAACTTAAATATTCTTTGCTCAGGTCATTTTTTAATTTTATTAAAGATTCAGTCGATTCAGCCTTAACAAATCCGTGTGATGCACCAATACTGAGAAAAACATTCAAAATGGCCAAGGGGCATTCATGGACAATTCTCGATAGAGATGTTGTCGATGAAATTATTTTCAAAACAGAGAATTCCAGGAACCGGTTGATGCTGGAATTAATGGCAACAGCGTATTCCCTTTTGGATATACCAGAGCTCGTGAGATTGTTCAAAATGCTGGGAAAATGATATATGTAAGCCTAAAACCTTATGATCTTCGACGACATGCTGCCACCTACGCAAGCAGATCAGGGGTTCCTATTGAAATCGTTTCAAAAATAATTCTCAGACATGCTAATCTGTCAACCACCCAAAGATACCTTGGGAAAGTCAGTGATACGGAAGCTATTCATTTTTACTTGACCACATCGCTTGATAAGGTAATTGAGCTAATGGTAACGTTCTCGCTAAAAATCTTGATGTTCTATAATCTCGATGTTATCATTTGAAGCGAATTTTGGCTTGGAGACCTATGATGATCAAAAAAGTTGCATATGAAGAATTGGAACAACAGGTTGCAAGTCTAAAGCGTCAAGTAGCATCCTTAAAGCAAAATGAAGTCTCTTTAAAAGAATCGGCAAAACGATACAGGATCTTGCTTGACTTTGCGCCATATCCGGTTGCCACGTTTACACTAAAGGGCAACATTTCCTATCTAAATCCATCTTTTACCCAGGTTTTCGGGTGGACATTAGACGATATGAGAAACGGCAAGGCCATCTTTGTTCCCCCAGAGCTTATGCCCGAGACTTCGGAAAGGCTTAAATTACTATTTGAAAACAAAACTGTGACCCGATATGTAACCAAACGGTTGACAAAGGATGGCCGACTCCTTGATGTTATCGCAAGAGGTGCTGTTTTTTCCGAATCAGAGATGGGGATACCCGGAGAATTGGTTATTTTCAGGGATATTACAAGGGAAAAAAGGATTGCACAGAGTAATGATGCCATGCTCAGGATCAGTATGTCCTTGCCGGAATATCCAGACCTTGAAGAGCTGCTCGACTATATCACCGGTGAAATTAAGCGGTTGCTGGATACCCAGGGAGCACTTGTCATTCTTCTGGATGAAGAGAGAAAAGAATTTTTTTTCCCGGGTGCAGCCGATAATGATAAGGCGACCCAAAAAAAGGTAAAAGGAATCCGGCTACCAATTGACAGTATGGCCTCTTCAGAGGTTGTCAAAACGGGAAAACCGCTGATTGTAAATGATGCGTACAAAGATTCGGCACGCTATGCCAAAAGAGATCATGAGTTTGGGTATTCTTTTGACAACTATGTGCTGGTTCCGATCAAAAGTTATGATCGAATTATCGGTGTTCTGGCGGCATTCAATAAATCTGAAGGGCTTTTTGAAAATCCGGATATGAAATTATTGGAAATGATTGCCGGAACCGTGGGACTTTCCATTGAAAATGCCAAGTTTTCTGATGAATTAAAACAATCCCATAAAGAACTTCAAAGCCTTGACCGGGCAAAAAGCAAGGCAATCAATCATTTATCCCATGAATTAAAGACCCCGATTTCCATCTTCAGCGGGACATTAAATATCCTTGAAAAAAAGCTTGAAACGCTTCCAGATTCTTCCTGGAAACGGTCAATGGGCAGAGCCCAAAGAAACATAGAACGGGTCAAACACCTTCAGGATGAAGTTCGCGACATTATTTTGGAAAAGGAGTCTGAACATCTACAATTGTTGTCCTTTTTCGTAGATCAATGCACAGATTTATTAGAGGACACCATAGAGGCGGAAACAGGAGAGACAAAGATTCTTGATCGTGTCCGAACCCGTATCAACGATATTTTTAAAATTAAAAACACCGGACGTGAAGAAATTCTGCTTGATGAATTCGTCCGGCGCTGTCTTGAAAAGATGAGCCCTGAATTTGCTCATCGTGGGCTGGAAATTGAGCAGGCTTTAGAATCAACTCCATCTATTTTTATCGCAGCTGAACCCTTACAAAAAGTTATAGACGGCTTGATTAAAAATGCTGTCGGAAATACCCCGGATCAGGGGAAAATCAAAGTGATCGTTTCAAATCAGGAATCCGGTCCCAGTTTTGCGGTTAAGGATTATGGCGTGGGAATTCATACGGATAACCAAACTAGGATATTTAAAGGTTTTTTTACAACCCAGGAAACGGCTACATATTCTTCAAAAAAACCGTTTGAGTTTAATGCTGGTGGGAGAGGGGCTGATCTGCTACGGATGAAAATATTCTCTGAACAATATAATTTTTTGATTCATGTGTCTTCAAAAAGATGTAAATTTATTCTCGACAAAAACGACAGCTGCCCGGGGAATATCCGTGAATGTCCTTTTTGTGAAAGTAAAACTGATTGTTATCAATCCGGTGGTTCTGTTTTTACCGTGGATTTTAAAATTTAAATCAAAGCTTGTTTTTCGGAAAATGTGATAAATCGTTCAGGGATCGTCTTTGACTTGCGACCCTTTAAATGTTCATTCCCAATTTTTTAATACGTCTGAAAAGCGTACTTTTATGAATACCCAGGTCTTTTGCTGCGGCATTCCGGTTGTGGTTATTGCGGGACAGGGCATCTGCGATGAGTTTGATATTGGCCTCTTTGATCGGGTCTTCATTGTCGTTGAGACCGGCAGGGCCCTGTGATGATAGAAAACCGGGAAGATGATCAAGTGTAATATAGCCTTCGGAGCAGAGCACAAAACCATGTTCCATAATATTTTCAAGCTCTCTGATATTTCCTGTAAAATCATAGGACATCAGGGTCTGGAGCACTTTGTTATCAATCCCCTGGATATTTTTACCCTGAAGGGCATTTAATTTATTAATGAACCGGTCCACAAGAAGGGGTACATCTTCTATCCGCTGTCGTAAAGGAGGCAGGGTCAGGCGGATGACGTTTATTCGATAATAAAGGTCCTGGCGGAACCTGGCTGATCTGACCAGCTCTGAAAGATTTTGATTGGTGGCTGCGATGATCCGGACATCGCTTTTCTCTAAGGACAGACCGCCAAGGGGGGTGAATTCGTGTTCCTGCAATACCCGCAAAAGACTGACCTGAAACGCGGGGCTGGTATCTCCGATTTCATCAAGAAAAATGGTTCCTCCGTTGGCCAGTGCAAACTGTCCGGGTTTGTCGTTTATTGCATTGGTAAACGCCCCTTTTTTATATCCAAACAATTCCGATTCAAGGAGTGTGTCAGGCAATGCACCGCAGTTGATGGCAATAAACGGTTTTTTCTTTCTGGGACTCATGTTATGAATTGCCCGTGCCATCAGTTCCTTGCCCGTGCCGGTTTCACCCTCGATCAGCACGGAAGAGTCACTGCCCGCTATCTGGGGAAGAATATTAAAGATGCTTTTCATGGCATCTGAGTTACTGACAATATCTTCAACCTTAAAGCGGGTGGAAAGTTCTTTTCTAAGCTCTTCGACAAGGGAATGGTCCCTGAATGTTTCAACCCCGCCAATCACATTTCCTTTTTTATCAATGAGAAGGGAGGTTGATGCACTGATGGGAACCCGCTTTTTTTCACTGTTAATAATATATGCAGATTTGCTGATAAAGGATTTACCCTGTTCCATTGTTTTTTTTAGGGCACAGTCCTGTTCACACATGTTTGAACGAAAAACCTCCCAGCAGTGCCGTCCAATGGCATCTTTTCGACATATTCCCGTGATCTCTTCTGCCGCGCGGTTAAACGAAGTGATTTCCCAGTCATAATCTATTGTAAAAACCCCGTCTGATATGCATTCGAGAATAACCTTGGTGGTTTCTTCTGAAAGGGGGCCGAACATCTTTTTATTTATCATTTTTTTAAAGGCCAATAAAAGCTGTGTTAATTTTAAGCTCTATTTTTTCATATCCCGGGGATTGACTCAAGCTATTTTTTTAACAGCTATCTTTTTATCAAGGACCGGGAAGCCAGGGCTGCAATGGTGTCTACTTTTACTCCCAGTTTATAGTGTTTTACGATATCTGCAAGCTGGCGGTGGCAGGACAGGCAAGGAGCTGCAATATTTTTAACCTTGGATTCCATAATCTGGTCTGCCTTGGCTTTGCCGGTTATCATCCGTTTGGTTTTGCTGCTGCTGTCTTGCAGCATGCCTCCTCCCCCGCCGCAGCAGATTGCATTTTCACGGTTGGGGATGAGTTCAACCACTTGCTTGCAGCAATGGGCCAGGACCTGTCTGGGTGCATCATAAAGATTTGATTTTCTTCCAAGATTGCATGGATCATGATAGGCAATGGGGTAGGGGTGGGCGGTTTTATCCAGTTTAATTTTTCCTTGTTTGACATACCTTAGGATAAATTCAGGCATGCTTAAAATTTCAAACCCGGGTTTTCTGCCGATCAGACCTTCAGCTAAAACCTTTAAAACATGGTATCCATGACCACATTCCGATAATACCAGGGCCTTGATTCCAAGCGCTTCAGCAGGTTCTATCACCATCAAAGCCATTTCACGGGCTATTTTATCATCACTGATAAAATAGCCCCAGTTGGTGACATCGGTATGTTTACTGGACATGGTCCAGGTCTGGCCTGCGGCATAAAACAGCTTGGCCATGGCAGTCAGGTGCATCAGGTTGATACCCAGTTCTCTGGGGTTGGGAAGATATAGATATTCAGCCCCTTTCTGATCATAGGGGATTGAGGCGTTTGGATCGCACATTTCATCTGCAAATTCTTCAGACATCCATTCAATAGTTTCCACAAAGTCTTCCTTTGTCAGTCCATTGACATCCCCGGTTGAAAGCCTGGATCGAATGCCGTTCCGGATGTCCTCTGAAATGAGGTCAGCAGCATTGGGATGAGACCGTCCTTTACTTACAATTGATGACATGGTGATCCCCACGGGACAGTTTTGTGTGCATCTGTTACATAAGAGGCAGTCCCACAGCATGCCGCTTTTGATCAATAGCTCATCCAGTCCCAGGGCAGCCATTTTGATGATCTGTCTGGGTACGGGCCCGCCCTCTCCTTCAAACCATGAGCAGCTTGAACTGCAGGCTCCGCAGGACAAACATTCAAATATATTGTCGTCTTTTGAGGATGTGTTCAAATGATCAGTCAGATATGTGTTTTCATTGAGTTTGACTTGTTCCATGCTGTTGTCCTTTTGTGTCCTGGATTGATAAGGTTTCCGATTTTATAAGGTTTCACGGGCGAGAAATGCTTCAAATTTTTCAGATTCATTGGCGGCTATGGGGTAAACAACAATGGTGTCGTTATCGATCCCTGGAATTTGGGTGATTTGTTTTGCAAGAGTCTGAGCGTTTTGGGTTCCCTTGAAAGACTGGCAGTTATCCTGGTGGCAACTGGCTAATATTATTTTTTTTGCACCAGCCTCCAATGTTTTCAATAAAAGGTTTGTGCTGATTCTGCAGACACAGGGCACGGTTTGAATATTGAACCGATCATCATGTTTAACATTTTTGGCGGCAAGCGCGCCTGACCGTTCACATGCAAATATGGTGATTTCGTCTTTTGATATAAGATTGAGATATGTCTGATCACAAAAGCCTTTTGATTCAATCGCCAGAGCCGGACAGCTGGATAAGCATAAGCCGCAGGAAAAGCATGCTTCAGGAACGATATACGGTTTCATGTCATCATTTAAAATTATGGCCCCATGGGGGCAGGCCCGAAAACAGGTCAGGCAGTTTCTGCATTGTTCTGTATTAATCTGAATTCCAATAGAAAAACTTTTGGCCTTATTATCTATAATTTTATGAATTGAAAACAAAATTTGTTCAAGTTCAAATCGTTGATCCTGTTCATCAATTTCATCGTGGCATGATCCTGTATAAAAGATGCCTTTTCTGGGACTGTTGATTAACCTGTGTCGCACATTTGCAGACTGTAAATATCCTTCGCTGTCAAGGTGATCTTTTAAATGTTTTGCCAGCATTGGGTTTTTATTGCCGGGGATCCTTTTTTCCGGGATGACCAACCAGTCGCTTTTAAAAGAAAGAATGATGCCCTTGAGTGTTGTTTCTTTAAGATTAAATACAAGTTTATCATCTTGTTTTTTAATATTGACCTCATTTGCTGAGTCAATTCTTAAAAATTTTATCCCAAGTTTGCGAGCCTTGTCATAGAGCCTTTGTCCATTCAGGTTGTGGACGAGCATTTTTTGGATAATAAAAGTGATCTGTCTTCTGGTTTTGGCAAGTGAAATGGCTATAAGCAGAGCAGTCCTTGAAGAATCCTTGGATTCAGGACAAGAATAATCCAGCCAGAAAACAATTGAATCCGGAACAGCCTGAAGATTTTTTTGAGCGAGATTTGAAAAATCATTAAGGCTGTATACCTGATCAGAAGACAGGATTGTCTTTTTTTCCACAGGTATTGTTTCGGCTGATTCAGCAACAATAATGGCAAAAAACAATTTTTTATTTATGACTCCTGAAGCCTTGTAAAGGATTGAAAAAGCGCCTGTAGCCCCCTTGATTGACATAAGTTCGGCATCAGGGACATAATGAAAATCTCTTGTCTGGATGCCTTTTTTATTGCCAAGACCGATCATCCAGGCATCATATCCCTGCCTTGAGACCATTGATGCGGCATTGCAGGCTTCTTTTCCATCCCCGATTATGGCAATTGCAATATTGGTTTGTTTTACTATCGTTTTATTTGAATTAAAGTCTTGTATGATTTGTCCGGCACACCTGATCCCTTGTTGCTGTGCTGTAAGGATGTCCACGGGTCCGGCAGCACAGCCTGCAACATAAATCCCTTTTTGGGCCAGGGCATTGGGGTCAGTTATAAATCCCCACTGATTTAAAGATTGGCCTATAGATTGATCTGAAGAAATATCAATCATGTCCATGAGGTTGGAATTGTTATCAGAAGCCTGAACCCCGATAGAGAGTACCATCATGTCAAAATGATTTAAAATACGGTTCCCGGTCTTATCATCTTCCCGAATAACTGATAGTTTGCCATCCAATTTATCATTAAAAATTTCAAACGGCACACCCTGGATCAGATTAATATTGCTCGAAAGAGACTCAAATTCAGATCTTATCTGTTTTCCGATAAGCTGGAGATCAATATAAAAAAGACTTATTTTAGCGTTCGGGTACAGATGGCTCAGTTTGTTGATCTGGCGCAGGGATACTTTACAACAGATCTGGGAACAATAATCCCTTCCTTTTTTTTGGTTCCTTGATCCCACACATTGGATAAATCCGATTTCAGGTGAACTTGAGTCAGGAAGATATTGGGCCAGGGTATTTTCTTTAAATATTTGATTGAGTTCTGCAGTTGTGATGATCCGCTTTGTATCATGATATTTTTCACCAAGAAGTCCCTGGGGCTGTGCGGGCCTGAATCCTGTTGCCAGTATGATTTTATCTGCTTTTATGGTGTGATTCGTTTTCCCTTTTAATTGGACAAAATATTTTTTGTCTGTTTGATCAATTTTTACAACCCGGGTGCCCGGATATATGATCAGGTGTTTGTTCAGATGTGCTGTTTGATGGATATCGTTCACAATATCCGCACTTAAACAGGCAGAGCAGTGCTGACAGGTATCCGTGGCCATGCATGCCCACAAGGAGGCATGGCCGCCGAGATGGCCGTTTTTTTCTACAAGATGTACATTTATGTTGTGACCATTCAACGATTGTGCCGCTGCCATCCCGGCCACACCGCCACCAATGATCATGACACTTTTTTTTTGGGTCTTTGTTTTTAATACAGAGGTCATTTTTTTATTTAACCTGGAAATTTGAATTCAGATTTCCAGGGTCCTTTTATAATTTAAATAGCTGCAATATGATTTTTTCTGTCTAAGTCTATAGCAATGCCCATGCCAATTTTTTTTATTTAATTAGTTCTCCTAATTACTTGTTTTTACAATACGTTACAGAACAATAAGGCGCACGTGGATTTGTGCTGCGCAATAAAAGGTCGCAAGAATGCGACTGCCTGTCCAGGAAAAAAAGTCATTATTGCGACTGGCGGAGTATCTGGGAATGCAGATGGAGAATCACGTGATGAATTGAACCATACATGGATCATTTTGGGGATTAAGACATGATGAAAGCGGTCAATAAAATACAAAATTGTATCCATTGTATGGATGTTTCAACATGTGTGTAATTTATTTAAAAGTTGTTTGGTTGTGAAACCTCTGCAAACAAAGCGCCTGGTCTTTATTTTAAAAGTGGTATAAGAATTGCTTAAGTATTATGGCAGAACTGGTCGATAATTGAATTAAGGCCGGACAAAAAATATAATATCCTGATTTGGTCTGCAAAAGGAGTCGCCATGAACAATAC
The DNA here is from genome assembly GCA_043826275.1 of Pseudomonadota bacterium. Lineage (GTDB taxonomy): Bacteria > Desulfobacterota > Desulfobacteria > Desulfobacterales > Desulfobacteraceae > Desulfobacula. Next base: position 92,172 of record JBDRQO010000016.1, read on the forward strand.
AAATAAGTTTTTCGAAGTAGAAAAATCATTCGGCATGGGTGTTTTGTTGAAATTAACAAAAAATGGTAATAAAGGGATAAAAATCTGTTCTGACGGGGAAAAATTTACCTCCAATGTGACTCTTAATGAACTCAGCAATGCTGTTGACGCTACTTTAAAAACGCATAATATTCGATTAAAAATACAATAAGGCTATAGTCTTGTCTTAGCGTTTATATGTCCATGTCATGAATCGATCGGTTCGTGAGAAATTTTTCATAATCCAGTCCTGTGTGTCTGTTCTTGAACCGCGATAAAATCAGTATAAATAATTTTGGAATAGTCCTTGAATGTCAGTATGGATATTGCTATTAATGGAACTTGAATACGTCATGATTATTTTTACAAAGAATAGCAATAAATATGGATAGGGACAAAGGGGGGGGACAATGACTGAATTAATTGATGTCAAAGCAAGAGAGATACTTGATTCTAGAGGGAATCCAACGGTTGAAGTCGATGTGATGCTGGCATGTGGTGCCACAGGAAGGGCCGCGGTTCCATCCGGAGCATCAACCGGCACAAGAGAAGCATTGGAACTTCGTGATAATTCTGAGACCCGGTTTTTGGGTAAAGGGGTTTTAAATGCCGTGGCCAATGTTAATGAGGTGATTGCACCTGAAATTATCGGCTATGATGCTATGGATCAGGCCGGTCTTGACCAGACCATGATTGATATTGATGGTACGGATAATAAATCAAGACTGGGTGCCAATGCCATTCTGGGTGTATCCATGGCAGCGGCAAGAGCAGCAGCGAACGCCTGTGAAATTCCCCTGTACCAGCACATCGGTGGTATTAATGCCAGAGTTCTGCCCGTACCCATGATGAATATCATTAATGGGGGTGCCCATGCAGCCAATAACCTGGATATCCAGGAATTTATGATTCTGCCGTTTGGTGCGGGTTCGATTTGTGAAGCCGTTCGTATGGGTGCTGAAACTTTCCATCATCTGGCCAAAATCTTAAAAAGCCAGGGCCTGTCCACAGCTGTTGGAGATGAAGGCGGATTCGCGCCAAATCTTAAATCCAATGAAGAAGCGTTGGAATATATTATTAATGCCATTGAAGCAGCAGGGTACCGGCCGGGCAAAGATATCGGCATTGCCTTAGATTGCGCCGCCTCTGAATTTTATAAAAATGGTAAATATATTTTTGAATCAGAAGATCGTGAACTTTCATCCAACGACCTGATTGATTATTATGAAGAACTGGTTGAAAAATATCCGTTATACTCCATTGAGGACGGTCTTGCAGAAGGAGACTGGGATGCCTGGGGAACCATGACCGAGCGTATGGGCAATTCCATTCAGATTGTGGGCGATGATCTTTTTGTGACCAACCCGGAGATTTTTAAAAAAGGGATTGAGAAAGGGATTGCCAATTCAATTTTGATAAAACTCAATCAGATTGGAACATTGACTGAAACGCTGGATGCCATTCAAATGGCAAAAGAATCCGGTTATACCACTGTTGTTTCCCATCGGTCAGGCGAGACCGAAGATTCATTTATTGCTGATTTGGCTGTGGGGGTGAATGCCGGTCAGATTAAAACCGGTTCCATGTCCAGAAGCGACAGAGTTGCCAAATATAACCAGTTGATCAGAATTGAAGAAAAGCTTGGAGATAGTGCATCATTTCCCAAGGATCTGTTTGTCTAACATATGAAAATAAAATTTATTTTCATTCTATCTATACTTTTTTTAACCCTGCAACCAGCAACAGGACGGGCATTTGTTCCTCAAACGCCCCACCTGTTGCAGCTTGTTGTCCAAAAGATTAAACATCCCGCTGGTATCCAGACTTTTCAGAAAAAAACAATTGTGGATCGTAAGTCTCCTGAAGAAAAGGGTATTTTATTCCAAGAAGAGTTGATCTATAAATATCCTGATCAGCTCAGGTCTGAAGCTAAATCAGAGACCATGACAAGTTTAAGTGTCGAATCTGAGTATAAGTTTATCAAAGTGATCAATGGGGAAATAGTTTCAAGAGATAAATCCCCCATTGATTTGTATACAGATATTTTGCTGTATCGAAATCATGAAAGTCTTTTAGGGCAAATGGTCCTGGCAGGCATTGATGTGACAAAGGTAGGGTTTAAGCGGTATAAAGATACCATTTGTTATGTGATCGGACAACCTGGGGAAAAAGGTCAGCCCTTTGCAGGTCTCTGGATAGAAAAAGACACTTTTTTTCCGGTAAAATATGCGGTTAAAAAAAATGACTGGATAGTGGAATATTTATATTTAAATTGGCAAAAAATCAGCAGAACCTGGTATCCCATGCAGATTGATATCCTTTTGGACAATCAATTGTTTGCCACCATTGAGGTCAACAATATTGCTTTGGAATCAGATTTTTCGCCTTCTATATTTGATATTTCTCACATTGAACAACTCTATCCTGAAAAACAGGGGCCCCATGATTTTAACCAAGGATCTAAAAAGCATGATGAGCTTGACAAACGCATAGAAGAATTTAAAAAACTATATGAATAATTTTAAACAAGCGAGGAACAATGGCTAAAACTACCAAATACATTTTTGTTACCGGAGGCGTGCTTTCATCTTTAGGAAAAGGACTTGCATCTGCCGCTATTGGAATGCTCCTTGAAAGTCGCGGATTGACTGTCACCATTCAAAAGCTAGATCCATATATCAATGTTGATCCGGGAACAATGAATCCGTTCCAGCATGGTGAAGTTTATGTGACTGATGATGGTGCGGAAACAGATCTGGATTTGGGCCATTATGAAAGATTTACCAATGCCAAGCTGGGAAAAAATAATAATTTCACCACAGGTAAAATATATGACCAGGTGATCACAAAAGAGCGTAAAGGTGAATATTTAGGGGGGACAGTGCAGGTCATTCCCCATATTACTGATGAGATTAAAAAAAGTATCTGTCTGGTATCGGATGATGTGGATGTCGTTCTTGTGGAAATCGGCGGTACCATTGGGGATATTGAATCTCTGCCGTTTTTAGAAGCCATTCGTCAGTTTAAAACAGATGCCGGGTCAGCCAATGTTATCTATATTCATCTGACCCTGGTTCCTTATATTAAAACCGCTTGTGAAGTGAAGACCAAACCTACACAGCACAGCGTAAAAGAACTTCGAAGTATTGGTATTCAGCCCGATATCCTATTGTGCCGGACTGAAAGCTATCTTTCACAGGAGATCAAGGAAAAGATTGCCCTGTTCTGTAATTTGGAAGCCAGTTCAGTTTTTACGGCCAAAGATGTGGATTGTATTTATGAAGTCCCCCTGGTTTACAATAAAGAAGGTCTGGGCGATGTGATATTGAAGAAATTGAACATCTGGGCCCGGGCACCGCGATTGGACGAATGGAAAGAGATGGTCGAGCGGCTTAAAAATCCAAGATTTTCAGTTAATATTGCCATTGTCGGCAAATATGTTGATCTGACAGAAAGTTATAAGAGTTTAAATGAAGCACTTTCCCATGGCGGCATTTCCAATGATGCCAGGGTAAACCTTCAATATGTTGATTCCACCACACTGACTGAAGCCAATGTGGTAGAAATTCTTTCAAAGAGCGATGGTGTGCTTGTCCCGGGTGGATTCGGGTCCAGAGGGATTGAAGGTAAAATCATAGCTGCCCAATATGCAAGGGAACATAAAGTGCCATATTTCGGCATCTGCCTGGGCATGCACATGGCTGTGATAGAAATTGCCAGGAATTTGTTGAATCTTGAAGATGCCCATGGTGAAGAATTTGATCCATATACTCCATATCCTGTCATCTATCTGATGAAAGAATGGTATGACGAGCAGACAAAACAGATTGAAAAACGCGATGAAAAATCTGACAAAGGAGGCACCATGCGTCTGGGTGCTTATCCGTGTCATCTGATGCCGGATACCCTTGCCATGAAAGCATATAAACAAGAAGAAATATCAGAACGGCACAGGCATCGTTTTGAATTCAATAACGAATATAAAGAACGGCTTGTGGAAGCCGGTCTTGTGATCAGTGGAACGTCTCCGGATCACGAACTGGTTGAAATCGTTGAACTCAAAGATCATCCCTGGTATCTGGGGTGCCAGTTTCATCCGGAATTTAAATCCAAACCAAACAAGCCCCATCCATTGTTCAGGGATTTTATCAAAGCTGCTATGAAAAATGCTAAAAAATAGGTAATGACAAAAGAGTGGTGACCGATTACCTATGCCATTCCAGCCGGGTTTGTTGTTGAGCTGGAAAAGACCATCGCACCGGTTTTACAATAAAAACGGATTATTCTCTGGGGGGTTGGCTAACCTGTCGGTTGTATTCTTCAACCTGCATTTCATATTCATTGCTTTTTTTCTGGTATGCTTGAATTTCATTGTTTAATTGTTCGGCAAGCCGGTTATATTCTTTTAGTCCCATGGTTTCTTTTTGCAGGATCAGTGCCTCTTTTTTTTCCATAAGGGCTTGGAATTGGTTGTCCAGGTTATCTTTTTGGATGTTAAGGGTTTCCAGTGTGATAGTGGGTTCTTTTTCTTCTTGCTGTTTTTCTTGTTCTTCTTCGTGTTTTATCGGAGGTTTTATTGTTTTTTGAACCTTTATCCGGGGTTTGAATTTTTCGGGAATATCTGAATAATTTTCAGTGAAATGCTTTATCCCATGGTCATCAACATAGTGATAGTATTCTGAAAAACAAACAGATGTCAGCAATAAACAGGCTGTACATACAAAAAAAAGAATGATGCGTTTCATGCTTCCCCCGTAATGGTATTTTATTGCAAAAAATTCTAATGTAAAAACGATGGCATAGTCAAGGATGAAAATCAGACAATACATCATGGTGTAATAATGCAAAAATCCATGGGCTGACAAAGAAAGCTGTTTATGTCATTGTATGCCTGGTCGATTCTAAATATTATCAGATCTTGATTTAAGGAGAAACATGGACGTGAATATCAATATTAAAACCAGGGATATCAGCCTTGAAGCAGTAATAAATAAAAACCAAGGCAAGGATGCTGTTATTGTCACCCATCCTCATCCATTGTATGGGGGCAATATGGACAATTCCGTTGTGGTGACCATTGCAGATGCATTCATTGCAAAAGGATTGACAAGTTTACGGTTTAATTTCAGGGGCACGGGGAACTCTTCGGGTACTTTTGATAATGGAGAGGGTGAGTCCGAAGATGTCAGGGCTGCCATCTGTTTTTTAAAGCAGGCCGGATATGAAACCATCCGGCTTGCCGGGTATTCGTTTGGCGCACGAATCAATGCATCTGTTATGTCAAACACGTGTGAGATCCAGGATCATATCATGATTTCACCCCCTGTGGCATTTATGAGTTTTGATGATATACAAATAATGCCAAAAACAGGCCTTGTGGTAACAGGTGCCAATGATGAGTTTGCGCCATTGGATCAGGTCAGGGCCCATATCCGTCGGTGGGGGATAAACCCTCAATTTGAGGTGATTGAATCTTGTGATCATTTTTATTCGGGTTGCTTAAATCGTCTTGAATCGATTTTGAACGCTTATTTATCTGAACAGGTAACATGAAAGCCTTTGTCTTTGGTGGTATTCACTGATATCAATTGGTTAAAGATCAGATCTGCTTTCTGCCTTGTCCCAAATCTTGTCCAGAATCTTGTGCATGAGTTCAAACGCATGGTTCGCATCTTTAATCAGGGCATCAGCTATTTGAAAGTTCTGGTTGGTAAAACAGGTGTCCAACATTTCATACTTTTCTTGACAAAAAGCGTCTTCCTATCTACCATAAGCTATTCTTTTAAAAGCGGTAAATTCAAGAACTAAGGACCGCAGATGAATATGGCGACCCTGACATTGACCCTTGTTGAACACGGCAAAAAAAGAATTTCGCACTCCATTAATTGTAAAACCCATTAGAAAGGCTGAGAGGATATGCTTGACAAAATAAGTCCAGATAAAACAAAAGCGTGGAAAAAGTTGGTTGATCATTACCAGCAGACAAAAGATGCTCAAATGAAAGATCTTTTTAAAAAAGATCCCCAAAGATTTGAGAAATTTTCTGTCAGGTTTAATTCTATTCTTGTGGATTACTCCAAGAATAGAATTAATGAACAGACAATGAGGCTTTTAATTGATCTTGCAGAGGAAGTCAGACTTCAAGATGCGATTGATAAAATGTTTTCAGGAAGTTATATTAATGAGACAGAAAAACGACCTGTGCTGCACACAGCCTTAAGAAACATGAAGAATAAACCCGTATTTGTTGACGGCAAGAATATAATGCCCGGTATAAAGGCTGTGCTTGAAAAAATGAAGGACTTTTCTTCAAAGGTTATCTCAGGTCAATGGAAAGGATATACCGAAAAAAGAATTACAGATATCGTAAATATAGGGATCGGAGGGTCGGATCTGGGACCTGTGATGGTTACTGAATGCCTGAAACCCTATGCAAAGAAAGGATTGTCAATTCATTTTGTATCAAATGTTGACGGCACGCATATTACGGAAACCCTAAAAAATCTTGATCCTGAAACCACTTTGTTCATGATCGCTTCAAAAACATTTACAACCCAGGAAACAATGACCAATGCTTTTACAGCAAGGCAATGGTTTTTAAATCATGTAAAAGACAAGTCTTGTATACCCAACCATTTTGTCGCTTTATCCACAAATTTAAGACTTGTTAAAGAATTTGGAATTGATCCGGACAATATGTTTGAATTCTGGGACTGGGTCGGAGGGCGGTACTCCCTATGGTCTGCCATAGGCCTTTCAATCGCCTGCTATATCGGTTTTGAGAACTTTGAAGATTTGCTCAAAGGAGCCTTTGAGATGGACTGTCACTTCCAAGAAACTGACTTTAACAAAAACATACCGGTAATACTGGGATTAATAGGGATTTGGTACAATAATTTTTTTGGTGCACAAACAGAAGTCATATTACCCTATGATCAATATATGCACAGGTTTGCTGCCTACTTACAGCAGGGCAACATGGAGAGTAACGGGAAAACAACTGACAGGAATGGAAAAAAAGTGCCCTATCAAACAGGTCCTGTAATATGGGGTGAACCCGGAACAAATGGTCAGCATGCTTTTTACCAACTGATTCACCAGGGAACAAAACTGATACCAGCAGATTTTTTGGCACCTGCCATAAGCCATAATCCTGTCGGCGATCATCACAATATTTTGCTGTCAAATTTTTTCGCCCAGACCGAAGCTCTGTTAAACGGAAAAACCAGAGATCAGGTTGTTAAGGAATTAAAGGCAGCCGGGAAAAGTGATGAAGATATCCAAAGCATTGCACCGCATAAGGTTTTCCCGGGTAACCGGCCATCAAACTCAATATTATTTAAAAAACTTATGCCACGTGTTCTTGGCAGCCTTATTGCCATGTATGAACACAAAATTTTTGTTCAAGGCGTGATCTGGAATATTTTCAGTTTTGACCAGTGGGGGGTTGAATTGGGCAAGCAACTGGCCCAAAATATTCTTTCCCAATTAAACGATAAAAATGCTGATATATCCCATGATTCTTCCACAAAAGGTTTAATCAATATGTTTAAGGAATGGCAGCAGGAGGCTGCCAACGATGATAGTAAACAAGAAAGAAAAATTGAATTTAAGGGAGGATCTAAAGATGAGTATTAAAAAGCAGTATTTGAAAACCCAGTCGATCTGTAAGGTAATATTCAGACTTTCCCCAGAAGAGGCCCTGGCGGACAAGGTGAGCAGATCATGCACAACTCGCGGGACAACTACCCTGTATTTTACAGGTTAACATCTGTTGATCCTTTATCCAGCACTTCCCGTACCGTGACAGCCAGGTCGGCATTTGAAAAAGGCTTTTGTATAAACGCAGCACCCTGATCCAGTACCCCCTTATGGGCGATGATCTCGGCTGTATAGCCGGACATGAACAAAAACTTGATATCCGGATAAAGTCCTGATAAATGTCCGGCCAGATCCCGGCCGTTCATCCCGGGCATGATCACATCGGTGAGGAGCAGGTTGATCCTGCTGCCATGCTCCCGGGCCAGTCGAATGGCTTCCTTTGGGGTTGCGGCAATAATGACGGAGTAACCCAGTTGTCGGAGAATTCTTTGGGTCAATTTCAAAATTGCCGGATCATCTTCCACCACCAGGATGGTTTCGCTGCCCTTTGGAACAGGTTCTTCAGAAAGATCGATTTTTGATGCATCATGAACAGACATGCATCGGGGCAGATAAATTTTAAAGGTGGTGCCCTGACCCGGTTCGCTGTAAACATTGATGAAACCGTTGTTTTGTTTGACAATCCCGTACACCGTGGCAAGGCCAATACCGGTACCCTGACCCAGTTCCTTGGTGGTGAAAAAAGGCTCGAATATGTTGTTGCAGATCTCTTTGTCCATGCCGCAACCATCATCACTGACCCCTAAAAGGACAAAATCACCGGGAACAAAGCCTGGATGCTGGGCACAATATGCCGGGTCAAAGGTCTTCATGCCGGTTTCAATGATGATTTTACCCCCGTTGCCGATGGCGTCCCGGGCATTCAGGCAAAGATTGGCCAGGATCTGATCAATCTGGGACGGGTCCATTTTTACGGGCCACAGGTTCTCAGAAGTTTTCCAGACAATTTCGATGTTCTCGCTGATGAGCCGCTGCAGCATGGTTATCATCTGTTTGATGACCAGATTCAAATTGAGAACTTTGGGATCAATGAACTGTTTTCTTGCAAAGGCCAGCAATTGTTTTGTCAGGTCAGCCGACCGTTGAGCTGAATTGAGAACTTCTTGAAGATCCTGATAAAGCGGTTCAGATGGATCCATACCATCCATGGCGATCTGGGTATGACCCAGAATCACGGTGAGCATATTATTAAAATCATGGGCCACACCACCGGCCAGGCGGCCAATGGATTCCATTTTCCTTGCCTGGGTCAGCTGGGTCTGAAGTGTCTTGTTTGCTTCCTCAGATTGCTTTCGTTCGGTTATATTGCTTATCACGATGCGGCAGGCCGGCCCTGTGTCACGCTGTGCAACAATGGCGGTCAGATGCGCCCAGAAAACCTGACCATCCGTATTTATCATCCGCAGTTCGCATTCCTGGGGCTCTTTGGACTCAAAAAGCAATTTGCGGTGCAGATAATAGATTTCCTGGTCTTGTTTAAGGATAAACCCGGAGAACGGTTGCTTGATCAGCTTGCTTCGGGTCGTGTCCAGCATGGCGGCGGCGGTCAGGTTGGCTTCCAGGATAAATCCCTGCTCACTGAGGGTGATATAACCCACTGGTGCAAAATCGTAAAGATCCTGATACCGGGCACGGGAGACGTCGAGGGCTTCCTGTGCCAGGCGCAACTCTTCGTTCTGCATTTCCAGCTCGATCTGATGCACCCGCAGTTCTTGGAGTATCTGCCTTATCTGGTCCTGGGACAGGGTGTCGATGCTTTCCAGGGAAGCTTTTTCCAATAGTACTTTTTCCCGGACGAGCATTTCAGCTTGTCTTCGCAGCGCCTGCCCTGCCGGCAGCGAGCCTGTCAAAGGGTTGGCAGCTTTGGTCTCTTTTTTCATGATAAAACCCTTTTTTTTATTTTACCTTGGTCCGTTCCGTTGTGGTCACGGCATACATCTGCCCGGTTTTATTGACCAGGGCAGTGGAGATGATCGAGACCTCCAGGATGGATCCGTCTTTGGCAATCCGCTGGGTAAGATGCGACTTGAGGATTTTTGCCTGGCTGAGCTGATAAACCTTGTCCTGTTCTTTTTTGCGAAGGCTTTTGGGAATCCGGTCCCGGACATTCATCAAAAGCGCCTCAGCCTCACTCCAGCCATACATTCTCACCGCACCCGGGTTCCAGGCCAGAATGCGGCCGTCCAGATCCTGGACAGTGACGGCATCGCGGGCATCACGCACCGCCACGGCCATACGGAGGACCTCATTTGCTTTTTCCAGGGCATCCCGGTTTTTTTTCATGTCTGTAATGTCCACAAAGGTGACCACTGCGCCTTCAATGACGTTGTCAAGGGTGCGGTATGGCTGGATGCGCATGGTGTGCCAACTGCCATCCGTGATCTGCACCTCGACCTCTTTTGGGATCAGGGTATCCAGCACAGCCTGTAAATCGCCCATCAGGCCGTCATACCCGACCAGGTTGGAAACAATGTGACTCACGGGGCGGCCCACATCACTCTGGATCAGATTGATGATCCGGGAGGCCATGGGTGTGAAGCGCAGGATGCGCAAATGATAATCCAAAAAAACAGTGGCAATGTTGGTGCCGGCCATAAGGTTGTTCATGTCGTTGTTGGTCCGGGACAGGTCTGCCACCTTGGTTTGCAATTCATTGTTGACCGTGTGCAATTCCTCGTTAACCGACTGCAGTTCCTCTCTGGAGGTTTCCAGTTCCTCGTTGCTGGACTGCAATTCTTCGTTTATAGACTGCATTTCCTCGTTTGAGGATTTAAGCTCTTCATTGGCGGTTTCCAGTTCTTCGTTGGTGGCCTGGAGGTATTCTTCCTTGGCCTGTAATTCCTGCCTGAGCGCCTTGATGCGGATGTCAATGTCCAATGATTCGCCTTGTGTGAGGGGCGTCAGGACATCCTGGGGTGTGGATTTAAGATCAGCCATGGGCGCTTTTTCAAGGATGACCAGATACAGGGGTGTCTTAAGTGATGACCCTGCTGCCACTGGTTTAAGGGTCAGGTTGATCATGGTAAAACCGCCGTTGGTTCGCACGCGCAGGCCTGGGCAGCGTACAATTTCATTTGTGTGTACAATTTTATGCAGAGCAATGGTCAACTCTTGCTTTAATCCTTCCCGTGCCATCTTGAGGATATTGCTGGCGCCCACATCACCCTGGGCCGGCTCCAGATAAAGACCGGTGCGGCCGTGCAGGTAGAGGATGTCTCCCTGGGTATTGACAAGCGCTGCAGCAGGAGCGACCTGCTGCAGGAGCGCCTCTTCGGTGAGTTTACGCAATGAGGGTTTCATGGCAAAGGCAGTATTCGGCAGAGCGATCTCAACTGCGGTTACGGGCGGGATAAACCGGTCCATGGCAGGGTATTGCGTGACACCGAAATCTTCTTTGCGCTGATACAGTTTGGCTTTTCGGTCCAGCATAGAAAACAGATCACTAAATTCCCCAACAGTCTCTGAAGTGCCCAGAAAGAGAAACCCGCCCGGGACCAGGGTATGGTGAAACAAAGGAATGAGTTTTTGCTGCAGATCTTTGTCAAAATAAATCAAAAGATTGCGGCAAGAGATCAGGTCAAGTCTGGAAAAGGGCGGGTCCCGGGTGAGGCTCTGTTCGGAAAACACCAGCATGTCCCGGATACCTTTGCGGATGCGGTAGACAGTGTTGTCGGATTCAACCGTGAAAAACCGCGTCAGTCTATCCTTTGATATGTCTGCGGCAATGCCGGCCGGATAAATACCAGCCCTGGCCGTGGCAATGGCCTGGGAGTCGATGTCGGTGGCAAAGATCTGCACCTTGAAATTCTGATTCATGGCCTCCTGTTGTTCAGCCAGTAAAATGGCAAGAGAATAGGCTTCTTCACCCGTGGAGCATCCCGGCGACCAGACACGGATCACGGCAGATGCGGGCTTGCCGGCAAAGAGTTTCGGGATAATCTGATCTTCAAACACCTTAAAGGCTTGCGGGTCCCGGAAGAACCGGGTCACATTGATGAGCAGGTCCCGGAAGAGCGCCTCTTTTTCGGCCGTGGTCTGCTGCAGATAGTGAACATAGCTGTCCATGTTATCGATCTGGTGGACTGCCATACGTCGTTCGATGCGGCGGCGGATGGTGCCGGGCTTATACTTGGAAAAATTGTGGCCGGTCTGGGCGTTCAGCAGGATAAAGATTTTCTTTAAGGCGTTCTCGGTTTTGGGTGTTGCTGCAACAGGGGGAAGAGGGGATCTGCCAAAGGCGCAGGACATATAGGCCATGAGCTGGGCAGGCATCTTGGCCGGCGGCAGCTTGTAATCCACCAGGCCCGTGCTGATGGCGCTGCGCGGCATGCCGTCATATTCGGCAGAGCCGGGGTTCTGGGCCATGACCATGCCGCCCTGGCCTTTGATGGCCCGTATGCCAAGGGTGCCGTCACTGCCTGTGCCCGAAAGCACGATGCCGATGGCCTGCTCGCGCAGGTCCCGGGCCAGGGAGCAAAAGAAAAAATCAATGGGCAGGCGCCGGCCCCGGGGGGCGAATGGTTTCAGCAACTGGAGGGTGCCGCTCAAAAAGGCCATGTCCCGGTCCGGCGGAATGATGTAGGTGCAGTTGGGCTGCACCCTCATCCCGTCCTTGACTTCAAAAACCTGCATCCGGGTATACTGCCGGATAATCTCGGTTAAAATGCTTTTGTGGTCCGGGGCCAGGTGCTGCACCAGGACAAAGGCCATGCCGGGGTCACAGTCGGCGGGCATGCTGGAAAAAAATGCTTCAAATGCAAAAAGTCCTCCGGCCGAAGCCCCGATGCCGACAATGGGGAAATCGGCAGTGGATGCCCCGACTCCGGCAGGCGCGTCGAGTCCCGCAGTCACCATCATGGCTTTTGCATCAGTCTCTGGCGGGGTGGCAGCCTTTATTTTTTTATCTTTTTTTCGTGCCATTTTTTACTACCTTGCCTGAAAGGTTATTTGATCTGTATTTCGTGGTTCTTAAAAGAAATTTTCTATTGGCTTAAAAATCATTATAATTCAAATGGTTGTATCTGATTATAAAAAGAATCTGTGGCTGAGATCGGATAGAGATAAAAAATCAGGTTCCTAAATAAATACCAGAATATAGAATCCACGTAAAGGAAAATTAATATTGAACCAAAGGGGAAATCGTATTGTAAATAAAAGTCCAGGATAAAAAACCAAAGATAAAAAGATTGACGATGGAAAAGGCAAATTATATGTTGAGTTAACGATTATATGATTACAGGATAGTTCTTGAAAAAGGATACAAATTGCCATGAAAAAGTTTAAAGCCGGCGTGGTCCAGTTTGATGTGCAAAAGGGACAGGTTCAGGCCAACCTGGATACTATCCTGCCATATCTTAAAACGCTGGCGTCTGAAGATGTTCGTCTTGCCATCCTGCCGGAGATGTTTTCAAGTTCATTTGATAATGAAAATTTAATCCAGCATGCTAAAAAAACACCAGATATTATTGGACAATTATGTGTTTTCGCAAAACAAAACCACATGGCCATTGCAGGGAGCCTGCCGGAACAGGAGAATGGACAGGTTTTCAATACCATGATCTTTATTGATACAGATGGAATGATTAAGGCAAAATATAAAAAGCTCCATCTGTTCAGACTAACCAATGAACATCATTTTTATACTGCAGGAGACCGGATCAAGATTATTGATACCAGTTTGGGCAGGGCGGGGTTGATGATCTGTTATGATCTTAGGTTTCCTGAATTGAGCCGGTCCTTGTTCTTGCAGGGGGCACAAATGATTCTGGTTTCAGCCCAGTGGCCCAGCCCCAGGGAAAATCACTGGCAGGCACTGGTAAAGGCCAGGGCCATTGAAAATCAATTGTTTGTGCTGGGTGCCAATCGGACCGGGACGGATGATTCTCTTGCCTTTCCCGGGATGTCCACAATTGTCGATCCCCAGGGAGTTGTCTTGTCTGAGCTTGGAGAAAAACAAGGCATTGGCGTGGCTGATATTGATATGGAACTTTTGGAAACAACCCGGGCATCAATTCCCTGTATGACAGACAGGAGATCGGATATATATGGATAAAATCATCAGCTTTTCTAAAATTCAACAATTGGCTCAACACTATAAAACTGCCGGTAAAACAATTGTCTTCACCAATGGCTGCTTTGATATCCTTCACGCCGGGCATGTCAAATATCTGACCCAGGCAGCAACATTCGGGCAGATTCTTATTCTGGGTCTGAACTCTGATCTGTCCGTGAAAACCATTAAAGGCGATAAACGACCCGTGATTAAAGAGGAACATCGATCAATTGTAATGGCAGCTTTGGAATGTATTGATCATGTGGTTCTCTTTGATGATCCTGATCCGGGGCAATTGATTGAAGCCATTATCCCTGATGTGCTGGTTAAAGGGGCGGACTGGCCTGAAGACCGGATCATCGGCGCTGATTTTGTAAAATCCAATGGCGGCTGTATTAAAAGAGTTGTTTTGGAACCTGATATTTCCACAACAAAAATCATAGAAAAAATAGGTGAGCTTTATTATGGAAAACAATGAGATCAAAGTATGCCGGTTTGACAGTTTTAACAATCTCGATCTTGTTCACGGCGTTTTTACGCGACAGGGCGGAACCAGCACAGGAGCGTTTGATTCGTTAAATGTGGGAATGAATTCAGGTGATGATACGTCTGCCATTGCAATGAACCGGAAATTAATCATTATGAAAATGGGCATGAAGCCGCTTGTTTTTTTAAATCAGGTCCATGGCAGAGAGATTAAAATTTTAAAAAAGGATGACAATGACCTGTCTGATGTGTTTGAGCCTGGAAAAGAGCTGTATACGGCAGACGGGATCATCACGGATATGCAGGGCGTCTTCCTGGTTATCCAGGTGGCGGACTGCCAGGCAATAATGCTCTTTGATCCTGATAAAAAAGTGATTGCAAATGTCCATTCCGGGTGGCGGGGCAGCATTGAAAATATTCTTGGAAATTGTGTGGATAAAATGAAAGAAACCTTTGGGTGCCGGCCGGAAAATATCATGGCAGGCATTTCTCCGTCTCTGGGCCCATGCTGTTCGGAATTTATAAATTATGAACAAGAGATTCCGCAAGCTTTATGGAAATATAAGGCTGAAGACAGCCCCTGTTTTGATTTTTGGAAAATGAGTATTGATCAACTCACAGATAAAGGCGTACAAAAGAAGAATATTGAAAATATGCAAACCTGTACTAAATGCAATACTGACACCTTCTATTCTTACCGGGGAGAGCAAGCCACGGGCCGGTTTGCCTGCGTCATTGCCATGAAGTAAGATTTTAATGGTATCAGATGATATTTTTTTTATCCAGGGTCTTGGGGCCATGCACCCCACGGGCTTTGCACCTTTATCATCAATGAGAAGGAAAGGGGAAGAAAAAGCGGTTTTTTAAGCATGATTTATTGGTTTTTCACGTTGACTTGTGACGTTGCCTATGATATTTGCTTTTAAGATTAATTGGTCTTTGATAGCCAACATACAAGGTGAAGAAAGAATAGATGAAAAAGGAAACCGGCAGGACATTGAGAGAACTGGGGTACTTTTCCAGTTTGGGTATATCAGTGGCCCTGGCTATTTTTATCGGTCTTGGACTTGGGTATTGGCTGGATAAGAAATTTGATACACAACCTGTTTTGCTGCTTGTTGGACTGGCATTCGGCATTGCCGCCGGGTTCAGTAATATTTACAGAGCAGGCCAGAAGGGAAAAAAGTTTTAATGCAGGACCTTCAAAAAATGATTGTTTTTATCACGATCTCAAACTGGCTGATCCTTTTGATCGCAGGTTTGATCAGTCTGATGACAGCCCCGGTTGAATTTGCCATGGGTATCATTTCAGGTGGTTTGATTGTGGCCGTCAATTTTCATCTTTTGAAAGGGACATTAAAAAAAATGTTTCACCCTGATATGGTATCAGAAAAAGGGCGGTCTATTGTTGGCAATGTCCTGGTAAAATATTATATTCGATTTACCATAAGCGGGGGATTGATCTGCCTGCTTATAGCAAACCATATTGTTCATCCCATAGGCCTTTTATTGGGCCTGTCGGTAGTTGTTGCAAGTATTTTCCTGGCAGCAATGGTAGAGATAAAACGTATATTATTATTCAAGGAGGCAGTATAAGTGGAGCATCCATATTTGTTTCTTACATCAGTATTTGGCATGGTTGGAATGGAAAAATGGGCAGCTGCCCATCCCCAGGTGACCTATATGTGGTTAGCTATGGTTATTTTAATAGTTTTTGGCTTTTTAGCTGGAAAAAGTGTTTCCATGGTACCTAAAACCGCACAGAATGTATTTGAATTAGTGATATCTGGGCTCGAAGAGTTCATGGTAAGCATAACCGGTGATGAAGGCAGAAAATCTTTTCCATTGTTGCTGACTATTTTTCTATTTGTCCTTTTGGGCAACTTGTTTGGGTTGGTTCCTGCATTCTATCCTCCAACGGCCAATATAAACACCACATTGGCTCTGGCTATTATTGCGGTATCTTGGAGTCATGTGATTGGTATCAGGATGCACGGGATTAAATATATCAAACATTTTTTAGGGCCAGTGCCTGCTTTAATGCCCCTGTTTTTTATTATTGAAATTATCGGCCATTCAGCACGTGTGTTATCCCTGACCTTACGACTTTTTGGAAACATGATGGGTCATGAGCTTGTAGTTGGGATTCTCCTCATGTTGGCCGGTTCGTTCTTAGTACCACTGCCGATCATGGCCATGGGTATATTGGTTTCTCTGATTCAAGCCATTGTATTTTTCTTGCTGCCCTCCATGTATATTGCAGGGGCAATCGAAGAAGCACATTAATACGAGTTTTACGGGAACTGGGAAGAAGCCCGTTATTTTTATATTATATTATTACATTATATTAAGGAGTAAAACATGGAATTTCTAGTTAGTAGTGTATGGGCAGCTGGTCTTGGAATTGCTATCGCAGCATTTGGTTGTGCCATTGGTCAGGGTATGGGTTTGAACGGTGCAATGGCCGGTATTTCAAGAAATCCTGAAGCAGCCGGTAAAATCCAGGTGAACATGCTGATTGGTTTGGCATTGATTGAGTCTCTTTGTATTTATGCACTTGTTGTTGCAATGATTCTTCTTTTTGTACATCCTGCTATCGCTCCTGCTGTTAAAGCAATGGGTGCTGCTGCTGGTGCACACTAGTTTTATTGTTTAAATACGACTGATATTTAATAAAAAGGGTGTAAGACATTTTAGTTTTACGCCCTTTTTATATTTATATCGCATGTTTTTGCTTGCCCGTCGGTGTCATTATTGTTATATTTTCAGAAAATAAGACATTGGGTCCCCGATATTTGATTTCGGGATCAGGTCAAACCATTAATTTCGAAACTTCCGGAAGGTGGTTCAAATGGACAGCCAGCCCATAGTGTTCGATGAGGATAATAAAGATCCTTTTGAAAAGATAATTCGAAAATCTTTTCGTGTTCCAGCGGGTGATTCTGATAATATCTGGGTAAAAATAGGAGATATTCGATATCCTCTTTGCGATATCTGTAACGGCGGTATCGGTATTGCACTGGAAAACCCATTAACATTCACTATTTCGCAGACCATACAAGATTGTGAACTTCAAATTAAAGATTTGAATATTAAAAATTTGAACGGCCGGGTGGTCCATCTTTCTTTGAATTCAGATAAAGATTGGCAATGCGGTATTCAGTGGATTGACATGGATAAAAATTTGGCCAGACAGATGGCTGAGACGATATCAGAACTTAAAGATGAGTTGCTCAAAGATGACCATTCAACAGGCTAAATGCTCAAGGAGGATTCGTGGCTATCATCATCTGTCCGAAATGTACAAAAAAGCATAAGGTCAATTTAGAAAGTATCCAGAAAAATGCTCCGGCCGGCAAAAAGATTGTGGCAAGGTGTAAATCCTGTGCGCATAAATTTCCAGTTCAACTTGATGAATTATTGAATCAGGATCAAGACAATCTAACCGTAACATCGTTGGCAATAGAGGAGCCGGCCCCTGTTGAGAATGAATCATCTGATCAAAAAGAAAGCAGCAGTCCCATAGTTTCCCTTGAAGAAACTCCTGTTGAAGAAACACCCCCTGAAAAAATACCAGTTGATGAAATTATAAAACCGATCCGAAGAATTTGCGTCACCTTGAGCAAAGGCGGTGTCGGTAAAACCACCACCAGTGTCAACTTGTGTGCCGGCCTGGCTCTTGCCGGGCATAAGGTTTTACTGGTGGATACCGATACCCAGGGGCAGTCCTCCTATATTTTAGGAAAAAAACCGCGGGCAGGGCTGACAGAATTGCTGACCAAAGAACTTGCTCCGGAAGAGTGTATTGTTAGAGCCAGGAAAAACCTCTGGTTGCTTTCAGGTGGTAAATCTCTGGCTGGTGTAAAGCGGATTATCGACCGTAAAAGCTTTGGCGCGGAATGGACCTTGTCCGAGGCCATGAAAGATCTGGATCAACGATATGATTATGTGATAATTGATACGGCTCCGGGATGGGATCAGCTCATTGTGAATGTTCTTTTTTATGCCACAGAAGTTCTTGTTCCTGTGGCATTGGAAGTCATGCCGCTTCAAGGGCTTTCCGAATTTATGAAAAGCCTGGGATCTATTCAGAAATATCGCAAAGAGATTATTTTAAAATATATTGTTCCCACATTTATGGATACACGGGTCAAGGGCCCGGAAGCTATATTCCAGCAGCTTAATAAATTATATCCGGAATATATCTGCACACCCATTCGATATTGTGAGAGTCTTTCCGAAGCCCCTTCCTATGGCAAATCCATCTTTGAATTTGCTCCGGGATGCACTGCCTCAGCCGACTACCGGGAACTTGTCCAGAGAGTCAGCCAGGATGGTGAGACAAAAAAAACTTAACTATTAAAACAATTCGCTTTTAAACTCAGGCTTTCTTTTTTCTAAAAAGGCGGAAGTTCCTTCTTTGGCATCCGGGCTTGCCATGGTCAGGCCAAATACATCATTTTCAATCCTGCATCCGGTTTCAAGGTCTGCGTTTAATCCGTTCTGGATCACTTCTTTTGCCGATCTTAAGGCCACTTTACCTTTAGAAGCGATAAGGCGGGCTGTTTTTAAGACCTCATCCATCAAAACATCATGCTCACAGATTTTGTTGACAATGCCGAATTCAAAAGCCTGTTGGGCAGAAATGACTTTACCGGTAAAGATCATTTCTTTAGCACGGTTGGGTCCGATCAGCCTGGCCAGTCTTTGTGTGCCGCCAAATCCGGGAATCAACCCCAGGTTCATTTCAGGCAGTCCAAACACGGCTTTGTCAGAGGCATATATAAAATCGCACCCCAATGCTGCTTCCAGACCACCACCCAAAGCAAACCCGTTTACAGCGGCAATAGCTGGAATAGGAAGCTTTTCTATTTTTGAAAAAACATTTTGTCCTTTGCGTGAAAAATATTTGCCCTCCAATGGATTCATTTTAACCAGTTCTGCAATATCAGCACCGGCCACAAACGCTTTATCCCCGTTACCGGTAAGAATCAGCACCTTTATTTGGGGGTTATCACGAACATTGTCAAGTGCAATATCCAGTTCATCAAAGAGTGCGTTGTTCAGTGCATTCAATGCTTTTGGCCTGTTGAAAAGAATGGTTGCAACAGGGTCGTCAAACCTAAGAATAATATTTTCAAAAGACATGGGAACCTCCTTTACCAGCGGTTAAAATTGTTGATTATAGTTGCCTGGGGTTTGTTGCTTGTATATATTTTTCAACCCCATCAGCAATGCTGTCTGCCACGCTTGTCTGATAGGTATCACTCATGAGCCGTTTGCATTCTGCCTTATTGCTGATAAAAGATGTCTCAATCAGTATGGACGGCATTCGGGCACCCAAAAGCACATAAAAGGGCGCTCGTTTAACACCCAAGTCGTCAATGTTTGAATATTTTTTTTTCATGCCGCCAACAAAAGAGCGGTGTACCACATTGGCCAGGCGGGTGGATTCTTTGATTTTAGCATGTTTCATCAAGTCAGACAGGATATATTCAAGGTCTGAAATATTTTTTTCAGAGGTTGCATTTTCCCTTGCCGCCACAGCAATGGCCTGGCTGTCTGTTGCAAGGTTGAGTAAATAGGTTTCAATTCCTGTCAGTTTTCTGTTTTTTGCTGCATTACAGTGGAGAGAAATAAACAGATCTGCCCGTTGGGTATTGGCGATGGCAGTCCGTTCTTCAAGGGTCAGCTTTTCATCTTTGGACCGGGTAAGAATGACGGTACACTTTAAACGATCCCTCAAGGTAACGGCCAGTTTTTTAGCCAGTTTTAGAACAATATCTTTTTCCCATACATTTTTATAATATCCAGGCGCACCCGGATCAGAGCCGCCATGGCCTGGATCAATGACAATTGTTCTCACCCCTAAAGCCAGTTGGCGGGCAATATCAGAGGATTCTAAATTATCTATTGTAAATTGCTTGGTTTCTTCAGGGGTTGACGGCGTTTCCGGGTCTGTAGTTTTCGTTCCAGCGGTTTGGCCAGGGCTACCATTGGGGCTGCCATTGGAACCTTTTCCCCAGACATCAATAACAATCCTGAACGGGTCTTTGAGTGAAAAGATTTTATAATTTTCAAAGGATTTAATGTCAACAACTACCCGCACCGTGTGTGGCAGATATTGCCCGGCCCGGGCCTGTTGTAACAAGTGATCGTTGATGGGGGTATGTTCGGGTATTTTTTCCCCGAGCTTGGATTGTTCGATGTCGACATATAGGCGTTGAAACGGTTTGTCGATAATCGGGTCTTTTTTAAGCAATCTATGGGCATAATCTCTATCATGTTCAGCATTGATGACAATTCTGGTATATTCCGGGTTGGACCAGAACCTGAGATCCGTGATAATGGTATCCTCTGTTGGTGCCTGATATACCGGGGTTGATTCAGAAGCGGCAGGCTCGTATGAGTTTGGTTTGGTCTCTCGGGGGATCGGTTGAGCAGGAGAGGGTTCTGTCTGGGTATTGTTTTGGGATTGAATATATTTATCAATCAATGCATCATTTCTGGTCTGTTTTTTTAAAGAAAGAATATGTTTTGGCGTTGAAGCTTTATCTACAGGGTTGGCACTTGTTTTTGCCCAAGAGGGTGACCTTTTTTCCAACCATGATTTGGCGCGCCTGGCATAAGCGCTTTTAGGATATTTGTTTTTAATTAGTTCAAGCAGATCAACGGCCTTATCCGTATAAGACTGTCGACCCGACAGTCGCGAGAGTATTAAATACAGGTCAGCCGCCTTGTACATGCCGGCCGGGGCCCAGGAACTATTAGGATACAGTTTATGGATGTTTTTGTATTTTTGTATGCAATTGATCCATTCCGAGGCCTTTTGTCTTTTTGACACAGAATCTCGAAGTTTTTTATAACAGTTATCGGCCTGCAGATATCGTTCTTTTGCGCTGTCAGCATAACTTTCAGATAAAAGAAGAAAACCGGTGCAACAGACGAATATTAAAATATAGAATGGTATTATGGATGGTTTGATTTTAGGCATACCCTATTGCATTGCTTTTTGCTTTAATTCGTTTAATACATTCATGGCTTCAAGGGGAGTCATACTCGAAATATCAAGCTTTTCCAACATTTTTTTCAGAGTTTGCTCATTATTTGAAAATAATTCCAATTGATTGGGATCTGTTTTGTTTGATTTTTTCCGGGTCTTTCCTTTTTTTTGCACAATCGGTTCCGGGATATCATTATTGTTTTTGCGCTCAATACCGGACAATACCTGTTTGGCTATACGAATCACCGCATCTGGAACGCCGGCCAGCCGGGCCACCTGGATTCCATAACTTTTATTGGTTCCGCCTTTGACCAGACGCCGCAAGAAGACAATATTATCGTTGAATTCTTTGACCGCAATGTTGAAGTTCTGAACCCTGGGTTTAATCTGGTCTAATTGGGTTAATTCATGGTAGTGAGTTGCAAATAAAGTTTTCACCCCTTTATCATTTAAGTCATGAAGGTATTCCGTCACGGCCCAGGCAATGCTCATACCGTCGTATGTGCTGGTTCCCCGGCCGATTTCATCCAGGATGACCAGAGAATGCTGTGTGGCATTGTTGACAATATTGGCGGTCTCTTCCATTTCAACCATAAATGTGCTCTGGCCGCTGGAAAGATTGTCCAATGCTCCCACCCGTGTAAAGATCCGGTCCACAAGACAAACAGATGCTTTTCGGGCCGGAACAAATGATCCCATCTGGGCCATGAGAACCGTTAAGGCAACCTGGCGAAGAACAGTTGATTTACCGGCCATATTGGGACCGGTAATTAACAGGATCTGATTTTTTGTATTATCCATATCAATGGAGTTTGGAACATACCGTTCTCCTGTGATCAGTTTTTCCACCACAGGATGCCGTCCGTCTTCAATATGCAGGCTGTGGTCAGTATTAATTGCAGGTCGCGTATATCCGTTTTCAGACGCTGCCGTGGCAAGCCCCTGCATAACATCAATTTTTGCAATAAAACCTGCCATTTTAAGGATAAGAGAAGATTGAGAAATCACCTGGTCCCGGACAATGCAGAAAAGTTTATATTCCAGTGCATTGCGTTTGTCCTGGGCGTTTAAAATAGTGGATTCCACCTCTTTCATTTCATCGGTGATAAATCGTTCAGCATTGACCAGGGTCTGTTTGCGAGCATAATTTTGTGGAACTGACACGGCCTGGGCTTTGGAGATTTCAATAAAATAACCAAAGACCCTGTTGTATTTTATTTTTAAAGAAGAAAGACCGGTCTTTTCTTTTTCTATGGCCTCAGCTTTTGCAATCCAGGACTTGCCGTCCCTGGAGATTAACAAGAGTTCATCCAGTTCGGCATTATACCCGTCATTGATCAAACCGCCCTCGTTTAACAGGTGAGGGGCATCTTCTCTGATGGCATCTTCAATCAAAACAGCAAGTGATGCAAGTTTGGTCAAGATAATATCCTGATCCTCAAGGATCTCTCCTTTGAGCAAAGAATTCTTAAATAAGGCCAGTTCTTTGAACAGCCTGGGAATCATCTTTAATGAGTTTTTAAGGGCAATCAGATCTTTTGCATTCCCCTGTCCCATGGAGATTTTACTGCCCAGTCGTTCCATGTCATAAACAGATTTTAAATGGTTGATGATCATTTGATGGATATGGGAGGCCTGGAGAAACTCTTCAATGCAATCCAGGCGCTGGTTGATCATATCTGCATCCATGAGCGGATACCTGAGCCAGTTTTTGATCAACCGTGATCCCATGGCAGTGACGGTCCGGTCCAGCACATGGATCAGTGTCCCTTTTTTATCAAGGGTTTGAATATTATTTAAAATCTCAAGGTTTTTGCAGGATCTGTCGTCAATAATCAGAAAATTTTTCAGGTCATAGGACTTTATTTGATAGATATGAGTCAAGTCCTGCATCTGGGTGTTCTCCACATACGACAGGAGAGCTCCGGCAGCGCAGATAGACGCCTGAAGGTGTTCAACACCAAATCCTTCAAGGCTGCGGGTTTTAAACCTGTGAAGCAATTGCTCTCTGGAATCTTCAAACGAGAAATAATTTTTATCAAGATAGCTGATTTGCCTGCCGTTAAAAGCGTTTCGAATGGTCTTAAAAGCCGGGTCTTTTTCAAAATCAGAGGGCAGCAGGATCTCTTGAGGATCAATTTTTAATGCTTCATCTATCAATTGCATCGGGAACTTGGATTGCCGGCTTTCAACCTGGGTGGTTTTAAAAGTACCTGTGGAGATGTCAAGATAGGCAATGGCTGCAGCATCTTTGTATTTTGACAAAGCCAGAAGAAAATTATTGCTTGTTTTATCCAGCAGGTCTTCATTTAAGATCATGCCGGGTGTGATGACCCGCACGACTTTACGTTTGACCAATCCCTTTGCACAAGCAGCATCTTCGATTTGTTCACACACGGCGACTTTACAACCGTTTTCAATGAGTTTGGCAATATAATGGTCTGCCGCCTTGATGGGAACACCGCACATGGGAATCGGTGCAATATCATTTTTATTTCTGGAGGTTAAGGTGATTTCAAGAATAGAGGCGGCTTTTATTGCATCTTCAAGAAACATTTCATAAAAATCACCCATCCGATAAAACACAATGGCATCTTCATGGGATTTTTTGATGGACAGGTATTGTTCCATCATGGGCGTATTTTTTTTTAGACTCATAGGCAGTCAGATTCAGCTAAATCAATCTTGGGACTCCTTATTAGTGCCTTACAGAATATTTTCTTGTTTTTTTTGACAGAAAATATTCTGCGAAAGGCACTTATACCCCCTTGTGGGGTGTTAGTATCTTTTACAAGAGAATAGGTTTGCTGTCTTCTTCAGGGCGGCCCATCTCTTGAACATCCGCTTTTGTATCAGCACCAGTATCAGAATTGGAATCAACAGCGGTTTGGATGTCTGTTTCAGTTTCAACCTCGCCCTTGGCTTCAATCTCAATCGGCGCTTCAATTACTGCTTCAGTCGGCGTTTCAGTTTCAGGAATAATAACAGATTCTTTGCTGATTTTATTTGCAAGTCCTTTTTTTATAAACGGATCATGAATAAAAACATCCAACTCGTTTTTCAGATCGACTATCCGGGTATTGAGTTCATCAATGGTTGCTTTTTGTTCTTTAATGGTTTTGTTCAAACTAAACTTGGCTGAAATTGTGCCTATTCCGGCCAGGATCAGCCCGAGAAAAAAACAGATCCCAAAATAGGCAAGCGTGGGAAGCCCATATAAGGTATAAACAGCATCTTTGATGTTGAATTTAAAGGAAACTATTGCCAGAAAATAGTCTTGGTTAAAGTATACCAAGGCGGCGATCAATATAGTGGTGACCAGTAACAGAAGATATTTAATTGTTTTCATTCGTTCACTCCAAGTTTTGTTTCAATCATTCAAGTCTGTATTGTGGCACATCATAGATTAAATTTGTCATTTTTTCAATTTGTTTTCACAAATAAACACGATTGGTCATCAATCATAAACACGGTTGGATTAAAGATTTTGTTTTATAGAAAAATCGGGTGAATCATGTTGATGTCAGCTTGTTTTGAAAACAGGTTCCAATTTAAATTCTCTGGAGGAATGTTGCAGGGAACTCCAAAACACGAAAA
Organism: Pseudomonadota bacterium; assembly: GCA_043826275.1. Taxonomy (GTDB): domain Bacteria; phylum Desulfobacterota; class Desulfobacteria; order Desulfobacterales; family Desulfobacteraceae; genus Desulfobacula. Next base: position 116,990 of record JBDRQO010000016.1, read on the forward strand.
GTGAAGATGAGGAGGCAATTGCGGGTTTTTAATGGTGTCGCAGACCTGAGCAATAATAGAGCCTTTCCGGATGAACGCTCCTTTTTTTAAGGATTTTGTCGGTACAAGATGGGCATAGACCATGATTACCCGCTGGTTTGACGTACACTCTTTTTTATGCTCAACCACCAGGGTCTGTCCTAAAAAATCATTGCAGATGTTTATAAGGACGCCATCAGCTATGGCCGGGACCTTGATGGATGTATCAAAGTGTTCAAGGTCCCCGGTTTTAGTCTTGTAAAAGGTGATATCCATGCCTTCATGAACCGAAGATCTGTGTTTGAAATCTCCCCACCATTTATCCCGGCTTAAAAAGAGCATGCCGTTGTGGAAAAACCATTTTACAATGCTTCCTTTTCCCAGATCATTGACCTGGGCAATGCAAGTCAGATATTCGGCAAACCGATTCATAGCAGCGTTGTTAAACAGCTTTCAGTGTAATCTTGTGCCCCATTAAATTGATTTCTTCAATAATGGCCTTAACTTCCAGGCTTTCGCCTAAAAGGCCTTTTAAAAGAAAAACATTTTCACCGGCCGGGGAGATTGCAGCTACATTTTCCATGATCAGTTCTTCTGTATTATCTTTTTTTAAGTATACATTGGATTCGCACATTATTTATTTCCCTTTATATTTATTTACAGGTTAACTTGTAAAAAAAAATAATCATTCATGCCCCTTATACAATGGGTCAAACTGGTTTTTAAACAGATTTAAGCTTGTTTTGTGCACAAGATCGTCTTGTTTGAGAAGAAAAAGGTTTACTTTTTTTAATTTCAATCATAAATTGGGGACATTAATTTATCGTTACACTCCTTTCATACGACAAAAGAGAGATACCATGGAAAAAATACTTGTGATTGATGACGAGCCTGTCATCAGAATCATGCTCAAGCAATTATTTGAACAGAGCGGTTATGCTGTGTGTGAAGCATGCGACGGGAAACAGGGAATCGCCCTGTTTAGAAAAGAAAATCCAGATCTTGTGATTACAGATTTGATTATGCCGGATGAAGAAGGTCTTGGGCTCATGAAAAAAATAAAACAGATAACGCCTGATGCAAAAATAATTGCCATTTCCGGTGGCGGTATTGGCAGTGCGCACGTATATCTGAGTCTGGCCAAAAAAATGGGTGCTGATCATGTTTTTGAAAAACCGTTTGATGCCAGGCAAATGCTTGCGACAGTTCAAGGTATGTTGAAAAAATAATTATTTTTTAAAGGTTTTTCAAAAGAGGTTATGGACAAAAAAAAATCCTTGGACCGGTTATTAAATCCCGGAAAGATTGCTGTTGTGGGGGCATCAAATTCTGAGTTTAAAGTTGGTGGAATCGTTTTTAAGCGGCTGTTGGATTCAAGACGAAGACTATTTCCGGTAAATCCTAAAGAAACAGCCATTCAAGGGCATAAAGTCTGTCCGGATATTCAATCTTTACCCAAAGATATTGATCTTGCCGTTATTACGATTTCCGCTGCCGCGGCTGTGGAAGCAGTCAAACAATGCATTGAACGACAGATTCCCAATTATATTATCGTGGCAGGTGGTTTTGGAGAAATAGGAGGTCCGGGCCGGATACTGGAAGAACAACTTATCACTCTTGCAAAAGAAAATTCCATCAATATTCTGGGCCCTAATTCTTTGGGCATCTTTTTGCCGGATGAAAACATAGATACCATTTTTATAGAGCATGCTGATAAATCCCTGGATAGAAACGGCACCATTGCCTGCATAGCTCAAAGCGGGTCCATCGGGACCGAAGCCTTAGGATATGCTGCGAACACAGGCTATGGAATGCGGGCCTTTATCGGGCTAGGCAATAAATGTGATCTGGATGAAAATGATTTTTTAGAATATTTTGGCAGGGATAAAAAAACAAATTGTCTGGGGTTCTATCTTGAAAATATTGAACAGGGCCGGCTCTTTTTAAAAGCAGCTCAAAAGATTTCCATAAAAAAACCAGTGATCGTTTTAAAGGCCGGAATGACCCATACGGCGGTTTCAGCGGCCACATCACATACCGGCAAGCTGGCAGGCTCTGACAATGTGATATCCGGTGCGTTCAAACAATTCGGCATTCAGCGGGTCTATGACGATGAAGAGTTTTGCGATGCCACCAAGGTGTTGTCCATGCTTTCCGGCGCACCAGGCAATCGGGTGGCGGTTTTAACCGGTGCGGGCGGATACGGAGTGATGTGTACGGATTTTGTTGAAAAAAAGAGTTCCAGAGTACCGCTTGTCATGGCCAGATTATCTAAAAAGACCCAGGACCAGATAGCTGCCGATACTTTTTCCTTTGCTTCCTGTGAAAATCCCGTGGACCTCACCGCCAGTGCAGGGGACCAAATGTATGCAAAAAGTCTTGATGCATTGATCGCTGACAATGGGGTGGATATTATTATCTGCATTGCTTTTTTTTCGCCACCAGGGGTTACCGAGAACCTTATTGATATTATTGTTCAAAAGAGTCAGCAATCAGATAAGCCGATTATTGTTTTCACCAAGTATGGCCCGTTTACAGACAATCGGATTAAAAATTTTTACCATGCCGGTGTGGTGGCGTTCCCGTCAATTGGAAGAGCGGTCAGAGCGGCACGGTTTCTGGTTGAACGTTCAAAGATCAAAAACCGGTTTGCCATGGGAGAATAGTCAATGAAAAAAAAAATAGCAAACTGGTTTAAAGGTCTGAATCAAAAAAGAAAACCAGATGAATTTGATGCAAAAGAACTGGTCAAGCTGTATTCCATTCAAGTGCCCCAGGCAAGGCGCCTTTCACCAGAAGATCAGTTTGACACCAACAAGATTGATCCGCCATATGTATTAAAGGTCTGTTCGCCTGATATCCTTCATAAAACAGAATTGCAGGGTGTGATGCTCAATATTGACAAGTCCTGTGTTCAAGACTGTCTGCTGCAGATGCAGAAACGCTTTCCCAAACAAGATATTTTAGTGGAAAACCAGGTGTCTTTTACAGGTCCTGAGTTTATTATCGGTATTATCAATGATCCTGCCATGGGCCATGCCGTTATGGTGGGGGCGGGCGGTACTTTTACAGAGATTTACAAAGATACAGCCTTTCGTCTGGCACCGTGTTCAATCTCTGATGCCAGGGAGATGATCGATGAACTGGTACTGGCACCGGTATTTAATGATTTCAGAGGGCTGACCCTGGATAAAGAAAAACTGGCCACGACCATTTCTTGTGTCTCAAAACTTGCCAATGACATGGGGGATCAGCTCAAACAACTGGATATTAATCCCATTGTCTATTCTGATGGAGAATGGGTGGCGCTGGATGTTAAGATCGTGTTTTAAAAGGTGTTTGACCGAAACTTTGGAAAATGCCGGAAAGCACCTGCTCACTCTCCAGTTTTTTGGGAGTGGATAGTCTGAATAAATTAAGGTTAAGGTGAGAAATGATCTCAAAACTTTTATATCTGGGTGATACTTCATTAAAGGGTGCTGCAAGCTATTTGTCAGGGATTATGACCCATAGTCAAATTTTATTTGATTATAAAGCATCGAATGAAATTTTTTGTGATGACTGGTTAAAAAATGATTGTACAGCTTTGATTATCAGCGATTATCCGGCAGCTAATTTTTCTGATAAACAGCTCTCGATGCTGGAGGATAGAATAAAAAACGGGCTTGGCCTGTTGATGATTGGAGGGTGGCAGTCTTATGTGGGTAGTGGCGGAAATTATCACAAAACAGTGTTGGCAGATTGCCTGCCGGTTTTAATGGGAGGATCTGATGATCGGATGAACCTTTCAAGCCCCTGTGTTGTGTCTTGCAGCAGTGCTCATCAAATAGTTGATGGCCTCCCGTTTGAAACAGATGCCCCGGTTGTCGGCGGGTTTAATGCAATTGAACCCAAACCTGATGCGACCACAATATTGGCTGTAAATGTGTATAAAACAATCATGAGGGACAATACACATAAGTTTGATAAAACTAAGACATATCCATTGCTTGTTGTTGGCAAGTATGGGGCTGGAAATGTGGCAGCGTTTACAAGTGATGTTGCCCCCCATTGGGTCGGAGGCCTGGTGGATTGGGGTAAATGCCGTATTAAAGCACAGGCCAGAGGTGCCAATTTAGTAGAAATGGGTGAAACCTATGTTGAATTGTTTACCCGGATTATTCGTTGGGTCTCAAAATAAAAATAATTAACTTAATCGGTTATCTCATAAAAAATTTGATCTGAACCATAATTTTGACCATTGGCCACATAGATGTCAGACATGATTTTTATCAGGGTTTGAATTTGATTTTTATTCTCAAATGTTTTTTTGATTTTTCCAGGAGCACCCACCACTAAGGAATAGGGCGGAATGATAGTATTTTCCAATACAACCGAACCTGCAGCTATGACACAGCCTTTACCGATAACCGCATTGTTCATAATGACGGCACCCATACCGATCAGGCACTCATCTTCAATGGTGCATCCGTGAACAATGCATCCATGTCCAATGGTCACCCTGTTTCCAATGGTTAATGGGATGGCTTCATCAGCATGACACATACAAAGGTCTTGAATGTTTGTTTGTTCTCCTACCCGGATTGTATCCATATCTCCTCTGAGAATAGAACCAAACCAGACAGATGATTCTTGTCCGATATGAACATTCCCTATGATTTGTGCTGTGGGTGCAATAAAAACAGTATGGTGAAGCTGGGGTTGATTATTTTGATATGAATAAAGTGTCATGGTTCTCCAGTGTTTTGTTTTATAGAGTAATCAGTTTGAGGTCTTCACCCCAAAAGCCAATGTTCTCTGCTTTAATGACCACAATGCCTCTGATGCCTTTTATCTGTTTTCCCCAGTCAATAGCAGCCTGGATGTCCCTGGCTTTTTTAATCCGGTTGCCCAGAGCGGTTGCAACTGCATCAGCAAGGGGGCAGGAATTTGAAAAAACCATGGCCGCATCCGCCTTGCCAAAACTTTTTGAATGGCCAAGCGTTCCCGAAGAGGTGCAGATCCCGTATGAATTTTTCTGTTTTTTAACCTCAATGCCACAGGTCATGGAAAAGGGCGAATTTTTGGCATAAATCGTAAAAATGGTTTTTGTATCAGATTTTACAAAAATATCGCCCCCGTTTTCAACCAGAATCTGGTCTGTTTTAGAAAGCAAGTGCAAACCTGTATATTGAGCAACCATTCCTGCCACCGCTGCCATGGGGCCGACGTTAGCCATCTGACCGGCAATAATCATCTCCTGGATCATTGTTGGGACAAAGTTGGGAAGAGGCAATGGATCAAGGGAGGTTAAAAATTTTGGATGCAGCTTAATATAAGTTTCAAGAGTATTGCGACACTCAAGGACTGTTTTTATGGCCTCTGTTGATAGATCATAGTCGGCCTGGATATTCAGGTTGGTCTCTTTGACTGTGATGTCAAAGGCAACAAGCCCCTTTTTTGTATGGTGACGTCTATAGGTTCGGTTTTCAAACATTTTCAATGGCATCCGGTTTTAATCGTTCAGGGGCCTGGCGAATAAAATATGAGTCCGTCATGCCGGAGATATAATCTCTAACTATTTCAGGATTGGAATGGGTATTATGATAGTCTTCTGACATGCCGTTTAAAAAATCAGTGAAAATCATTGAATTCTGGTTTTCTTTTTCAAGGCTGGTTAAATAGGTTTCAAAAAGAAAAGAGAAAATATCTTCAATGGAGGACAGATGCCGTTTGATGATCGGGTTTTTGTAAATATACTTGTAATTAAAGGTTTTAAGTTTTTTTAAAGCCGAAGAGATATCTTCGGAAAAGCCGATAAATGGCTTATTCAGACTGGTTTTTATCAAATCGGTGACCAGATTAAAAACAATGGTGCCATTGGTTTGACCAAGTGTTTTTTTGCAATCTTCCGGGATTTTTGTTCGATCGACAAGTTTAAGCCGTATTGCATCTTCAAGGTCCCGGCCAATATAGCTGATGGTATCAGCCATCCTGACCACACAGCCCTCCATGGTCATGGGGATTTCATTACAGACTTTTTTTTGGCGTATGTCTTCCATGATCCGGTCAAAATCGTCAAACGTTCTGCTCTTTTGGGGAATCAATTGTTTTGAGTGGGCTTCTCCATTGTGGCAGACAATGGCATCCATGGTTTGAAGGCTCAGGTTTAAACCCTTACCGTTTTTTTCAATTTTATCAAGGAACTGAATGCTTTGAAGATTATGATGGAAAAACCCTGCCCCATGCTCATGGCTCAGCCTGGATAAAAATTGTTCGCCGTCATGCCCGAACGGGGCATGACCAATATCATGACCCAGGCTGGCTGCTTCAATTAAATCTTCGTTTAAGCCCAGATACCGGCCAATGGTCCTTGCCACCCGCGATACCAGATGGACATGGATCACCCTGTGGGTGAGATGATCATTGTTGATCAGGGAAAAAACCTGGGTTTTATCAATATACCGGGTAAAGGCCATGGAGTTAAGAATTCGGTCTGAGTCAGCAGAAAAGGCTTGCCTATATTCATTCTCGGTAAATTGTTCTTTGTGACGTCGTTGCGCTTTTGAACTGGAACAAGCCAGGGCGTTAAGATTTTTCTTCTCCCGAAGGTTCAGAAGATCTTTTAATTCCCTGGCTTTTTCAAAGGTTTCGTTCAATCGTGTTTTTACAATGCTTTTATAATGTTATCAACCACATTGTCAAATGCTTCAGTAAACGCGCTCTGTTCATCCTGGAACATCAAGGGCATGCCACTGTCGCCTGAAACCACGACTCTCAGGTCAAAGGGAATGGAACCTAAAAATTTCAACCCTTGGTTTTTTGCTGTTTTTTCGCCACCGCCGTGACTGAAAAGATCAATGGTTTCATTACAGTGAGGACATTTAAGACCAGCCATGTTTTCAACAAGACCAATGGTTTTCAAACTAACGGTTTTACAAAATGAGATGGATTTTCGAACATCGGACAATGCCACTTCCTGGGGTGTGGTAACGATTACAGCCAGGGCTTCAGGAATGGTTTGAACAACAGTTAAGGGCTCATCTCCGGTGCCTGGAGGTGCATCAATAATCAAGAAATCAAGCTCGCCCCAGTCCACAGAGCTGATAAACTGGCGGATCATACCGTTTTTAGCAGGTCCTCTCCATATAATGGCCTGGTCCTTGTCCTGCATCAAAGCCTGTACGGAAACCACCTTAAGGTTTTTATTCACCTGTTTGGGAAGCAGCAGTTTTTTTTCTGAGATATCCAGAATTTCTGTCAGACCCAGCATGTGCGCAATAGACGGGCCATGAACATCCACATCCATGAGACCGGTTTTATATCCCTTTTTAGAAAGGCTGGCCGCAAGGTTGGCAGACACACTGCTTTTGCCCACACCACCTTTGCCGCTTAAAATCAAAATTTTATGTTTTATTTGAGCAAGATTGGTTTTTATGGCTTGTTCTTCTTTCTGCTGCCTGGCGGCCATTTCCGGATTTCCTTTGGATGGACATCCACCGCTTTTTCTGGCTTTGTCAACATTATCGTGAATCATATTATAACAACCCCTCTGAGATTAATTGGTAATAAAAATATTAAAAAATTATTTTAAAATTATAGTAATGATGATCATGATCCCTGGTCTGTCAACATAAAAACAGAGTCTTTTACCTCAGGATTGACCACAAAACCTGTGATGGTTAAGGTCAGTTTTTGCCTTTTTGTGTCAATGAACTGAATTTTCACAGGAAGTTTGCCAAAATCATAGGATTTAAAGGCCAGAATATTGTAATCGTACAGTCGCTTCCCACGACTATCTATTGAAGAAACCTGGTCGATTGTTTGATTATTGTCAAAATTTATAACCTGGACCGACCCGACAAGATTCTGGTGTAATGTCACAACGGATAAAGCATTGTCTGATGGAGAGAAATAAGCATCATCATAGGGTTTGATGGGTAATCGTCCCAACAGGATGGCAATGATTTCACTCATTTTAATTGGAACATTGATATAATTTTCCATATCTGGGTCAGGGGATTCAATGGACCGTTTGGCGTGTTTGCCGGTATGAGAAAAAAAAGTGACTTTTTTACCGGTTGCAATAATGGTCTCAATGGGTTGAGCAAACATCAGGAATGTCATTCTGATTTTATTGGGATAAACAGCAGCCCAGGCAATCTTGTATGTTATGGTGCCGTCTTTGGTTTCAAGCCTTGCCCAGCCGGTTCCTTTGCTGGTTGTAATGTGCTGGTTGAATGATTGAGCCTGATGTGAAAGGCGCAAGGCTTCTTTGTCCATTTCAGGATCGGTTTGCGGTCTGAGAGGTGCACATCCTGAAAAAAAAAGGATGAATAAAATAAATATTAAAAAGCGTGAAAGAAGATATGGTTTATTCATTTAATCGGTTTTGGATCGTTGTAATTTTTTTTTGAATATCTATTATTTGTTTTTTTTCATCATCATCCTTGGCATTGGCGATGGCTTTTTTATAAGTATCCATGGCTTTTTTTAACTGATTTGTTTTTGCATATGCATCTGCCAGGTGATCTGCAATAATGGTTTCATAGGAGGAAATCTGAGCTGCTTTTTCCAAATAGAGAATCGCATTTTCAAAGTCGCCCATTTTAAAATAAACCCAGCCCAGAGAATCTGTGATATATCCATCATCCGGTCTGATACTATTGGCTTTTAGTAACAGCGAAAGTGCATAGGGCAGTTGAACGCCTTTGTCTGCATAGGAATAACCCAGGTAGTTTAAAGCACTGGCATCATCCGGATCAATCTGTAGAATGGATGCCATGGTCGCAAGCGAGTCTTCATGAAAACCTGCCTTGTCCTGGAGCGCACCGAGTCTGAATAATAATGCCGTGTTTTCCGGTGAATATCGTGTCCCTTTCTTTAACAGCGCGATCCCCTTATCTTCTTGTTTGTCTTTTTCATAAAAAGAAGCAAGATAGATGATGATATCAGTGTCTTTTGGTGACTCTTTTAATCGGTTTTCAAGGAAATTAATCGCAATCTTATTTTTCCCCATTTTTTTGTATATCAAAGCAATGCCAAGACCTGCTTTTTTGTATTGCGGGTGATCCGGCCTGACATTCTGGTACAAGGAAATGGCTTTGTTCAATTCATTGATATTTTCATAGGCAATGGCTGTAAAAAAGTTCAAGGTTGAATTTTCAGGATTGGTTTTTAACATCTGGGAAAAAACAATGACAGCATCTTTTTTATTGCTGCCGGTAATATATTCATCAAAGGCTGTAATCATCAGCTTTGAATCTTTATCAATATCCTGGCCCAGAGTCGTGAACAGTTTTTGTGCCTTTTGTTTTCTGCCGGCTTTATAATCATTTAAAGCCATTCCCAGCAAGGCTCTGTGGTTGTCAGGTTCCAGCTCAAGCACTTGCTTGAGTGTTGTTTCGATTTTTAAGTATTTATCCTTGGTGTTAAGGGCTTCATACACTTTAATCAGTTGAAATCTGGGCTCAATCAGTTCAGGTTCCAGCTCAATGGTTTTTAGAAAAGCAGGCTCTGCAAGCTTGAATTGTTTGTCGAACAGATAAAGTTCACCAAGGTAATACCAGGCAACATAATATTCCGGAAATTTTTTAACCATTTTTTGAAACAATGCCAATGCCTCTTGCCTGTTATTTGAATCCATGTAGATCTTGCCAAGGCGCAGAAAGGTTTCCTGGTTATCCGGATCTAACGTTAAAATTTTTTGTAATATCGTTATCAGTTCTTGTTCATCAATATCATCTTTTTTCAATAGAACAAAAAGAAGAAGACTATCCACATCCTCAGGATTCTTTTTGATCAGTTTTTCGGCCAGGGCAAGCGCTTTAGCCTTGTCTTTTTGCAATAGGTATATTTGGATCAGATCCCGATTGAGTATAAATGAGCCAGGGTCTTTTTTGATTGCTTTTTCTAAAGAGACAACGGCTTTGTCCAGAGAATGGGCTTTGATATGGAATCTGGATTCAAGGTAGTAATAATTTGCAGAAAGGGCTTCATCTTTGAGGCCATTATCTTTTTGAGCTGATTGGGAATCAGACGGTTTGGGTGTCTGTGAAAGCTCTGTACAGCCGGCCAGAAAAAAAAGCGAAAAAAAGAATAAAACAAGAGAAATGATATATCTTTTCAGCATGGGTCGCACCTTTAAGTCAAGTTATTTAGAGGTTACTGGCTGTGATCATACATGTCGAAATCCGGCATGTCTTTTTTGAAATAGGCTTTCATCTTTTTTAAAATATTGTTTTCAATCTGCCTGACCCGTTCCCTTGAAATGGCGTATTGTTCCCCAATCTCTTGAAGGGTTTGAGGGCTGTCTGAAAAAATTCGTTCGATAAAAATAAGCAATTCTCTTTCATTTAATGTCTTTTTAAATTTATTGACCTTTGTGTGGAGAATCTCTTCGATCTCTTTTTTTGCCACCCGGCTTTCTGAAGTATCAGATTCAATATTGATAAATTCTATCCGTTCTGTGTTGGAATCATTTTTTAAGGGTTCGTCCAGACTCAGATCCCAGTTGGCCAGCCGTTGATCCATGTCCACCACTTCTTTTTCAGAGACCCCAAGGTGTTCAGACAATAGTTTGGGTTTCGGGTCAAACCCCTGTTCAATGAGGCGGGCTTTTTCTTTTTTTAACCTGAAAAACAGTTTTCTCTGGCCCTGGGTCGTCCCGATCTTGACCATGCGCCAATTATCCATGATAAATTTTAAAATATATGCTTTGATCCAGAACGAGGCATAATAAGAAAATTTAACATTTTTATATGGATTGAATTTTTTGACCGCTTGTACCAGCCCGATATTGCCTTCCTGGATAAGGTCAAGCAGGTTCTGCATCCAGATCCGTTGAAATTCAAGCGCAATTTTAACCACCAGGCGCAAGTTGGAAGTGGTCATGATATAGGCAGCGTCACGGTCACCGTCTTCCTGGATTCGTTTGCCAAGTATGACTTCTTCGTCCCGTGTCAGAAGCCTGTGCCGGCTTATTTCATTAAGGTAACTTTGAATGGGATCTGATTTGACAATCGCCTTGGAGGTTGATTTCCTTGCTTTTGATGCAGGAATTAGAAAGTCCTCTTTAGTTAACCACTTTTCTTTTTGTTTCTCTTTTGCCATTCAATATGCCCTAAGATAGTTTGATGAAAATAAAGTATACTTTTATCATATTATGGATCAAAACGATATGTTTTAACAAAAATAAATAAATTTATCCACTTTTTTTATGGACAACTTGTATGGAATTTGTTAAAAATCTCTTTTGTTTGCGCCCGTAGCTCAGCTGGATAGAGCAACGGACTTCTAATCCGTAGGCCACAGGTTCGAATCCTGTCGGGCGTACCACAAATGACAGGGGTTTTCAGCTTTTACTGGAAACCTTTTTTACTTCAAATTGGGCAATTGTGCCCAAAATTGTGCCCACCTGTGTTTCAAGATAGGCTTCCTGCCTTTGTGCAGCTAACTTCAAATCAGCATCAGAAACGATATTATATCTATCAAAAACTGATCGTGTTTTGTGACCAGAAATCAGCATAGCCACTTTGTCAGGTATACCGGACCTAATCATGTTTCTCACCGCAGTTCTTCTGAAATCATGGAATGTTGGTCCAGCAGGCAATTTTCCTTCCCACTTTTGAACATATTTTTTAAATATTTAAGAAAGATACATCGGTATGGATCGGTGGCAGTTACATAAAAAAAGGGGGGATATCCCCCTGGATGTATGGTGTTATGAACCCTATATAGGAAAGATTTAACCCAATATATCGAATCTACCGCTCCAAAACCATATAAAAACAAAATATTGGAAAAAGTACACGAAAAATGGGATAACTACTTTTCAAAAAGTACTTATTCTACAGATAATATGAGAAGGCTGATCCCCCCAACGAGCTGTGATATAATCAAGCTCAACCATTAACGCAGTCACCCAAAAGGGCTGTAAAAAAGGAGGAATCAGCCATGAACAGCAATATCACAATTGGAATGGATTTAGGAGACAAATTTCACATAGCAGTTGTATTTGACAGAGATGGAAATGAATTGGAGATAGCCAAAGTGAAAAATACAAAAGCGGGCATCCAAAGATCTTTCAAATCATATAAAGGCGCTAAAATAGCTATTGAAGCCGGGACACATTCACCCTGGATCAGCCGTTTATTGAATGAAATGGGTTTAACCGTGTTCGTTGGTAATCCCCGCAAATTACGGTTTATCTGGGATAGTGATGATAAATCCGATGAGCGTGATGCACGGATGCTGGGTATGGTATGCCGAATTGAACCTAGATTGCTGCACCCGCTTCGGCACCGTGGCAGTCAAGCACAAGCAGATATGGCTGCAATTAAATCCCGTGATATTCTGGTTCAGAGCCGTACCAAGCTGATCAATCATGCAAGAGGAATCGTAAAGGCAAATGGTGAGCGTTTACCAAAATGCAGTACAGAAAGTTTTGTCAAACGCTGTAAAGATTTTGTGCCGTCTGAACTTTGTCCGGCGCTGAAGTTTGTGTTTGAAACCATCCAGCATCTGACTGAACAAATAAAAAAAAATGATCGTCAGATTGAACAACTGAGTATTGAACGATATCCAGAAACGAAATATTTACGTCAGGTATCTGGTATTGGACCTGTAACAGCACTGGCTTTTGTATTGACGATTGAAGATCCGGTACGATTTAGCAAAAGTCGTCAGATAGGTCCTTTCCTGGGACTGACGCCCAGGCGTGACCAATCTGGTGACACAGATAAGCAGCTTGCCATTACCAAGGCAGGGAACATGTATCTTCGCCAGTTACTGGTAGGAAGTGCCCATTATATTATGGGCCCATTTGGACCGGAGAGTAATTTGCGCCTTTATGGTATAACTATTGGTGCACGTGGGGGCAAAAATGCCAAAAAACGGGCTGCGGTTGCTGTGGCCCGGAAGTTGGCCGTGCTGTTACATCGTTTGTGGGTCACCAAAGAGGAATATCAGCCGTTCTATGGGGCGAACAAAAAAGCAGCTTGAAGATGAACTATAACACAGGATTAATCATTGAAGAATTTAAAGGAAGATAACCCGATTTTAAGGGGGCCCGCCCCCTATCCCCCCGGGATTTATCGCATTAAGGACAAAAACATGGGACAGATACGGTCGCAGTGTATCCGCCCCCATGTCTTCGTCACCGGCTGCGGCGCTCGGGTTGCTTCCCAGCGTTGCCCTATCCTCCGGGCCGGCAGTATGATGATATCACTGCCACATAAATTATCAACAAGGAGATGGGGTTGCTGAATAAAAGTTTCCAACGTCTTATTCAGGAGACTGCGATACGAGTCTTGCAACAGTCGGTTGCCGCTGACATTAAGAGATTGCGTTCTACAGATAGCAGCTCCTGTCCACCGGATATTAACATGCACCGGGACAAATGGCAGTCCCATAAAAGAGTGCGGATGGAAGCGTGACGGGCAAGACTTGTTGGAAACAAAAAATAAAAGGATAATTCGTGAACAAATTTATCTATTGACATAAGCCTTCTCATGGAAGACTCGTTGTATATCGGCCTCCGCGAATTATTCTGGCTGATTGCGGGTCTTAACATTCACCAAGCTCATAAACCCTTGAAATATTCAACTATTCTTTAAATAAAAACAATGAAAAACCGTATGGTTATGCTATATACAGAGCATGACCAAAGAGAAAATATCCCATTCCAAAGACCCTGATGAAGTCAAAAAAATTGCCCTGAATTTATTTGACGAGAACCAGATTTTATAAGAACAGGTCAAGTTTCTTAAGGACTAACTTTTTGGTCGAAAATTAGAAAAAACACCCAGGGATGACGGTCAGCTTTCTTCGTTTGATATGCCTGAACCACAGCCTCCCATATTGGAAGCACCTGAAGAGACAATCATAGCTTCACACATCCGGTACAAATATGCTTGTAAAAATTGTGAAGGTGTTGATGATGACGGCCCAACCATATCCATTGCCAGGATACCCGAACAGTTCATCCCCAAAAGCATAGCCACCCCAGGACTTCTGGCCCATATTTTAACTGCCAAGTTTGCTGATGCCCTTTCATTTTACCGGCAGGAAAAACAGTTCTCAAGGATTGGGGTTGAGCTCACTTTAGCAATTTGAACTTTGTGTGTTCTGGATTATCACAGATGAATCCGCTATTTCTTAAAACGAACTGGTTTGTTTTATATTTTGATCTAAACCTTGTTAACTTTTATGCAATGCGAGTAACGAGCCCGGTTATTTTTATTCTAAAAAAAATATAGTCAATATTTAAACTCAACCTATTTTTTTTAAAACTATTTGATATCACTCAGTTTTTTTAATTTGGGAATAAATTGGCATATCATTTGCTAAATCTGTTTATATACAGCTTGATGGTTGAGATTATCCAAATCATAAATTACAGAAGATCAAGATATAATAATTTCGAAAGGAGGGTTAAAAATGATCACACTGGCTGAGCTCCGTAGAGTAACCCTATCTATTTATCCTGATAAAGATGCAGATTTAAGGCATATGTTATTGGCCTGGATTTCCAAGGATCCAAAAGGTTGTCTGGCCAGCCTGATTCCTGATTTTAATGAAAATAAAGAGAGTATACTCAAGGCTTTAAACCCATATTTTTTAACATCACTCAAGGAGGATAAAGAGATCTTGATGTCCTGTGTTTTGAATGCCGGAGGGAAGTCACCAACAGGGTGGCATTTGCTTTCAGAACTGGGTAAATATAAAAGCCACCCTTTTAGTAGAGTTATTTCAGAAAATGGTTTTGATCCTAACATACTGAATAAAAAGATAGATCAGACGGAAAACCTGATGAACCAGTCCCTTTCTGAACAGGGAATTGATGTGGCACCACAGGTAAATCAAATGTTAAAATACGGGCGGAATATGACAGCGCTTGCAAGGGGAGGAGCTTTTGATGATCTTTGTGATCGGCCAAAGGAAATCGATTGCTTGCTGGATATTCTGCTGCGCAGGAAAAAAGGTAATATAGCTCTGACAGGGCCTTCAGGCGTTGGTAAAACAGCACTGATTGAACTTTTTTCACGTAAAATAGTTCATAATGAAATCTTTTCCATGAGTATAGATACCAGCGTGATTGAAGTGTCCATGGGAAAATTGGTTGCCGGTACAAAATACAGGGGAGATTTTGAACAACGCATGGAAAATGTGATTGATTCTTTTAAATCAATTCAGCCAGCAATTATGTTTATTGATGAGATGCATCTAATCTGGGGGGCGGGCATAGCAGAGGGCGCCCAAACAGATGCTGCTAATCTGTTAAAACCCTTCCTGGCAAGGGGGAATTTAAAGGTAATCGGAGCAACGACAAGTGCGGAATATCACCGGTATATTGCAAGAGATCCAGCGCTTTCCAGACGATTCCAGGAAGTTGGGCTAAAAGAACCGGATAATACCATGACATTTAAAATAGCAAAAAAGCAGGCAGCATCACTTATTCGGCATCATAACATCCAGATCCCTGATACTGCTATTCACAACGCCATTGAAATGACCAATCAGCATATCATTAACCGGTATCAACCGGATAAAACACTTGATTTAATAGACAGTGCAGCTGTGTATACCCGTCGAAACGGAAGAAACACAGTTACTGAGGAGGATTTATACCAGACTCTGTCAGCCCAGATAAAATGTCCCGTTTCCATTCTAAACGGGAATGAATGTCCGATACTGCTGACGCTTGCTGAAAGATTAAAAAAAAGAATAATCGGACAGAATCAAGCAGTTGACAAGGTGGTTTCGACACTGATCCATAGACGTCAGAATATAGGTAGTCCGAGACGTAACTTCGGTACTTTTTTGTTCTCAGGATCTACAGGAGTTGGGAAAACAGAACTGGCAAGATCTCTCGCTGTTGAGTTTTTCGGGAATAAAAATGCATTGCTACATCTTGATCTTTCTGAATACAGTCAGGGTGGAAGCATCAATAATCTTATAGGATCACCAAGAGGTTATATTGGAAGTCAGGATGAAGGGGTTTTAGTTGACTGGCTTCATGCCCAGGGAGGTGGTGTTCTTCTTTTTGATGAAGTTGAAAAGGCATGTCTGGATGTGCGCAACCTCCTGCTGGGACTGCTTGACAATGGTCGGATACGGAGTGCGCGGGGGGAAGAACTTGATACCCGTCAGTCAGTGATTGTTTTAACTACGAATGCTGTCTTACCATCTGAAATGAATCCCAGGAAACTTGGATTTAATTCGGTTTCAAACCGGATTGACCCTGAAAAAGTGCTTTTAAATCATTTTTCACCAGAATTTCTGGCCAGGTTTGATGAGATTCTTTTATTTAACACACTGGGGCCAATTGAACTGAAAAAGATTTTCAGATTGAGGTTGCAAGAATCTCTTGAGCATTGTCGAAGAAAGAAAATCAATGTCATTTATAATGAAAAAAAATTACTGGATTATTTTATGCAGGCCTTAACAAATAATAATAAAGGAGCAAGGGGGATTGAGCGCTTGATAGAAAAAAAACTGCTTCAGCCCATGGCCATAAGCTTATTGAAAGCCAAGATTAATGGATCGAAAACAGTTATTCTGGATGAGATATTTTATAAAAATGGTTTTGTGACAATTCAATAAATACCAGATAGACCAAACAAAAAATATCTTCAGAACAAAAAGGTTAATCATGAAAAATATCCAAACATACTCATTTGCAGGCAAGGAACTAGACAGGTCTTTAAACCAAGTCATGTCAAGAATTTTAACTCAGACCCAGGTCCCTGTTAAAGAAATAATCCATGGGGTGAAGAATAATACGATTCGTGTAGTTCACTCTGTTGAGTTGAGTTCAGACGGTAAAGTACTTGCCATTGGGAATGGTAATCTTGTTCATTTATTTGAAACAGACACAAGCCGATTGATCAGCACTTGCTCTGGGCATACTTCCAGAATAAGCAGTGTTCGATTAAGTCCTGACAACCGCTTTTTGTTTTCCGGTAGCTTTGATAGAACGGCAAAACTCTGGGTGGTTAAAACCGGTTTTTGTCTTAAAACGTTATCTCTTCCCCATTCTGTCACTGATGTCATGCTAATGGGGAATTCTGATCTTGGTTTGATCGGAAGCTATAATGTTGTGAGGTTTATTGATTTGTCTTCAGGAAAGCAGATAAAACAATTTACAGGTTATTCAGGCTGGATCAGATCTATATCCTGCAGTAAGGATGAGGAATATATTGCTGCCGGCGGCGATGACGGGTCGGTTATGTTGTGGGAATCGGCTACAGGGTCGCTCATGAAAACATTTGTCGGGCATAAGGATTCTATCAGTTCAATAAGTTTGAGTGTTGATAAAAAAAAGTCGTTATCAGGAAGTTTTGATACAACCGCCAGGCTATGGGATGTTGAGTCTGGTATCTGCCTGAAAGTCTTTGATCATCCTGATAAAGTAACATCCGTATCGTTTGCAAAAAACGACAGGCGATGCGTTACAGCAAATTATGATGATATCGTTCGTGTATGGGAGATTGAAACCGGTCAGTGTATTAAGCAATTGAAAGGGCACTCTAATTTTGTAAATTCCGTTTCAGCCTCTGTTGGTAAAAACCTCATTGCAAGCGGCAGCGAGGATATGACATCCAAATTATGGGACTTGAATTCCGGGGAATGTTTAAGAACAATTGCAGGTTATTCGAGTAGTATAATTGCAACGTTGTTAAGTCCAGATGGAAAATACCTGATCACCGGGGGATATGATTGTAATATTCGGTTGTATGATCTGAAAACTGGTCAATGTCTGAAAACCTTATTAGGTCATGGCGGTTGGATCAGCGATCTGTCAATAACTCAAGACGGTTTAAAACTTGCTACAGGCAGCCATGACGGTACCGCAAATTTATGGGATATCCCCACTGGAAAGATTATCAAAACCTTTATTGGACATTTTGAAGTGGTCCACTCTGTTCATTTAAATTCTTCCGGCACTATGTTAATTACTGGAAGTAGGGATTTTACCATTAAACTTTGGAATACTGGCACCGGAAAATGTATTAGGACATATGTCGGAACGAATAATTGGGTCAGGTCTGTTGTTTTGAGCCGGGATGAAAAAAGCATAATTGCAGGCTTTGAAGGGGGCCAGATTGTAAAATGGGAGCTTGCAACCGGGAAAAAACTGATTTCTTTTGTCGGGCATACCCGGACAGTTTATTGTGTTTCTATTAGCCTTGACGGGCATTGTCTTGCTTCCGGAAGTATGGATGGAACTGCAAGGATTTGGGATATTAAATCTGGGTTCTGCCTGAAATCTTTTATCGCTTCAAAAAATGGATATGGTGTCCGGCCTGTTCAGTTCAGCCATGATACCAGATATCTGCTGACTGGAAGCTTTGACAACATGGCCCGACTATGGGATCTTAAATCAGGACGGTGTGTAATGACTTATGAAGGAGGGCATACAGACTGGATCCGTTCGGTTTGTTTCAGTCCGGATTATTCATATGTTGTTACCGGTTCAAAAGATCATACAGTCTGCTTCTGGGACATGAAATCAGGAAAACTTCGGGCAAAATTGTACAACATCAATAATGGATTTTTATGGACCTCTCCTGTGGATAAAGAGGCCAAAAGCGGTTGGTTCTGGACTAACCGAAAAGAATTAATTGAAGTCATGCAAAAAAATATGGATAATGGCGACCAAGAACATCTGGCTGATTCAGATCAGTTAAAGCAGGAATATATGGCCACCTATAATAATCAGAAAAAGGTGATGAGTGGAATTCAAAAACAAAACCCAACTCAACAAGAGAATATTATCAACCTGTTAATGGTTCATGAACAGATCCAATCTAATAAAAAGGAAATTAAGCTGCTTGAATCAATTAAAAAATAAAGCCGGCATAATTTAGAATTGCTAGTTGAGTTATAAATTTGTTTTTGCTATATGATTTTTAAAATCAACGTATAGGAGTCGATCATGAAAATACATGCATTAAAATATTCCACTTCACTTTCTGATTACGGGCCTGTTCCAGTCATCTTTGATATAAAAACCCAGGAAGACCTGAAGCCGTATTTGAATCTTGAAGAGCCTACATTATATTTGATTAACCAGGATGATGCATCCCGAATCTTAAATTTGAAAGACATCATTATCAACCGTGGCACAAAACATCCGGCAAAATCTTTAAGCTTCTATTTACTGAAAAAAGATATTATTCCTTTGGTTGATGGTAATTTCACAGGGACTTCCCAAGTAAAAAGAAGCATAAAAGCCTTTTTAAAAAATGCTGTAAAAACAAAAGAGAACAAGCTTTTTTTGGTTACAGCAGCACCTGATATTTTCACCGAAACCAACTGCGGGCAAATAGCTGGAAACAAATCTTATAATATAATGGCAAGGCCTAAGGATGATGACCAAAATAGAAAATTGTCATATCTGGGTGATTCTGAAAAAATTGAAAAAGTCAGGCAGAATATATTAGTTGCAGCCAAGGTAAATTATCCAGTTCTAATATTGGGTCCTTCCGGAACGGGAAAAGAGCTGGTAGCAAATGAAATCCACATAAATAGCAAACGAGCCAATAATAATATGATCACAGTGAATTGTGGAGCTATCCCTGAAAATTTATTGGAATCAGAGCTTTTCGGTTATAAAAAAGGCGCATTTTCAGGTGCAGCAGCAGATAAAGTTGGCAAATGGAAACTGGCAGATAAGGGGACGCTTTTTTTAGATGAGATTGGTGATCTTAAACTCGATCATCAAGTAAAAATTCTTCGTGCCATCTCAACTAATACCTTTTATCCGGTTGGCTCGGAAAAAGCTGAAAAGGCAGATGTGCGAATCCTGGCTGCAACAAACCGGGACATTCATCCATTGTCACATAAGGATCAATTCCGGGAAGATCTGTATTATCGCCTTGCCGGTATTATTATTCAAACGCCTGCACTCAAAAATCATGCTGAGGATATTCCCGGTATGGTTGATAAAATATGGCCTAAAATTATTAAAGAAAATATGGATAGCAAGAAGAATAAAGATAAAATACTGAATCCAGAGCTTTCTGCTGAAGTGATCAGAAAACTTCAGACTATGCATTGGCCGGGAAATGTAAGGCAACTTAAAAACATACTCAGGCGATTGTATGCGTATGTCGGAGAATTGAAAACCATCAACGCGGATGACCTTGTATCGGTTGTACAATATGAAACCGCTGGTGCCTCAAAAGAGACGGAAAAAATTGCAAAAATCCATAGGATTAAACAGGCAATGGCTATTTTTCAGGCCACAGAAGCAACACTGGATTTCAGGATAAAAAATTATGATCCTGAATACACACAGGAATCTTTCATTGATGCTGGTGCACAATTCCATTTGGATGAAATTGACAGCTTGTGTAAAGATCCTTTGAATTTAAGTGAGCCTGTTTTTTTAATCCTTAACGATCTAAAAGGTAAACTGATCTATTTTTCCCATCTTTTCAACCAGAACTCTGAAGAGGCTTTTGGATATTGGAAGAATCAAGTGAAACCCACTTTAAAAAGTTCTCTTGAAAAAGTTCATGAAGAATATAGTAAATTTAGCGATTCAGCCTGATTTTTTAAGTTTTATCAGTAAAAATTGGTTCAGTGTCACCCGTTGCCAGTAAAGTAAAAATTGGAGGAAATAGATGTCTACTCGACAAAACTTGAGATTATCAATGGTTGGAGCAGCTTGTATTATCATGCTTGCCGGATTCTTTTCTATCGTACAATCTGCTTCCCTGCAAGACCATCAGAATGACCGCACTTTCGAAAAAACTACGCCCTCACTGGCTTGGAAATTTGAATACGATGATTTGGGACTAATGAAGAGTGTTACCAGGCCGGGTGGGGCTGAGACGAAGATCTCTTATAAAATTGATGAATCAAAACATTTCATAAAGCAGGTTAGAAGACAGGACTCAGATTCTTCGGAGGTAGTTTACGAATATGACAGCTTTGCCCGGCGTGTACAGATGATCGACTCTATTGGTACTGTTCGGTACGGATATGATAAAGCCGGACATCTTGCCGTTATAAACCGTGACGGGTATCCTTCGATATCCTATACTTATGATACTATGGACAGGATGACTTCCATGAGCATAGATGATGAATTTACGGTAAAATACATCTATGATTTTCTTGGTCGTTTATCAAAGATCGAAACCAGTGCAGGTGAGATCTCCTACGATTACCAGACCAGCCAGGGAATAGTTATACGAACATTACCCAACGGTATTCGAACGAATTGGATAAATCGTCCAGATGGTAAACTGGCTGAAATATCACATGTACAAAAGAATAATAATGTCATAACTCAGTTCAAGTATGACTACAGAGCAGACGGTTTGATCGGCGGGATGTCCCATTGGGATAGTCGATGGGGAAATAAAAAAACAGAGTTCGAATATGATAACGTTCAGCGTTTAACAAAAGCCAATGACTCGTCAGGTAAGAAAGTCGAGTATCAGTATGACAAGTTAGGCAATCGTACAGCTCTGATCGAAAATGGCCAAAAGAAGAATGTCAGCAAATATAACTGGGCCGGGCAGATGGTTAGTCATAATGGTCAAGCCTGTACTCATGATGCAGACGGAAACCTTACTTCTCTTACAGGCAATAATGGCCCATACAATTTTGAATACAATACCACAGGATCAGTCAAATCGATAAAACTGAACGATGCATCAGTTAACTATCAGTATGATGGAGACGGATACCTGATCGCAAGAACCACAGGAAATAAAAAGACCCTGTTTGTTCCAGATCCACTGACAGATAACTTCAGCCCGTTAATAGCGATTGACAGTGATGGGAAAAAGACGTTTTACATTTGGGATGGCCAAACCCCTTTGATGGCTATTAACGGCAATGATGCTAAGTTCTTCCTAAACGATCATCTTGGGTCGGTTCGGTGTGTTGTAGATAAAATGGGCCAGATCATTAACCAATACGACTTTAGCCCATTTGGAGTGTCTGAACAAAACATTACAGGCAACGATCTTACACCGGGATATGCCGGGCTTTTTTTTGACGGATCAATATCGATGTACTTAACACATGCCAGAGTCTATGATCCACAAACAGGCCAGTTCCTCCAGACAGATCCCCAACATCGCATTCCGTCTGGCTCTCAAAAGGATTTGAGTCAGTATGTCTACTGCGGCGGAGACCCGGTGAATTTTGTGGACCGGAACGGAGCTGAGCCAGAGTTGTTGATGTTAACTGATGGGATGGGCAATGCTGTTAGTGGATTATCGTATCCGATGATAGCAATTTCAAAGAAGCAAAGTAAATGGCCTCACTATCCTGGGGATACTCCAGATACTGCATACCTACAGGTGACTGATGCTGGAATCCATAGGGATTGGCTTGTGAAGACATTGGAGCAGTATGAAAAGAAGGCGATGATCAAAAATCCGCACGTCAATGATCGGGCGGCAATTCGTCAAGAGGCAGTAAATAAGTTCAGCAAAGATTACTCGATGTATCCTTCTCATGAACCAAGTAAAAAGAACTCGCGCGCCTATAATATTCATATTGGCAACATGAATATTGCTACAGACTTAGGTTTGGTGAATGTTGATTGGTTAACAACAGTCATTTCACTCGGTTTCAGGCATGGACCTGTAGAATATGTGACTTCGATGTTGAGCCCCAAACACCGATATTATTTGGGGAAAACCCTAAATAATATATTTTTTAAGCCCATAGGGAAAGGACCAAGAACAGACTGGAGCAATGCATATCCTGAAACCAACCTTAACGCATTAAGGGTTATAAAGGAGAGAATTTATAATCCAGACATTCCTTTTTCACAGGTATTTCAGCCGCCTTCACAGGTATTCCGTCCGTCTGTGTCGGTCAAAGATTTGGAGACCAGGATGCAGGAGATTGTATCAAAAGAATTAAATACAAATACAGCTTATCTTAAGTGCTGGCAGTGGCAAGACCTGGTTTATCATGCCCTTGCAACGAATAAAGATGTTGCGAAAGATTGGGAGGTAATCCCGTACGGACGAGTGGATGAAGATTATGTTCGAGGGGGGAATAAAAAGCAAACTGTGTATGATCATTTTTTTGTTGTAGTTAAATCAAGACAAGATGGAAGCATGTACAAAATCGATCCATGGCCCGGATATATTAGCGGATTCACGGATGAAGCTAAGCGTTCAATTGTGCACCATTTTGTTGGCCATATTAACCCTGATTACAGTTATTCCAAGATCGAACCTTTCAAACCGGAGGAAAAGTATGTCGATTATATTTGGGGGAATCTTGATATGGGTGATGATAAATTTGCGAGATTTCCTCATGAGAAACGACAGTTTGTACCCCCTTACCAGCCCGCATCGAAGCAATTATCCTCTGGAATTGATGCTCAACGTCTACAGCAATCGAGAGAACTTGCAGATGTGATAATGCAACAGATGGGTGCTGCAAACAGAGTGATAAAAAAGTATGATATAAGTGGCGGTGATTGGCGTGTGGCCGGTCCGGGTGGTATGGCTTCTCTTGATGCGGATGCGGCTTTGAGCGAATTTAAAAGGATATCATCAACTAAAACCTACAAGATTTCTCATGCCGATATTTACCTTAATCATATAGAGCCACCCAAACCGTCTTATCAAAGAAAACGATTTGAATATCTTTCACCAATACTAGCTTCTTTCTGGGGTGGAGGTGGTCCTCCCGGACCTGGAGGCGGTGGCGGTGGTATTTCTCCGATGTCACCAAGTAATGTTGGAGGTGTGTATTTAAAAAATGCCGGCAAGGCGTTAGAGCATCTTGGCCCTTTGAAGGGTATAGCAGTTGATGACAAGCAGGGCAAGCTGGTATTACTTTCAGAAGACAAAGGTAGCATTGGCCTGCCGCCGCTGCGGATCGACGATGTTGTTACGGTCTTTAAAAGTGTATATGAACTTGGCGAATCTCCGTTTGTTTCCATTGATCCAAAACCTGAGGATCCAAAGGGACCAATCATGAACATCCGGCACGGAAAGGGAACTGAGGAAACTTATGTTGGCTGGGTATTATTCGAGACCGATCGGATAATGAAAGGATACAGCCTGGGTGTTGATAATATTACCCGTGAAAAAATAGACTCCAAAATAGAAGATTACAAAAGTATTTTTGATATGAGTGCTAATGGTGAAAACAACCAGGAAAATGGGGACTCGATCTGGGAGCGGTTCTGGATCGTTCCTGCCGAGGTTAACGCCCGCCAGACCGATAATAAAGAGCTGACACTTTTTGATGTTCCGCTAAAGGTGAATACTCAACGCATGAAAATGCAAAAAGGCAAACTTGTACCGGCAGACGACGATACGCCGACAGAGAATGCTAAAACGTTTTCAGACTGGTTTACAGCAAGATATGACCAGATCTCAGCTGAATTCACATCTAAACCACCTTCAGACAGCGGCATAGACAAGACTGTGGAGTCTTTTTCAGAACTCAGACGTGTGGCGGTAATCACGGCTATTGCAGAATCACTCAGGGACCAGGGAGTTCCGATGCCTGCCTGGATGCGTGATTATCCAGTGAGACCGTGTAAAATGACCAAGACAACACCTGCGATTCGAATAGAGGAAAAACAGAAAACAGTTAATGGCAATAAAATTGTAACCCGTACAAATCAGATGTACGGTGGTGTTAATCTTGCTGCGGATAAAAAAGATGTCCACATTGTCAAAGCCGATCAAAAAGAGGAGACATTTGCCAATGAAGTTCAGAAAAAGGTTGCAGCTATACCCGTATTAACTCCTGTTAAATTGACTTCAGACAACAAAGAATACAATATAGTCGCATTGCCTGGGAACGATACTCTTGACATTGGAGCTAATCAGTTGACAGAGACCGATCTGGCCGTGCCGGTTTTAAGAGGTATGGACATATCGATTGTTCGAAAATACAACTCTTTTTTTGCTCCAGATAATGAATTCGGTGTAGGCTGGACATTGGACTTGCCTCGGCTGGAAGAACGTCGTCAACCTTCACATCGCTCCTCAGATGTTGTTAGTATCGGGTACCAGCTTACAAGCCCGTTGAATACCTATTCTGAATTATTTAGAGTACGTAAGGATGCTTCGGGTGCAGAAAGCAAATCTCTGCTCCCAAAAAAACAAGATATATTTAGAAGTGTTGCTCAAATGGATGATAAGAAGATTGGATTTAAGACTACGGTTCTGATGTTCCAGGATGGACGACAGTGGCACTTTGATGGATCAGGTTATTTGGTTGCCCAGGTCGATAATCCTTTGACAGTGGTTTATCGACGAACCGGCTCGCATCAGATTACACGTATTGAAGGATGGTACGGCAAAGACCTGTATGCAGATATCAAGCTAAATTATGATAAATATGGCCGCATGATATCTGCTAAGGGCAGCAATGAAATTAATGTCGAGTATGAATATGGAAGTTCAGGAAAACTGAAGAATGTTGCCTTAATATCTGAGAAGAAAAGTGACAATCAAAAACTTCAAAAAGATATTATTGATTACGAATACACTGATGGATTTGTCACATCAATTGCATGGAATGGCGAGAACATCCGTCAATTTAAATATGGTGATCGCGGCAAACTTGCTTCGGAACAAGGGGCTGGTTCAAAACTTGATTATCGTGTCAGTCATATTGCAGATGGAATAAAGATCGTTTCCAAAAATGGCAATGATTCAAAGACAGCGGTTTACGATAATAAATTTCGACCTGTCGAGAAGGAGGCCTGGGATGGAACAACCATCAAGTGGAACTATGATGATCCTGCTGTTACAAAGTTGGCATTTACACAGCCCGGAGGTGAGCAATATTTTGTAGAAAACACCACTGATGGCAAACGTTCAACATTGCAAACCCCTGGAGGAGATGAATATATAGTTGAGTATAATGATGCAGGCCGACCTATAAGATTGGGCCAGGATGGCAGGCAGCTTATTAAGCAAAAATGGCACCCGAATGGGTTGTTAGCATCTACTACCCGGGAAACAGGCGTCATCCGCCCACAGTATAGCAAAGACAATGTCCTTACTGATGTATTGATCACGCCCCAGTCAGATGGATCTTCGTTTAAGGAGTGGGCCAAAATTAAATATGATATACTTGGGCAGCCAACCACGATCACTGATTATAGGGGTTCTAAAATGGACTTAGGCTATGACAAACACGGAAGGGTGTCTATTGCACAGACAAAGCAAGGTGGTGTCCAGATAAAACGAGATAAAGAAGACAGGGTCAAAGAGATTAAAACATCCTGGGGATATCACCAAAACAATGCGTATGACTCTAAAAGTGGTCATCTTGAGGAAGTAACACTAACCAGTAACAAACAGAAAGCAAAGGTGCAGTTTGATGACAAAGGCCGATTAACCGAACTTCAACAGTTTGACAAGGGTGTTACCAATATTTTCTACTATGATGAAAGCGGCTATGACCACCAGGTCAGACAGATCAAGACACCTAACGATATAGCTTTGAACTACGATTATGACCCTGATGGCCGATTGGCCAAGATCAATTGCGATGGTGCATATGAGTTGAAATATGATTATGATGACTTCGGCAGGTTGATAAGCCTTGCCCAGGTATCTGTGAGTGATTAATTATGATGAAGAATTAAAATTTCAATCGGGGAATACCCCGATTACTAAAAAAATGTAAATCTTTTGAGGATTGGCTTTTAATTTTTATGCATCATTGAGTATAATTTGATTTAAATTGGCTAATTTTTGCGAATTTAATAAAAAAGGCTGATTGTAGACAGCGCGAAGTCAAAATTGTCGACAAGAATTTAATTTAATGGAGCTTATTTCTAGATTGAACTTTCAATTTATCAATATAGGTCATCTCTTAAGCATTTCCTGAAGATTATTCTCTGCATCTGCCACCGATTTATGATCTTTTAGTTTATTAAAATACTTAATAGCAATTTTATAGTGCTCTTTTGCATCCCCAAATCTTTTATTTGGAACATCAGAATAGTGAGCAAGATCATGATAGCAGTTTGCTATTTTTAGGAGTTGTTCGGGTGGTATTGTGACTGATTTTTCAAGGTTTTTCCGATGTGCATCGTGTGCCTTCGGTAGGCCTGCGTGATTTAATCTTTTTAGAATGATATTATCGGTTCCAAACATGATTATATAGGAGGAACCGATGAGTACAGTACAACCAACCACATCAGCTTCAGCATTGGAAGAGGTCAAGCAGCAATTTAAAATCTGGCGTAAAACAAAAACCGCCGGCAGAGAACGTATTCCAGCTTCATTATGGCAAGCAGCCGCAGAAGTCTTTAAAATTGGGGATCATAGCCTGCATAGGATCTCCAAAGCTTTGCACCTGAACCAGACTGTTCTCAAACAATATGTTCAACAGCAATTTTCAGGGGCCATTAAAGTAAAACCTGAGGAGACCCCTTCTTTTATAGCGCTTGAAATGGATTCACCGCTCCTTGTCTCAGAATGTGTAATAGAAATGGAAGACACGACCGGAGCAAAGATGAGGATGTGCCTTCGAGGCAAGACCGATCCAAACATTTTTGAAATCTGTAAATCATTCTGGAGGCACCAGAAATGATTCAGATAACTCCCCATATGAAGATTCTTTTAGCTGTTGAGTCAGTTGATTTTAGAAAGGGTATCGATGGGATGGCTGCTTTATGCCGAATTGCCTTAAAATCAGATCCTTTCACAGGCTGTCTGTTCGTATTTCTCAATCGCAGCAAGACCTCTATTAAGATCCTTAGCTACGATGGTCAAGGGTTTTGGCTTTGTCAGAAGCGACTGTCTAAAGGCCGGTTTAACTGGTGGCCGACAAAGGGTCATGGCGTTGATAAAGTCCTGGATGCCCATGAACTTCAAATGTTGATCTGGAACGGTGACCCCTTTCACACCCGGGCAGCTCCCATGTGGAGAAAAATCCCGGCGTAATTTTTTCATCAATGCTGCATTTTTTGCGTGCGTTCTGAATATCATTGTGCTATACAATCCGGCCATGGAAGATAACATTATACTCACATACCGTGGCAAGAACGCAACAAAAGAAGATATCAACTTCATCAATATAAAGTGGACCCCATTGTCAAGACAGTTTCCTGCCCAAATTAAGCGTCAAAATCGGATGAATTATCCGATCAAATTTTATCCAATTTCCAAATGCCGTTTTTAACCTCCATTTTTTAAATTTCAATGTTTGATTGCTTGTAATTCTGGATGATTTTGATAATATGCCCAGGCCAG
>JBDRQO010000017.1:0-3508 GCA_043826275.1 Pseudomonadota bacterium
TTTGAAACATTTATTTCAGTTTGGCCTTCATATTCTTCTTCCGCTTTATATTGTGCTGGCCTATAAATAAACATAACAACATCAGCGTCTTGCTCTATGTTTCCACTATCCCTTAAATCGGACAGAATTGGACGCTTTTCAGACCTTCCTTCAACCTTACGGCTTAATTGTGACAGCAAAATAACAGGGATTTTTAATTCTTTGGCCGTGGCCTTCAGCCCTGATGTTATAGATCCGATCTCCCTGTCCCTGGTGGATTCCTTGTCGCCCCTGACAAGCTGAAGGTGGTCAATAAAGATTGCCTTGATTCCGTGTTTCTTTTTTAGCTGCCAGGCCCTGCGGTGTATTTCACGATAATGAAGCGCCGCAGAATCATCAATAAAAACAGGCCATTTGTATATTTTTGACTGAACGCTTTGAATCTTTCCCCAATCTTCTTTGTCAAACTTCCCGGACCTGAATTTCTGGCTATTTACCCCAGACTCCCCAGCAGTCTGCCTGTCGATCAACTGCTCTTTTGACATTTCAAGGCTGAATATTACAACGGGATCTCCGGCCTTCCCCATGTTGCCGGCCATGTTTAAAGCCAATGCTGTTTTTCCCATGCTTGGCTTTGCTGCCAGAATAATCAGGTCAGACGGCTGAAACCCACAAAGGATGTAATCAATCATAAAAAACCCGCTGGATAGCCCTGTTATTGTACCAGGCCGCTTTGAAAGCTCTTCATACCTGTCTGTGGCTTCTTCAACCAAAACACGATAGGAAAAAGAACTATCTCCCCTTGACTCGATAGCCCTGTTTGAAATTAGCCCCACACGCCTTTGTGCTTCGTCAACAATCTTTTCAATATCAGGTTCGTCAAAACATAATTTGGTGATTTCATTACATTCTTTTATTAAATCCCTTTGGATTGCCTTGTCTTTTATCTTGCCACAAAAGTGTTTAATGTTGTGTGCAATAGGAACATCAAGAAGTCCAGCCAGGTATGAAGCCCCGCCACACTCAGTAAGACATTTAGCGTCCGTCAGCTTATCAACAATAGAAATAAGGTTTATATCAACACCGGCTTTATGGAGTTCGATTATCGCTTTAAATATCTTTGTGTGCGCCGTCCGGTAAAAATCTGCCGGCGATAATAGATCAATAATCTCCCCGGCATCATCCCTAAAGCACGACGATAATACAGACTCTTCATAGTCGATTGATTGAGGTAGGGGTTTAGTTGTCATATAAATCACCAATATTTTCGGGTGTGTATATTTTTTGCTTTGGTTGTTCTGAAATAGGGCCTTTATTATCAATTTGCATTTTTAATCTGACAAAATGTTTTCTTAATTTGTCTGTGCTTAGAATATTTTTAAACCAAAATGAATCTTTTTGGCACCATTCTATAACCCGCTTAATTTCATTTGGGTCTATCTTATCAACCCTGATAGTAAGATCTATGTGTTTGCACCATGATTGAAAGTTTGGTTCTTTGGCTGAAGGATTGTTTTTTTTAATCCAACTATATAGATAATTTGAAAGTCGGTATTCGATAGAATCCGACAAGAATACTTTCTTTTGTAATATTTCTTTTGTGTCCGTCTTTTTTGACAACTGTTTTGGTCTTTTTTGACAACTGGTTGTCTTTTTTGACAACAAACGCCACAAACGGTAATCTTTATTAAATTGGTATGTTGGAATATATTCGTTGTCTTTTTTGACAACTATCCGCTTTTCAATCAAACCGTCTAATGCTCTTTTTACATTTCGCTTATTTATTCCAGTACCCACAACATATTGTGAGTTTGAAATTCTATCACACAACTTATTGTATCCGTATGTTTTGCGGAGCAGGAATAAAAGGCATTGCATTTGTTCACCTGGAATACGATATTTTGATAGTGCCTCCATTATTTCATTTGCTATTTTTGTATATCCGTTTTCAAGTTGAGGACTTGACATTTTTCAAGCCCTCAAAAAACCTATCCAACAATTCGCGTTGAATATTATCGTTTGAAAATATCCAACTTAACATTGAAGCTACAACCTCTTGCCCATGTAAAACATTCATATTTATAAACCCGGTGGTTATGTCGGTAAGTCCATCTATTAAAAACATTTCCCTTAATCTTGATAAAAGGTCACTTTCTACATCTGGTCTTTCGGACCTTTCAGAATCATGGCAATTTTCACAAAGCGTAATTAAAATCTTGTTTTCATATTCCCAAGGTTCTTTTCCAGGGAAATAACGCCTATGATGGACAACAAGCATTGATTCGTCGTCACCACATCTTTGGCACGACCAGCCGTCTCTTTCTAAAATTTCAAGTCGTTTTTTCTGCCATCTTGGATCTTTAAGTTTCTCTTGGTAAGTTGTCATGGTAGGCTCCTTAACAAAACAAAAATGCCACTGGCTGACGATGGCTGCGAAACCATCCCGTCCCTAAGTACGGGTCCAGTGGCATTATTCTATTGTTAAAGGTTGTGGTTTTCGCAGCAAGTATCGTCATGTTAATATTTTACCATCCATGATAGTGATATTCAACCCTTTTGATACTACGCGTAGTATAATTTATTCACGGCCTCATCCTATTATCGGCGGGCATAATCTTTCCGTCCGGTCCGGATCCAGCAAATTTAAAGCCTCGCAATCCGCCGCCGTGAAGTTTTCCCGGATGTATTCCAGCCGCATCACTTCGCCGGCAGGGACCAGCTCGGTGCCTTTTGTGATCATCCACCTACCTGGACTGTTCTCGCAGGGTTCGATGGTGACCGTTCCGGTGTATTTGAGTTTCATTTTTTCAACTGAATTATTATATGGATTTCGATGGTATCTCCGCAATTAGCACATTCAAAACCTTCGATTGCTTCAAACTCCGGTTTATCGCA
This sequence comes from Pseudomonadota bacterium, assembly GCA_043826275.1. Taxonomy (GTDB): domain Bacteria; phylum Desulfobacterota; class Desulfobacteria; order Desulfobacterales; family Desulfobacteraceae; genus Desulfobacula. Next base: position 2,875 of record JBDRQO010000017.1, read on the forward strand.
CCGGATATACCAAAGGTCGCCTTTACAATGGGCGCATTTGATTACAATATCTCTGTGTAATTTAATAATCATCTCGATTAGTTAAGCGGCGGGCTTGCGGCACCACTCACACTACTCCTTCCGGAATGGACACTCTCGGCTACAGTCGCCGGACCCCCGGATTTGCCCCGGAATTATCAGCGACCAGCAGCCCATGCCGCCGGCCAGCGCCATCGGATACTTGCACCAGTCCGGCTGGCTATAGGTTTTCAGGAATTTCCCGTATTTCATACTTGACTTTCCTAGCGCCTTCTGTGCGCCTATGTTTAGTTTGTGCCAGTATTTGAGTTTCATAGCCTATTCTCCAAGCATCGTTTCAACCGTTCAATCTCGGCCTCGAGTTCTTTGGTTCTCTCTGCGGCTCGTTTTAATTTCATCCAGTCAGAATCGTCCCGCTTTTCATCATACCGTTTTTGTGCTTTTTCCCGTCTTTCTTTAACAGAATCAGGATGATGGATTTTACAATAATCGTCTTTCCAGACATTTCGTATACATCGATGCCCATGAAAACTACCCCATTTTTCTTGAGGATAAACGGTTTCTTTACATTGCAAATAGTCTCTTTTTGTCGGATTTAATTCTTTTTTAATCACGG
>JBDRQO010000018.1:0-204115 GCA_043826275.1 Pseudomonadota bacterium
TAATATTATAATGTTAATTTTTTTTATGGGAGGCTTTTTAAAATGGCTTTTAATCCAATTGTTGATCAAGCAAAATGTGTTGGTTGTGAAGAATGTGTAGACGTTTGTCCTGTCGAAGTATTTGAGATGGAAGACGAAAAATCTGTTCCAGTCAATGCTGAAGAATGCATGGGCTGCGAGAGCTGTGTTGAAGTATGTGAAGAAGACGCGATTGTTATTGAGGAAGACTAAATCACATATAGTGTTACAATAAAAAAAATGCCGGAAGAGTCTTAGATTATCCGGCATTTTTTTTGTTTTTCCTTTCTGAAATTCCCAATTCCAATCTTTAAAACCATTCTATAGCATTTGCCAAAAAGATTTTCCGAATGAGTTAAAAAAAACTAGACTTTTGGAGTTGATTGTAGTTTAATGAGGCATGTCACGTAAATGGATAATGCCAAATCCTGAGAATTGCTCTCTTGAAGATCTTGATATAGCAGCCAACTGTGCTCCCAGCAGGCGATCACAGAGACGCATGTTAGCAATACGAGCGCTTTTGATTGGTATTCCCCGTGACCAGGTTGTGAAACTCTTCAGCATTACTGATAGAACTATTTTAAAAATTTAAATGATTTGACCCGGTTTCTACCTACGCAATGATGGTATCAATGCGCGGCTGAATTGCTCATCTATACGCCTTTTGATGACAAAAAAGGCTTGTGTAAGCCTTAATAGTACCCGAAAAAGCCCTGTGTTGTATCAAAAAGGCCCAAATAAAACATGCGGGTCCATTCAAGCATACCATACATATGTAGGCAATTGATCGAGCATCCCGTTAAACAGGGCAGGGACAAACAAGAAGATGGTTCCTGCAATGGAAGAATAGCAAAATGGTTTAATCGGCTTCAGCCAGCGCAAATATCTGGGAAAGTACCTGATTATTGTCAAATCCTTTCAAGCGTATGGCGCCTGATCGGCAGGAGGCCACACATAGTCCGCATCCCTTGCAAAGGACTGATTCAATCCGGGCTTTGCCAGGAAACATTCTTTCGGTTGGCGGAATAAACGAGGGAGCGGAAAAAGGACAGATCGAAATACACACACCGCATTCGCTGCATGCCGCTGGAGTAACATGGGCGGTTGTTCCGCTGGTTCGTATGGTTTTTTGCGCCAGCAGGGTAACGGCCTTGGTGGCAGCAGCCACTGCCTGGGCAATAGATTCATCAATCGGTTTTGGTGCATGGGCCAGACCGCACAGAAAAATGCCGTCTGTGGCACAGTCAACCGGTCGCAGTTTTGCATGGGCTTCCATGAAAAAGCCGTCATCGTTCAGCGCCACCTTATACTTTTGTGCCAGCTCATTTTTTTCAGGCGGAATAATGGCACTTGCAAGGACCATCAGGTCCGGGGTTATTTCCATTTTACGGCGCAGTCCCGTATCTGTAAACCTGACAGTCAGGGCACCATCATTCTGATTCACATCAATACCCTGGTCGGCATGATATCTTAAGAAAAGAATGCCTGATTCACGGGCTTTCCGGTAAAGATCTTCACGTAACCCATAGGCGCGCATATCCCGGTACAGGATATAGACATTCATTTTTGGATTGATTTTTTTTAAGTGCAGGGCATTTTTAATTGAATGGGTGCAGCATAGTTTTGAACAATAGGGACGTTCAGGAATTCTGGACCCCACACATTGAATAAAGACGGCTGATTTTTTTTCGCAAATGCCCGGATCGTTTTGAATTAATTTTTGATCCAGTTCAAGTCCGGTCATAACCCGGTCATCCTGGCCGTAAAGGTATTGGTCAGGCGTGTATTCTTTTGCCCCGGAGGCAATAATGGTCACACCATGAACCAGTTCTCTGGTCTCATCTTTCGTTTGAATGGTGGTTTTAAAGTTTCCGACAAATCCATCCACCTCAGTGATTTGAGAATGGGTGAAAATTTCAATATTGTCATCTGCTTCAACATCAGCGATCATTTGATTCAGGTTCTGCAACACATTCTCACCCCGCCAGGTTTCATGAACATGCAGTGCATTGCCACCCAAACGATCATTTTTATCAATCACATAGGTATGATATCCTTGAGCTGAAATGCTTTTGGCAGCCGTAATCCCTGCAATGCCGCCGCCAATGACCAGAACCGATTGATCGATCTGAAGTTCTGCCTCGTTCAATGGTTCCATCAGATAACTCTTTGCCACGGCCATCCTGACCAGGTCTTTTGACTTTTCCGTGGCCAAAGCATGGTCATCTTTATTGACCCAGGAACACTGGTTCCTGATATTGGCCATTTCAAAAACATATTTGTTTAATCCGGCATCCACAAGGGTTCCCTGGAAAAGGGGCTCATGGGTTTTTGGGGTGCAGGCAGCCAATACAACGCGGTTTAATTGCTGTTCCTTGATTGTTTTGGCCATATTGTCCTGGGAGTCCTGGGAGCAGGAAAACATGTTTTGTTCGGAATAAACAACATTTTTAAGGGTTTTGGCATATTCAACAACAGCAGGCACATCTACCACGCCAGCGATATTGGTACCGCAGCAGCAGATAAATACACCGATTCGAGGCGGGATACCCCGGATATCTGTTTCAGCAGGGATTTCTTTTGTTTTGGTCAGGCTCCACCGCGATTCAGCCAGGAAACTGCCGGCAAAACCGGCAGAGGCACTGGCTTCGATAACTGAGGACGGGATGTCCTTGGGCGCCTCAAAAGACCCACATACAAAAATACCCGGCCGGGAGGTTTGGACTGGTTCAAAACTATTGGTTGTGACAAAATTATAGTCATCCATTTTGATGTCAATGCCGCTGGCCAGCAGGGCAGCAGATTTATTCACAGTTAAACCAATAGACAGGACCACCATGTCAAATGCTTCTTCAATCCGTTTGCCTGATTCGTCAATGTATCGAATCAGTTGTTCGCCTTTGTCTGTGGGTATGATATGGGTGATTTTGGATTTGACAAATCGAACACCGTGCTGGTCTTTGGCCCTATTGTAATATCGTTCAAAGTCTTTTCCCGTGGTCCGTATGTCCATGTAAAAGATGACCGCATCCAAGGGGTCTTTGCTATGTTCTTTTGCCAGCATGGCTTCTTTGATGGCATAGGTGCAGCAGACAGATGAACAATAGCCGTTGGCACCCAGATGAACATCTCTTGATCCAATACACTGGAGCCAGGCAATCTTTTTGGGTTCTTCTTTGTCGGACGGTCGAACCAGATGGCCGCCATAGGGTCCGGATGATGACAGGATTCGCTCAAATTCCAGGCTGGTAACAATGTTCTTGGATTTTTTATATCCATATACGTCATGGGTTGCAGGGTCATAGGGTTTGCAACCGCTGGACATGATGATGGCACCGACATTCAGTGTCAAGTGTTTGGGTTGATCCTCATAATTGATGGCATCGGCAGGGCAAATTTCTTCACACAGCTTACATCGTTTTTTAGTCAGATAAAGACACTTGGTATCATCAATGGCATATTTTAAAGGGACTGCCTGGGCATATTGGACATAAATGGCTTTGCGATTGGCTAATCCGCTATCGTATTCATCAGGCACTTTTTTGGGGCATTTTTCTGAACAGGCACCACAGGCAATACACTTATCCATATCCACATACCGGGGCTTCTGGGTGATGGAAACATTGAAATTGCCTTGTTCGCCAGATATATCTGTGACTTCGGAAAGTGTGAGTAACTCTATGTTGATGTGCCGGCCGACCTCGACCAGTTTAGGTGAGATGACTCACATGGCACAATCATTGGTGGGAAAGGTTTTGTCCAGTTGAGACATCATACCACCAATGGATGCCGTTTGTTCAACCAGGTAGACATAATAACCGGAATCTGCCGCATCAATTGCCGCCTGCATGCCTGCAATTCCTCCACCAACGACCATTACAGCGCCAATCTTTTGTTCAGACATGTGTTCTCCTACTCTTATTTTTCTTCTTAGCTGATTTTTTTTAGGTTTTTATTCTTTTTTTATTCTTTTTTTTCTTCTTGCTTTATAAAAGATTCAATATTGCTGATATCAAGTACATTCTGACTGATTCCCACTTCATTACCGGAAAGACCCATGGCAATTCCTAAAAGCTGGGGAAATACAATGCTTGAAAGTGTGCTCTTTTCATCATGTGATGGTATTTTTGGCTGAACCCGGTCAAACTGCATCTGGCAGTACGGGCAGGCCACACATAAATAGTTGGCTCCGGCCCTGAGACCATCGGCTAATTTTTTTTCGGTCAAATCCATGGAAAGTGTATCCGCAACCCCCAGCATGGGTGCACCACAACATTCAAGTTTTAATGGCCAGTCAATACTTTTAGCCCCGGTCACATTCACGAGTTCATCAAATAAAACAGGGGCCACAGGGTTATCAAATTGCGTCACATCACTGGGCCGCAGGGCATGACAACCGTAATGGGTGGCAATGTTCAGTTTTGTAAAAGGTTTTACAATGGCCCCTTTAATGGTTTTTATACCGATGTCATGATACAGGACAGAAAGAAAATGTTTGATTTTACCCGTTCCTGAGTAGTTCAGATTTTCTTTGGCCAGTTCTGTGTTCACCTGTTCTTGGATCAAAGGATGTTGCTTTAAAAAATGGGCTGCTTTTTTAAGACTGCCAAAACAGCATTTGCACAGCACCATTATGTCAAGCCCTTGTTTTTCAGCCAATGCCAGGTTTCGGGCAGCCATCAGAATGAATGTCTGATTGTCTGTGTTACGGATTGGATTGCCACAGCATTTAAATTCCTGGTCATCAATCAGTTCAATACCCAGTTTTTCTGATACCGCTCTGGCTGAAAGTTCATATTGCTGCACCCGGGCTGGAATGTTACATCCAATAAATAATGTAAACTTCATTGTCGCTTCCCTGAATTATAAGTATAGGAAATCATATTTAGTATGTTAAGTGCTATATTATCCATTTGTCGCTATGAAGACTTTGCCTCTTTGGCAGAAATATTTTTAAGTTCATACAATATGTCTGTAACCTTTACACCCTGGGGACAGTGCTCCTGGCACTGGTAACAGGTCAGGCAATACCACAGCATCCTGGACCCCATGGCCAGGTCTTTGATACCAAATCCCATGGAACGCATGATCTGATGAGGCAGCAGGTCGAGGTTTTTTTGTGGATCTTCATAATTTTCCACCACCGGGCACACGGTTGAACAATTCTCGCAGGAAAAGCAATAGGTATATGTCCCGGCCTGTTCTGACAGGCCGACTATATCTTTAAACATCTGATTGGCTGATGTTAAAGGGATAATATCATCAGATTGATGTACCAGCGTATATTGATCAGTTATCTTTTTTCGGGCATTTGACAATGGTTTGGCATACTGGGCCATATCAAATCTATCCATGTTGAGCCCGCGGTAATAGGAAAATGGTGTCAACACCAGGGCAACAGAGTGTCCGCGCTGGATCATTTCTTCTCTGACATCAAACCACAGTTCCCGCAGATTGATACCTGCCGGGCAGGCAACCGTACAGCGATCACAATTGGTACACAGGTAAATGCCCTGCTGAATGGCTGCAAGTCCCTTAGGACCAATGCTTTTATCCGCATAATAATCCTTTAAAAATTCCATTCTTTCAGATGGCAGGATTTTATTATTGCCGATACTGTCAAAGGCTGTGGCCACAGAGCATCGGTTACTGCAGGTGCCGCAACGGGTGCACGCGTCCAGTTCCATCATCTGGCGGGTCTTGATATTGACAGGATTTGAATCTTTATCCATCACAGCATTGCAAATCAAACTGGCCGGTGTGGTAAAGATATGGAACATCTTGGAAAATGGCAGGAAAGCCAGGCCGAACAGACAGGCGTAAACATGAATGGTCCAAAAGATTTGGTGATGCGCAAAAGAAGTCAGTTTCATCAATTCCATGACCAGGCCTGAAACAATAATGATAACCAGAATCATCAGGGCATACCGGTCGGGTGCAGCAGTCTTTAACCTGGATATTTTCATGAAATGACGGCGATAGGCGGCAATTCCAATTCCGACCAGGACCATGAGGCCTGCAATCAGTAAAAATGGATTTAAACTCAAATAAAAGGCATTAAAGAGTGGGGTGACTATGATTTTATCCAAGGCATGAAAGAAAAATAAAAACATGAACCCTGTAAAAATAAGGATATGCATGAGCCAGCGGAGCGTGTCTTGTTTTAAAATTCTTTTCTGTACCAGCACATCATTCACAAACACCTGGGCAATCTTGGATATTTTTGGACTGAATACAGTTGTGAAGATGCCTTTTACAGCAGTACTGAACCGGGGAGATGACGGTGTTGTAACTATTTTGTTCTGGTAATCAATACTGAAACGAAACCACCCGGAGATTTTATATATCAGACCAACACCAAAGATGGCCATTGCCACATATATTGCGGTATTATAAAACATTTGCCAGAGTTCCTTTAAAAGTCATTTCCATTTTCATCATCTTCTTTTCCGGCCAGAAAATTCCAGAAACAGGCAACACCGATCAGAGATGCAATGATCAGAATATAGGTAATTGCTTTGGTGTGCGTGTAAAAGTCCTGATAGGTGTAAAATATAGATTCCATAAACGGCCTGCCTCCACAAATGATTTAATGGGTATCTTTATATTCCGGGTGCTCATAAAATATAGGCATCCGTGTTACGATAAATCTAAAAACGACAATTCCGATGGTTACAATAAAGATCGAAATTCCGATTTCCATCCAGTGCGGGAAATACTTTAAATGGGAAGGGAGCTGCCAGTTAAATGCGATCAAAGATACGTTGAGTCGGTTGAGGACTATACCCAGAACAGACCATCCAGCCGTCCATTGTATGAGTTTGATATCTTTGTTTCGTACACCCATGGCAAAGAAAAAGCATGGCAAAGCAATAAAACCGATTATTTCAACTAAAAACCAGTGCCCGTATGGCGTGATCAGCAGGTGCCAATGATCTCCGGCAGCAATTCCCATCACTTTTATGGTAAAATAACCGGATAGAACTAAAGATGCAGCCTTTCCAAAGCCCAGAGTAACCCCCCGGTTTTCGTTCAGATGAGTCTGGTCCATTTTGTGTTTAAAATATTTGTGGGACAATGTGCTTTCAAAAATTACCATGGACAGCCCTGCAATAATGCTTGATATGAAAAAATAGACCGGAAGATAGGGTGAATACCACAACGGATGAAGCTTTGACGGTGCAACAAGAAAAAGGGCTCCTAAAGAGGACTGATGCAGCGTGGAAAGAACAACACCAAATATCGTCAGCAGCAGGGTTAATTTTATAATGAGTTGTCTTGTCTTTTTAAAACCCAACCACTCTAAAGCAGCAGGTACAAACTCCAGAAATAAAACCGTTAAATAAAGGGCAACGCATCCGGCAACTTCAAACAAAAGAGATGTTGTTCCCCGTTGCACGAGAAAGGGATAGGTCAGACGCCAGGGCTGTCCTACATCATAATGCAGGGCAAATACCACAAGGGCATAACCAAGGAATCCGGTTAATACGGCCGGCCGGACTGCGGAATGGTATTTTTCCATGCCGAACAGGTAAACGGCTGCTGAGGTAACAAATCCGCCAGCAGCGAGGGCAACCCCCACGAGCAGGTCAAATCCGATCCAGATGCCCCAGGGATTATTATCAGAAAGGTTTGTCACCGGCCCGATTCCCTGTGTGAACCGCAAGATGGTTAAAACAAGTCCGATCACAAGGATGATTCCGATGACCACATTCCCGGGGGTCATCTTGATGTCAATTTTAAACTTGTTATCCATTTTTATTTTCTCTCCTGCTCATCTTTGTCGACGGGAGTATCTGAAAGCTGTTTTTTTTCTGCCGCTTCTTCTTCAGTTTTTCTGATGGCATTTTCCAATACTTTTTTCACTCCAAGGGCCACGGCATTTTCTTTTTCCCTGGTCAGCTTGGCTTCAAGAGCTGACAGCCTGGCGTTCATTTCATCGGTCATTTGATCCTGTATTTTCTGGACTGCCCGGGCCTTTTCTTCTGCAATAATTTTTTCTTTACGCTTGGAAATGGCATACACACCAGTCAGCATGACCGGCCAGAGCCCGACAACGATCGGTACGGCAGACAGTGCGCCTGATGTCAGTTCAGGCGCTGGGGTATCACCCAGATCTTCTCTCATGCCAATCTGTTCAAACGGCACATTTGAAAGATAGAGCCAGCTTGTTCCGCCCATCTCGTTTTCTCCGTAAACATGATTGATATACCGATCCGGAAAATCCTTTATGCGTTTTTTTGCCAGTTTGAGCAAATCATCTCTTTTCCCAAAGGTTAAGGCTTCCATGGGGCAGGCTTCCACACAACCGGGAAGCTGGCCTTTTAGTATTCTGGGTTGACACATGGTGCATTTGGTGACCTTGGGAGTCAATGGTTCGTCGTATTCATATGCGGGAATATCAAACGGGCAGGCAACCATACAATACCGGCAGCCCACGCATACATCCGCATTATAGACAACCGCACCGGTCTTGTTTTTTTGAAACGCCCTGACAAAACAGACAGAAGCACAGGCAGGTTCAAGACAATGATTGCATTGTTGCTTTTTAAACAAAGGGTTTTTTTGACCCGGTTTTTGACTGGTGGCACTGTATTTATTTACAACAGTATAGGTTTTAGCATGCGTTCTGCGTTCCTGATCCAGGACGGTAAGATCTGTAAAGGACTTGTCTGGCGCAGGAAGTTCATTTACTTCGTTACAGGCGGCTTCACAGCTGCGGCAGCCGACACATAGAGAAATATCATGCAGTACGCCAAAGCTATCAGGATACCCTTTAAACTGTTTACCGCCTGCTGCTAGGGCAGGTTTACCGGCAACAGCGCCGATACCTGCTGCACCTGCTGCACTAAACCATCCTAGAAATTTTCTTCGTGATATGGACATGTAAAATACTCCAACTAATATCCGATCAAATTATTCAATATTTTTTAATTTATGGCATTCAATACACCCAACAGGCTTTTTGATATCCATTTGTTGATGGCAGCCAATGCATTGCTGGTGATAGGCTCCCAATATTCCTGGTCTTAAAGGTGTTTTTTCATCCCATTGTTTGCCGTGACAGCTTGCGCACTGTGGCGGTTTTTTCGATGCAGGACTGTTATGATGACATCCCTGGCAAATTGTTTCTTTCTCATTGTGGAAATAATTTGACAAAGAGTTTGTTTTTATTCTGTCCACAAGGGCATTGATAACCAATCGGTGCGGAAACTCGACTGCTTCGTATTTCTTAGAAAGTCTTTTAATCGTCACAATCTCAGGAATATCATCCTTGTGAACCGTTTTGGTAATCTGCTTTCCTGCCTGGAGTGCTGATCGGGCAAGGGATATTTCATCGTCCAAACTTGAAGGTCTCTGTAACTTTTCAACTGGTATGGAGTGGCATTTAATGCATGCTTCATCTTTCATTTCACGGGTTTTTCCCATAACGGCATGGCATCCTGCACATTCTTTTTCCTGTTTGCCTGCATTATGGCAGCCCTGGCAACTCCTTGATGAGTCAATTTTGTGCATGGCTTTTTCAAGGATTACAGCCTTTGGGCCAGTTGAAGCATCGGGTAAGGTATTTGATGGAGAAGTGATGGATCCGTCTGCTGATTTAGCAGGGAACCCATTGAGTGTATGGCATTCATTACAGGGTTGTAAGCTTTTGTGGTGACAGACCCGGCAGGTTTCGTTGGAATTCTCATGGGTCTCGTGATTAAATGGAACAAAAGCCATCCTATTACTTTTCTCATCAGTTTTGATGTTTTCAGGAGCTGATTTGAGCAGAACAATATCCGGCTGATTTCGATCCATCCGGGTAATTTCGGATTGATTTTTTATCTTTTTGTGTTTCAGTTTTTGTTGTTCAATAGGACCATGGCATCCTGAGCAGGTTTTAGGAGGATTGATTTCTTGTTTGGCCGGTGTATTAATATGGCAGTTTATACAGGCAAGATGGGACGCCTGGCGCATTGAGATCCGGTTATCTTGAGTTTTTTCTTCATGACAATAGCGGCAGGTTCCTTCTTTTCCCTTTGCATAAAACAGTTTCTTTTTGTTTTCGCTATACTCATGATGGCATTGTTCACATTTGTTTTTATTTGCTTGAGAATGAGTGAAGTGGAGTGATTTATCAAACCCCATGGGTTGTCTGGCAGATAAATATTTTTCTTTTCTGGTGTGACAATCATCGCAGTCAACAGGCCCGGTTTTCTCATTGGCAATGGTCATCTCTCCGTGACAGGCAATGCATTCTTTGTGATAAATGTTCATCACCGCTGTCTTGTCCGTATCTTCGAATCGCTTGAATTTTGGGTAAATGCGATTGTCTTTGGTCAAATGGCAGGTGTCACAACCCAGATCCTTTTGAGACAAGGCTTTGGTGTGAGCGTCGTGGAGGAATTGAACAGGCGGTTTTTCAAGCCTGCCAAAGGCAGCCATTGAATCGATTTTTATCACATCTGCCCGGTTTTGGGATGACACATCTGCCGGAATGGATCCAGAGATACTATTGCCGTAAATGCAGCCAACAAAAACCGTTAGGATAACGGCCAGATAGAGCCAATTTTTTCCGATCTTCATATTCCGCCAATCCTTAACGTCATGATTCTAAATCAGATTGTTTCCAACAATTTTTTTAATATACAAGATTGTTGGAAACCTATTTTTTAAGTGAGGAGGATAATAGAAAATATAAAATTATAAGTCAATGGAAAAGACCACTTATTTGTCTGATAGAGGCAAGGCTTTTGGGTCAATCACTTTTATTATCCACCCTGATGGGCTATCATCTTGAGAGTCTGGTAAAATTTCAATCGCGTTTAATTCAACCAGGCGCTGGAGGATAATATCAAGATCTCTCTGGGTGGCGTTGGTAATGGTCATGGTTTTTTTACAAAACAAAAGATAATCAATTTGCTGATCATATTGCACCATTAAATCCAGAAGATTGCAGATGCCCGGCATTTTTTTTATTGTTGGCAGATCCTCATTGCTTTTTAACATGTCCAGGGTGTTGGAAAGCCGCTTCATTAGCAAAAGTGTAATGGATTGAACCAGTTTGGGACTTTGTTTGAGCATTGAATATAGAGTGTCTTTGTCAATGACAACCAGATCACAATATTCTGTTGCCTCTGCAAAAGCGGTTCTGGGGGAATGGGTGACAATCCCCATTTCACCAAAAACCTCTCCAGGCCCGAGTTTGCTTAGCACTTTCTTTTGCTTGTCAATCATTTTGTAAATGGTTACTTCACCTGTTTTAACAAGGTATCCAACATTTCCAATCTGGCCTTCTTTGAAGATAACCTGGTTTTTTAAATAAGGTTGAACAGTGCCGAATTTAGGGCTGAACATGATTCCCTCCTCTATGCAGGCCTGCTATATTCTTAAACTGCAAGTTCTCTTCTGTCATGTAACATCATCAACAAATGATCCACAAGGATTTAGGATATTTTTTTTAACAAACCTCGGACATAGCAAGCTGTATCAGCAGTCATTGTTTTTATACCCAATTGCTGTTGAATATTATTTTTAACATCTTCCATTTCCGGCAATCCCTTTATCGAAGCATAGGATTTGAAAAACATCTCCCCCCATGTATTCATGTAGATCATAGTATATCCGGTTATCCGGCGTTGCTGTCTTGGTGCATAAAAATTGACGGATACAAATAAATCGGTAATAGTTCTTTTTTTTAACAGTCGATCAAAAGAAACCGGTTTTTTAATCACGGGCCCAAAATAATCATACAGGCTTTTGAACAGTTTTCGGATATCATCAACAGCCACAGGGGTTGGGTTTGGAAGCAAATTTACCCCGCAGGAATCACTATAGATTTTGTTAACAATCAGCCATGCGCCAATTTCTTCAATGGTTGTTGCCGTGATCAGCGTTTCTTCTCGGTCAGCCCCCCGTAAATCTTTGTTAATCAATGCCCATGTGCCTGGTTGGCCGGGTGCCTGAGTAAATTTTAAATGCAGGCCATTAAAAAGAATTTCACTTTTTGAAACAAGCAGCACTTTTTCTATCTTGCCGGGTTGCCTGGATAATTCTGAATAGACTTTTCGTCCTAGAACCGTTCTGTCTTCTGGAGAAATTTGTGAATCGCCCTGATTTAATTTTTCAAATGCTTTATTCAGGGTTTTATACTTTTTTACTATGTAGGTTTCCAATGTGTATGAAAGCCTGGCGATATTTTTATATGGCCAGGTTTGATAAGCACCGATCTTTAACATTTTGTCCCTGGACCATCCCCAATTTGTCAGGCATTCCTCCACAAGTATTTTACGAAGTCCGAAAACAGTGGTGTCAATTTCACTATTATTTGAAATTCCGAGCTTGAGAAAAAAACAAGTCAAAAGAAGAGCGACTGACTCCTGATCCTCTGATTGCTTAAAATATTTAAGAAGATTGTTGAGCAAAATATAGTATGCGTCATTTTGTGCAAGCTTTAAATTGACACCCGAATTCATCCATTCATCTTTGTAGAGGTTACATAACAAAGGCTCTTCACCAAGTTCATTGATATATTTTTCAAGCAGGGCCATCTTTATCACGGATTTAAACGGACTTTTCAGGCTTTTGAACATCTGCCAGATGGATGCACCGAAAAATTCACCGGTTGATATGGCATGGATGTCTCCAAGATCAATATATCTGACAAGATTCGGGAGAGTTGAGACCATCTCCAGGATATTTTTGTAAAAATTTACACTGATCGCAGTGGGCAGAACAGACCACAAGGGAAGCTTTCCTGCCACATGAATCATTGTTCGATAGAATTCTTCCTTTAACAGCATGGCCTGGGCTGATCCTGAGCTTTCAAATGTTGAATCGCCAAAGTCGTTGTTCCTGGTTTTAAGAATATCCACCAGGAAAAAAGTCACCTCAATATGAAACTCCTCCCAGGCATATTTTTCAATGATGCGAAGCTTTTTTTCCAGCAATGCAAGATCTTCTTTATCAATATGGTCTTCCCTGATGCATACCCAATAGTCAATATCAGAGTCATTCGCCTGGGCCACAGACCCGATGCTTCCAATGGTGAACAGCCCCTCAATGGATGGATCCTGTTGCGGGTCGACTATATGTTTTTTTCCCCGGGCATATCTTGCGATTGTTTCCATTGTTTCAGGGCCTGGATGATAATCAAAAATACCGTGGGGCGTCCTTTGGTTCAAGTCGGTTTTGATTCCCGGTAAAACAATATTCTCATGGAGTAGATAGGGGATAATTTGAAAAAGATCTGCCTGCCGCGGTTTGAATATATCAAATGCCGTTATCAGACTATATCTGTTCTGCCGGGCAAATTTCATTTCACCATAATGGATAAATTCACCAAAGATCAGCATGTTGATCCGGGTAAGCAGTGCAGTATCAAATCTTGGCATATCTGATTGTTTCAATTGATATTTTCTGGCATTTAAATCATTTTCATCTTTTAACAAAGCAGTTCTTGCATGGGCAGGAAACCTTGAAAACTGTGCTTGGACACCTGAAAAATCAGCCTGGGCCAGGTCAGCATTCACAAACGATATTGCCCTGAGATTTGAATACATAAAGGAAGAACCAGACAGATCTGTTTTCTGAAATGAACTTTTGGAAAGGGTGGCTGCTATGAAAAAGGCAGAGCTCATCATGGCCCGGTCAAAAATAGACTTGTAAATGGAAATATTTTGAAAGCTGCAGTTTTTAAAAACAGCTGCTTTGGCATTAACATTGATTAATACAGCCCCGTCAAAACAGACAGAATCAAAGACGGTGTTTTCAAAATTAACATTATAAAGAATGCAGTTTTTAAAGGATGCATTTGAAAAGGATGCATTTGAAAAATCAGAATCTTTTATAATGGATGTATTAAAATAGATTGGCATCTGAAAAACAGTTGTGAAAGACAGATCAATATTCATAATGGATTCGCCATTAAAATCAATTGCCTGATCCTTCTTGCCTTTTTTAATGGACTCAACTTTTTTTTCCAGGCTGTTTGATGAAAATAAAGACTTTAAAATTCCATTGGGCTGAGCCGGCTGTATTTTTTTTGTCTTTTCGATAATGACATCAAATTCTTTTTCAATATTCTGGCTTTCTTTGGCCAGGAGTTGTTTTGTCTTTTTGATAAATAATGCAGCACTCTCTTTAGTATGGTTACTTGAGTTTTTAAGATGATCTTTGAGGATACTGACAATTCTTTCAGGTCTTTTTTTAATTATTCCATAAGCAGCAGCAAGGTTTATTTCAATATTAGACTCGGTATATGCGTCCTTGTTTAATGCGATATCCTGAATAAAGAAAAAAGAGATTTTGGATAGATTGGATATTTCTCTACAGATATGTTCCATAAGGTTTGGATGTTTTTCCCGGACGATTTCAAGCACCTCGGTCAAAGGCAGCTTTCCTGACACAATAAGCGCTTTAAATGCATGAAAGGCTTCGTCATCATCACTTTTTTCCAGCAGTTTTAATATGGGGTGAAAGATCTGTGAATACGTTCCTAATGAAGAGTTCTCAATAATTTTATAAACCGTTCTTCTGATCTGGGTATGGGTTTCCATGGTCAGGTTATCCAGCAGAAGATCAGATGGGATTTTAGGAACCATCATGGCCAGAGCCTTTAGTCCCGTCACCTTGATCTCAAAAGATTTGGAGCTGACAGGTCCTGAAATAACCCGGTCAGAATGTCTTAATCTTGGATGAAGATTATACAAAAATGGATCAATGTCCTGTTCCGCATCAAAGAGCCTGGCATAAAAGTTTATGACTGCATTCTTATCCTTTATCGACTGGACGATATGCTTGAATGAAGCGCCGAACTTCAATCGCAGTTCCGGATCGGCCTGAAGGTATTCCCGGACAAACTCCAGGCGTTGAGAGTCAGGCACGGTCAGCAGGATTTTTTCCATATCCTTCAGGCTGATCCGCCGCGTACAGACAGCCTTGAATGCAAAGTGGGCACCTTTGCCTTTAAAACCAAGCAGGGTGATTAAAATGAAGGCCTGCTCTTCAAATGAAAGACCAGGCTTGATCCGCAAGAAAATTCTGCTGCAGACAATGGCAGAATTTTTCAACCCTTTAAGCCATTGACACTGATCAGCCGGATCTTTTAATTGCGAGTGAACCTTGGATTGAAGGACCTTTAAGGTTTTGCGGGCCTGGGTATTGACACAAGCATGATAAGAATCAATGCCTTTCAAAACAGGCTGGATGGCAAATTCAACACTCAGACCCTCTGATGCCTTTATAAAATCGGCCTGTTTGTCTTCACCAATCTTATCCCAATGGGCTTCAAAATTATTGATATCAATATCATTTGTGGAAGAATCCATTACGAATAAGTGTTTCCTGTTTTTTTATTTCCAAATAAATATATCTAAAGTGTTTCCTGGATTTTTAAATGGTATCAAAAAAAAAAAGATTAAGCCAGAATCATCAGAACAATTGCTTGGAAATAAATTTTTCTCTTTTGTTTTTTTTATGGGGAGGATCATAATATTGACTATATAATCCTATATTTGGTATTTATACATGATATCATTCAAATTTTAGCCAAAAATAAATCAGATTTAATGAAAAAATATAGTTCGCTTATTATATTGATTTTCGTCCTCTTGTTTGAAAACATTTCATTCGGAGCACCCCTTAATAACGATGAAGATCTTGACAAGGGAATCCGATTGTTCCAATCGGGTCAATATACAGCCTCGTATAATTTATTGTTGGATATATTTGAACAAGATCCTGAAAATATAGAATTAAACTTTTATCTTGGCAGGGCAGCCTTTGAAATCAAACAATATGAAATGGCGATCATGGCATATGAAAGGATTCTGATTGCATCTCCTTTTGAAAATCGTGTAAAGCTTGAACTGGCAAGGTCATTTCATGCCATTGGTGCCAATAATACTGCCCGGCAGTATTGCCGTGATGTCATGGCAACAAATCCGCCTGATGCGGTAACAAAAAATATTAAAGCCTTTTTGGCTGTTATTGACAAATCTGAACAGACCCATTTTTTGAAAGGACAAGTCGCATTTGGTGTTGCCTGGAATAATAATGTATGGGCATCCCCAACAACCGGTCATATTGGTACGGTTATCGGGGATATTACTCTGACCGGGCCGTCTGCAAAAAAAAACCAGGACTGGGTGTATAACACCACTTTAAGCCTGGACCATACCTATCAGGACGTGTATTCAAATTATGTCTGGAAAACCGATGCCATTGTTTACAATTCAATTTATAATCAGACCAGCGCCCTTGATCTGCGTTTTATTGGCACAGTTACAGGACCTGAATGGATATCGGGGAAAGAACGCAAAGGGCTTAAAATAATATTAAAGCAAATTGAGCTTGGAAACGAAGCATACATGAGCAGTATGGGTGTCAAGACATCCCTGGATTATATTGTCAGCCCGGCAATACTGGCCCGGACCGGTGGCCAGTTTGAACTCAAACGTTTCAAAGACAATACTGCGCAGAATGCTCATAATAAAAGCGTTTTTGTTGATTTAAGTTTTTCCGGGGGCACATATCAGTGTGGATTGGGACTTAGAGTTGAAAAAGAACGCGCTTTGGATGACGAATACAGTTATACGCGGGTCCAGTCAATGCTGTCTGTTTCAAAAACATTCTGGTTTAAAATAAAGGGTTCAGCCGGTTACCGGTATCAATTTTCAAAATATGATGAAGCTGCCGCCCTGTTTATCAAGGAACGGGAAGACCATCAGAATTCTGTGGGGTTAAGTCTTGGAAAAACCTTGTGGCAGTCTGCTGTCAATCCCGGGCGCACTATTAAGATGAATTTAGACTATCAACATATCTGGAATTTTTCTAATATTGATCTTTATGAATATCGTCAGGATATAGCACAGGTCTCTGTTGCGTATACTTTTTAAGGAGATGACATGATCAATTATAGACAAAAAACGATTGGAATCTGGTTCTTCTTCTTCATTTTTATTTATAATAATTCTTTTGTTTTTGCAGAATCTAACCCCGCCATTGGAAAAGTTGTTGCCATCCGGGGAAATATCCTTGCAACCGGTGCAGGCAAGATAGAAAGAGCCCTTTTTTTGAAAGCCCCTGTTTTTTTATATGACGTCATTCATACCGGCAATGGCCGCATTCAGTTGATGTTTGAAGACAACACCCTGATTACCCTGGGCCGTAATACCCAGATGGAAATATCCAAATATGCGTGGAAATCCAATGATACGGATTCGGCCATGGAAACCAAAATCAGTGAAGGCAGTTTCAGGATAATGGGCGGAGCCATTACAAGGACAGCACCGGACAATTTTAAGACCCATGGCCCATCCGGTACCATTGGTATCCGCGGATCAATGTATGCCGGCATTATTAAAGGACAGTCCATGTCCATCCTCTTCCAGGGCGGCAAAGGTATTTATGTTAAAAATCAAACCGGCATGGTTAATATCAGTCGTCCCGGGTTTGGTACAATGGTCAAAAGTCCTGATCATCCACCTGAACCGCCTAAGCAGCTGTCCGGAGAAGATATTATCCAATTGGAAAAAATGCTGGCCCAGGCACCGGAAAATGAGCCTGCCCAGGAGACGGATGCAGGGGAATCCCCAGATTCTACAATTGTTGATTCCAGTCCAGCAGAGGCGCCGCCTCAAAATTCAGACGAGCAACCCGGACCCGGCGATTCTTCAATAGAAACAACAGAACAGATGGCAGATGCAGAACCGGATAACACGCCAGGCACCGGGCCGGAACCTGGTGAAGCATCTGTGGACAATTTTCAAGTCACAGAGCCGGAAGCGGGTCCAGGATCTGAGCCTGCCTTTCCAGGTAGTTTTTCAGATATCTCAGCCATTGCAGGAGATGCAGTCGTAAACTCAACACAGAACACATTGGTTGATAGCCTTCTGCCCACAGATACAGAAGGGAAAATCAAGTTTCTTCTGGTTGAACTGGGGTTTAGCGATTTGACACGGTCCACTTCCATCCAAGGCACTGGTTCCGGGGTATGGGGATATGCCGGGAAAATGCAGAATACACTTGTGGCTGAACCTGATCAGAGTATCAAAATGGCTGTTAACTGGTACAATAGGCGAATCATGGCCTTTGAAGAGTTTGGTGTTGGCGGGACCCAGCAGGGCATCGGGTTTGGGTTCGGCACTGTAAATACCGACGGCAGTATTACCAACGTGAAAATTTTGGGATCAGATACCTATGACAGGGTTGAGCCCATGGCCCTTACCGGAACCCAGACATTCGGTCAGTTTTACGGGGCATCCAATGGCGGGCTTGGCATGGCCCTTAGCGGAGATGATTATGAAATTCAGACCCAGGCCAATGCCCAACCCTGGGCTGATCTTGTGGCGGGTGTATTGGTAAGTCAGACCACCAGTAACACAGGAACCCAGTCGTGGGAGGGGTTTTTTGTAGGTGTGGCAGAGGACATGTCCCAGCCCGACGTTGCCCGGCGGATCTTTCACAATACCGGGTCAGCCAATTTTTATATCACCATAGACAAAGATAATGGCTGGGTGTCAGGAACCATGTCGGGTTCAGATTATGAAAATAGCAGCAATCTTATGACCAACATAACCATTGGAGGCAATGCTGACTCTGATTCGGTCTATATTGATGATAAAACCATTGGCGCCACCCTGGGCGGGGGCGGTACCATCACCATTGATCCCAATGCAGCAGTCGGGGTGCAAACCTATGGCAATTATATGGTTACATCCAGAAAAACTGCTTTGTCCAGCTATACTGCATGGGGATACTGGGAAGCGGTTTATGTTGATCCGGGTTCTACGAATACGTATCACATCCATGTACCGGGATCGCTGTGGATCGCAGGAGAACGAACTGTTATTGGAGAAATCAATACGCTTATTGCAAATACTTTTACCGGTGTCTATACTGGTGGGGCCGAGGGCATTAAAATTGATAATACAGGCCAGATGACTCAGCTGACCAACGGCAGCACGAATTTAACCATTCAGTTTGGTGTGACAAATCCGGTCAGTGGAACGATTTCTTTTGGTTCCGGAGATACATTGACCCTTGATCCAGCAGGGAGCACCGCCGGAACAACCGGGTTTCGGGCTGAAATTGTTGGCGACATTAATGCGGGGACAAATTCCGGGGTTGACGGTCTTTTTTACGGGCCCAATGCTGCATCCATTGGCGGTAAATTTTCAGCTGAGATGGCTGGCGGAACCCAGTATCACGGTATTATAGGAGGAGATCGATAACCTGTAATCGGGCAGGAAAATCATTTAAGCAATGAAAATATTCAACATATTCAGGCGGCCATCTTTTCTTTTAGGTTGCGCCTTGATTTTCTGTGCCAGCTTTTTTCTCTACCTGTTCGGTCATGAGAAACCATCCCTGGTGGAAGCCATTGATAATAGAGCCATGAATATCATGTTCAAGTTAAGAGGTCCTCAACCGGTTTCCGGCCTGGTGGTGATTGTAGATATTGATGAGAAAAGTTTAGGTCAGATCGGGCAGTGGCCCTGGCCAAGAAATATCATGGCCGCCATCACCCGGAATCTTATCAACAATGAGGCTCGCGCCATTGGTTTTGATATTGTCTTTGCTGAAAAAGACCGGTCTTCCCCATCTTTTTTTTTCAAAAATCTGGATAAGGTGTTGCTTGAAAAAATTCCAGACAGCCTGTTGTCAAGTTTGGCGCAAAATCCATTGTTTGATTACGATGCTGTTTTTGGACAGGCATTGTCTTTTGGACCAACGGTTTTGGGATATGGGTTTGTACTTCAAAACGATGGATTAAAAACCAGGGAAGCATTACCTTTCCCATCGGGCATGATCCGCATCAAACCGGACGGGCTCAATTTTGAAGATCTTGGTTTTATCAGGGCCTATAGAGCAAGTGTTAATCATCCGTCAGTGGCCATGGCTGAAAGCGAAGGGTTCATGAATGTCTATACAGACGATTCAGGCACGGCCCGGCAGGTCCCCTTGTTCATGCTTATGGATGATATTCCCTATCCATCACTGGCCCTTGAAGTGTTTCGAGTTGGAATGAAAATTCCTTCTTTAACTATCCATGCAACCGACAAAATCAAAGCGGTGAAAAAGCCGATTCTCGGTATTCAGCTTGGCAATCGATTTGTTCCAACAGACAGTGCCGGCCAGATTTTTGTCAATTACCGGGGGCCGGTCAATTCATTTGAATATGTCTCTGCCATTGATGTATTGAACAAAGAATCAATGCCGGTTTTAAAAGACAAGTTCGTTCTTGTGGGCACGTCATCCACCGGCCTTTTTGATTTAAAAGCCACTCCTTTTTCCAGAGCGGTCCCGGGTGTTGAGATCAATGCAAATATTATTGATAACCTCATCAAATCCGATTCCTATGAATATGACCGGCTCACGGAAATCGGTCTTAATTATACTCTGATTATTGGTGGCGGATTTGTGTTGTCCCTGATTTTGTCTATTTTGGGGCCTTTGGCAGGTGGAGTAGGAGCCGTTGTTTTTTTTGCTGTCTCATTTGCCTGGAATTATTATTATTTTTTTCTCAACCATCAATATGTGGGATTCACTTATCCCATGGCCAGTTGCGCCGTTATTTTGTTGGTTATCAGCATGTTTAACGCCTTTAGGGAAGGGCAGGCCAAACGCTTTATCCAAAAAGCGTTTTCCCATTATGTGTCGCCTGATGTTGTGGCACAATTACTTAAAAACCCCAGCGCACTTTCTTTAACCGGAGAAGAAAAACAACTTACCGTACTTTTCTGTGATATCAGAGGATTTACTTCTCTTTCAGAGAAAATGAATTCCAGGGACCTTGGGAATTTTATGAATGATTTTTTAACCCGGATGAGTCGGATTATCATGAAAAATAACGGCACGGTTGATAAGTTCATAGGAGATGCGGTCATGGCTTTCTGGGGCGCACCAAAGGATGACCCTGAGCATGCGCAAAATGCTGTCCATACGGCATTGCAGCTTAAAGATGAACTGGATCGCATGCATCAAACAGACCAACAGAAAAAACAGCCCAAAATATCTGTTGGTATTGGTATCAACACCGGTCTTATGAATGTTGGTAATTTTGGAAGTAAGCAAAGATTTGACTATACCGTGATGGGGGACAATGTCAATCTGGCATCCCGGCTTGAAGGGGCTAATAAAAATTATGGTACAACCATTCTGATTTCCCAGGCCACACGGGACAGCATAAAAGACCTTTTTTATTGCCGTTTTATTGATAAGGTTCAGGTGAAAGGTCGGCAAGCACCGGTTGAACTTTATGAGCCACTCTGCAAGGGTGCACCGTCAGCACAAATGCAGCAGGAAACACTGGAGTTTGAAAAGGGTGTCCGCGCCTATCAAAATCAGGAGTTTAATGAAGCTCTCCAGATTATCAGCAGTCTTAACAGCAAAAATCCAACCCGCCTTTATCAATCATACATCGATAGAATCAAAGGGTATATGATATCTCCTGCGTTATCATCTCAATGGACAGGAACAGAAAGACGATCCCAATTACCCGTCACCCGGCTGACCACCAAGCAAAATTTTCAAGGACACTTTGACTTGTGAGCTGTCCAATATAAAAGCCGGATGTGTTTATAACAATTGTTCTTATACCTTTACAATCTGCCTTGTGTTTGATTATATAGAAAAGACTGGTATTAACCCATATCTATTGAGGATAACGATCTTATGCCCCTGCAAAAAGAGAGTAGATTTTCGTCGCATAATATTTGTAAAATTCTTGTGGCTGCTAAAATTATTTCAAAAGAACAGGCCCAGGATATTTTAAAAAAAGAAACCCGGGTAAGGCAGATTCTGTTCAAACAAAAAAATATTAAACCGAACAAGAATCTTTCACAGGAGAGTCAAACAGATCAAATTTCTTTTATTGATGTTCTTTTATATTTAAAAATTGAACATTGCAGCCATCCGTCAAAGCCGATTACTGAAGACCTGATTTACATGGCAATGGCAGGGGCATGGAAGGTGCCGTATAAAAAGATAGATCCATTGAAACTTGATCTTAATCTGGTCACTGGAACTATTTCAAAATCATTTGCGGCCAGACACCTGTTACTGCCCTTGATGGTGGAGGAAGGCAAGCTGATTGTCGCAACTCCTGATCCCTTTAATTATGATGCCATCAAAGATGTTGAAATGGTGTCAAAATTAAAAGTAAAGCCAGTGGTCAGTTCTAAGTCAGATATTAAAAAATTGATCAATGAGTTTTTTGGATTCAGATATTCCATCTCATCAGCTGAAGATCTTTTTTCAACCAAAGGTGTTGATATCGGCAATATTGAACAGTTCGTGAGCCTGAAAGCCATGGATGAACTGCCATCAACAGATCAACATATCGTTAATGCGGTCAATCATCTATTCACCTATGCGTTTGATCAAAAAGCCAGTGATATCCACATCGAACCCAAACGGGATATCTGTCTGGTACGCATGCGCATAGATGGTGTTCTTCATACGGTTTATAAATTGCCCAAAAAGCTACATAATGCTGTGATCAGCCGAATCAAAACCCTTTCAAGGCTGGACATGGCTGAAAAGCGGCGCCCCCAGGATGGTCGAATTAAAATGGAGAGCGAAAAGAATGAGGTTGAAATTCGAGTCTCTACCATTCCTGTGGCGTTTGGTGAGAAAGTGGTGATGAGAATCATGGATCCGGATGTTTTATTCCAGGACCTTGAGATGCTGGGGTTTTTTCAAGAGGACTTTGAGCGATATAAACGGTTGATCGCTATGCCGTTTGGCATTGTTTTGGCTACAGGTCCCACAGGTTCCGGCAAATCCACCACCCTGTATTCCAGCTTGAGAATGTTATCCTCCCCAAAAGTCAATATCACGACCATTGAAGATCCCATAGAAATGATCCATGAAGAATTTAACCAGATTGCGGTCCAGCCTGCCATTGATGTGACCTTTGGTTCGATATTAAGAAATATTCTGCGTCAGGACCCGGATATTGTCATGGTGGGTGAGATCAGGGATCTTGAAACTGCCCAATCTGCCGTCCAGGCTGCTTTAACCGGGCATCTGGTTTTATCCACCCTTCACACCAATGATGCCGTGTCCACTGTTTTCAGGTTGTTAGACCTGGGGATTCCACCGTATTTGATCCATTCGTCTTTAAACGGGATCGTTGCCCAGCGGCTGGTTCGAAAAATCTGTCCCTATTGTTCCCAGGAATTTGAAATTGCCTCAAAGGAATTGGCCGAGCTTGGGCTGATGATAAATATCAAAGGCATGGTCAAACTCAAACACGGCAAAGGATGTCAGGAGTGTCGACATACAGGATATAAAGGGCGGACAGGAATATATGAGGTCATGCCGTATTCAGAAAATTTAAAACGCTTGACCTCTTCTGAAACCGGTCTGGACGCCATGAGAAAAAAAGCCGTAGAAGAAGGGCTGGTTCTTTTACGTCAGAACGGTATTAAAAAAATGCTTAAAGGCATTACCACATATCAGGAGATTTTACGGGTGACCTGGGATCAGCTTTAGCTGTCTATCACTAATTGACCATATCGTCCGGATGAATAGCATATTCTGATGATAAGATCATGACCGTGGCCGCAATATCTTCTGTGTGCAATACAATTAATTTTCCGGATTTAAGGTTTTCCAGTGGAATACTCTCTTTTTTTCCAGGTTTCCATAAGGTGTAATCCTTGGTTTCATTTTTACGCATGACAGTGTAGATCTGGCCCGGCTTTACCTTATCCTTGCCTGTGTTAATAAATGCGATTCGATAATCGTTGATCATGGTGGTATTATCTTCAGAGCAGATGATTCTGGCATCAATGGGAGAGGGGGCTTCTTCAACCGTTAATATTTCATCTCTATCATAGTACTCCATAATTAGATCGTTTTTTTCAACGGCCCGGTATGAGTGGGTGATGACAGCGGAAACGTAAGTGACGTTGTGTGCTATCACTTTAATTTTGGCTTTAATCAAATGTTTAATTCCGGTACATGTCTGGTCATTGATTTCTTCTTTCAATTTTTCAGTCGAGTAAATATGATAGGTTTTTCCCGGAATCAATGTGCCTTTACCCGATGGCTTGATATAGATGATGTCATCGGTGGACATGATCAGATTACCTTCTTTTTCTCTGATGATGCTACCCAGGGCAGGGTGTTCTGTTTTCCTTACAAAGCCGATATGATCCATCTGTGAAAAGGAAAAAGAAGGCTTTATTTTTTCTGGTACTTTTTCACTTTTTGTCATAGTAACGATTTTGGGTGCAAGTTTAGCGTTTTCTTTAAAAAAGATTCGTATTCTTTTACCCGGATAGATCCAATGAGGATTTTTAATCTCGTCATTCATTTCCCACAGCGCTGGCCAGTCCCATTGGGAATTATAAAATTTTTGGGACAAATCCCATAAGGTGTCCCCTTTTTTGATAATATAAAAGAACCCGGAATCTTCTCCAGGGATGAACTCAATTTCATTTTTGGCAAATCCGGTTGAACTCAAAGCGACCCCTAACAGGGTTGAAATAAGGGCAATCAATAGTCGCTTGCGGGTGTTCTGGTTTTGCATAATACCTCCCATATCGAACGAGGTTAATCTTGAATTCTTGACTTTATTTAAACTCCTGTTCTATAAAATGTCAAGAATTGTTACGATGTTCATCATGTTTGATTCGGCAAAAGAAAGATCAAAGTTGGGCGCAAACCTGATCAACGTACAAATTGGAAGTTATATGAAACAGATAGCCAACCTATTGTTTGAAGCTCGAATTTTAAAAGATATCAATCGATCAGGATATGCATTTTTAGGATCGGGTAAGGAAAGCATTGCAGAACATAGTTTTATGACAGCTTTGATCTGTTTTATCATGGCAAAAATGGATGAAACGCTTGATGTTGAACGACTGGTGACCATGGCTTTAGTGCATGATCTTGCAGAAGCCAGGACCGGTGATTTTAATTATGTTGAAAAAAAATATTCAGCACCAGATGAATCCAAAGCTATTTCTCATTTGATTAAGCATATTTCTTTTGGTAAGGATATAAAAAATCTGATTGATGAATTTAATTTGTGCCAGACAAAGGAAGCCAAACTTGCCAATGATGCCGACCAGATTTCATTTGTTCTTGAATTGAAAAAATTATCAGACATCGGCACAAAAGGTCCTGAAAAATGGCTGCCGGTGGTCATAAACAGGCTGCAAACCGATATGGGCCAAAAATTAGCCCAAAGCATAATGGAAACATCCTGGGACGAGTGGTGGATGAAAGATTATTCTGAATAGTCCCGATTTGATTGGCTTTAATGTGAATGATGACCAGGTAAACTATGGATAAAGAGTTAATTTCTCTGTTGCACGTATCTGACGGGCAAGCCGATTCAGATTTGTTGCTATTTTCTAAGCCCAATGGATTTGCTTTAAGAACATGCGATAATCCTGTGTTGCTAAATGATATGGCAGCATCAGCTCCGCCCGACCTTATTCTTATCGAGTTGGATAAAACAAATGGAGTAATGACAAAAAAAGTTATCGATGCGCTGTTGGAAATCAAATTTAATTTTAAACCTGCTATTTTTTTAATTGTCCCGCAACTGACCAATTGTAATGAGACGCTTTCGTTCATGCAGCATGGTGTGGACCAAATTTTAGTCACTCCGGTTTTACCCGGCCAAGTCAAAGAAAGATATACTATTTACCAACGGGTCAAGTATCTTGAACAAACACTGAGTGTGCAAAAGACGAAATTGGAAAAGAGTTTTGGATACCTGGATCAGTTCAAGACAGAACTGGAAAAGTCAAAAACCACTCTTTTTGAAGAACGGGAAACATTGAATAATGCGTTGAAACAGGTCAATCAAATGACCTTGGAACGTAACCGGTTGAAGAAAGAAAAACGGGAGATCAAAGATCGCCTGTTAACAAATATAGATGGATTTTCAAAAATTCTTTCCAAATTGATTGAAACAAGGATTGAAAAAAACAGGGGGCACGGGGAACGGGTTTCTCATATTGCATCTTTTATTGCAAAACAGCTTAAATTTGATACAAAAAGATTGGAGGATCTTAGAAAAGCTGCTATGTTACATGAGGTTGGCCTTCTTTTGATTCCGGAAGCTACGTTGAACAAAGCTTGCGATCAATTATCAGATTATGAAAAAGATTTATTCGTGCAGTATCCGGTCAAAGGTGCCCAGATTTTTTTAAATTGTTCTGAATTTAGCGGATGTGCCCAGATTATTCAAAATATGAATGAAAATTCAGATGGTACAGGCAGGCCAAATGGGTTAAAAAAAAGATATATTCCATTGTTATCAAGGATTCTAGCAGGAGCAGATGTGTTTGATACCCTAAAAGATCAAGAAGATGTGACCTGCCTTGAAATATTTTTAGAAAAATTGGAAGAGTTTGCAGGCACTCGGCTGGATCCGAATATTGTTTCATGGCTGGAAAAATATGCGGTTCTCCATATGGGATCGGATGCCTACCGTGTCAAAGGGCTTGGACTTCATCAGCTTGAAACGGGTATGACACTCGCCACAGCTCTTTTTACCCATACAGGAACCAAACTTTTTTCTGTAAATACTTTACTTACACAAGATGCTATTGATAAGATTAAAAATTATAACAGAGAGTATCCTGTTGATGAAACTGTTTATATAAGGGCATAGAAAATGGATATAGCTTCGATTATCGGCGTTGTTTCAGGGATGGGATTTATCCTTGGGACCATTCTGCTTGGTGGCAGTATTATGGCGTTTGTTAATATCCCTTCCATTCTGGTTGTTATGGGCGGGACCCTTGCAGCGACATTGGTTGGCTACCCTCTTTCAGATTTTTTAAAAGTTTTCAAATTTACTATGAAAATTTTTATGTTCAAAATTCAACCGGCAGAAGAGATTATCAGTAATCTGGTTGAAACTTCCAATAAGGCCAGAAAAGGTGGTCTTCTTTCCATTGAAGGGGATATCCAAAGTACCAGTGACCCTTATCTTGCCCAGGCTCTTCAAATGACGGTGGATGGAGTTAAAACAGCTGATATTGCAGCCATCATGCAAAAAAAAATGGCGTTGACAAAAAAGACGTTGGATGTGGGTTCAAATATGTTTTCAAGCATGGGCACCTATGCACCGGCATTTGGAATGATCGGAACACTGATCGGGCTTGTTCAGATGCTGGCCAACCTTGATGATCCGTCATCCATCGGCCCTAAAATGGCCGTGGCCATGATTACTACCTTTTATGGCGCAATACTGGCCAACCTGTTTTTTATCCCCATGTCAGACAAGCTTGTTGGTAGAAATGAAGAAGAAATAACCAATATGAATATCATTTTTGAAGGCATTATTTCCATCCGGGAAGGCGAACACCCGAAATTGATGGAAGATAAACTGAATATTTATCTGGGTGAGAGTAAAGAGGGCAAGAATAAAAAAGAATAAAAAAGAATAAAAAAGAATAAAAGAGAATAAAAGAGAATAAAAGAGAATAAAAATGGCAGAAGATGGCGGTTCTTCAGGCGCAGAAAACGAGATGAGTCTTTCGGCTCCGGCCGAAGAGGGAAAGAAAGAGGCTGCGGGTGCACCAGCCTGGATGGCGACCTTTGCTGATATGGTAACGCTGTTAATGTGTTTCTTTGTCTTGTTGTTTGCTATGAGTACTACCCAGCAGGAAACCTATAAAGAACTGGTTAAATCTTTAAGGAGTGCCCTGGGAGCTCAGGCCGTACCCGAATCAGGCACCAGAGAAGGATTGACCATGCATGCAGTGCCATCTGAGGAACCCACTGAGAACCAGGCAATTGATGAGCTTGGCGGAATGATCGAAAAAGAGATGGAAGAGATCGTCAGTGAAGTCAGAGAGCTTGTTTTATTTAACAAGCTCGGTGGTGAGGTGAGTGTGACAAAGACAGAAGACGGTGTGGTCATAACCATGTCTGATCTGCTGTTATTTGCCCAAGGGGGCACACAACTGTCTGATAAAGGTCATGATATTCTTGAAAAAGTGGCAGTTGTGCTGGCAAAATTGGCTTACCATGTCAAGATAAAGGGGCATACTGACAGTGAACCCATTTCATCGACCATGTTTCCTTCCAACTGGGAGCTTTCAAGTGCCCGGGCATCAACTGTGGTTCGTCTTCTGGTAAAGAACGGGGTTCCACCACAATATATTTCTGCGGAAGGCTATGCCCAGTATCATCCTGTGGCCACCAATGATACCGCAAAAGGAAGGTCCTTGAATCGAAGGGTTGAAATTGTTTATGAACGCGACAGTATTGCAAGGCAGTTTGCTGATATGGGGATGGGAGCTAAATGATCAGTATGGAAAAGATGGATGTAAAACAAAGGGATCATACAGGATATGATGGTATTGAAGTGACCTCCAGGCTGATGAACATTATTCTTGAAATGCCTTTAGACCAGCAATTGGATCTGTTGGAACGGCTGGATTCAAACGGTTACAATGGTACACGCAAATATGTCAGGACCTATCTTAAAAATCCATGGGTTGTTGCGATCAATGATGAAGAACAAGCCCTGTCAGATGATAATTATTTCATTAAAGATATTGGGCGGTGTGGTATGTTTATTGAGCCAGCTCAAATTGACCAATCCTTTGGTTTAGGCGAAACCATTACCATGCGATTCAAGATGCCGGCAAGTAAAAAAATGTTTAAAATTGTCGGGCAGATTGTCCGGTTTCAACAAAATGGTATGGGAGTAAAGTTCTTACGTCAGCTGTCTGAAGATTGATTTAAACCGATCAGTTTTAAATTGTTTTTAAATTTTTATGTAAAGGCGTTCTGCCAAAAGATTTATCCAGTTTTTCTTGTTCAATCCTAATAATTTTTTTTAAATCTTTATCAGGGATGCCTTTTTTCATACCCGGGCATGAGTTAGACATGGCATTCCAGTTTTCAGGATTTTTGATAATCGTCTTGAGAAAAGGCCAGGCTCTGCACATATAGGGCTTGACAG
Source organism: Pseudomonadota bacterium (assembly GCA_043826275.1). GTDB lineage: Bacteria > Desulfobacterota > Desulfobacteria > Desulfobacterales > Desulfobacteraceae > Desulfobacula. Next base: position 28,952 of record JBDRQO010000018.1, read on the forward strand.
GGTGAATGACACATTGTTTTTTTTGATCAAAAAAGATACAGGAACCATCTTTACCCAGCGTTAAAACAAATCTTGATCCAGATGGGTCACAATATTTATTAATAAATTTTTCAGGGTCAAAATTGATAAAAGCAGCAATTTTTTTAATGTCTTCTTTTGTGACATAGGTACCACCGAACCCATTGCAGCAGTCGCCGCACAGTTCACATTCAAAAATATCGTCACCTGTTTTAAAATCAGAATCCATATCTTTTTTCCATTGCTTTTTGCATGGTCAGTTGATCAATATATTGGAGATCTCCCCCCATGGGGATGCCTGAAGCAATCCGGGTGATTTTAATCTTTGTGTGAAGTAATTTTTCAAGAATGTATGCGGCAGTGGCTTCTCCTTCTACATCGGTTTTGGTGGCCAGAATGATTTCATTGATTTTAGAAAGGTTTGCCCGTTTGAATAATTCTTTGACCCGGATGTCATCAGGACCGATACCGTCAATGGGCGAAAGCGTTCCACCAAGAATGTGGTAAGTGCCGGTAAAGGCACTGGATTTTTCAATGGCTGCCATGTCCGTGGGATTTTCCACCACACAGATAATGGATGGATCTCTTGAGGGATCAGAGCAGATTCTGCATTTTTCTTTCTCACTGAAGGCAAAGCAGGTTGAACATAATCGGATGCTGGTTTTTAAATCAATAATATCCGCAGCCAGGGCGGCAGCTTCATGATTCGGGGCATGGAGAATATGGAGTGCAAGACGTTCCGCAGTCCTCTTTCCAATGCCCGGCAATTGTGACAAGCTGTGAATCAATTTTAAAATGGGTTCTGGGTAATGCTTCATTGGTATCACATCCCGGGGATATTAAAGCCTCCGGTGAGCTTGCTCATCTCTGAAGAGACCATTTCCTGCGACTTGTTCAATGCATCATTGACGGCTGCTAAAACAAGATCCTGAAGCATTTCTATATCTTCCGGGTCAACCACTTCTTTTTCGAGAACAATGGATTCTATTTTCTGCCCACCATTTGCAATAACTTTTACCATGCCGCCGCCGGCAGAGGCTTCAACGGTTTTTGTCGCCAACTCTGTTTGAGTCTTCAACATTTTTTTTTGAAGCTGCTGGGCTTGTTTCATCATGGAATTCATATTTTTCATGATCAATTGCTCCTATTTATTAATTGATTATTTCGCCATTAAATATTTTCTGGGCTTCAACTACAAATGGGTGGTTGGCCACCGCTTGTTTGGCTTTTATTTCATTTTTTTTTTTATTGCTCTGGGTGTTACCTTCATTTTTGGAAACAATCTGGATGGTCAGTTGTTTGCCCATAAATTTTTTGCAGGCACTTTTTAGATCCTTTTTTTTGGTTTGGATTCGCTGTTCGTCAAATGAAGAACAATTTTCCAATTTAACCAAGATCTGATCAGGCCCGGTTTCCGACACACGTCCTTTGGACAACAGTGCAAACATAAAAGGAAGTGTGGTCTCAATTTTTTTTAAAAATCCAGACCAATTATTTTCAAAAGAGGGTGTTACCTGTTCAACACAGGGGTCTGGGGGGGGTGGAATATTCGGGTTTTGGATTATCTCTTGAACACGTAGTAAGTCCGGCTCAGATGGTAATTTGGTGTCAGGTGTAATAGGCGCATCATCTGTCAGCCCTTCCAGAGGCTGCCCAAATTTCTGGATGGGAGTGCTTGCTGCGCCCGGGGCGTCAAAACCTGGTAAAATCTGTTTGGCCAGAAGGTCCAGCTTTCCGATGATTTGATCAATTTGCTCGCCTGGATGAATCTGAATCAGTTTTAATAGTATCATTTCAATGGCAGTTTTGGTGTTCGAGGAATATCTGACCAAAGATTCATCATCTAAAAGCGCTTGCAAAACGGCATTGATGTGGGGGCTTGACAGCTTGGAAACCATTTGGAAAAGACGGTCTTTTTCAGTAGCACAAAGGTTAACATTTAAGCTTTCTTTTCCGCATAATTTGATCACATTCAAGTTTCTAAAATAAAAAATCAGGTCTGAGTAGTATTTTTTCAAATCCATGCCTGAATCATTTATTTGTTCTATTAATTGTATGATCCGCGCACCATTATTATCAAACACGGCGCAAGCTATATCATGCATGATTTGAGTATCAAGGATGCCCAGGCTGTCCAGTACATTTTCATGTTCAATTTCAGGATTACTTGACGAAGATAAAATTCTGTCCAAAAGGCTTAAGCTGTCCCTGATGGATCCATCAGCTTCCTGGGCAATCAGATCAAGGCTTGCCTGGCTGACTCGAAAACCTTCTTGGTCACTTAGTTTTTTTAGATGACTTGAAATCATGGTCAGGCTGATTCTTCCTAAATCATGTCGCTGGCATCTGGAAAGAATGGTGGCAGGGATCTTATGGACTTCAGTGGTGGCCAGAATGAACATCACATGCTCGGGTGGTTCTTCAAGGGTTTTTAACAAGGCATTGAATGCAGCCGGGGAAAGCATATGAACTTCATCAATAATATAAATTTTATATTTGGCCGAACTTGGCATATATGTGACATTTTCTCTTAAATCTCGGACTTGATCAACGCTGTTATTGGAGGCGCCATCGATTTCAAAAACATCAGTGCAATGGCCGTTAATAATATCTGTGCAGATTTTGCACTGGTTGCAGGGGACAGGGCTGGGACCGTTTTGGCAGTTCATTGCTTTGGCTAAAATTCTGGCAATGGTGGTTTTACCCGTGCCCCTTGGGCCGGTAAAAAGAATAGCATGGGCAACACGGTCTGAACGGATTGCATTGGTGAGGGTGGTGGTAACGTGAGCCTGACCCACGACATCATCAAATGTCTGGGGTCGATATTTAAGTGCTAATACTTGGTATGACATAGTCCCCGGTATGATCATTTTGTATCATTGGCCTGATCAATGTTTTGATCAATCGCTTTGTTCAATGGCGGAGAGGGGGGGATTCGAACCCCCGGTACCCGGTTAGGATACACACGCTTTCCAGGCGTGCACCTTCAGCCGCTCGGTCACCTCTCCACATTAAATTAATTCAAGGCAAAGTAGTCTTTTTTCGTGATTGTGTCAAGGTTTAAACAAAGCTTAATACTGGGAAATCCGACAAAAAATGGGTCATGCTTTTCAAAGGTCAAATGCGCACAGGTGGTAGGAATGTGCAGGGTTGGTTATTGTTTTTAACCGCACAGAGAATCAGGCGCTTGCCAGGGCTGTTTTTTTGTGTGTATACCAATTGAATGGATTGAGCAAAAAATCCATGATCTGCCATAGCCTGTTCAAGATCATGAAGCCGTTCAGCTGGAAAAATCATAGATATCCTGCCATTTTTATGAAGTAACCGGTTGGCGCAATTAAACAATTGATCAAGGTTAAGACTGATTTCATGACGTGCAATGGCTTTTTGGGAATCTGGATTCAATCTGCCGGTATCTTTCTTTTTATAGGGTGGATTGCAAATCAATAGATCAGCTTTGCCATTTGACAGGTCTGTTGTTACATGGTTAATGTCTTTGCAAAGAATGTTCACCTGTTTTTCAAAACGATTTTTTCTGACATTTTGCCGGGCGAATTGGGCTAATTCTTTTTGGATTTCAATCCCTGTGATCAAAAGATCCGGGAATTTATTGGCCAAAAGCAAAGCAATGATGCCACAACCTGTGCCCACATCAATCACCCGGCAGACTCCTGAAAGTTGAATATGGTTAACAATATGATTAAATAAGATAAATGGATCCATGGAAAATCGATATCCTTTTTCAGGTTGGGAAAGGATCAGATCCGGAACCATTGCCGAATATAAAGCCGGATTTAATGATTGATCAACTGAGAATTTTTCCAATTTTAAACCGGAGTTGTTTGACCAGGATACGGTCAAGCTGATTGTTGATATTTATGATCATCTCTTTTTCTAAGAACTTAAGCTGGTGAATCCATGAAGAGCTTGAAACATTAACCATGAGGACACCGTCTTTGAACGTATCCGGTTTGGCATTCATGGCAATGGCCCTGCCAACGGCCTGGTCCCATATATCCCAGATTCGGGTCATTTCGGTATCCATGGCAGGTCTGTATTTGCCAAAGACTGAATTTAAAATATCACTGATGTGAATCAGTTTGCTTTTTTTATCATCTGAATCCACAAAAAAGGCCTTTTTTAATTGAAAGAATGATCGTAATGCAATTTAATAGCATATTATCCTGATTTAATATAGCCTAAAAAAGATAGATTTTTTGTCAGACAGTCACAATCGGTAATTGTAAGGCTGGTGATTCAGACTTGCCTTGGAATTGTCTTGATTTAAATAAAAGATTGCCTTTTGGGGTTGATAAATATAAAACGTGTTATATTTTGCTTTAAATATATTCTTTTGTAAAACCATATAAACAGGACAAATTTATGAATTGGGACTGGGACAAATTAAGAGAAAATCAACAAAAATTTGAGAACAAGAAAACCGGCGGCGGGCCGCGCATGCCTATACCACCTCAGATAGATGAATTGTTGAACAAGTTGAAAGGGTTCAAATCATCAGGAATGGTTCTTGTACTTATTGTGTTTTTTGCGGTGGTTTTGGGTATTACCAGTGCATTTACAGTCAAACAGGCTGAATTAGGCGTTATCCAGAGATTCGGCAAGTATGACAGGATTGCTCAACCAGGGCTTAATTTTAAATTGCCTTTTGGAATAGAAAAATTGACAAAGGTGAATGTGGAATTGGTCTATAAAGAAGAATTCGGATTCCAGACTGTCCAGGGCGACAGCGATTACAGGACTTCACCCAGCAGTTCTTCTGCCGAGGCGTCACTGATGCTGACAGGGGATTTGAATGTGGCAGTCGTTCCCTGGATTGTTCAATACAGGATTTCCAATCCCCAATATTACCTGTTTAAAGTCAGAGATGTTAAAGGCATTTTAAGGGATATGTCAGAGGCCACCATGCGGACTGTGGTGGGTGATAGAAGTATTAATGAGGTGATCAGTAAGCGGGAAGAAATAGCAGATGCTGCCAAGATCCTGCTTCAAAAAGAGATGGACCAGGCTGAGTCTGGAATCAGTATCGGGACCATAGAAATGAAAAAAACCAATGTTCCCCAACCTGTTCAGGCGTCTTTTAATGAGGTCAACCAGGCCAGGCAGGAAAAAGAACAGACCATTTACAAGGCAAGGGAAGAATATAATAAAGCAGTCCCTCTGGCCCGTGGTGAGGCCCAACGATTGATTAAAGATGCCGAAGGGTATGCCATCGACAGGGTTAATCGGGCTCAGGGTGATGCGACTAAATTTATGGCTATTTACAAAGAATATGCCAAAGCCAAGGATGTGACCAAAAAAAGGATGTATTTAGAAGCCATGACGGTGATTTTTCCAAAGCTTGGCCCAAAATATATTATTGATTCAGAACAGAAAAATCTGCTGCCGTTTCTTAATATGGGTAAAGGAAATAACAATTCTGCTATCTTAAATACAATCCAGAATAAAAGCGAGTAATCTATGAATAATTTAATGAAAAACTTAATTGTGATTATTATTGTTGCCGCAGCTCTTCTGGCATATAATTGTGCTTATATTGTGGATGAAACTGAACAGGTGGTGATTACCCAGTTTGGAAGAGTGGTTGGAGAACCGGTGACTGAAGCAGGTTTGAAATTTAAACTGCCGGTTGTTCAAAAAGCCATTGTTTTTCCTAAGAATCTGTTGACCTGGGATGGTGATCCAGGACAGATTCCTACAAAAGACAAGACCTATATCTGGGTGGATGCTTTTGCCCGCTGGAAAATTGTGGACCCGGTTCAATTCTTCCAGGCGGTTACTACAGAATTTGCCGCTCTTGAGCGTCTGAATGATATTATTGATCCTGCTGTAAGAAATTTAATTGCAGAGTACCCTCTGGTTGAAAGTGTCAGAAATACAGACCGGCCCATGGATACGTTTGAGATTACTGCTGATGAAAATAAAAAAGGTACCCAATACAAAATTAATCTGGGCCGCGATGAAATTACCAGACAGATTGTCAAACAGGCCAAGGATAAACTGACCCAGTTTGGTATTGAACTGGTAGATGTTAAGATAAAACGCATTAATTATATTGAGGAAGTCCGCCAGGCCGTCTACGGAAGAATGATTGCAGAAAGAAATCAGATTGCTGAAAAATTCCGTGCTGAAGGTAAGGGAGAGGCCAGTAATATAAGGGGTGAAAAGGAAAAAGAACTCCAGGTGATTAAGTCTGAAGCATACAAAACCGCCCAGGAACTAAAGGGTGACGCAGATGCCAAAGCAACAAAAATATATGCAGATGCCTATGGTGCAGATCCTGAATTTTATGCATTTGTAAAGACAATGGAAGTCTATCAAACAACAATGGACAAAGACAGTACATTGGTGCTCTCAACAGATTCGGATTTTATGAAGTATTTTAAGGGGCTTGAAAAATAGATCCAGGGGGGTAACCCCTATCGCATATTGGGCAATAAGGGGCATAGAGTATTGAGTTGATTTGCAACTCAATACTCCCCCAATATGTTAAAAAAACAGCTATAGACAGCTATTTTTTCTTTCTCTGATGTCTGGTCTTGGCAAGGAGTTTTCTGTGTTTATGTTTCCGCATTTTCTTTTTTCTCTTTTTCAGCACACTACTCAAAAGAATCACCTCCCTCATTAATATTAATATTGTAAAAATAATATATTGATTTTACATTAGCTAAACAATTACTATATCATATCGTTTCATAAAATGTCCATTCTTTATTTTGATGAAATAAGGCTTTCAATGCAAAGGAATCAAACCATTCGTTATTTTAACAGTATAGAGCTCATAAAGGTTGCCCATGCGGTGAATGCATCAGAAGAACTGGTCAATAATTATTTCAAATTGTCCTCAAGCCAGTGGTTGAAAAACAGGTATGATATTCAAACCGCAAAAGATCTGGCAAATCATGAGTTATTAGATGGTCCTTTTGCTCAAGTGGTTAAGTATGAGGGCCGTAAAAAAGAGATCCCTTTGGGGTCATCATCTTTCAGCTTTTACAAAGTTTGTCTTCAAGACAATGCCATCCTTTCAACAGTGGGGGAAAACGGCCTGCCATTGGATCCCTTTCTTCTATATGTGTTGATCCATGAATTGGTTCATATTGTTCGGTTCTCAAAGTTTAAACAGCGATATGAAAATAAAAATGAAGCTGATGTGACATTTGAGGAAGAACGAAAAGTGCATGCATTAACCCATTCTATTTTAAAACCAGTATCCGTATCCGGATTAAATCAAATATTTGAATTTTATAAAGATTGGTTTCGGGACATCAGACCATTGGTATAGTTAAAATTTTTAGAGAAACTGTCTTGACAAGGGTAAAAGACTTGTTATTTTATCTTTGTTTTTGACGACGGTTGAACGATTGAACAAGGACGGAGACGGAGAACACCAATGCCAGTTTATGAGTATCAATGTTCAGAATGCAAAAAAATAGTAGAAGCATTCCAGAAAATTTCAGAAGCACCATTAGAGACCTGCTCTCATTGTAAAGGTAATTTAAAGAAGATGATTTCCCAAAGTTCATTCCATCTTAAAGGATCTGGCTGGTATGTGACAGATTATGGTGGAGCTAAATCCGGAACAGATAAAAAACCGGATGTGAAAGAAACAATAGATTCCAAAATACCAAAAACAACTTCATGCAAGGCACCTGCCGCTGAAAAATGAAGTTAGACAAAATAAATTTCGATAGATTAACACAACAAATAGTAATTTAAAGGAGAAAATGATCATGAGTTTAAGACCATTGAGTGACAGAATTCTGGTTGAGCGTGTTGAAGAGGATGCAAAAACCAAAGGTGGTATTATTATCCCTGATACTGCAAAAGAAAAACCAGCACAAGGCAAAATCATTGCCATAGGAACCGGCCGTATCGGTGAAGATGGAAAGAAAATTCCAATGGACGTAAAAATTGGCGATCGTATTCTGTTTAGTAAATATGGCGGAACAGAAGTTAAAATTGATGGCAATGATTTTCTGATCATGCGTCAAGATGATGTTCTTGGAGTAATTGAATAACTTAACGATATAAATGGAGATTATTGAAGATGGCAAAAGAAATTAAATATGATGCAAAGGCCCGAGAAGCAATGCTTAGAGGTGTTCAGGCCCTTGCTGATGCAGTCGTGGTTACTCTTGGACCTAAAGGCCGTAACGTTGTAATTGAAAAATCCTGGGGCTCTCCCAATGTAACCAAAGACGGCGTGACTGTTGCAAAAGAAATCGAGCTTGAAGATAAATTTGAGAACATGGGTGCTCAGATGGTCAAAGAAGTAGCCTCTAAAACGTCTGATATGGCTGGTGACGGTACAACCACTGCAACGGTTCTTGCCCGGGCGATTTATGAAAACGGTCAGAAACTGGTTGTTGCCGGAAACAACCCCATGGGAATTAAAAGAGGGATTGATAAAGCAGTTGCCAAAGTTGTCGAATGCCTTGAAAAAATGGCAAAACCAACCAAAGATCAAAATGATATAGCTCAGGTTGGAACGATTTCTGCGAACAATGACGAAACCATTGGTAATATTATTGCAGAAGCCATGGACAAAGTAGGAAAAGAAGGTGTTATCACTGTTGAAGAAGCCAAATCAATGGATACGACTCTGGAGGTTGTGGAAGGTATGCAGTTTGATCGCGGTTACCTTTCTCCCTATTTTGTAACCAATCCGGAAAAAATGAACGTATCTCTTGAGAATCCGTTCGTTTTAATTTGTGAGAAAAAGGTTTCTTCCATGAAAGATCTTCTTCCGATTCTTGAAGCAACTGCAAAATCTGGCAAACCGCTTGTTATTGTTGCTGAAGATGTTGACGGCGAAGCCCTTGCAACTCTGGTTGTCAATAAACTTCGCGGTACCTTGAATGTTGCTGCTGTTAAAGCGCCTGGTTTTGGTGACAGAAGAAAAGCCATGCTTGAAGATATTGCAGTTCTGACCGGCGGTCAGGTTATTTCCGAAGATATTGGAATCAAACTTGAAAATGTGACTTTGGAGGATCTGGGCCAGGCAAAATCTATTACCATTGATAAAGATAATACCATTATCGTTGATGGTGCAGGTACCAGAGAAGCGCTTGAAGGCCGCGTGAAAATGATCCGCGCTCAGATTGAAGAAAGCTCTTCTGACTATGATAAAGAAAAACTTCAGGAAAGACTGGCTAAGCTGGTTGGTGGCGTTGCAGTTATTAATGTCGGTGCAGCCACAGAAACTGAGATGAAAGAAAAGAAAGCCAGAGTTGAAGATGCTTTGAATGCAACCCGTGCAGCGGTTGAAGAAGGTATCGTTCCTGGCGGCGGTGTGGCCCTTGTAAGATGTATTAAAGCCCTTGAGGAGCTTGATCTTGAAGGCGAAGAAAAATTGGGTGTGGCTGTTATTGCCAGAGCCATTGAAGAGCCCCTTCGTAAAATTGCTGATAATGCCGGTGTTGAAGGCTCAGTTGTCATCAATAAAGTCAAAGAGGGTGAAGGTGCTTTTGGTTACAATGCCCGGACAGATGTTTATGAAGACCTTATTGCAGCCGGTGTTATGGATCCGAAAAAGGTGGTTCGTTTTGCACTTCAGAACGCAGCCAGTGTTGCATCAATTATGTTGACCACAGAAGCCATGATCGCTGATAAACCTGAGAAAAATGCAGGTGGCGGAATGGGTGGCGGCATGCCAGGTGGCGGCGGCATGGGCGGCATGGGCGGCATGGGCGGCATGATGTAAATTTTAATTCAACATTAAAATTTAGTCAAATTTTAATAGGGCCTTTGCATATAAATTGTGCAAAGGCCTTTTTTTTCCTTAAAAAAAATATAAAACAACCATCCATGTAAAAGCCCAATAACCCTTATTTTAAAGTGTCGTTCTTGAATAAGAACTTGACATGACCTGTTGGCTAATATAAAAATTTTTAATAAAAATCATTTATTTTTTACCCATGGTGGGATGATAGCATGATAGATTGATAAATTGTTAAGAGAGGGGTTATGACCACGGAAACCGTTGGATTGTTTTACATGTTGAGTGATGCAGGCCCGGTAGTTAAGTTTATTCTGCTGCTGCTGCTATTTTTTTCTATCACCTCATGGGCGATCATATTTATTAAATTTCGGTATATTCGAAAAGCGTTTAAAGAATCAGCTGATTTTACAGATATTTTTTGGCAATGCCGAAATCTTGCAGATGCATTTTCAAAAGCCAAGGCGCTGCGATCAAGTCCTGCGGCAAGAATTTTTATTTCTGCATATATGGAAATGGCACGGGCAGACAGCAAAGAATCCCCAGCAAAACAAATGAATCGAACAGAGAAATCATATTTACAGGCCATTGGCAGTGTTAAGCGAGCCATTAATAGAACCATTGGTGTTGAGGTCAGGCGTATGGTTCAATTGGTTCCTTTTCTGGCGACAGCAGGCAATACCGCTCCTTTTATCGGCCTTTTGGGAACAGTATGGGGGATCATGAATACCTTTCAGGGCATTGGATTAAGCGGATCAGCCAGTCTTGCCGTTGTTGCTCCGGGTATTTCAGAGGCTCTGGTCGCTACAGCAGCAGGGCTGGCCGTGGCAATTCCTTCGGTCATTGCCTATAATTATTTTACAGACCGAATACGGGTATTGGATTCTGAGTTGCAAAGTTTTTCTTCAGATCTTTTAAATATAATGGACCGTGATATTCAAAAACAATTGGAGGGATAATGCAGATAGGATCCGGCAATGATCAGCTCATGTCCGATATTAATGTCACCCCTTTTGTGGATGTGATGCTGGTTCTTTTAATTATTTTCATGGTGACCGCTCCCATGATGGTTCAGGGTGTTGATGTGGATCTGCCAAAAGCAACGTCAAAAGCCTTAAAAACTAATGAAGACCGATTGATCATCTCCATAGATAATGATCTTCAGGTTTTTATTAACGAACAAGTCGTCAGTGTTGAATTTTTAACCCAGAAATTGGGGGCGATTCTGGAGAACCTGGACAGCAAAAATGTCTATCTTCGGGCAGATAAAAACGTCCCTTATGGGATTGTGGTAAATGTGATATCAAAAATCAAAAAGGCTGGTATTGATAGTCTTGGAATGATCACTCTTCCTGAAAACGAAGATGAGTCCTGATTGACGGTATGACTGCTGGCAAGAATTTTAAAATCAGAAGAGAATCTTTTCTTTTTCCTGTAGATGACACCAGAAAAATTGGGATTGTTTTTTTCTCAATATCAGTATTTATTCACGGCCTGTTGTTTTTCGGATTGCTTTTTTTTCAAAAATATTCTTCGCCTAAGCCTTTGCCGCCGGTAATCCAGGTCGACCTGGTTTCTTTTATGCCTGATTCTATCTTTGATGACCCTGCTCAATCAAAGGTTAATTCGGATAAAGACGGCATACCGCTTAAGGCAAGTAAGATAGAAAAGAAGAACTCTAAGATTAAACATATCAAACCTGACATTAGTTTGAAAACAAAACCAAAAAATTTAAAAGAACTGATGGCCAGGCAGGAGAAAAAAAAGAAGCCTTCTGAGCCAAAACCAAAACCTGTACCAAAACCCGTAATTGAAGAGAAAAAAGAAGAAATTGTAAAAAAACAAGAAGAACCCGAAAAAATTGATATAAAAAAGGCTCTGGAAGATGCAAGAGAAGCCTTAGCTCAAAAAATTGAACAAGAAAACCAAAATAAAATTGCTCAAGCTCTGGAACGGCTTAAGAAAAATATTAAAGATCAGGGGAAAAATAATATTGATGAACAGGCAGGCGGTTACACCGGTGTCGGGAAAAAAGGATTTAAACCCATTGATATGTATCATCTGGTCATTGGTTCGACAATCGAACAAAATTGGGTGTTCAATGATATTCTGGCTCGTATGGATAATAAGCTTGAAGTCAGGATTTTAATCAAAATATTAAAAAGCGGTGAGATCAGGGATATTATTTATGAAACCCGCTCTGGTAATCGGTATCTGGATGAATCAGCAAAAAAAGCAATTAAAAAATCAAATCCATTGCCCCAATTGCCGCCAGGGATGCATTCTTACGATGTTGTGTTGGGATTTACACCAAAGGGGTTAAAATAATTTAATGTATCAGATGAAATCAAATCAAAAATATGGAAACTTTTATCGCTTGATTCAAATTTTTATTGTTTTATTTTTATGTCAATTTGTGCCAGGCTTTTTAACGTCTTTGAGTGCTGAAGAATATGCCTATATTAATATCAGCAATCCTTTTTTAAAGAAAACACCCATTGCAGTCACTGATTTTAAATTGACACGGTCAAGTGTAATGGAAATAAAGGATGCTAAAATGGCCATGCAGATCCTGAAAGATGCTCTTGATTTTACCGGATATCTTAAAACCATGAATCCAATGGCTTTTCTTGGTGATCCTGCCAAAACCGGTGTGTCTTTGCCTGAAATTAATTTCAGGGATTGGACCGGGATTGGAGCTGAACTTCTGATTACAGGGAAAATAACTGAAGATGTAATGGGGACTGTTTCTCTTGAGCTAAGATTATTTGATACATTTAAATCAAAGTTATTGGTGGGCAATATTTATAGTGCCCCACGGTCTCAAATTCGAAAGATTATTCATAAATTTTGCAGTGACGTTTCTTTTGCCCTCACAGGAAGTTATGGTGTATTCAATTCAAAGATCGCTTATGTTTCAACGGTGAATGGTAATAAAGAAATTTTTACCTGTGACTTTGATGGTTATAATAATAAACAGTTTACCTCTCATAAAAGTATCAGCCTGTCGCCTGCCTGGTCGTCTGACGGTCAATGGCTGGCCTATGTGTCTTATGCAAGGGGGGGAACAAAGATATTTGTTGAAAATTTTAACTCAAAAGTTGGCTCAATCATCAACTATGAAGGAACCAATAGTTCCCCTGACTGGATGCCCGGGAGTTTAAAATTGGCAGCATCCATGACTTTTTCCAATGATCCTGAAATATATTTGTTGACCCGGGAGGGAGAAATTATTAAAAGAATAACAAAAAGCTTAGGCATTGATGTGTCACCTGATTTTTCGCCGGATGGTCAAAAAATTGCTTTTACATCCAGGCGCCATGGAAGTCCTCAGATTTATATCAAGGATATTCAGTCTGAGCAGGTGAGACGGTTGACCTTTAAAGGATTCAATAATACATCCCCGGCCTGGTCCCCGGATGGTAAAAAGATTGCTTATGTCGGTATAGAGGAAAATCAGATTAATATATATGTTATCAATGTTGATTCAGGTATGCCGGTGCAATTGACAATGAATGCAGGAGACAATGAAGATCCTTGCTGGTCTCCGGGCGGGAGCATGCTGGCTTTTTCATCCACCCGGGAGGGGGGTGTTCAGCGAATTTTTGTCATGAATGTATCTGGAACTGACCAGCGGCAACTGTTTAAGAGCAAGGGTCGGCAGACCCAACCGGATTGGTCGTTGTCATTAAACACAAAGAATTGATCATAGATAAATAAATAATTAATTCAATAAAAGGAGAGAAGTGATGAAAAGCAGAGTGTGGATGAACATAGTAATGATAGTACTCGTATCTGGACTTTTTTTGACTGTCTCATGTGCAAAGAAAACAGTGGTGTCTGATGCAACCTCCATTGAAGACCAGACAAAGTCAGAAGGAGACATGAATCAGCAGAAAATCGATGAGCAGAAAATAAATGAGCAGATGGCAAAAGAACAAGCCATGAAAGATGCTGTTGCCATGGCCAAAGATGATTTCTTGAATCAGGATGTTCTTTTTGCCTATGACAGCTCTGATCTGGATGCCACGGCTGTGATGCTGTTAAAAGAAAAATTAGCATGGCTGAGTGCAAACGCCAGTGCCAGTGCAACCATTGAAGGCCATTGTGATGAGCGTGGAACCACTGATTACAACCTTGCGTTGGGTGAACGTCGTGCATCTGTTGTGAAAGCATATCTGGTCAATCTGGGGATCTCTGCCTCGCGTATAAATACCATCAGTTATGGTGAAGAAAAACCTTTGTCGTCCGGTAACACGGAAGATGCTTACAGACTGAACAGACGAGTTCATTTTGCCATTGATTAGTAGTTGGAATAAGTAAAATTTAAATTCAGGCGCAATGTTTTTTATGCAAGAGTATTGCGCCTGAATCATTAATCATTTTGTGTGTTGGAGTATGGTTATGAAAACAAGATGTTTTTGTTTGATGGTTGTTCTGCTCTCGTTTTTTGGGTGTGTTGAATCCCAGAATTTTGCTGTTCTTGAAAACAGGGTGGCGGCCATAGAAATGGAAAATAATCGGCAACTGACTCGGCAGACTGCAATATCAAAAGAATCTGCCATACAAAATGAGACTATTCAAAAACGATTAAATAGCAGTCATATTTTCAGCAAAGAGCAATATGCGCAGCTCAAATACGATATTCAGACGATAAAAGAAGAGTTGCAGCGTCTTCAAGGCGCTATTGGGGAAATTGATCATCGGTTTGTTGAATTTAGTCACAAGGATATACAGGAGATTAAAACTCGGATGGACCGGCTGGATAATGCTATTTCAAAAAATTATGAGAAGGTCATCAAGCTTGAGAAGCATATGGGATTTGAACCTTCATCCGCTGTTGTTGAGAGCGAAATCCCGAAAGACCCTGCCCAGGCAGCCCCCAAAGATACAGAGCAAGAGGCCTATACATCAGCAAAAAAAATGTCTGATGATGGAGATTTGGAAAATGCCCGCATTCAGTTTGAAAATTTTATCAATAGATATCCGGATTCAAAAAATGCAGACAATGCCCGATTCTGGATTGCGGACAGTTATTATTCGGAAAAACGGTTTGCTGAAGCAGCGCTCGAATATCAAAAAGTACTTGATGAATATCCTGACAGCAATAAGTTGGCAGCCGCCAGGCTCAAACAGGGATATGCATTTGCAGAATTGGGTGAGCATGCTAATGCCAGGTTGATCTTAAAAGAATTGTTAAAAAAATATCCTGATTCGCAAGAAGCAAAGTATGCAACAGAAAAATTAAAAAGTTTAAAATAGCCTGGCCTTTAAATGATGATCAAAGTTGTTGGTATTGATCCAGGTTTGGCCGGTACCGGTATCGGTGTGGTCCAAGGAGACTCAAAAGACATCCTGGGATATTCTTTTGGGTCTATATCCACTGATTCAAACGATCCTATCCACCTAAGGCTCAATATGATTTATACAAAGATCACTGAGTTCTTGTGTGAACAAAAGCCTGATCACGTGGTTATCGAAGATATATACTCCCTTGAGAAATATCCTGGATCAGGTATTATGTTAGGCAAAGTGTCTGGTGTTCTTCTTTTGGCTGCATATAGAGCCGGGCTTAACGTCGAGGAAATTGCGGTTCGGGAAGTAAAGAAAATTATTTCCGGAAATGGGAGGGCAGATAAACATCAGATGGAGCGGGCGGTCCGACATTTATTGGGTCATAATGAACCCATTCGACCTTTTCATGCATCAGATGCATTGGCATTGGCGTTGACCGGGTATTACAGATGTAAAAGGATGCTATGATCGGATACCTTGAAGGCCGTATTCTTCACTTTGAATCTGACGGTATCTTATTGCAGGTGGATAAGATCGGGTATGAGATCCTGTTGAATCCCCAAATAGTTGAAACCCTGAAGTCCCAGTCCCACGGCAAACAAGATGACGACAATATTTGTCTGTATATATATTATCATCAGACCGAACGACAGCCCAAGCCCGTGCTGATCGGTTTTGAGACACTCGATGACAAAGAGTTCTTTCAGACATTTATCACAGTGGATGCCATTGGTCCCATGAAAGCAGTAAAAGCCATGACCCGATCCACCGGAGAGATTGCCCAGGCCATTGAACAAAAAGATGTTTCATTTCTGACAGGATTGAGCGGGATTGGTAAACGGACTGCTGAAAAAATCATAGCAAGTCTTCATGGGAAAGTGGAAAAGTTTATAGCCACGAGACAATATTCAATACAAGAGAGCAATGATTTGATTCCATCCATCATGACAGATATCAGCCAGCAGGTTATAGCGGTCCTTGTGGAACAGCTCGGGCATTCTCCTGCATCGGCAAAGCGAATGGTCAAAGAGGCATTTGAACGGAATAATGCCATTTCTACACCGGAAGCGCTTTTTGATGAAATTTATCAGGAAGGCCGGTAAATTATGGGTGATGGTATACTATCCTATTCATCGGAAAAAAAAGGGATTGTGACATCTAAAACAACCTCCTATGATGTCTCCTCTGACATTGTTTCTTTACGACCCATCAGTTTTAAAGATTACATTGGACAAAATGATACTGTTGAAACCCTGAAAATTGCCATAGCCGCTGCAAAACTCAGAAATGAACCCCTAGATCATATATTGCTTCATGGCCCTCCAGGTCTTGGCAAAACAACGATCTCACATATAATTGCCAATGAAATCGGTAAAGAGTTAACCGTTACATCAGGACCCACTCTGGAAAAAGGAGGGGATCTGATAGGGATATTAACCAATTTAGGAGATGGGGATATCCTTTTTATCGATGAAATTCACCGTATTCCAAAGATTGTGGAGGAATTCTTATATCCTGCCATGGAAGATTTTGCCGTTGATTTTGTCTTTGATAAAGGCATTAATGCCAGAAGTCATCGATACCGGCTAAAACAATTTGTGCTTGTGGGGGCAACAACCCGGGTAGGTCTTCTTTCTTCCCCATTAAGGGATCGGTTTGGAATTTTTCGAACCCTTGATTTTTACACAAAAGAACAGCTATTGGTTATTATCAAACGGTCAGCTGATATTTTAAAGACGATCATATCTGATAATGGGGCGCTGGAATTGGCTGAACGCTCCCGAGGAACCCCGAGAATTGCCAACCGGTTATTAAAACGGGTTAGAGATTATTCACAGGTTAAGTCAGACGGGAAAATTAATCAAAAGAGTGTTCAAGCCGCATTGGAATTAGAAGGAATCGATTCGCTCGGTCTCACATCCCTTGACAAAAATTATTTAAAAACGATAATAGATTTCTATCAGGGCGGACCTGTGGGGATAGAAGCCATTGCAGCCACATTACAGGAAGAAACTGATACACTGGTGGATGTTGTTGAACCATTTTTATTGAAAATCGGTCTGGTGCTTCGTACCTCCAGTGGCAGGAAAGCATCCCCAAAAGCGTATCAGCACCTTGGGCTTAAATTATAACATGAGGATTTTCTTGAGTTAGATGAAAAAAAGTATGTGTTTCAATATATTTGGCCGGGTTTTGTTCTACACCGCGTTCTGCTTTTTTATCTTGATAGCCACGGGCTGGGCATCAACTCAGAAACGACCCGAGGCGATCATATTATTGCCTGAAAATGAGAATGCGATTATAGTTGAGAAAAAAAGTCAAACTTTGTTTTTGTATTCAGCCAAAAAAAATACGATTTCTATGGAATTTCAAGTGGCATGTTCAACAGGTGAGGCCTCGGGTGTAAAACAAATATCAGGGGATAAAAAAACACCGGAAGGGATTTATTTTTTAATTGATGAATATGAAGACCGATACTTGACTCCGGTATATGGGAAAAAAGCATTCCCTACTGATTATCCCAATCTGGTGGATAAACGGGCGGGTAAAAATGGGTCTGCAATATGGATACATGGGACTGACAAGGAACTCAAACCCATGGATTCGAATGGGTGTGTGGCGTTGGAGAATGATAGTATTCTTCGATTATCAGACCTCATTACCCTGGATTCAACACCAGTGATCATGGTTGAAGAAAACAGGATGGTAACCAGTGATGGGCTCAATCAACAGGAACAAGAGATTCAAAGCATGGTGGATCAATGGACCAATGCTTTAAAATCTGGAACATATCATATCTATCTGTCCTTTTATTCAGCCAGTTATTTGCCGGATATTCTGTGGTGGGAAGAATGGGCAGGCATTAGAAAAAAGGTTCAAGAGGTTGATTTTGATTTTAACTTGATCACTGAACGAGAAGGAATCTATCAGCATAACGGTGTTTTTGTCGTCTTGTTTGATTCTTTTTTTACTTTAAACAATGAAAAAATATACCTGGGTAAAAGAAAACTGTTTTTAGAAAATGAAAATGGCCAATATAAAATTATTGGAGATACTTTTCAAACCAGACCCAAAATATTTGAGAAAACAAAAAATCCTCTGGTTGCCGCAGCAAAACTTCGTGTCAAACCCGAGATAAAAAAATGGACAATCTTAGAGACGGTAAATCAATGGTTGGCAGCGTGGACCGCAAAAGAGATGGATAAGTATGCTGCTTTTTATGCTGAAAACTTTTATTCTGATGGCTTGAGCAAAAGCCGATGGGTCAAACGAAAACGGATATTGGCTAATATGTATGATTACATCAATATTGTGGGAACAGATTTTAAAGTAAAGATAAATGATAAGACATGCGAAGTTGTTTTTTTTCAAGACTATGAGTCAAGCGGGCTTACAACCCAAGGGACCAAAACGTTAAAACTTGTTGATGAAGGTGGATTATGGAAGATATATCAAGAGAGCTGGAAAGAGAAATAGCTCAATCCAAACCCAAACCCTACAAACAGGACCGGAGGACAAGGGTTCTGATTGTTGATGATTTCGGCCAGATGAAATCTGGTGAGTATTTAAAAAAACTTGCCTTGATTTTAAGTGGGGTAAGCCTGGTTTTTTTTATAACGATCATTGTCCTTTATCAACTTTATTCAGGGCTTGCTTATGATACTAAACAAACAACGGCCAAGCTTGCTGTGGCAACAGATAAGGTAGATGCTTTAATTCATGAGAAAGAAGTTTTGATGGCAAGGCTTGTGATGTCGGGAAAAGAGCTTGGAATTGAATTAAAAGAGCCAATGGATGAAAACGAGGCAACGACTGAAATTCAGACAAAAGTAGGAGTTGCTAAAAACAAGCTCCAAACAAATCGCATTCCACCAGAACCTGATAAGACCCAAGATCCGGCTAAGTTGGAAAAACCAGATATCAATCAGGAACAGCAAGAAACTAAAATCAAGCCCCAGATCAATCCTATTGAACTTGCTTCTGAAGAATCTGAAAGTCAACTCGCACTTGACGATTTCAAAAGAAATGTCTCAATTGAAAAATTTACAGTCACAAAAGACGGTACTAATGGAGATCTTCTGGTTCGATTTGATATTCGAAATACGTCTACAGAATCAGGAGATGTCTCAGGAAGAATCTTTACTGTGTTAAAGCCGGATAATAATTATGAGTCACAATGGCTGGTTGTGCCGGCTACTAAACTTGAAAACGGCGTACCTTCAGAAATAAGAAAAGGACAATATTTTTCCATCGCGCATTTTAAACCGGTAAAATTTCGAATTCAAAATCATTCAAATCCTGATTTTTTTAAAAAAGCATCTATTTATATTTTTAACAATCAAGGTGAGTTGATATTTGAAAAATTGATTGATATTACTGAGGAAGATTAGGCTGACATGATTGATCTTTCCAATATGAAAAAAGTCGCAGCTTTTTTATTGACTTGCCTTTTGTTTTTTTATAGTCAGGCCTGGGCCGGGCAGAAAAGCCATACTGTCTTTTTTGAAGGAGAAGAGAACGAACTTCACGTATATCGGATCAAAGGATCAGTGCCAGGCAAAACGCTGCTGATCGTTGGGGGGATACAAGGCGATGAACCAGGCGGCTTTCTTGCCGCTGACTTTTATGCGGATTTTATGCTTGAAAAAGGGAATTTGATCGTGGTGCCAAGGGCCAATTTTCTTTCAATTTTAAAACAGGAAAGAAAAATAAATCAGGATATGAATCGCAAGTTTAAAGATGACAACATATTCAATTATGAAACCAAAGTGGTTAATGTTTTGAAAACCTTGATCTGTGAAAGCGATTGCTTTTTAAATCTCCATGAAGGTTCAGGGATCTATTCTCCAATATGGGAGAGTGATGAAAAGAATCCAAAACGATATGGTCAATCCATAATAGCGGATGATTCAATATTAAAACAATCCAAGACAGATGAGCTTATCAATCTTGAGGCCATGGCCCAAAAAGTGATCGAAAAAATTAATAAAAACATTAAAGACAAAGAGCATTTGTTCCATTTTAATAATCATCAAACCAGCAATCCGGATTCGATTCATAAAGAGCAGTTAACGTCTGCAACATATTATGCCCATAATGCCTGTAAAATCCCAGCCTTTGGTATTGAGTCATCTAAATTCCTTCCATTGGAGCAAAAGGTCAGGCAGCATATTTATGCGGTTAACGGGTTTATGGATATTTTAGATATTGTACCACAAACCCCTGGTATCGACTTGAAAGAACCACAAATGCAATACATGATTATTTCGGTCAACGGGTCTATCCCTGTCGTGGTTGGAAAGATGCAGCGACTGAAAATCAATAAAGGAGATACCATCCAGGTTTATGATATTATTGCCAATTATGAAAGAGGGTTAAGTGCTGATGTGATCGGTCTGGGAAACCAGTTTAATGATATGAAAAAACAATTGAAGGTTACTGAATCCACACGGATTGAAGCAAAAAAGGATTTTTATAAATGCGGTTCGGTTTTTTTAGATATTATTCCACAAGGAGCAGTGGTCGCAGAACAATTAACGGTAAGCGAATCAACTCAAAGCGATGTGTTACAATATAAACTCAAAATAAATGGAAAAATGAGAATTATTGATAATTATGGCCATGTGAATATACATATGGGGGATAAAATGATTATTGAAGATCTTGTGGCCGGAGAGATTGATCCGGCTAAGTACATTGTTAACTTTAAAGGGTTTGTTGGAAATGTTCAAAACAACAGCGGTGAAGATCGCGGGCACATGATAGATACTTCAAAAGGAGTGTTGATTAAACGGTATTCTGTCGATGGAAAAGGTCAGCAATATTATGTGTTGACAACATTAAACGGAAAAGAGGTCGGTAAAATATTCATAAATATTCAATCTTAAGGTAGCGAGGAGACATAAAGTGGGAAACAAAAACAGCAAAAACCTTTCGATCATTGATAAAGAGTTGAAAATAGAGGGCTCAATATCCAGCACCGGTCAATTGATCATTAAAGGGCAGGTAAACGGTACCATTGATGGTGATGTTGTGATTATTGCAGAGGACGGTCAGGTGACCTCCAGTTCAACCAAAGTTTCCAGTCTTACCATAGGCGGTCATTTTCAAGGAGAAGTGATTGCAACAAAGGAACTGATCATTCTTGCAACAGGAACGTGTGCGGGTAAAGTTGAATGCAAAGACCTGATCGTTGAAAATGGTGGGGTTTTAAATGCAGAAGTTTCGTGTAAAACATCCAGTAAAGTTCAGCCTGGAAAGGAATCCGGCATGTTTGGGCTTCCAAGTGAAAAAAAAGGAAAACAGATAGAACTTTAAAATTTGCTTGACATAAATATAAAAAGTATATAAAAGTTGCTGATTGTGTTTATGAATAGGAGCGATTAAAAAATTGAAAAAATATACATATAGTGCAAAACGAGAAGATAACAAAGAAAACTGGTGCATTATTGATGCAGAAGATAAAATTCTTGGCAGACTTGCATCCCAGGTTGCATACAGGATTCGTGGGAAACATAGCCCTTTGTTTACCCCCCATGTGGATACAGGTGATTGGGTTGTTGTTATTAATGCCGATAAAATTCGCTTGACCGGTAATAAAATGGAAGAAAAAAAATATTATCGTCATTCCGGATATATTGGCAGCATTAAATCTAATACTGTTAAAGAGCTTCAAGAGAAAAAACCCGGAGAAGTAATTAAAAAAGCGGTCAAGGGAATGCTTCCTAAAAATTCACTCGGCTATAAACTTTGTAAAAAATTATTCGTATATGCAGGCGACCAGCACCCACATGCTGCTCAGAAACCTGAAGTTGTTGAAATCTAAGGGATAAAGGACGCGATACTTATCAATGGAAAGAGAAAACGTATTTTACGCGACTGGTAAAAGAAAAGATTCTGTAGCAAAAGTATGGTTAATGCCCGGCAATGGCAAGATCATTGTTAATGATAGAGAACTTAATGAATACTTTGATTTGGGCGTAGCAAGGGACTTGCTTTCGTCTCCTTTGGTTCTGACAGATAAAAGCGATGCCTTTGATGTTAAAGTGACAGTCATGGGTGGTGGAAAAACAGGTCAAGCCGGTGCTATTCGTCTTGGTGTATCTAAAGCGCTTGAGCTTTTTGATCCTGAGTTGAGAGGGATTTTAAAAAGTGCGGGATTCCTTACCAGGGACGCACGTACAAAAGAACGGAAAAAATACGGTAAAAAAGGCGCAAGAGCGAGCTTTCAATTTTCTAAAAGATAGCCTTTATTATACCACCATATCGTTTGACACAATTAAGTTGGGGGCAAAAAGTTTTCTTTTTGCCCCTTTTTGCGTTGCCCCTTTTAAAATAAAGGAAAAGCTGTATGCAAACCTTTCTGTTCTATGATATTGAAACCAGTGGTCTGAATCCTGCATTTGACCAGGTCTTAACATTCGCCGGTATTCGAACCGATCTTGATTTGAATGAAATCGAACGGGAGACCATCACAGTTCAACTTAGAAGGGATATTGTTCCCTCTCCAAGGGCCTTTTTAACCCATGGACTGACTTATGATGAACTGGCCAATGGGATTAGCGAGTATGACGCGGCAAGGAAAATACATGCCTTGGTCAATACACCGGGAACCATCAGCTTAGGGTATAATTCACTTGGGTTTGATGATGAGTTCTTACGGTTTCTTTTTTATCGTAATTTATTGGACCCCTATGTCCATCAGTATGGGAATGGGTGCTCCCGCATGGATTTATTGCCTATTACTGTTGTATTAAGAGTGTTTCATCCTGATGGAGTGATATGGCCAACCATTGATGGAAAACCAAGTCTTAAACTTGAATTGATTAGCCGGGAGAATCAATTTGTAACTTCTGGAAGAGCCCATGAGGCCATGAGTGATGTGGAAGCATTGATTGGATTAACAAAAAAGCTGATCCAAAAAAAAGATATCTGGAATTATTGTTTTGATTTTTTTAATAAAACACGGGATGAAGTTCGAATCAACACTATTGAAACAGTGTGTGATATTCTTTCTGATAAATATCAACTTTGTCTGATGGTATCAGCCGCTTTTGGTCCTGATGCAAATTATTTGGCGCCGGTAATTCACATTGGTCAATCAATTGCGTATAAAAATCAAAATTTATGGTTGCGGCTCGACTCAGATGATATTTTGGGGCTTGAAACAAAAGCACAATTTAAGGATACTTATATTATAAGAAAACGGTATGGAGATACACCCATTGTATTGCCTGCTATTGAAAGATTCTGGATGAAACTGTCTGAACCTTCAAAAGAATCTATTGCCAGGAATTTAAAAATCATTGGAAGCCACGGGCCACGGTTTAAAGAGTTTATTGCCTATCATCGTGCATACAAGTATCCGCGCGTGCCGAATATTGATTCGGATGCAGCTTTGTATCAGGATGGTTTTTTTTCATCCCGGGAAAAAAAAGAAAGTCATTTGTTTCATCAAGCGGGTAATGATGAAAAATCATTGATCCTTGAGCAGATCAAAAGTCCACGGATACAACAGCTTGCCCATCGAATTTTAATGCGCAATTTTAATGATAGAGCTGATTTAACTTATAGAGCTGAATATGATCAATATATCAAACGCCTGGTTTCTGATAAAAAATCAGACCATTTCATGGGATACAAGGGTGATGTGAAATATAATTGTATGCAGGGGCTTAAAGAGCTAAAAGAGCTTAAAATTGAACTGTCCAATCCAAACCACGAACAAACCAAGATGCTTGAATGGCTATATGTGTATATAAAAAATAAATTTTAAGTCAAATAGTTTCTGCCGCTCAATCGCTTGAGTTCATCAATCTGTGCGTCATGGATGAATTTATTTAAAATCGTTTCACTATCCGGCTTAAGGGTTAAAATGCTTAATCCCACAAGCGTATGAGTACGGGAATAGTCATGATTGATTCGTTCCACTTGGCTTTTGATGGGAAGCGTTCCAAAAGGCACATCCAGATCCATGTTGATCAGAGTGACCCCGACCAGGAGTTCCTGGTTGATGGTTAATTCAGTTAACGGGTTGTTGCGATCACCCCGTTTTTTGGGGATCATAAGGCCCATACCGGTCAGGGATATATCGTGGATGGAAAAATCTCTTGGACTATAATATTCAAGGTCATCTAATAGAATTTTCCCTTTTATCATAAATTTACTACTTAATGGAAGGCGAAAAGCAGATCTGATATTGATCTCGATGATTGGCAATTCATATTTAATTTTTACTGCCGGGACTATTGATCCATTGGCAAGGGGATATTCATTGATGATTTTTAAATGTGTACAGGTGATACCAAGTCTGACTTTCCGGGTGTTATTTTGAGTAATCGTTGTCATGTGAAGCTCTTTGTATCGGGTGTTTTTTGAAAAGGGTATAAGGGGTTGGGCGATGGTGATTTCCTGATTGTCAAAATCAACATCAAAGATGATGCTCGATCTGGAATAGGGTGCCAACGAGTTCATGTTAAAGACTATATCCACTCCAGTAGAGGGTGGAAATGTTTTATTCATACTAAATTTCATGGCACAAAAAATCATTCAGGCAGTATTTTTTTTAAAAATACTGCCTGAATAAATCCTGTATTTTTATTTTACAGCGTCTTTTAATGCTTTGCCCGGGACAAATTTTGGTACGTTTCTGGCAGGGATATTGATTTCTTTACCAGTTTGGGGATTTCTTCCTTTTCTAGCTTTTCTATTAGCTGTCTTGAATGTTCCAAAGCCAACCAGTGTAACAGAATCATTACTAGAAAGAGCTTCTGTGATCGCTTTGATGGTGCAGTCTACTGCTGCTTGAGCTTCTTTCTTACTGTTAAGCACTTCTGAAACCTTGTTGATTAAATCACCTTTGTTCATCTTGATCACTCCTTTTCTTAGGTTTTAGAAATTTCCAAATACAAAAATCTGCCATTAAACAATTTATAACGTCTAATTAAATTAAATGCACTTTTTGGGTACGTTACGTCGTTGAGAAGGGCGTGTCAAGTCTTTATTCACATTTTTTTTTAAATTTATTGCCATGAACTGATAAAAAACATAGAATTGATTAAAACAGGAGGCGAATATGGATGCAACATTGGTCAATCCGTTTATTGAAGGTGCTCTACATATTTTAGACACCACAGCTTTTGTTAAAGTAAAGCCGGAAACCCCATTTTTAAAAAAAGATCGGAAAGCACACGGGGATATTTCAGGATTTATAGAAATATCCGGTGATCTTTCAGGAACTGCTGCAATAAGTTTTTCAAAGAAAAGTATTTTGGGCATAGTTTCTGCAATGTTTGGTGAAGAAATGACTGAAATTAATGAAGAAATTAATGATGCTGTGGGTGAAATCAGCAACATGGTTGCTGGTCATGTGACCACTAAAATAGCTGAAACAGGCAAAAAAGTTTCGGTTAAGTTCAAAGAGATTAAACTTGGAAAAGATGCCGTAATAGACCATGTTGAAGGTGTGCCTCATATCCTTGCACTTCCTTTTCGGACAACAAAAGGTAAGGTGGTTATAGAAGTCTGTTATCGTTAACAGCATCCCTGTTTTTCAAAAAAAATATTTTTAACTATTATTTAGCCAGCGATGCTTGTTAGATACCAAAAAATTAATTCGTCACCGAAAAAAATATAAAAAACCGCTCCCAGAGAAAGAAATGGTCCAAAAGGAATTTTGAGTTTTGTATCATTGTTTTTTATGTAAAACAGGATCAATAATCCGCTGATGCTTCCTAAAAGTGAACCGATGAAGACAGTAAAAAAAACACCTTTTATGCCTGTTGCCGCCCCAATCATGGCCAAAAGCTTAATATCTCCGCCCCCCATCCCTTCTTGTTTTTTCAATAAATAATAAACAAAAGCCACCGCATAAAGACTGCCGCCACCGACCAGAACCCCTAAGCCTGCGCTTTTAAGGGTCATTTCAGGAAGAAAATAAAAAGAAGATGAAAAGAGTATAATGCCGGGTATGGATATGATGTCCGGGATGATCTGGTGATCAAAATCAATAAAAGAAATGGTAATTAACACACTGATAAAAACAAACCAGTAAAAAAATTGGGAAGACAAAGAAAATTTAGTGTAGAGCAATACGGCAAAAACACCGGTGATTAATTCTATGATCGGGTATCTCAAGGATATGGGAATATTACAGAATTTACAACGGCCCATCAAAAAAAGATAACTGAGAATAGGAATATTTAAATGAAAAGGGATACTATTGTTACAATTGGGACAGGATGAACCTGGCGTCACAATAGATTTGTTTTCAGGGATTCTGTAAATACAGACATTTAAAAAACTGCCCACACAGATACCGACCAGGAATATATACCATGCAACAAAAGAATTAAAATCAACCATTATTTATTTTACTCTCTTTGTTATGTTTAACTGTCCTATTTATCGGATGTTAAAAAAAAATATGCAAGGACATTGTAAAAACTAAAAAATGTTTTATTGTAAAGTCACTAATATTAGATTACAAAAACCGATGTTTATCACTGAATGTAAAGATAATAGGTTATGTATGTTTCATTCAGTGTTCTTATATGAATTAAAGGAGTAAAAATGGCTGAAGCCGATATTGATGATCTGATTGAAATCATAGAAAAAGACAGCAAAATTGAGGATATCCCCAAAATACTTCCCATGATGCCGGTCAGAGATGTAGTCGTCTTTACCGATATGTTGCTGCCGTTGTTTGTGGGCAGAAAAAAATCTATTAAAGCAGTTGAAGAGAGTATTGAGACGGACCGGTATATATTTTTATCCGCTCAAAAAGATTCAGAGGTTGAAAAGCCGACCGAGGAAGATGTTTACAGCATTGGGACAATTGGTCGAATTCAGAAGATGATTAAATTGCCGGATGGTCGAATCAAAGCGTTAGTTCAGGGTATTGCCAAGGCCAAAATACTGAAATTTTTTAAAAAGAAATCGTTCTTTAAGGTTGAAATTGAATGTTTGACAGATACTGATCCGGAAGTACTCAACATCGAAGATGAAGCTTTGATGCGCAATGTGAAAGAAGCCAGCGAAAAATTATTGGCTCTGAAAGGAGAACTTTCAGGAGATGTGGGAGAGCTTTTAGCTCACATTGTTTCTCCAGGTAAACTGGCTGATCTTGTTGCCTCCAATCTGAACCTGAAGGTCGAAGACGCACAGATTCTGCTTGAAACAACACCAGCATGTGAACGGCTTAAAAAAGTCAATGACCTTCTGGCAAGGGAGTTGGATCTGTCAACGGTTCAGGCAAAAATTCAGACTGATGTCAAAGATGAGATTTCAAAAAATCAGAGAGATTATTATCTGCGAGAGCAAGTGAAAGCAATTCACCGGGAACTGGGTGAGAGCGATGACAAGATCGCTGAAATCGATGAATTTCAGCTCAAGATTAAAAAATGCAAGATGCCGATGGATTGTGAACAAGAAGCGTATAAACAATTAAAAAGGCTTGAGCAAATGCATTCTGATTCTTCAGAGGCGTCAGTTGTCAGAACATACCTTGATTGTATTGTTTCTTTACCCTGGAGTAAGTCAACCAAAGACTTTCTGGATATTCCAAAATCACAAGAAGTTTTAGATATGAATCATTTTGGTCTGGATAAAGTCAAAGAAAGAATTCTTGAGTATTTGAGTGTCCGAAAACTTAATCCAAAAAAGAAAGGCCAGATTATTTGTTTTGTCGGCCCTCCGGGTGTGGGAAAAACCTCTTTGGGCAAAGCGATTGCCAAGGCAATGAAACGTAAATTTCATCGGTTGTCCCTGGGCGGGATAAGAGATGAAGCTGAAATCAGAGGGCATCGAAGAACTTACATCGGGGCCATGCCGGGAAGAATATTACAAGGACTTCGTCAATGCGGTACAAACAATCCGGTCTTTATGCTTGATGAGATTGATAAATTGGGGAATGACTTTAGAGGAGACCCGTCTTCAGCGCTTTTAGAGGCCCTTGATCCAGAACAGAATTTTGAATTTTCTGATCATTATCTGAATATGCCGTTTGATTTGTCTAATGTGCTGTTTATCCTCACCGCCAATATTTCAGATACCATACCATCCGCTCTGCTGGATCGAATGGAAGTGATCCAGATTACAGGATATACCCGGCAGGAGAAAAAAGTCATTGCCCAGCAGCATCTTCTGCCCAGAAAGCTAAAAGATAATGGGTTGGTTCGACGTTCAATTGAATTTAGTTCCGGAGCAATGGAGCAAATTATTGGTGAATACACCCTTGAAGCCGGTTTGAGAGGGCTTGAAAGAAAGCTGGATGCGGTATGTAGAAAAATTGCAAGAAAGATTGCTGAAGGGCAAAAAGGCAAGTTTTTAGTTACTAAGCAGAACCTGACAAGATATCTGGGACCTCCTTATTTTGTAACTGAACTTGATCAGGAAGAAAGCCAGGTTGGCCTGGCCACCGGTCTTGCCTGGACAGAGGTGGGTGGTGAACAGCTTTATATAGAGGTCGCGCTTTACAAGGGGAAAGGGGAATTGATGGTTACAGGGCAGATCGGCGATGTCATGCAGGAGTCAGCAAGAGCAGCCCTCACTTACACCAAATCCAATGCGGACCTGTTTGATATTGATAAAGAAGATTTTGATAACAATGATATCCATCTCCATGTACCGGCAGGTGCCATTCCCAAGGATGGTCCTTCCGCGGGTATTGCCATGGCCACCGCATTGATATCAGCTTTTACCAATCGAAAAGTCGATCATAAAGTAGGGATGACAGGTGAGATTTCTTTGCGTGGAAGAGTGCTTCCCATTGGTGGACTCAAGGAAAAAGCCCTAGGGGCTTTGCGAGCAGGAATTACACATATCATCATACCTGAAAAAAATAAAAAAGATTTGTATGACATGCCCAAGGTGATCAAACAAAAAATAAAATTTACCTGTGTCAAGGATGTCCTGGAAGTTCTGGAGATTGCCCTAGAGAAACCCAATAAATCCAGCAAACCAGATAAACCTGAAAAGAATATAAAAGCTAAAAAGGCTTAGATAAATTGATCCTTCTTTGTTTAAGCACGGCCGAGCAGGGCAGCAGCCTGGCCGTTGTTGATGGTGATCGTCTGATCTGTGAAGAATACTGGGATACCAAAAAGACCCATTCCAAGCGACTGGTGGCTATGATCGATCATATGGTCAAAGAGCGTTCCGGCCTTGCTTTGTCAAATATTGATGCCTTTGTCGCGGCTAAAGGGCCGGGAAGTTTTACCGGACTTCGAATCGGTATCAGTGTCATCAAGGGGCTTGCCCATGCAATGGGAAAACCTGAGTTTGGGGTTTCAAGTCTTGATGGTATTGCATTCCGATTTGTTCATTCATCTGTTCCTGTCTGCGTGATGATGGATGCCAAAAGAAATGAAGTCTATACGGCCATGTATCATTTTAAAAGGGGGCATCTGGTATCCAAGAGCCGGGAACAAGTGCTTAATCCACAAAAAGCCATTGCCTTGGCAAACGGACCTGCTATATTTGCCGGCTCCGGATCTAAAGCGTATAAAAATATTATTGAACAAGTGGCTAAGCATCCTGTTATTGCCCATCCATATTTAGATTCTGTCAGTGCAATGGCTTTGATTCAATCTTTGTCTTTCAATAAAAATGACTTGGATCATCCTGAAAATAAGCTTGAGCCGGTCTATATCAGAAAATCAGATGCACAATTGAACACAACTATTGTATAAAAAACGATAAAGAGAGAAGTAAAATCAAAAATCAATGGGTAACAGAATTTGTTGAAAAACAAGTAGGTTGACATTCGAAGTGCTTTTTTGATAATATAGCAAACTTAACCTGACGGAAAGTTAGAATATGGACGATTCAAAATGGCCGGCTCGTGCAAGTTTACCCATTGCGCAACCCGGCTTAAAGTTTATTATAATAGCCATCCTTATAACGGGGATGCTTTTTTATTTTGGGTGGATGGGTTTTTCCTTTCTTTCTTTGGGGATTACCCTGTTTGTGGCCTGGTTTTTCAGGGATCCTGACCGAACGCCGCCTGAAGGGGAAAATAATCTGATCTCCCCGGCTGACGGGAAGGTTATTGTTATTGATAAATTACAAGGTTGTGAATATCTGGCAGGGCCATGTATTAAAGTCAGTATTTTTATGAATGTGTTTAATGTTCATGTGAATCGAATGCCGTTTGAAGGTGAAATAGAAAAAGTGTTATATCATCCTGGAAAGTTTGTAAATGCATCTTTTGACAAAGCCTCGACCCATAATGAAAGGAATGCATTGATTATCAAGACTGCCGGTAATCAACGTTTCGCTGTGGTTCAGATTGCAGGATTGATTGCCAGACGGATTGTTAATTGTGCTAAAGTCGGAGACGTATTGAACAAGGGGGATCGTTACGGTATGATCCAGTTCGGGTCTCGGCTGGATCTGTATTTACCCGCTGATTTTAATGTCGAGGTTCAAATAGGTGATAAGACAACAGCAGGTTCAACGATTATCGGGGTAATGAAATAAAGGATGAATGCAAGGTCTTAAATTGTTGTTTAAATAAATGGAGTAATAGTCAGTTTGGAGCAGATACCGATTACAAAACAAGGCTATGAAGCCTGTAAAAAAGAATTTGAAAGATTAAAAACTGTTGAACGGCCTGAAAATATAAAGTCAATTGAAGTGGCCAGAGCCCATGGAGACTTGTCTGAAAATGCAGAGTATCATGCGGCCAAAGAACGGCAATCATTCCTTGAGGGCAGGATCGGTGAGCTCGGTTACCGGCTGGGGAATGCAAAAATCATTGATCCGGAAACTGTTCCTAAGGATTGTATATATTTTGCAAGCCGGGTTATTGTTGAAAACCTGGATTCAGAAGAACGAACAGAATACCTTATTGTTGGTGCTGAAGAAGCTGACATAAAGCAGGGTAAAATATCCGTTACTTCCCCTTTGGGTAGTGCGATGTTAGGTAAAAAACCCGGGGATGAGATCATTGTCCAGGCTCCGGGTGGCAGAAGAATGTATGAGATAATTGATATTCTCTAAAATATTGGAGGTGCGAGATTGGCACGAGTTACAATTGAAGATTGTTTAAAAAATGTGGATAACCGTTTTACACTGGTTCATCTGGCAGCAAAACGGATCAGACAGGTTAGAGAAGGTGCGGAATTGCTGGTGAAATCATCTAAAAATGGGGATGTTGTTTCTGTTTTAAGAGAGATTGCTGCAAACAGAGTGGTTGCCAAAAAGAAAGAAGAAGATGAATAAACTATTGATAGGGTTTGAAAATCGATCTTAAAAAGAGAATTAATCATGCAATCGGCAAAGCCATTCATGATTGGGATATGATTCGTGAAAATGACAGGATTCTTGTAGGGCTTTCCGGTGGAAAAGACAGTCAGGCATTGCTGAATCGTTTGTTCGCCTTGCAGAAAAGAGCACCGATTAAGTTTGACATTTTTCCTGTTCATATTGATGCTGGCTTTGATGGTTCTTTTTCCAAAGATCTTAATGCATTTGTAAATAAACAATATGGATCTTTAAGGGTTGAACATACCAATTATGGTGTGCTTGCTCATTCTGAAAAAAACACTGAAAATCCTTGTTTTCTGTGTTCCTGCCTGAGAAGAAAAAAACTCTTTGAAATTGCCGAAGAAATCAATTGTAAGAAAATTGCCCTGGGCCATAATAAGGATGATATTATTGAGACCTTATTTATTAATATTTTTTATGCCGGAAAAATCGGTACTATGAAGCCTTCTCAATCTTTTTTCAATGGAGCGCTTGATATAATCAGACCACTGTCATATGTTGATAAAAATGATATTTCATCGTTTTGTAAGATGGGTTCGTTGCCTGAATTTAAGAATAATTGCCCTAGTGCAGACAAAACAAAGCGCGGTGAGATAAAAGAGATGTTAGAAACAATGTATACTCATAATAAACATATAAAAGGCAATATATTCAGAGCAATGAGCAATGTTGCATCTGACTATTTGTTAGATATTAAAAATGATAGATATTCAAAATCAGCCTGACTATAGAAATATCTCTATTGATAAGGTTGGGATAAAAGGATTAAAATATCCTGTAAAGGTTCTTGATAAAACATCCGGCCTGCAATCTACTATTGCTCAAATCAATATGTATGTGGATCTGCCGCACGATTGCAAGGGTACCCATATGAGCCGATTTGTAAAAATTTTACATCTGTTTCGAACCAAGGTGTCCTTAGAATCATTGACCAATATTCTTGAAGATATGAAAGAGATTTTAAACGCAGAATCTTCTCATATTGAAATCACCTTTCCTTATTTTATCGAAAAACAATCTCCCGAGACCGGGTCAAAGGGTTTGATGGATTATACCTGCTCCATATTTGGATCTTCAGATAAAGAGAATAACACTGATATTGTTCTCAAGGTGGCCGTTCCTGTCACATCAGTATGTCCATGCTCAAAAGAAATCAGTAAATATGGTGCCCATAACCAGCGAGGCGAAGTCCTGGTAAGCTCTCGATTTAAAAAGTTTATCTGGATTGAGGATATTGTCAGCCTTGTGGAAAGCAATGCGTCTTGTGATATCTTTTCCGTCCTGAAAAGAGAAGATGAAAAATTTGTTACTGAAAAAGCCTATGATAACCCAAAGTTTGTTGAAGATATTGCAAGGGATGTGGCTCAAGCTCTGATTGATGATGAAAACATCACCTGGTTCTCGGTCAGTGCAGAAAATTTTGAATCCATCCATAACCACAGTGCTTATGCGTATATAGAAAAAAGCGCAGTTTCTTGATCTATTAAAAATTATATGCAAAACATCAAACAGCAATTAACCAAAATAAAATCTGATGATTTGATGTTTGTTTGTATTGCTTTAACTTTCTTTTTGTTGCCAACCGGTACCGCACCTCCTTTGATGGCTATATGCCTTGTTTTTCTGGCATGGGTTTTTTCTGGTAAAGTTGCTCAAGTTAAAGATATTGTGAAACAACCCTGGTTCTGGCCTATTATCCCTTTTGTCGTTTTACCCTGGGTTGGACTTTTGTATTCTCAAAACATGGAATTGGGCCTGGATTATGCTGGGAAAACAAAATATTGGCTTGCTGTGGTTTTGACAGCCAGTGTTAGCTTTGATGAGAAAAGAACTTTGATTATTATCAAGTGTTTGTGGGCAGGACTTTCTATCGGTGCTTTGCTTGCCGGGATACAGTTTTTTGGGATATTGCCTCCTGTTAAAGAATCCCAATTGGGTTTTGGAATTGTTCACACGCTGATCAACATGTATTTAATAATTGGTGTTTTGACCGCCTCATTTGGTTTTAAAAATGCGGAATCCAATAAAAGTAAAATAATTTTGTTTATCCTGATTCTGCTTTTTTCTTTCCATATAGCGGTTTCAATAGGCAGAGCCGGATATCTGGTTTTTGCCATTCTTTCTCCGTTTGTTGCCAGTAATTTAATGCATGGATTTTCATTTAAAATAAAAATGATAGTCAGCATTCTTTTTGCCTGTTCTCTTTTGCTCTCTCCGACGGTTCGGGGAACATTAAAAACAACGATTATGATATTTGATAATCAAAAAGAAAATATTTTTAAAGGTGAAGATATTGAAGCTCTGCCCAGGCCTTTCATCTATAAGGAGGCTATAAAAATTATTATTGAGCATCCTGTCATCGGTATCGGAACGGGTAGCCTTACCGAGCCGACAAAAGCGAAAGGACATTTAGTTAATCATCCTCATAATAATTTTTTATATATGGGTGTAAGTTATGGCTTGATAGGGATGCTTTCTTGTTTTTGGCTGTTTTGGAATATGTTTAAACGATCCTGGCGGATGAGAAAAACACGAACGGGATATTTTATCTTTTCTTCCTGTGTCGTTCTTTTTTTAGGCGGGCTTTTTGATACCCAGATACTAAATACCGGTACTTTATTGTTTTTATCATTGAGCTATGGAATGTTGAATCATCTTCAAAAAGAATAAAATTTTAGTTTCGGCAAAAGACTACAGAAAAACTTAGTTGACCATACCTCCAGAGAAAAGGGATCACGGACGAATGGGAGAACATCTGATTTTGCCTGTTCAAAGTTAATATCCTGAAATCTTTTTTCTAATCGTTTCAATAAAACAGCCTTTGTCAGGCGTGTCTTTTTTTCTATATGACCGGTTTGCTTCATTCTGTTCTCAAGATGCTCCAAATGAACAGGTATTAATTTTGATATAAACCAGATAAAGTCATAAAAATCAAGGCCTTTGATGCGATTGTTTCTCCATTCCCGGCATAGAACAGCGTGTAGTTTACCTGCAAAAAGACAGGGAAGGGAATAAAGTTTCACACCGTATGGAATGGGATTAAGGTTATAGCTGATATCAAAATCAGCACCAGGCGGCGGGTTAGTATCCACTTCAAGCTTGATCTGTAGTTTTTCGTTTTTATGTATCCCCTGTAAAGGGGAGGGTAAACCATCAATTTTTAGAAGACGAATGAGTGTGTTGGCTTTGATAAACGCTGATTTTATTCCTGTTAATTGTTCCTTCTCTTTTTTTACAACATGAACATCAAGTCCAAATGATTTGAGCTCGGTTTCAATAGCATGGCAGTATTTCTTTATATCAAAAGAAGAATCTGTTTTAATGAGAGAAAAATTCAGGTCTTCAGAAAAACGGTCCAGTTTATAAAAGATGCGCAGCGCAGACCCCCCATAAAAAGCCACAATAGAAAAAAAATCAGATCTTGAAAGCCCCAAAAGTGCAATTTCCTGGATGATTTCTTTTAGCGCATTTTTATAATCGGTGTTTGTTTTACAATGATAAGGTTCTATCATTTGTTCAATGAGATGGTGCAATTTTACACTCCTTTTTTTAGATATTGATCAAACAACCTTATTATTTTTTTTTTATAAGTGCGCGATAGAAGCGTGATATATTCAATATCCATTGATGCTAAGGTTTGCTTTTCAAGTCTCAGATCATCGAAAAGAAGTGCTTCAAGTTGTTCAGTCGATTTAACCCCCCGGATCTTTGATAGTGTATCACACAAGGCTTTTTCTCTTTTTGCAATTAAAAAAACATGCCCATCTTCAGCAATCTTTTTAATACCATATGGATAAATATCAGGAGTCACGTATTTATAAATAAAATGCCCCACAGGTGTTTTAAAAATCTTGTTTTTGTTTTTTTTGTACGTGGCCGACATTATGGAATAAACGGTTTCGGGGATCAGGTTGTAATAGGAAAGAGCTGTTTCAAAAGATATATATGAAGGGCCATAAATAATATTAGCCAATGTCATGACAGAATAATCGGATTCATTACCCGGCAGGTACAGGTTTCTTTTAACCCTAATTAATTCCCCTGATTTGATCAGAGTAGTCAGCTTGGATTTAGGTGAGGCATATCCTGTTAAAGAAGCCATTACAGCCATATGATTCAGATATCGATTTTTTTCTTTCACGATTTCTCTCCAATAAGTATGATAATTTCATACTTTCAGGAGAAAAACAACAATAATTGTTGAAGAATCAATTATTGACCATTTTGAATAGTTTTTTATGGATGGCTATATATCCCGTATTCTTCTGGTTGATCATTATAACATAAGGATAAAGCCGGGCATCCTTGCCTAAAATATAACCAGCCCTTGTCCTGATTCCCGTAAGGGTTCCTGTTTTATAAAAATCATTGTCTTGTTTGTTTAGCAGCGAATGGTAAGGCATAAATTTTAATAATATCTTTAACATCTGTTTCGGGGATATCTTGCTTGACCTTGAAAGCCCTGATCCTTCTGAAAGAATCAGATCGTCTGTTTTTAAATGTTTGTTTATTGCATGGAGTCCTTTTTCAATTGTTGCGGGTGGCTGATCCGCTTTAGCTCCCATGATCAGTAAAAGTTGATTCGCAATAAAATTATTAGAATACTTTAATAGTTTTTGTACCACTTCTTTTAAATCGAATGGGGATAAAAAGGTGTGTTTTTTTATGTTGCTGTTTTCAGGGAAAGAACCTTGCAGGATATCTCCTGTGATTTTGATTTGTTGAGCTTCAAGAAAATATTTGATCAATAATCCAGGATAAAACTGGCTTTGTTTTTTAGTAAGAATAATTCTGCCCCGAGTCAGCCCAGTCTTTTTAATGTCTTCTTGAAAAATTGAGAGCAGGGGGGTTTGGGATTCTGCGCTGATAAAGTTGCCATTTTTTGATGATTTGAACATGATGGTATTAAAATTTGCGCATAGTGCACCTACAGGCGCATCATAGGGATTTAAAGAAGAGCCTTTTCCAGGTACCTCAATCTGGTTTGAAAAATAAGTCTGGTCAAGAACAATATTATGAATCAGATCAATTTGATATGTTGAAATGATGTTTTGACAAAACAGCTGGATCACTTCAGAGGTGAACAAGGGATCTCCATACCCTTTGATATATAGATTTTTAGAATTTTTATCAAAATAATAGTCTGTGG
Source organism: Pseudomonadota bacterium (assembly GCA_043826275.1). Taxonomy (GTDB): domain Bacteria; phylum Desulfobacterota; class Desulfobacteria; order Desulfobacterales; family Desulfobacteraceae; genus Desulfobacula. The sequence continues at coordinate 65,419 of JBDRQO010000018.1, forward strand.
AAAAATGATAGTGTTCACCCAAAATGTGAATAGCTGTAAGACTGGTCAGGATTTTTAATATGGAGGCTGGAACAAATTGTTGTTCAAAATTTTGACTATAGAGGATGCGCCCATGTTCATCTGCCAGAGCAATACCTGCATTCAAATTTTTTGCATGAACATAGGGACTGGATAACCCGGTCTCGCAAATAGTAAAAAAAAATAGTAAAATTATGACGGTTTTTTTATTAATCAAGAAATATCCATGACAAGTTTTATGCCTTTGTAAACAGTGCCTTTCCGGATTACCATTCTTGTCCCTGCTCAGTTCCTAAACCTTCAAACCACCTTGCACAGTCACGTTGTTCTTTTCTTGTTGGCTCGTCTGAAAAGGTACGGTCGTAAGAATTTTTGATATGACGGTTTTTTTCGTATGTCAGTTTTTCTCTGAGTACCGTGGAGATAAATTTGCTTCGGGATATTCCCTCTTTTTTACTGATGTCGTCAATCATGGTGACCAATTCTCTTGGAATGGTAATTGCTACTTTTTGAGTATGTATATTTTATACGCCTCCTTTGTATGATAATATATGAATACCATGGGGACGAATGTAATGTCAATTCTCATGATAAAACGCTTTGTATCCAACCTGATTTGCCGGCAACTCTGGTAAATTTAGTCATACAGATGCCAAACCCTAATGTGGGTTAGCGGGGTCAGACCCTGCATAATTGCCGTATAATTTGCCCAAGGATTGACAGAAAAAGGGAATTTGCGCTAAAGTTGATAATAATGGAAATATGAAACAATAGGAGAATCGCAATGGAAAAAAATCAAATCAGTGAGGTGACACTAAGAGTACCACCTTCTATTGCTGCTGACATTGGAAGTAACGAGATTATAGACTTGTTGCTTGATAAGGCACTTGGGAAAAAGGATTTATATCAAAGTAAAATCAAGATGTTTGAATCAAAGTACGGGACAAATTATACAGCCTTTAAGAAAAAAGCAGAGCAAGGGGATGAAAGTTTTCAAGAGTGGGATGATTTGTTACTATGGGAGGGTTTTTTGCTTGCATACAGGGAATGGGATAGAAAATATAAGGATCTCAAGCTTTGTATGAAATAATTTCTGCTCTTAGACAATCACCCATTGTTCTTAATGTTGAAGTCCTTGAACTTATTGATGAGGATTCTGTTAAACTTATCATGATAAAGTCAGTTCTGAAGAAAAATTGTCTCTTATACATTACAGAGCTATATACTAAAAATTATCAGAAATATTCATACCATTGTCAGAAAAATGATGGTGATTTAATAGTCCGGTGGGATAATAAGCCACATTGGAGAGATATGAGTACTTATCCGCATCATAAACATGAAAATAATCAGGTTTTTCCTTCACATAGAGTGACAATTATCGATGTGCTGAATAAAATTAGCGAGAAATTGGAAGATAAACCGAAAGGCTTCTGAGAAGCATCCAGGAATCAAACCTAATACCTGGACCAACTCGTCAGATTAACAGCAGTCCTGTTATCAACAATTATCCGCATAAAAAGCTTTATATCCAAGATAGGTCATATAAATATCGGCTTTGCTGGATACTTCAAATGGTGAATGCATGGAAAGGATTGCAGGCCCACAATCAAGTACATTCATTCCAAATTTAGCAAGAAATTTTGCCACTGTTCCGCCGCCGCCCTCATCTATCTTTCCCAGTTCACCGGTCTGCCATACAATTTCATTTTTATTGAAGATTTGCCTGATGTTTCCCACAAATTCTGCTGTGGCATCACTTGATCCTGATTTGCCGGCTTTTCCGGTAAACTTGGTCATACAGATGCCGAATCCTAATTTGGCGGCATTCAAGGCTTCATGGACGTCTTTGTAGTCCGGATCCATGGCAGCGTTTACATCTGCGGAAAGGCAAGAAGAGTTGATCAATGTTTTTCGAAGAGACCGATTGTCTGTATCCTGTCCATTAATATAGAGAAGATCAGAGATTAAATCTTCAAGAAAATTTGACTTGGCTCCGCTGCTGCCTTCGCTGCCAATCTCTTCTTTATCAAAAAACAAAGCAATGGATGTCCGTTGTCTGTCTTGAGCATCAGGATCGGCCTTACTATCAAGGATCGCTTTAAGGCTGGTATAAGCACAAATTCTGTCATCCTGACCATATGCTCCGATCATTGATCGATCAAATCCGATATCTCTTGCCTTACCAGCCGGGACGGCTTCAATTTCAGCACTGATAAAATCTTCCTCGATTAGCCCATATTTTTCATATAATAGATTTAAAATATTGAGTTTTATCCGGTCCTTTTCCTTTGTATCCCCCAATGGTATACTGCCGGAAATCAAGTTTAGTTTTTCACCTTGAAAAACTTCAGAAATTTTTTTATCTGCCTGGGTTTTCCCGGCCAGATGTGGCAAAAGATCTGATACAGTGAAAACCGGATCATCAGGGTCTTCACCAATGGTAATATCAATTGTTTTATTACCCGATGTTTTATTATCAGGGGTAATAATGGTGCCATGAAGTGCCAGAGGCAATGCCAACCAGTGATATTTTCGAATGCCGCCATAATAATGGGTTTTTAAAAATCCAATATTTAGGTCTTCATAAATTGGATTTTGTTTTAAATCCAGCCTGGGAGAATCAATGTGAGAGGCAATGATATTTGCCCCCAAAATAAGTGGTTGGCTTCCGATATGAGCAAGTGCTATGCAACGCCCTTGAAATACTTTATATACTTTTTTAACCTGCTCAGCATTTTTTGGGGATAAGGTATCAATATCAATAAATCCCTTGGCTTTGGCCATCTCAATAATACTGATCGCAGCTTTTCTTTCTGTTTTAGATGTATCAAGAAATTGCTTGTATTGGTCGCAGAATTTAAAAAGCGCTATTATCTGTTTTTTATTTATTCGGTCAAATACCAATTGATCTTTTTTTAATACCCTGTTTTTAAACGTTTTTATCTGAGCTTTATTCATGAATGAAGATCCTTATTATTTGAATAATTGGAAAAAATCATAAACTATTGCTTTGATTTTATATTTCATGCCAAGTGTTTCCCATTCATTTGGAAATGCAATGGGGCTGAATTCAACTTGAACCGTATAAGCATATGTGTTCTCTTCTTGACTGTAGGTCCTTTTAATAATATTTATAGGAGTAATGATTGCTCCTTCATAGCTGATAATTGTGTCAAGATCTTTTGAGGTTAATGATTTGAGGCCATATTCAACCAAAACAGTCTTTAACGCATCTTCTTTTATTTGTTTATCTATCAAAGATTTTGACTCTCCCGGAGCGGCAGATAATATTCCTGTGATGGGTTGTTGAGAAAATTTTTCCGCCCTGAAATCATTTTTTGCCGGGATCATGATAAGATTATCCGCTGTAATTTTGTTTTTTGAAGAATGAACATCATATCGGATATAATAATTTTCAATTCCTTCATAAGCCAATACTGTAGGGATTATACCAATAGAAATGGCAGTCATTGCAAATAATATTAAAAATATTAAAAAAGGTTTGTTGAAATCAGGCATGGTTTTTGTATTATCTCTAATTAGTTATAATTGGTTTTTTTAAATTGTGTATAGGTCTTTATTAAGTTTTGATTAAGATTAAAGTTAACAGCAACTCTTGACGATTTCTATCAGTATCATGAAAAATTGTCTGGAATCAATGTTAAATGGTTTTTATCACCTGTTTGATTGTTTGGCATAATCGTTAAAATGGGGAAACAAAATGAAAAATTTAAGTATGGTCGTATTGGGGGTTTTTGCAGCAGCAGTATTATTTTCCGGATGTGGCAATTATGTGCAGCCCAATTCTACTGCCGGTGGTCCAGGTAAGGTGTTAGGCCCTCCAGGTGGAGAAGTGGATGATCACAAGGTGGTCACATTTTTTGTCATCGGCAAAGGAATTGAGCCTGAAAACGCCTATTCAAAAGGTGAGGCGGTCCTGATGGCTGAAAGAGCAGCGGTTGCAGATGGCTATCGGCAATTGGTTGAAAAAGTCCGCGGTGTTTATGTGGATGCATTCATGCGCGCAGGGCGAGGGACGGTTGACTATGATACCATCCAGGTCCATACACAATCCTGGCTTAGAGGGACAGAAGTCATGGAAATATCCAATGGAGAGTATGGCATTACCAATGTAAGAATGCGGCTAAGAATAAATTTTGCCAGAGATGGTATGGTCTGGTGGCCGGTGGGCATGGGAAGGGATGTAAAACCAAGTTTTTCTTCCAATAGTCCATTAAACGGTGAGGCAGGATAGCTGTATCACATATCAAAATGCTTGTATTATTTATTTTAAAATATAATATATATCACGACCTATCTTTTTGGAGGTTGCCATGAAATCTCTATGGTTAAACAGTACAATCAAACGGTTTGTTCTTTTTGTGCTTTTTATTTTTTGTTTGTCCATTCCTTCCATGATCTGGAGTGCAGGTTATCAGGAAGAAAAATTATTTGACGGAGACTTTTATTCTTCAGAGGATTTGAGAAAAAAGATTGAGAATCACACAAATGAGATTCAAACCCTTGATAATCAAATTAAATCCCTGGAAACTGATATCGACTGGCTGGTATTAAAGATTAATCAATTGCAGGATTCAGGCAGAACAGCGCCTGCTGCCTTGAAAGAGTCTATTGTAAAAAAAGAAAAAAAGGTTGCCACTTTACAAAAGACAAAAAACAGGCTTGAATACCTGGTTCAGTTCTATTCTGCTTATTCCAATGCGCCTAAAGAAAAAACGCTTGAAGAAATTGTAAAATTTAAAAAAATGCCGGCACAAAAAAAAGAAGCCGATATTAAGGTGGAAAATATTTCCCCCATAAAACCTATTCCTATGTCGGAAAGCAAATCAGGTGATCCTGATCTGTTCGATGGAATCAGTAAAACACAATTGCAGACAGCCATTGTTCAAGCAGGATTAAACGACTGGGTAGAAATAGTGGGAACAGGAACCTGTCTTCGACTTGAAACCACATTGCCGATTCTTTTTCCAACCGGCAGTGCCACACTTGCCACTGAATATAAATCATTTTTTAAAAAACTGGCTGAGTTCTTAAAACCGTATGATGTAAAAATCCTCGTCAATGGTTATGCAGATACGGTTCCCATAAAAAACAAAAAATATCCTTCCAATTTTGAGCTGGGTGCCACAAGAGCTGCTAATATTGTACATCAATTTGTAGACTATGGGCTTAAACCGTCCATATTCAGAATTGAATCAACCGGTAAATACAGGTTTGCAGCAAAACAGGCCTCAAAGCAAAAAACCCTTGAAAGAAGAGCTGAAGTTACTGTTATTTTTTCAGGGTAAAATCATCAAATTAAGTAATTATTGTGTTTGAATTGTTTCAATTACTACCAACACTGTCATACTGAGATGGTGTTGGTAGGTTCCCTATCAGATCCTTCCTTGACAACAACAACGCACCTATTGTATTAGATAACATTTTGATATTTATTAAATTTCAGGCGTCAAATTAGACGGATTGTGACAATGGTTTCAGAAGTTCTTGAAGATTTAAGCATTACTGATTTTTCAGAAGGCCAGACCTTTTCCTTTCAAAAAACAATTGATGAATCTGATTTAACCAAGTTTGCCCAATTGTCAGGAGACTCAAACCCCCTTCATATGAATGACTCTTTTGCTAAAAAACAAGGATTTAAAGGCCGTGTGGTTTATGGACTACTTTTATCAAGTTTTTTTTCAAAGTTGGTTGGAATGTATTTGCCCGGCAAAAAAGCGCTTCTTCATAGTGTGAATACAAGGTTTTTATCTCCTGCATACATCAATGACACTATTATTGTAAGCGCTGTTATTGACCAAATCTCGCTGAGTACAAAAATACTCGTATTAAAAGGGACAATCAAAAACAAAGACACTGGTAATTTACTTGTTAAGGGAAAGATTCAGGTCGGCTTTACCCAGCAGTTTGAAAGCAATGACTGATGACTGATTTTATAATCATTTCTCAATCTGATTCTATTGACTATGCTAAATATTCACAATTGCCTATTGACCGTATAGAAATTTTCAGTGAGCTTGTTTTCCCGAGAATGATTTATTTTAAACATGCTTTTCATTCTCATTTGGATATTATCAATTATTTCAAGTTTGGAAAATTTACAAAAGATGCCAATTCATCTTTACACAAAAATTTGTTGAATATCTGGGACTTACCTGGATTCAGTGGAATGCACATTGCAAACTTTCTATTACAATACAATATAAAAACAACAATTATAAATAATTTTGATACCCAATGGGAAGAGTTTTGCAAAATCTATGAAGGATGCACTGTCAAGCCACTGGTTGGTATTTCAACAACATTTTTCTTGTCATATTCACAAATACAAAGACTATCAAAAAAAATGCGCGCGTTTGATCCTGAAATGCAGATCATTATAGGGGGAGCCTTTGCAAATGAACAGGCAATAAATAAAGGGTTAGAAACGTTTGAGAATCCCATGCGGAAAAACAAAATAAATTTTGTATTACACGCATTCAATTCAGAAGAAGACCTTAAAGATATAATTATTACAAACCAAAAGAAACAAGATTTTTCCAAAGTCTGCAATTTAGCGTTTTTTGAAGGGAAGGGCTTCAAAGATAGTACATTTAAAACGACAGAAACCAAGTGGCATAACCCGGTCATTAATAATGCTCCGGCCTTATGGGACAGACTTGACCTTTTAAAGATCAATAATACTGTCCAGATGAGAACGACTTCCGGATGCCCATTTTCGTGCGCGTTTTGCTCGTATCCGGAAACAGCAAAAGGATTTTACTCAATGTCGTGTGAAAATGTTGAAAAGCATATTCAAAGCTTGCTTAAAATCGATAAAGCAAACAAAATAATTTTCATTGATGACACCATTAATGTACCCATTGATCGTTTCAAAGAATTGTGCCGGATGTTTAAGAAATATGATTTTGAATGGTTTTCATTTCTTCGAGTTCAATTTATTGATGATGAGATTGCAAAATTAATGCGTGATTCCGGCTGTAAAGGCGTCTATCTTGGCATTGAATCAGGCAGTGATACGATCCTAAAGAATATGAACAAAATGGCAACATCATCCCAGTTTCGTAAAGGCGTTTCTTTTTTGAAACGGTATGGGATTAGAAGTATAGCAGCTTTTATAATTGGATTTCCTGGAGAAACAGAGTCGACCATAAAAGAAACTATTGAGTTTATCGAAACATCTGGTATAGATTTTTACACATTAAAAGAATTTTATTATATGCCTCATACGCCAATTTATAAAAACAGGGAGAAATATAAACTTACAGGCATGGGCAATAAGTGGCACCATAATACCATGGACTCTGTTAAGGCTTATAAATTGAAAGTTGAGATGATAAAAACAGTCAAAAACAGTATATTTGTTGATCCAGACACAAGCCTTTGGTATTTGGCCTGTCTTTACGACCATGATTTTTCGATGGATCACATTGTTGACATTCAAAAGTCAATTAACGCTATTATAATTGACCAGCTCAACAGCAATTTTAATGAAGAAACGGTCGCCTTTGGCCGTTTAAAACAATTATTAGTAAAGTAACAAAATGAATACTGTCAATAAAAAAACATCAATTAAAGAGATAAAAAAAGAGATAAAAAAACAGGAGTTTGGCAAAGCTTTTACTGAGCTCAATAAGATTTCAGATCCTGAAGATGATTTTCTTTTACAACAAAAATATGCCTCTCTTCTCAAATCTATACCTTTGGATGGTCTTGATTTAAATAATATTCGTATTGCTGTATTGGCCAGCAGTACCATTGCACATTTCATTGATGTGCTCAAATATTGGCTCGCAAAAGCAGGTCTGTCGGCTGAGATTTATGAAGCCGAATATGATACAATAAATCAAACCGTTTTAAATCCGAACAGCGACCTGTATAAATTTAAACCAGATATTACAATGATATTTACCAACCACCGAGATGTTGCCTTTAGAGAACCCAAAGAAAAATCATTTAAGGAAATAAAAGAAATCGTTAAAGAGACTGTGAATGAATTTGTCTTTTTATGGGAGAAAATCCAAGAGCACACAAATTCATTTATCCTGCAAAATAATGCTGACTTACCTTCTACCAGAACAATGGGTAATTTTGAGGGGACTGTATTGTGGAGTAATGCCGGCCTTTTAAGAGATTTCAACCTTGAACTGGCTCAGGCAGTAACACCCGGGGTAACCATTTTTGATCTTGATTATCTGTCATCAATTTATGGAAAAAGAAAATGGCAGGATTCAAGATTCTGGTATCATTCAAAACATGCGTTTGCTTTAGATGCAACAGGTTTAGTTGCTTTTGAGGCTTCCAAAGTCATTAGTTCAACCAGAGGATTTTCCAAAAAATGTATGGTGCTTGATCTTGATAATACATTATGGGGCGGGATTATAGGTGATGATGGTATTGAAGGCATTGTTTTGGGGCATGGTACTGATGGAGAAGCCTTTGTTGATTTCCAGAAGTATCTGCTCGCATTAAAGAACAGGGGTATTATTCTTGCTGTTTGCAGTAAAAATGAAGAAGATCTGGCAAAAGAACCGTTTTTAAATCACCCGGACATGCAAATTAAGCTGGAAGATATTGCCGTATTTAAAGCCAATTGGAATAATAAAGCAGAAAATATCAAAGAGATTGCCTCCGACCTTAATATTGGACTGGATCACATGGTTTTTATTGATGATAATCCAGCTGAAAGAGAAATTGTCCGTTCTTTTTTGCCCATGGTGGCAGTGCCTGAAATGCCATCCGATCCCACTGGTTATATCCAGGAGCTAAACCGGCAGTCCTATTTTGAAATTATTGCGTATTCCGAGGACGATAAAATACGTAATGACTATTACAGGGATAATGTATCCCGGAAAAATTTAAAAAAACAATCTACGGATCTGTCTGAATACTATAAAAATTTACAAATGGAAGCTATTTTTAATGACTTTGATGAGTTCAATATTGCCAGAATTTCTCAGCTCATAAATAAAAGCAATCAATTTCATTTGACCACTACAAGGTATAGTGAAGCTGAGATATTATCATTCATGCAGGATGAGAAAAAACATTGCTTATACTTTCGTTTGAAAGATCGTTATGGTGATAATGGCCTTATCTCTGTTGTTATTTTAGAGGAACAAGATGACAACAATCTTTTCATCGATACCTGGGTAATGAGCTGCAGGGTTTTTTCAAGAACCTTGGAAGAATTTATTGCCAATGAAATTATAAAAGTTGGTCAAAAAATTGGTGCCAAATCTTTAATCGGCAAATATGCGCCTACAAAAAAAAATAAAATAGTGTCTCAATTATATGAAAAATTAAAGTTTAATATGATCAATAAACAAGAAGAAGCCACATTTTGGGAATTAAAAATAGATGACAATATTCCCAGTTATAAAACATTTATTGCTTGATTATATATAAAGAAGACTAAAGGATACCTTTTATGACCGATAAGAGAAAAGCAAATATTCGCAAAAAACTTAATGACATTTTTTGTGATGTTTTTGATGATGATGATATCGAAATAACTGAAGAGATGACAGCAGAAGATATAGATGAATGGGATTCTTTAATGCAGGTTACTTTAATTGTTTCAATCGAAAAAGAATTTGACATACAGCTGAATGCAGCAGAGATTAGTCAGCTTGAAAATATTGGTGGAATGTTATCTATTTTAGAAGAACGAACATAATTATTTATCATGGTTGAACTGTATGAAGCAGCGATAAGTGATCATGCAGATATCATGGCTTTATTCGGCCGGCATGGGTTTGCTCAGCAAACATATGCTGAGTGGATACATTTGTGGCAGAATAACCCTGTTTTAGAGGAAATAAACTATGCTTGGCCCATTGGCTGGGTACTAAAAAACACAGACAGCCAGATTGTCGGATATTTTGGCAACTATCCAATCCCATATGAATTCAAAGGAAAACGGCTGATTGCAGCAGTTGCCCATGCATGGGTCGTTGATATGGAGTATCGGAAATATTCTATATTATTGGTTAATAGTTATTTTAGGCAAAAAGAGCCGGATCTCCTATTGAATACTACAGGTGGAAACCCGGTGACCCAAAAAGTGTTTTTGGCTTATAAAGCTCAAAAAGCTCCGGTCGAATCATATGATAGATCCCTTTTTTCCATATTAAATCACAAAGAGTTTGCAGTTAGCTTATTTAAAAAAAAAAAACTTCCTGTCTGGTTGGTCAATAATCCAATAAGCTCTTTTTTGTTTGGCGGGTTTGATCAAATCAGTAAATTGCAATTTAGATTTTTTTCATTCAATAAACAAATGGTTCAGCAATGTGAATCCTTTGACAGCAAATTCGATATTTTTTGGGAAGAATTAAAAAAACAAAGTGGAAAATTATTATGTGTCCGAAATGCCCGACAACTTCACTGGCATTTTAATAATGCCATCCACCAAAAAAAAGTATGGATATTTAAAGTTGAAAAAAAAAACAGAATTGTAAGTTATGCGATTTTTATCAGAGATGATAACCTGGAGATTGATCTAAAAAGGGTTCGGCTTGTTGATTTACAGACTATAGAAAATAGTAATGATAATTTATTAAGTATTTTGTCAGCTGCAAAAGAAAAAGGATTCAAAGAAGGGGTTTATATGATTGAATCAATAGGGTTTGATTTGGTCAAGCGGAATATAATTGCCCATCAGTTTACAAAGAAAAGAGAATTAACCGTCTGGCCATTTTATAGTTCAAATGATTTGAACCTTAGAAAAGAGCTTAAAAAATCAAAGGTTTGGGAGCTTTCATTTTTTGATGGTGATGGCAGTTTATAGTGGGATTTGTGAAACGAAGAATCAAGGCTACGATTAAATTTATTATGGAAAAAAACAGGGGAAATTGGAAATGTCAAAAATACTTTTGGTAAATACAACAAAGGAGAATGATAAAGAAGCGAGTTCGTCAATTTATCCTCCATTGGGGTTGCTATCTATTGCAGGCAAACTCAAAAGAGATGGTTATGATGTCAGGTTGATTGATCCTCAAGTTGAGGAGGATTTTTTAGAATTATTGAAAGAAGAAATAGAACAAAAACCCCTATTTGTAGGAATGACTACTTTTATGGGGAAAAATATTCTTAATGCCGTTGATTTATCAAAATTGATAAAAGAACTCTCACCTGAAACTCCAATCGTTTGGGGAGGCCCACTCGCTACTGGTTCACCAGAACTATGCCTGAATCATGAAAGCAAGTGTGTCGATTATATTGTAATGGGAATTGGTGAAATAACTGTTTCAAAGTTAGTTAAAGCATTAGAAAATAATGAGGACGTTTCTTTAATAGATCACGTAAGTTCAAATATAAATGGCAATATGCTTATCAAAGAAAAGTATTTCTTAGAGGGAGACATAGACTCCTTGGGTGATCCTGACTTAAAACTTTGGGAAAATGGTGTTAGAAAGATGAATACCATCCCTATCCTCTCATCCCGTGGGTGTCCAAGAAATTGCTCCTATTGTTATAATAACGCCTTTACAGGACGGAAAAAATGGTTTGCTTGCTCGGGAGAAAAGATTGTTGCTGATATGGAAAGATGGAATAGATATTTTAATATCGATAATTTCTATTTTATTGATGATAATTTTTTGGTTGATACTCAAAGAGCTGTTTATATTTTAAAGAAAGCTATAGAAAAAAAATTTAAAATTAGTCAAATCACAGGTCACTTAATTGATTTTAAACCGGATATTTTAAAATTAGTTTATGATTATATTCGACAAGCTGGGTTCTCGATAGAATCCGCATCAGAAAGAATTCAAAAGCTTTTAAATAAGAAAATTAATTTAAACAAGGCTCTTGAACTTTTAACACATTTGTCGGACAATAAAATTGAAACCATCAACACCAATTTTATGTTTGGGTTCCCTTCAGAGACAACGGAAGACATTGCTAAAAATATCGAAATGGCTTTGAAAATAAGAAATATAAATCCAAAAATCAGGTGTATCCCTTTTATATATACGCCTCAACCTCAAGATGATATAGTTCCGCAATTTGAGAGCTGTAGGAACCTATTATTTACATTAGAGAATCTATCTCACTTTGACCTCGCTCCTCATCGTACTAATTTTCTATCGAATGAGATAAGGCCATGGATGTCTAAAGAGGAAATTTATTTTTATATTAATTTGATTAAAATATGGTTTTTTCATTTTGATTATAAAACAAGAGAGTCAATGGAAATAGATTATCAAGATATCCTTCGGAATAATGAGAAATTAAGGAAGTTGTTTGAAAATATTCCTATTCTTTCATTAAAATAAATAGGTAATAGCATGATGGATTTAAAAATAAATAAATATGATCTAGTCTTTCATCATCTTGGTCTCGCAACAAAAAAACCAGATATGGCCAGCAACTTCTTACATGGTTTAGGGTACTCTGTTGACGAAGCTGTGTCAGATCCATTACAAAAAGTTAGTCTAATTTGGTGTAAACATCAAATAATGCCTGATGTCGAAATTATTTATAAAAATCTTGAGTTAGAGGATAGTCCATTAGATGGAATTTTTATTAATCGATCTGAACTGTTTTATCATATTTGTTATGAAACAACGGATTTAAACCAATCGATTGAATTAATGAAAAAGGATAATAGATTAATTTGTATATCGCCTGCAAAAGAAGCCATACTCTTTGAATTTCGTAAAGTCTCTTTTTATATCGTCAGGGGCTTCGGATTAATTGAAATTTTAGAAGATTTTTAAAACTATTTTTATCTTTAATAAGTTAATTTGTCTGTGTATTTGAATTTGTATATCGATTTTAATGTATTTAAGGATAGGCTCCTGTTTAAAAGTGAATAAAGTTAGCCATATTAATCATTGACATCAAGCAACAAGGTAATTTAAAGGAGATCCATGAATTGTAAATTGAATACGGCATATAGCTATCACTGGAAGAAAATCAAGGATTCACCGGATCGACTTAATTTTCAGCTTAGAGCAGTAGAAACATTTCAAAAATTATTTCAAGAGTTATTAAATATACCGTTTAAAGGAAATATCCTCGATCTTGGCTGTGGCGATGGCTCATTGGTTCGTGCGATGAATACAATCAAGGATATCTCTGCACACGGAACAGATATATCTGAAGGGATAAATTTTGAAACAGATGAGTTGCCCTTTGATGATAACCAGTTTGATATTGCTATCATGTATTCAGTGATTGAACACATTTACGACCCTGGAAATATATTGTCTCAATGTAAAAGAGTCCTTAAAAAAAATGGAAAGCTTTTGATAGTAACACCCAATTTTAAGACAACCAAAGAATCTTTTTATGATGATCCAACCCATATCAGACCCTTTACACCGACGGGAATCGAAGTGTTGATGAATATCTATGATATGAAAAAAGATTTTATGGGGTTATGGACTGTTGGAAAATCAGTCCGTTTCTGGAAATTCCCTGTCAATATTCAATTTATGATTGGTAAGTGCCTACCCTTCAATGGTAATAAACGGTTTGTGCCTGGTCTTTTAATGGGAAAGTCTACAACAATGTTATGTGTGTTTGAAAATAAAAAATAGGATTTAAATTGTTTAATCTTTTGAAACAACTTTTTCCAATTTGTCGGAGTATCACAGGTGAAGGAGTTCGTAAAACATTATCAATACTTCAAGGTGAAATCCCCATAAAAATTCATGAAATTCCAACGGGAACAAAAGTATTTGATTGGGAGATACCAAAAGAGTGGAATATCAGAGATGCATGGATTAAAGATCATAGTGGTAACAGGATCATTGATTTTCAAAAAAATAATTTGCATATTGTGAATTACAGCATACCTTTTGAAGGAGAACTCACTCTGGCTGAGCTTCAAAAACATCTGTATTCGTTACCCGAACAACCAGATGCAATACCTTATGTAACTTCGTATTATAATGATAATTGGGGGTTTTGTTTGAAAGATTCCCATCGGACACAACTTAGAGATGATACATATAAAATAAAAGTGGATTCTTCTTTAGATCAGGGGCATTTGACTTATGCTGATTTATTGATAAAAGGGAAATCAGATCAGGAGATATTGTTTTCAACTTATATATGCCACCCGTCCCTTGCAAATAATGAACTGTCAGGGCCTGTGCTTACCGCTTTTATAGCAAAGGAATTAATAAAACAGAAGAACCTTAATTATTCTTATCGATTCGTTTTTATACCTGAAACTATTGGTTCAATAGCATATATTTCACAGCATTTGAATCATTTGAAAGAGTATGTTATTGGAGGATGGATAGTAACTTGTGTGGGATTGCCTGGAAAATTCACCTATCTTAAAGGGCATAAGGAAGATACAATTACAGAAAGAGTTTCTTTGAAAACACTTAAATCTTCTGGAAAAATTTTTGAAATCCGTTCATTTTTAGATAGGGGTAGCGATGAAAGACAATTTTGTTCTCCAGGAGTAGATTTGCCAATCGGTTCTCTGATGCGAACCAAATATGGTGAGTATCCAGAATATCATACTTCTCTGGATAATTTGGAATGTATTACCGAAAAAGCGATGGAAGAAAGTTTTGATGTCTACATGGATTGCATTAAAACCTTTGAAAAATTAAAAGTGTATCGACCCAATGTTATTTGTGAACCTCAATTGGGAAGACGAGGGCTTTATAGGGACATCAGTACTAAAAAGATGTTGAACCAGGATATTATAGTTTTAAAAAACTTTCTTTCATATTGTGATGGTTTTCATGAAACTGAATGGATAGCTGACAAGATAAATATTCCAATTCAAGAATTAAAAAATATTATTAGTATACTCCTCAAGGAGAAATTAATTAGATGAAAAAGAAAATGATTGTATATGGAAGTTCATTTTTAATACCCAATGCCAGGGGGTGGAAAAGTCTGTCTGAAAAAATTGATTTAGTTTTTACAGAATTTGATAGCTGGAAATGTGATTTTATTGAAAAGCCTTCTCAGCTTAAAAATTCAAATTATGTTGGGTTTGTGTTTTTTCTGGATGATATGTTCTCATCAATGACTCTTTTAACGCTTCAAAATGAATATAGTGAAAAAAAAGTTCTTTCTTTAATTGAAGATTATTTTCTTCCATTAATCTCTTTTTTAAAACAGGGTGAAACTCCACTTATTTTAGGATTTTCAAATAGAAATATTCGAAGGCCACACCCTATAGCGGATGCCAGATCAAGCTCAATAGAAACAATAATTGAAACTCAAACAATTCATTTTTTACATGGGCTGAAAGAAAAATTCAAGGAATTCTACTTTGTTAACATTAATCAAGTTTTTAGTTTGGAAGGGCTCAAATTTTGTTATGACCATAGAAATTTTTATGCGGTCAGATCTCACTTGAGTAGAGAGGGGATCAGAACTTTAGCGAGCATTTTTTTACAAATAATCGAAAGAATAGAGAATCCTCGGAAAAAAGTTTTTGTTCTTGATTGCGATAACACATTATGGGGGGGAGTCGTTGGAGATTTGGGGATAGAAGGTATTCAAATCGGTCAAGATGGAATTGGTAAAGCATTTCAAGATTTTCAAATTGAAATAAAAAAATTGGCTAAAAAAGGCACAATACTTGTGATTGCATCAAAAAATAATCATGACGATGTTCTTGAAGTTTTAGAAAAACATCCAGCAATGATACTTAAAAAAAATGACTTTTCTTCTTTGAAAATTAACTGGGAAGATAAGGCATATAATATTAGAAAGATAGCAAGTGAGCTTGGATTAAGCTTGGACAGTTTTG
This sequence comes from Pseudomonadota bacterium, assembly GCA_043826275.1. Lineage (GTDB taxonomy): Bacteria > Desulfobacterota > Desulfobacteria > Desulfobacterales > Desulfobacteraceae > Desulfobacula. Next base: position 81,197 of record JBDRQO010000018.1, read on the forward strand.
TTTTTTGGGATGACAGTGCAATTGAGAGAGATATGGTTAGAACTCATTTGCCAGAACTTATAGTTGTTGAACCACCTGAGGATGTCGCAATGTGGCCTTCATATCTTGATAGTCTTCCTTTTTTTTATCAATTTAAATATGTCGACTCTGATTTAAAAAAATCTGAACAATATAAAATTCGAGCGAATTTTCAGTCCGAATTTTCGGATCAAATCGACAGAGTCTCTTACTTGAAAAAGATTTCAATGCAACCTATAGACAGTTTGATAGATTCTGGAACCATCAATCGAGCCTTTCAGCTTATTCAGAAAACCAATCAATTTAATTTGAGAACTCAGCGCCACAGTCAGGAATCTTTAAATGCAATTATTGATCGCCAAGGAAACATCCCTTTGATATTTAGCCTGAAAGATAAATTCGGTGATCATGGTTTAGTCGGAATGGTACTATTACAGACGACGGAATCTGAAAAAGTTGCCTGGATTGATACGTTTATAATGAGTTGCCGGGTGATTGGTAGATATCTTGAATTTTGGTTGTTTGAACGATGTATTTCCCATCTTAAAACAAAAGGAATTGAAATTGTTTATGCCGAGTATGTCCCAACAAAAAAAAATCAAATTATTCAGGATTTTTTACTCACACTGGGTTTTAGTAAAACAGAAGATGATATTGAGAAGATGGGAATCCCTTTCAAACAACCGATTAAATGGAAATTGAATATTGAAGAAGCTAAAATTCCTAATTTGGAGGTTTTCAAGATTTGAATAGATTAATCGAATTATTAAAAGAACTTTTTCCTGGAATATTACTGGATAATTGGGATGATCTTGGAGTTGGATCTCATGAAAAATGGGATTCTCTAGGCCATTTTAATTTTATGATGGATATAGAGGAAGAATTTGGAATTACCTTTTCGACTGAAGAAATAACAGAAATAAAGAAACTGAATCAGATTATCTCTATTTTAAAAACAAAAGGAAAAATTCTTGAATAATAGGATATATATAACCCATAAAGATATTTCTGAGGCACTGACCAGAATTGGGATAGGTTCCGGAGATATTGTCATGCTTCATGCTGATACTATGGTTTTAGCCCAAATGAAGGAGGTGGAACTCGAAGAAAAAATGGCCATTTTAACAAACGCCTTTCAAAATGCCATTGGAGTTGATGGTACACTCATTGTCCCTACATTTTCATATAGTTTTTGCATGAATAAATCGTTTGATGTATTAAAAACGCCTTCAGCAAAAGAGTTAGGTGTTTATTCTGAATTCATTCGAAAATATCCACAAGGCCATAGAACATTAGACCCCATTTTTAGTGTTAAAATGATTGGTAAAGAGGAAGATAAAGCCCTTTCTCTAAGTTGTCTTGACTGCTTTGGTGAAAGCTCCATATTTGACTTTCTTTATCAAAATAATGGAAAAATAGTCTGCTTAGGGTGCCCTTTAGATCGTGCCACTTTTGTCCATTACCTTGAACAAAAAAGTAAAGTTGACTATAGATATTTTAAGTATTTCTCTGGAAATATAATTGATATGAATGGGGATATTACACCTAAATCAGTAAGGTATCTGGTTAGGAATTTAGATATGGATTTTGTTATTGATTTAAAGCAATTTAAAGAGTCTTTATTGGCAAATGGGAAAATGTTAAATAGCCAGATTGGCAGGGTTGGTATATCTTCTGTTGATTGTAAAACCTTTTTCTCTGAAGGACTTTTGTATCTTAATAAATTCCCTAATGGTTTGATCCGTAAATATAATAAATAATTTAATGAAAAATGTGAGTCCCATAAAAAATTTTCAATTCTATTAGAAGAATCAAACCTGTTGATTTTTTTTAAATATTTAAATGCCTCGATTTCGATATTTCTCTTGACCTCAATTGGAATATTAAATATAAGTTCATACCATGAACACGCCTTTAGACAATGAAATCCGCCTTAGATTACTCAATCTTCTTCAAGAAGAACCAGAACTGACTCAACGAGAGATGAATCAAAAAATGGGTGTTAGTTTGGGCAAGGTTAATTTTTGTATTTCTGCGCTCACTAAAAAAGGCATGATTAAGGTTGAACGGTTTAAAAAGACCCCAAATAAATCAGCTTATATGTACCGGCTAACTCCAAAAGGTTTGGAAGAACTGGCGCGGCTTACCATTAGTTTTTTGAAAATTAGAATTTCAGAATACGACCGGATTAAAAGAGAAATTAAATCACTTTCAGATCAGGTAAATGAAATTGACCCGGAACTCAGAAATAATCCTGATTTGATTAATGATTTGAAGAATATAAGCTAAATTGTAATTCAATATTGTTTGTTTGGGAACTTAGAGGCATGTAACCGACAGGGCGGAGCTATGTCATCATTTTTTCTCCCTGAATTAATTTACTATTTTTTTAGACACTGCATAGTGGCATTTTAACGATAATGCAAAAGAAAATATTCTTTTATAAACTTGGTATTTTGGGTTTGATTAAAAGCTTGGTATTTAGATCGTTTGGATCAATTGTTTTATATCATGACGTGTCTACCATAGTAAATCAGCTTTTAAAGTTGCCTCTGATAGGTAGGGCTTTAAACAATTTGTTTAAAAGATATACACCTGAAAAATTTATATCTGAGTATGAAGGCAGTTTTTTTTTAATCGAAAATATTACGATTGAGTTAACATCTTTGTATTTTGATGAATTAAATATTTCAAGCAGGAATAGTCTCCAGTTTTACAAAAAAGGATATCAGGAAAAGACAATTGATACTGCAATCAAATTTTTTATCCAGTACAAGATAAAGAGTTTTTTAAGATTTTATTATCAGCTTAGACGGTCAGGAGAAGATGTGCTTCTCATTATCCCATGTGACAAAATTTATAAATTTATAATTCAAAATGATGTTTTCAAAGATTTAAAACCAATTAAATTCAGATATGCTGGCAGTGGTGTGTGGAATAGCTTTAATATGCTTTTTATACTGGTTTCAAACCTTTTGATTCGGCTTCTTATTATATTTAGAACTAAGTATTGTTTTCATAATAAGATAAAAAAGAAATATAAAATTTGTATGCGGGCACATTTTCCCAAAAAAGAAGGGTTGCTTAGGAACGATTTTTTAATTGATGATGAGCAAATTGGTCGGGACGATGTGCTTTTTTTTCTTGATCAAGGTGATACTGAGTATTCCAAACGAATGATTTCATACTATATTGAGAATAAATATAATTATGTAGTAATTGACCAACTGAGCATACCAGTCTCTCATCTTCCAAAAATTCTTCATGAGTATATTTTCAAACCGATATGGTTTTTTGTGCGTTTTCTTTTTTGTTATGAATGGGATACGTATGAATCCTTGGTGTTATTGTCGACGACAGCAGTAAATTCAAAATATGAAAGATTGTTTTGGCATTTTGATATTGATTTAATGATGCTTTTTCATAGCGGTGGAGATGAGATGGTTGCGGCGGCATTTATTTGCAACAAACACGATTGTAAAGTTGGGATTTATAATTTTGGCAGTACTGTTTCATGGGGAAGATGGGCCCCGTATGCTTTTCAAATTGCTGACTATTATTTCACATGGGGGGGGGACATAATAGGTCTTTATCAACCCACCTGCGAGTTTGGAGAAATTGTCAAGACTGGTTTTTGGGGAAAAGATGAGTACAAAAAAATCTGTCGTTCCCGGAGTGAATTAAAAAGAAAAATACTTGGTAGAAAAACCCAAGACAAAATAATTACTTTTTACGATATACCCTATTTTTATGAAAGGTCTACGTTTTCAGCGAAACATCTTTTGGAATTCTATTATGCTGCGATCGAGTGTTCGAAATTGGAGAATGTTATCGTAATTTTGAAGATGAAAAGCACTTTTAATATTGATGGCGCTATATTCCCTGATGAGTATAAAAAAGAATTTGAGCAGATTTGGCAGTTGATTTTCAAAAAAGAAAATATGCATATTCTTGACACGAATATGTATGATCCTCTGCATATTATTTCTATTTCTGAGGTGAATGTGACACTGGAATTAAGCAGTCCTTCAACAATTGCACTGATCTGTGGAGAGGCTGGAATTTTTTATAATGTTGTTTTTGATTATGCCAATCATTCATTATATCCAGAATATTTTAATAAATTGATATTTGATGATATTAATGAATTAGTCAGGACAATTAATAGACATTTGGTAGGTGAAATAGATTTAAAAACTATTGTTAATAAGGATCATTTGAAAGGGTATGATGAATTTCTTGATAGTGATGGTTTGAACAGGTTGAGACAAGCTATTTTAGAGAGGATTAAGTAAATTGAGAATGTCTGCGTTCAATGAGGTCAATAAATTTGGTAGTTTTATAAAAAATGTTGTCTCCAGAAAAAATAGAATAAAGTATTTGAAGTACAGATTTTCTTGGAATTTTTTACATAAATATCACCTGGTTTCAAGGTTCCCGACACATATTGATATTGAGACAACCAATAAATGCAATCTGAAATGTATTATGTGCCCACATGGATTTCCAACACCTGCGTTTAAGAAAAGTCTTGGCAGTATGGATGTTGAACTGGCAAAAAAAATTTTGGAAGAAGGAACAAAAAAAGGACTTGCTTCAATAAAATTAAATTGGCGCGGAGAACCTTTGATATGGAAGGAACATCTGGTCGATATTATTAAATATGCAAAGCAGCTGGGTGTATTGGATGTCATCTTAAACACAAATGGGCTGTTGCTTGATGATAAATTAAGCAAGGAACTTATTCTTTCAGGATTAAATTTGATTGTTTTTTCGGTAGATGGAGATACTTCAAGCACATATGAAACGATTCGGAAAGGAGGCAATTTTAATAAGCTGGTCCACAATTTACAAAAGTTTGTTGAAATCAGAAACTCATTGGGAAAGACAAAGCCGCTTGTAAGGGTTCAAATGGTAAAAATGGATAAAAACGCTCATGAAATAGAATCTTTAATTAAACGTTGGACTCCTTATGTTGAATCAATCACATTTCAAGATTATACAAATCGCGGGGAAGATGAAAATCGACTGAATACAGATAAAGAAGGTTTTAAAAAAATAGGAAGACGACCATGTCCACAGATCTGGCAGAGAATAATTGTTAAATGGGATGGCAGTGTTGTTATGTGCTGCCGGGATTGGGAATCTGAAAATGTATTGGGGCAGTTGGATTATTCCAAAGGTTTGGATGTCGAATCTTTTTGGAGGGGGAACCGTCTCAATAAAATACGAAGATTACATTTAAATAAGGAATTACAGGAAATTTCAGCCTGTTCAAAGTGTACATATAAGGAAAGCTTTGAATGGCAAAAAAACAGGATAAGGGATATAGAAAAATGAAAGTTATGTTAATGGCCGCAAAGATGGATTTCGCCCGTTTTATACCTCTCGGCATTGCATATCTTGCCGCATATTGTGAAAGAGAAGGACATACGGTTCAGATTTTTGATGAACTTCCAGGCAATTTCCCCAATTTAAAAGAAAGATTAATGGCTTTTAAGCCTGATATCATAGGTGTCTCATGCATGACTGCCACATATTCAAAGGCCTGCGAATATGCAATGGAAATCCGATCAATAACACCTTTAACTCCAATTGTATTTGGTGGGGTTCATCCAACTGTGGCAACTGAAGATACCATGCAAAATGATTTTGTAGATTTCGTTATTTATGGAGAAGGTGAGGAAACATTTGCTGAATTCCTAAATCAATACAGACCTGGCAATGATGTCGATTATTCTTTGATAAAAGGGCTTGCATATAAAAAAGATGGAAATATATTCAAGAATCCTGAAAGAAAACTCATCAAAGATCTGAATGATTTGCCGATGCCGGCAAGACACTTATTCTCAATGGAATACTATGCACAACGTTGGAATTGGCCGCGAGGATACTGGAATAAAACAGCAAATATGATGTCTAGCAGAGGATGTCCGTATAATTGTACTTTTTGTGGCAGCAAGTCTATGTTTGGTAAGACGTTCAGAGCGTTCAGTACTGAAAAAACAGTTGATGAAATTGAGATTTTGGTAAAAGAATATGGTTTTGAGTGTATTTCTTTTTCTGATGATACCTTTGCCATTAATAAGAAAAGAGCCATAGAAATATGTCATGAAATTAAAAGAAGAGATATAAAAGCTGTATATCGATTCCAGCTGCGGGCCAATACCTGTGATGAAGATTTAATAGCAGAGCTTAAAAAAGCAGGCTGTATTCATATTGATATCGGTGCTGAATCCGGTTCGGATAAAATTTTAAAACAAATGCGAAAGGGAATCACTGTTCAGCAAATCAGAGATTCAGTTAAAAGAATAAAAAAATATGGTATTCACACAGGTGTGACCTTTATTATTGGCTCTCCTGGAGAGACAGAGGAGGATATCGAGAAGACAAGGAATCTGGCAGAGGAAATTGATGCTGATTATACTCAGTTTTTTATTATGACACCTTATCCTGGGACCGAACTCTATGATTATGCAAAAGAAAATAATCTCCTTCCCGATTCATTGACCTATGATTTTTTCCGGCATGGTGGGGCTAATTTAAAGCCCTTCTTAAATACGATTGTACCGCCGGACAGGTTAATTAAACTCAGAGAAGAATTAAATGGCCGCTTTGTTGATAAAGTGGCTAAAAATTATTTAAAGCAGCCTAAGTTTATTAAAGATGTGTTGTTAATTGTTCTGAGCGAACCCTCTTTGCTTATAAAATTCTTTAAAGAATATTTACGGACATTCAGCTTTGGCAAGTCATTAAAACAGATACTGCCTCATAAGTTATAATAAAAGGATATTGAACGTAATGGAAAAGAAGAAAGTAAATGTTGTCACGATCATACTTGCCAGAGGTGGTTCTAAGGGGCTCCCAAAGAAAAATATTGCTCTTTTGGATGGCAAACCATTAATAGCCTATGCCATTGAGTCGTCACTGCAGTGCAACTATGTTGATCGGACAATAGTATCGACAGATGATAAAGATATTGCCAATGCTGCAATACAATACGGAGCAGAAGTTCCGTTTATGAGACCGGAAAAACTATCAGGCGATTATGCAAATGCTGAAGAGTGTTTGTGTCATGCCGTAGATTGGCTTGCCCAGAATGAAGATTATTGCGTTGATATTGTATCTTATTTGCAAGTGACAGATGTTTTTAAAAAAAAATATATGTTGGAAGAATGCATTAAAACCCTTCTTAATAATTCAAAAATAGAATCAGCGTTTGTTGGATATAGGGATCATAAAAATTATTGGACAAAACAAAAGGGAAAGTTTATCAGACTGACAAATGCAGCTAATACGGCACGCCAAATCAAAGAATCAATATACAGGGAAGATACAGGATTAGGTTGTGCAACAAGGGTTGACATACTCAGGCAGGGGAAGAGGCTGGGCGACAATGTTGTCATAATAGAAAATGATGACGTGGCATCTTTTGTTGATATCCATACGGATTTTGAGTTGTGGCTGGCAGAGCAGATATTAAAATCGGGGAAAAGAACTATTAATGATTAAGAAAGGATTGAATCATGATTGAAGGAATTGATAAATTAAAAATAATGGCTGTTATACCTGCTCGTGGTGGATCCAAGGGTGTTCCAGGGAAGAACCTGAGACTAATTATGGACAAACCCCTTATTTCATACATGATTAATTACGCTAAAACATCTAAATATATTTCTAAAATTATTGTTTCAACAGATGATGAAAATATCGCATCTGCTGCCAGAGATTATGGAGCCGAGGCCCCTTTTTTAAGACCAAAGGAGATGGCTCAGGACACATCTCCCCTTAATCCAGCTTTAAAACATGCTCTGGAGTTTTATGATTCAAACGGATGGGAAAGTGATGCAGTCATTTCTTTACAGCCGACAAGTCCGCTGATTACAGTTGAAATAATAGATGCTGTGATTGAACTGTTTTTTCAGTCAGGTTGTGATTCAGTGGCAACTGTTTCAGAAATCAAACATGGCCACCCTTACAGGGCAAAAAAAATATTGGAAGATAAACGGTTGGAAAATTTTTGTAATGAATTTGATGGAGAGACTTTTTTTAACAGACAGGAAAGACCATCCGCCTATGCCTATAACGGTGCTATTTATATGAGGACAAGAGATCTTGTGAAACATTGGGATGGGAAGGATATGGGTATGGGCAAGGATTGTAGAGGATATCTGATAGATCATGAATATGCGGTCAATATTGATGATGAATTTGATTTTCGATTAGCACAGATTTTATTAAAGGAAAGATTCAATGAAAATAGTACTATGTAATCCAGAAGTAAGACTAAAATATTCACACTCTAGAAAAGGCATGTATCCACCTCTGGGGCTGCTTTCTATTGCAACAATGATAGAACAAGCTCATATCGGTTGTGTGGATATTCAAATTATTGATGGAGATGTTGAATCAATTGATCCTGTTGTTTTTCAAGATGCGGAATTAATCGGGTTCCATGCCAATTCTTTTAATTATGAAAATTGTCTTTCGCTTGCCCAAAAAGCCAAAGAATATGGTGCCTCAATCATTTTAGGTGGACCCCATGCTGATGTATTATGGGAAAATATAATGGAAAAGCGCTCTTTTATTGATTTTATTGTATCAGGAGAAGGAGAGCTTACCATGGTTATGCTTGTTGATTTAATTCTGAAAAATAGAGTTGATCTCATTGAGCTTGAAAAAATTCCAAATTTAGTTTTCAGGAGAGCGGATGGAAAAGCAAAAAAAGCAGCATTGATTCATGTCAACAGTCCGGAAGAAATGATAACACCTTCCAGGAAATTTATCGATGTGGATAAGTATATTGCCAATTATCGAAAAATATATTCAAAAGAATCGATTAGATTTGAAAGACCTTTATCTATATATTCAAGTAAAGGATGCTCATGGCGGGATAAAACGGGTGGATGTATTTTCTGCGCTAGACTTGAACGAGGTGTAAGATTCAGGAATATTCCTGAGATTTGGAATGAAATTTCGGATTTAAAAGAAAAGTATAAGACAGATTATATCTGGGATATCAGTGACGATAATTTAAATAGTACAGAGTGGTTCAAGCAATTTGTTGACCAGAGACCGGAGTCGCTTTCAGATGTCAGCTTTCTTATATACAGCAGAGTGAATAGAATTACGGATGATATTATCCCCTATTTAAAAAAATTGAACGTTTATGAGGTGTATTTGGGTATTGAAAGCGGTGATGATACCATGCTGAAAAATACGATGAAGGGTGCTAGTGCCAAGCTCGCGCTCAATGCAGCTCGACGGTTAAAGGATGCTGGAATATATTATTTTCCTAGTTTTGTCTTAGGGCTTCCGGGAGAGTCGGAAAAATCGCTGGAAAATTCTTTAAAATTTGCTGAGGATCTTGCACGGATCGGATCAATTTTTAGAATGTCCGCAACCATCTTGATGCCTATTCCCGGTTCACAGGTGTTTAGCATGATGAAGGATAATCCTTCTATAGATCGTGAGTTGTTTTCGAATGATATTGTTTCAATAAAAGACTTGGAAAAACAATGGATTGAACACTATACAGATACTGACTATGCAACACTTGAAAAATATCAACAGAAAATTAATGAGATAATTCAAAAAGAATCTGGGACAGAGTCTTTTGGGAAAAAAATAGACAAATAAAAAAAAGATTTCCCAATGAATAACATACTGATTGTCACACCTACTATAGGAGAAGTCGTTCAGAGTCATCGGCTGGTGGATGACTTGAAGTCGATCTTTGGCTGCAACGTTTTTGCCCTTGTTGATGATGCTGACTCCTTTGACTTGGCATGCCGGATTTCTGCTATTGATAAAGTTTATATTTATAAAAATGATACAGAAAAAAAAGCAGCATCATTTTTAGGAGAGGTTGATCCTGATCTAATTGTTTTTATCGAAAATTGTTACTATCCCTTTCTTCTCTTAGAAACCCGAAGAAACAATAAAGTAAGCATGTTGATAAGTGCTGTAATGAACAAAGATGTTTTGCATCATCCCAAATATGAGCTGTGTTTTTTAATGGGCGCATATAAAATTTTTTCCTATATTGGAGTGAAATATTTTCGATATAGGAAAGAATTCGTTGATTTAGGGGTTGATGATGAAAAAATATTTGTTTCCGGAGATTTGAAGTTAAATATTGAAAGATTGAAATTAACAGATGATAAAAGAAAATATTATCATGAAACTATGGGTTTGGCGGGTTCAAAAGTTTTTATTGCCGGAAGTATCAGCAAAAATGAAATCGTTCCAGTCATGGATATTTGCAAACAACTGCTTAGCCAGAAAGAAAAAATAAAATGTATTATAGCACCTAGATTTCTATCAGATATCAGAGAGCTTATAGACTATGCGGCACAGCTTTCCATTAAGACGACATTAAGAACCGATTTGATTGCCGGGCAGATTCCTATTGATCCGGTTGATGTTCTTATATTGGATACGTTTGGTGAACTTGGGGCAATGTATGGGTTAGCAGATGCCGTTTTTATTGGCGGGACATTGAGCCCTTTTCCAAACAAACCATTGGGGCAGAATATTCTTGAGCCGCTGGTTCTTGGTATACCAATTGTTGTGGGTTCAAATGTAAAAAAAGACTATCATATAGTAGAACAATTAAAAAAAGTTTGGGCTGGCATGGAAATACAAAAATCTGAAGAACTCGCAAATAGCATTTCTTTTTTATTGTCAGATGAAAAATTACTAAAGCGATATTCAGATGCCATTAGATGCATGAGACTTTTTGAAAATAATCAAAAAGAATTAAGAAAAAAATTATCAGAAATAAAAATCAAATATATCTAAACCCAATTGTTGCCTGTTAGTAATTTAATAAGGAGAAATAATGCCATTAACTTGTAAAATATGTGGTTCTGATGATCTTAAATTGCTTCATGACAGAATTAGAGATGGATCAAATACGATTGACTCAAACATCTGGGAATGCAGCAACTGCAAGATCGTTTTTTTAGAGTCTGATGCAGATCAGGCCCAGTTGATCAAATATTATAAAGATGGGCATTTCAGGGACAGCTACCTTCCAGATATTGAAGACTATGAATCCAAGCAAGCAGAAAAATTTTACAATTTGAAACAACCACTTCAGGAAAATAGATTTTCTATGCTGGCGGATTTATTTACTTTGCAAATGGAAGTTCTTGATATCGGTTGTGCAACAGCAGGATTTTTAAATATTCTTAAGGGTCATGTAAAAAAAGTTCGAGGGATTGAACTTTATAAACCGCATGTAGAGTTTGCAAAAAACAATCTTGATTTGAATGTTGAGTTAAAAGACATTGATGAGATTAAAGATGAACGGTTTGATACGATTTGCATGTTTCATGTGCTTGAGCATATCCCTGAACCCATATCATTTATTAAAAAAACATATGAAATGCTAAATGATGGTGGAATGTTAATCCTTGAAGTACCCAATATAAATGATCCGTTGATAAGTGTTTTTGACGTAGCGCCTTATAAGAATTTTTATTTTATGAAGCCTCACCTTTTTTATTATGGGGAAGCTTCAATAGAATATTTGTTGAATAAGATTGGTTTTGGCTCTATGGAATTCCGTTCTTTTCAGCACTATGGGTTAATGAATCATTTCTGTTGGAGTCTTACTGGAGAAACGTGTACAGCGACAAAAACAGGTGGTGGTACCATGGATTTCCCCGGGAAGTACATGGATTCTCCAAATATAGGCTTAGTGATTGAATTTTTTGAACAGATGAATGAAAAATATAAAGAGATGGTTAAAAAAATAGGAAAAACAGATACTTTGTTGGTTATTGCAAGGAAAGAAAAATGAAAGTATCAATTATTATCAGAGCAAAAGATGAAGAAAGATGGGTCACCTCTTGTCTGAATGCTGTATTCAGGCAAGACCATAAGGATATAGAGGTTATATTTATTGATAACCAGAGCAAAGATATGACCGTTGCAAAGGCGGAACAGTTTGATGTAAAAGTACTCCATACTGATGAATACCTGCCCGGCAAAGCTATTAATATGGGAATTGAAGCATCGACGGGTGATTACATTGCTATTTTATCAGCCCATTGCATACCCAAAAATTCTATGTGGCTGTCTAATTTATTAAAAAATTTTGAAGATGATTCGGTTGCTGGTGTTTATGGCAGACAAGAACCCATGAGTTTTACTAATGATCTGGATAAAAGAGATCTTTATATCGTCTTCGGCTTTGACAGAAGAGTACAGGTAAAGGATAGTTTTTTCCACAATGCAAATAGTTTAATAAGGAGATCCGTTTGGGAAAAGATACCTTTTGACAGTACAGTAAAAAATATCGAAGATAGAGTCTGGGGGCAGCAAGTCATTGATCAAGGGTATAAATTGGTTTATGAGCCTGAAGCCTCAGTATATCACCATCACGGAATACATCAGTCCATGGATGCTGAAAGATGTAAAAGCATTGTTCGAATTATGGAATCTCTTAATTTGCATAATGGCGGTAATGGAGAAATAGATGATATTTTATCCGGGCTTAATATTGTAGGGATTGTCACTGTGAAGGGTCAAATGGAATATTTTGTCGGTGAGCCATTGATCAAACATACAATTGACACTGCCAAGGAATCCAAGTTGATGAACAGTCTTGTCGTTTCTACTGATGATGACAAAATGTTGAACTATTGTTCAGATCAGGGGGTCGACATCAACATTAAACGACCGACTGATCTATCGCAAGATCATATTGGCATTGAAAAAGTCTTAGAGTATTCATTAAAAGAACTTGAGACAAAAATGGGTATTTTCCCGGATATGGTTGTCTACTTGGGAGTACAGTCACCCTTCAGACCCAAAGGTCTTGTTGATGATCTTATAAAATTATTGGTGAAAACCGGTTTTGATTCAGTGTTGCCAGGGTATCCCACATATAAGTCATGTTGGACAAATGGAGGTGAAAGTATTAGAAGAGTGGATGAAGGTTTCCTTCCAAGGTCTAGGAAACATCCCATTCATATTGGGTATCCAGGTCTTGCCTGTGTTACAATGCCTCAATTTATCAGGGAGGGCAGATTATTAGGCGATAAGGTCGAGATTTTAGAAATTCTTGATATTTATTCAACAATAGAAATAAAAGATTCTGCAAGTTTAAAGCTTGCGGAAAAAATATTTCCAAATTGGAAGGAAACATTATGAATGAAAACGAATTTATAGAAATTAAAAAGAAAAATCCGGATCATCAAACAATTGTCGAAGTAAATGGGCATCAGATTGGTGGAGATATTTTTACCATCATTGCAGGACCATGCAGGGTAGAGTCTCAAGAGCAGATCATGGAAACTGCAATGGCAATAAAAAAAGCGGGAGCTCATATTCTTAGAGGAGGGGCTTATAAACCTTGTACCAGCCCTCATTATGATTGGGGCCGAGAGGAACCTGCATTAATTGAGTTGAAAACAGCTGGAGAAGCTGCCGGACTGTCTGTTATTTCAGAAGCAATGGATTTAGAACAGCTTAAGTCAGTATCACAATATTCTGATATTATTCAAATCGGTACCCGAAATTCTCAAAACTATAATTTTTTAAAGGAATTGGGAAACTATTCCAATCCGGTAATGCTTAAAAGAGGAACATGGATGGATCTTCGCGAAACTCTTTGTTCAGCAGAATGGGTATATTTTTCTGATGAAACCAGAGGAGTAAAGGGGAATAAAAATCTTATTATGTGTGAAAGAGGTACGGTTCATTTCAATGATCACATGAGATGGACGTTGGACTTTTCAATTATTCCTTCGTTTAAGCAAATCAGCCATATCCCAATAATTGTTGACATTAGCCATGGGACAGGAGGGGTTGGTAATACATCTTATTATAAAGACCTTGCAAGAGCGGCGGTCGCTGTTGGTGCAGATGGATTGATGGTTGAGGTTCATCCCGACCCGGAGAAATCACAGAGTGATGCTGCTCAGACAATCAGTTTGGAAGACTTTGCTGAATTGGTTCAATATATAAAACCAGTAATTGAAGCAGTTGGTAAAAGGATTTAAAAATATTATTATCATTAATGTGAGCCAGTAGTAGAAACACAAGAGGAATTTGGAATGTTAAATAATAAGACAATTTTAATAACTGGTGGAACAGGATCATTTGGAAAAAAATTCATTCAAATGGTTCTTGATATGTATAAACCGGCAAAGCTTATAATTTTCAGCCGTGATGAATTAAAACAATTTGAAATGTCACAGACTTGGAATATCAACAAAGATCCTTGCATTCGATATTTTCTTGGTGATGTTCGGGATAAAGAAAGATTGTACAAAGCATTCAGTGGAGTGGATTACGTGATTCATGCGGCTGCATTAAAGCAGGTCCCTGCAGCTGAATATAATCCGGAAGAATTTATTAAAACAAATATTCTGGGTGCCATGAATGTTATTGATGCCGCATTGTTCAACAATGTGAAAAAAGTTGTTGCCCTTTCAACAGATAAGGCCTGCAACCCGATAAATCTTTATGGTGCTACAAAGCTTTGTTCTGATAAATTGTTTATTGCAGCAAATGTATATCCGGGAGCTGAGAAAGAAACTATTTTTTCAGTGGTTCGTTATGGTAATGTGCTTGGCAGTCGGGGATCGGTGATTCCATTTTTTAAAGAAAGATCAAAAACCGGTGTTTTGCCTATTACAGATCCTAATATGACTCGCTTCTGGATTACGCTTGATCAGGCTGTTCATTTTGTTTTAAAAGTTTTGGAAGTTTCAAAACGGGGTGAGCTTTATGTCCCTAAAATTCCAACCATGAATATAACAGATCTTGCAACAGCAATCTCTCCTGCATGCCGTCAGGAAGTTGTGGGCATACGTCCAGGTGAGAAAATTCATGAAGCCTTGATCGGGGAAGATGAGTGGCGAAATACGACTGAATATAAAGATTGCTATGTCATCAGACCCCGGCAATATGGTGGGAATGAAGATTTTGAAAACGGAGGGAAGCCCTGCGTTGAAGGTTTCTCTTATGCATCTGATAATCAGGAGAATGTGTTAACGGTTGAAGAGTTGCGAAATACCTTGGCCTTGATTGAAGATGACTATGAAATAGAGAAAACCAGGTGGTCTTTGGATGATATTCCTGAATAAAAAGAATTAGAAAGTAAATTTATTATGAAAAAGGTAATGATTACAGGAATGAGTGGGCTTTTGGGTAGTAATATTGCCTATTTTTTCAGGAATAATTATCAGATTATCGGTCTGTACAATAATCACAGTTTGGATGTTGACGGAATGACCACGCTCCATTGTGATTTATTGGATAAGAATAGGGTTAAAGAATTAATTGATACGTATGAACCCGAAATTATCATACATTGTGCTTCGATTGTAAATGTAGATTTTTGTGAACAGCATCAGGATATTACAAGAGCTTTAAACGTCGGGGCTTCTGCTTATTTATGTGGCTGTATTAATCCTGAAAAACAAAAATTGATTTTCATATCCAGTGATTCAGTCTACAGCGGGGAACAATCCAGAAATAATGAAAAGAATATTGGAGTTGGTCCCAAAAATTTTTATGGCATTTCAAAGCTGGAAACAGAGGCTGAAATAAGTAAAATTAAAAATTCTTTGATTCTGCGAACAAATATCTTTGGCTGGAACGTTCAGGATAAAAAAAGTTTGGGAGAATGGATTTTAGGCTCTTTTGAGGATAATAAAACGGTCAGTGGATTTAAGGATGCAGAATTTTCACCCATATATACAATGGAGCTATCCAGAATCATAGAGCTGGCGATTAAAAAAAACTTATGTGGAATATATAATTGCAGCAGCGCCGATAGTTGTACAAAGCTGGAATTTATAACCAAAGTTGCAGAAAAATTTAATTTACCATTAAATAAAATAAAATCAATATCAATAGATGATTTTAATTTTATAGCTAAACGGGGAAAAAAATTATCGTTGGATGTTTCTAAAATTGAACGTGATCTGAACTATGCAATGCCTCCAGTTGATATTTCAATCGATCAGTTTTACAGAGATTTGAAAAGTGACGTTCCTTTAAAAATTAAACATTTTTCAAAGGTCTCAGGAAAATCAAAAACATATATTAATTATGGACGTCAGAGTATAGACAATAATGATTGTCAAGCTGTTCGACATACACTGAAGTCTCCATATTTAACCCAGGGCCCTGAAATTGCAAAATTTGAAGCCCGCCTGGCTGAATTTTGTGGTGCCAAATATTCGTTAGCTGTAAATTCAGGCACATCAGCGCTGCATATAGCGTGTTTGGCAGCAGGGTTAAAAAAGGGAGATGAGGTCATTACCTCCCCGATCACTTTTGTAGCATCGGCCAATTGTGCCATCTATTGTGGAGCGAAACCTGTTTTTGCAGATGTTGATGAAAAGACATACAACCTGTCATCTGAGAGTCTTAAAGATAAAATAAATAAAAACACAAAAGTTGTAATACCGGTTCATTTTGCTGGTCAAAGCTGTGATATGGAAAAGATTCGCGAAATCGTTAATCGGGCTGAAAAAAAATATGGGAATAAAATTTATATTGTTGAAGATGCCTGCCATGCATTGGGATCTATGTACAAAGAGACACCTGTCGGGTCTTGTGTTTATTCTGATATGTCAGTTATGAGTTTCCATCCAGTCAAGCATATTACAACAGGTGAAGGCGGTGCACTGACAACAGGAAATAAACGCTTATATGAAAAGATAAAGTTATTCAGATCCCATGGTATCACAAGCAATATTGATTCTTTCCAGTATAGAAACTTGGCAATAAATAAGCATAATAATCTACCAAATCCTTGGTATTATGAGCAAATTTCTTTGGGATATAATTATAGAATTACAGACATTCAATGTGCCCTTGGAAGGTCACAATTGGAAAGACTTTCCTCTTTTATAGAAAGAAGGCGGGACATTGTTAATAGATACAATAAAGCATTTAAAGATATGGATTTTATTCATACTCCTTTTGAAGATGAAAAGTGTGACAGCAATTTTCATCTTTATGTTTTAAAAATTGATTTTACTCAAATTGGAGTGGAACGAAATGAATTTATGGATTGTCTCAACAAGAAAGGGATTCAAACACAAGTCCATTATATACCGGTCCATACACAACCTTATTATCAGTTGGAATATGGAACAGAATGGGGGGATTGCCCGGTTGCGGAAAACTATTATCAAGAGTGCCTTTCGATACCATTGTTCCCGTCCATGATTGACGCTGAAGTCGATCGTGTGATTCAGAATATTCGAACGATATCTCAATCCAAATTATTGCGATAAGACATGTCAGTTAAACAGACATATAGTTATTTATTTACATTTAAATGGATATATTCCCGGCTTCCAAAGTTCAGAAAAAGGCAGTTTTGGATTCTTTTTTGTATGATGAGTTTTGCTGCCATACTTGAAACTTCAGCGCTGGGGTCAGTGGCATTATTCGCATCAGCAATTACAGATCCCGGAGCTGTTTTATCTTTGAATTATTTAAACTCAATACAGAAAATACTGGGTTCAGAACTTGTGAGTACAACAAAAGATTTGATTGTTTTTGCAGGATTATCAGTGGTGATTTTGATTACGGTTAAAAATCTTGCCAAGGGATTTGTAACATATTGGATCACCCGGTTTGGAGCAAGTATTGAAACCTATTTTGGTGAGATCCTGTTAAACGGATTTTTAAAGCTGCCCTATGAGTGGCATATCACCTGTAATTCAGCAGATCTCGTAAATGCAGTACAATGGAGATTATTTTTAGGGCGAAGTTTTATCAAGCCATGTCTTGATATTTTTAATAATATCTTAATGGTTGCAATTATGCTGACAGTACTCTTTATTGTGCAACCGATCATCTCTCTTATTGTTTTTGTTGTTCTCGGCAGTTCTGCGGGTTTTATTTATATTATAATTAAAAAGAAGATCGATCAAATTTCAACAGTCGCCAAAGATTATCAAATCTTTATAAATAAAGAAACAACAATGGCCATCCACGGTGTTAAGGATGTTAAGATATCAAGAAAAGAAAATAATTTCGTTCAAAAATTTGTTGAAAAAGCCATCCCGTTATCGAAAATTTTTGGATTGCTTACTTTTTTTAGCGCATCCCCGGTTTTAATTCTTGAGACAATTGGTTTTGGGATGCTTTGTTCCTCAATCTGTTGGTTGCTTATCTTTGGAGGGGCATCGACTGCCTATGTAACAGGTACCATGACCCTGCTTGCAGTTACAGCATGGAAAGCCTTACCTGCTGTCAATCAAATCCTTGGAAGCATAACCATTGCAAGGAATGCGCTTCCGTACATTTCAAATCAAATTCAATATTTTACTCTAATCGAGAAAGAAAATGGTTCATCTTTCGAAAAAAACGATTCTTTATTTAGTTTTGAAAAAACGATCAAATTTAAAAATGTGAGTTTTTCTTATCAGAAAAAAGGAAGACAGATTATTCAGGATATTAGTTTTGAAATTAACAAGGGTGAAACAATAGGTATAATTGGCACATCAGGCGCAGGGAAAAGTACGCTTGTGGATTTATTGATTGGACTTCTTAAGCCCACCAAGGGGCATATTTATATAGATGATCAAGCCTTAACCGTTGAGTTGCTTTCTAATTGGCTTAGTGTTACAGGCTATGTCCCACAATCACCATATATTTTTGACGGAACGCTTGCTGAGAATGTTGCATTCGGTATTGATAGTGGAGATATTAATCGGGATAGAGTGAGAAACTCTTGTAAAATGGCTGCAATGGATGATTTTTTATACGATTTACCGGAAAATATAGATTCGTATATAGGAGAACGGGGAATAAAACTTTCAGGCGGACAGCAACAAAGAGTTTCAATTGCAAGAGCATTGTATAATCAGCCTGAAATTATGATATTTGACGAGGCTACAAGTTCTCTTGATTCAAAAAGTGAAAAATCTATTTTAAAAACTATTTATAGTTTTAAAGGGCGGCAGACTTTATTTATAATAGCGCATCGGCTAAGCTCGGTTAAAGATTGTGATAAAGTGATCTGGATAGAAAAGGGTCGGATAAGAATGATTGAAAAACCAGATATTGTTCTTAAAGCATATGGTCAAATGACCGTTCCAAAATCAGTTAATCAAGAGAAAATAAATTGAGTCGTTCTGTGAATGTTTAGGATAGTATTGAGGTTTCTATGAAAATCGATAATTGTTTAAAAATGCAAGAGCGGGCAAAAAACCGAATTCCAGGCATGACTCAGTTGTTATCCAAAAGGCCTGATATGTTTGCCCCCGGGGTCTGGCCGGCTTATTATTCCAGGGCAGAAGGTGTTGAAGTTTGGGATCTTGATGATAATCATTATATTGACATGAGCATTGCAGGAATCGGTGCGAATGTTCTGGGATATGCGGATCCTGATGTAAATAAAGCTGTCGTTGATGTTGTTACAAATGGGTCCAGTTGTACATTGAATTCAGCCAAAGAGGTTGAGCTTGCCGAATTATTATGTAAATTACATCCCTGGGCTCAGATGGCCAGATTTACCAGAAGCGGTGGAGAATCAATGGCAGTTGCCATTCGGATTGCCCGTGCACATTCCGGCCGAGATAAAATTGCATTTTGTGGATATCATGGATGGCATGACTGGTATATGGCAGCGAATTTACAATCAGAGGATGCCCTTGGAGACCACCTGCTTACAGGCCTTGATCCGGTGGGTGTACCCTCAGGGCTGGCTGGAACGATGCTTCCTTTTCGGTATAATAAAATAGAAGACTTGAAAAAGAATGTATCAAGGCACGGCAGGGATATTGGTGTCATTGTCATGGAACCGATTCGAAGCCAACAGCCGGAAAATAATTTTTTGCAGGAAGTCAAAGAGATAGCTGAGTCTATTAACGCAGTTCTTGTTATTGATGAAATCTCTGCCGGTTTCAGGATGAATACAGGAGGTGCCCATATGATACTTGATTTTGAGCCCGATATTGCTGTTTTTTCAAAAGCACTTGGGAATGGTTTCCCGATTGGGGCAATTATTGGGAAACGTGAGATTATGGATACCGCTCAAAAGACATTTATCAGCAGTACCAGTTGGACAGAGCAAGTCGGCCCTGCAGCAGCAATAGCCTGTATAAAAAAACATAATCAGTGTAATGTGGGGGATCATTTAATGGATATTGGAAAAAGTATCCAGGCTGGCTGGAGGAAAATGTCTGAAAAGCATGATTTGAGAATTAAGGTGAGTGGGATTCCTCCGCTTAGTCATTTTGTTTTTGATTATCCCAATGCGTTGGAAATGAAAACTTTATTTGTTCAGGAAATGCTGAAAAGACATTTTTTAGCTTCCAATCTTTTTTATGCCATGTATGCCCATACAAAAGAACATGTCAAAGATTATCTTTGCAGTGTGGACGCAGTCTTTGAATATATCGAAATAATGAATAGAAAAGATCAAGTGAAATCCTGTTTAAAAGGACCTGTCGCCAGCAGTGGTTTCCGGCGCCTGGCTTGATTGGTTATGACTGTTTTTTCTCAACATTTTCCCTATGTGCTCGGAACAGTACAATTAGGCATGCCCTATGGTATACAAGGAGTGCCTCAACCTTCAAAAGAAGACGCAATTTTGATTGTTGACAGGGCCTGGAAACATCAGATCAGAGAGTTTGATACCGCACAGGATTATGCTGATAGTGAAAAGATTTTAGGTTTGGCAATAGACGCACTTGAAATCAATGATCAAGCATTGGTTAGCAGTAAATTGTCAAGCAATGGAAATGACAGTCACCAGGCAATTGAGATGTCTCTTGATAAAAGTTTATCCTTGTTAAGAATTCCCAGATTACATTGTCTGATGCTTCATAATGAATCCATGCTTGATTTATGGTCATCGAGTTTTAGTAAAAGTTTTAAAATTTTTAAACAGCAGGGGAAAATTCGTTTTTCAGGGGTATCGGTCTATTCACCACAAAGAGCACTACAGGCTTTGGAAACAGATGGAATTGATATTATTCAACTACCAACAAATATATTTGACCAACGATTTGAAAAAACAGGTATTTTTAAGAAAGCAGAACAATTATCCAAACAGATTTATATCCGGAGTATTTTTTTACAGGGGCTTTTATTAATGAAAGTTGAAGATATTCCAATTCGCATGGCTTATTCAATCCCTGAGATTGTCAAGCTGGATAAAATTTGTAATGAGATCGGTTTAAGTCGATCAGAGCTCGTTATTGGATACTTGAAGCATGCTTTTCCCAATGTAAAATTATTGTTTGGTGTGGATAGCCCGGATCAGGTTGTATCAAACACTTCTATTTATAATGCAGTGACTTTCACGGATGAATTGTTTGAGTTGGTAAAAAACACTTTTCAGGATGTTGATGTGAATATTATTAACCCGACACTATGGCCTCATTAAATTTTAATTATACAAAGGAAGACCGGAATTTTAAATCTGAAATTACAGATATTATTTTTCCCAATAAACTGCAAATTATATGTCAAAGAGGAAAACAATGAAAAGAAAGCTTGTTGCTGCACTTGCCTGTCGAAATAAAAGCACACGGCTTTTTGGAAAACCGATGCAATATTTGAATATTGATGCTCGTATTTCAGTTCTTGAACATATTATTGATCTGATTCAGACCCTGCCGGAAGTGAATGAGGTTATTTTGGGTATTGCAGAGGGTGACAGTAATCTTTCTTTTATTGAAACAGCTAATAAAAAAAATGTGCAGTATATCATTGGCAAAGAAGAAGATGTGCTAGGGCGACTTTTACAGTGTGCAGATGCGACAGGAGCAACAGATATTTTTAGAGTAACCTCGGAATCACCATTTATTTTTTTTAATGCTGTTCGTGAGGGCTGGGAAAAACACTTGGCAGCAGATTGTGATTTGACAAAATTAGATTATGTCCCCGACGGCAGTGGGTTTGAAATCATAAAAACTACTGCACTTAGAGAATCGCATAAGAGTACAGATGATAAAGAACATTCTGAGCACTGCAGCCTTTATATCAGGGAAAATAAAGATAAGTTCAAAGTGATAGATATTGAAGCGCCGGATAATATCCGCAGAATGGATATTCGGTTAACGATAGATAATCCTGAAGACCTTGTATTATGCAGGGCTGTTTATGAATATTTCAAATCTGATGCCCCTAGAATTCCATTAGATAAGATCATTGCATATTTGGATGAAAAACCTGAATTGACTGGATTGGTCGCCCCCTATATTGAAGTGGGACTATCAACAATGTATAAATAGGTATAATCTTTTTGAGTAGCAAAATAATATTGATCCGTACGGATGCTTCAGCAAAAATGGGCGCAGGACATGTTATGCGGTGTTTGACCTTAGCAAAGGCATTACAAAAAAAAAAGTTCAGGGTTGAGTTCATCTGTCATGTTTATGAAGATGATCTTATTTCTTTTATAAAAAAGGACAATGGTTTTTCTGTACATGTTATTCCCAATACTCATGAGGAGAATACAGAGCAAATAAACTGGGTAAACGATGCTAAATATGTTGTTTCAATTATTAAACGGATTGGTAAGCCTGTTGATATGATGGTTGTTGATCATTACATGCTTGATCAACTATGGGAACAAAAGATTGAACCGTATGTAAAAAAAATTCTGGTAATTGATGATCTGGCAAATCGGCAACATGCATGTGATTTACTGGTTGATCAAAATTTTTATTTAAAAAAAAATCGATACGATGGATTGGTTCCAGATAAATGCATTCAGATGACTGGCGTGGAATATATTATGCTCAGAGAACAGTTTGAAAAACTTCAGGGTTGCATTAAAACAAAAACTGGAAATATTCAAAGGATATTGATTTGTTATGGTGGGTCAGATTTTAGTAATGAAACCGGAAAAGCACTATCGGCCATTCAAAAGTTGGATCGAAAAGATGTACACGTTGATGTAGTTATTGGAAAACAAAATCAAAATAAAGAAAAAATCAGGCAGAAAATTTTACAGATAGTGCATGGAAAATGTCACATCCAAGTTGATAATATGGCCCAGTTAATATCAAAAGCAGATCTTTGCATTGGAGCTGTCGGTTCCATGACATGGGAAAGATGTGTGTTGGGTGTTCCATCCATTGTTAGTGCCATGGCTGAGAATCAGATTGAAGTCGCTGAATCGCTGTCCCAAAAAGGAATCATTCACTACATAGGTGATGCTGAAAAGAGTACCTCAGATGATTACCTTGATGCCATTCATACACTTTCTTCGAATAAAAGTTATTATTTTGATTTATCAAATAAGAGTAAAAAACTGGTAGATGCAAAAGGTACTTTACGCATTGTTGAACAAGTTCAAAAACAGCTCAGGAAGGCATGAAAAAAAAGATTAAGTTTTTATGAAAGTAGCAATTACAGGTGCATCCGGTTTTCTTGGACAAGAGACAGCCAGACAATTTCAATCAAAGGGTCACAGTGTTATCCCGATAGTAAGACGGTCAATTGGACAACCCAATGAAATTATCTGTGATTTACAAAAGATTGATGAACCATCTTTAGCTGAGCAATTGTCTTGTGTTGACCTTGTGATTCATCTTGCATGCTTGGCTGATTTTTCAACCCGTCTTTCAATTGAGATGTTTAATGTGAATACGATAGCCACATATAAATTGGCCAAAATATGTAAAAAAATAACAGCTAAATATATTTTTGCTTCTGGTACTTTTTTACACGGGGGGCATGCTGAACAAATATCTGAATCATCAAAGGAGAATCCCGATTTACCATATTCAATGTCAAAGTGGCTTGGTGAGCAGTTGCTTGTTGATGTTCTTGATGATTCTGTGATTCTACGAATAGGGGGTATCTTCGGGATTAATGGCCCGGGCCATCTGGGAATAAATACAGCAATAGAAAATGCTTTGAGAAAAAAAATTGTTCCGACCCTGGTGGGCAAAGGATTAGCTAAAAGAAATTATATCTATGTAAAAGATGTGGCAAAATGGATCATAAAATTATATGAAGAAAAGAAAAAAGGCATGTTTTATCTTGCCGGGGATGAAACTCTGACTATCCAAAAGATGCTTGAAACTATTTGTACCGTGTTTCTTGGCAGTCCTTCATATGAACAAAAAAATGGACCAGATTCAAAAGATCAGATTTGTCATGCATCAGACGGAGGGCCGGCAATGCATACCTTTTATGATGCATTGATTGATATTAAAACCGATTTTTCTTTTAAAAACCTTTGTTTTTAGGTATTTGAAATGAAAATAGCTATCATAGCAGACATCCATGGCAATCAAGAAGCCCTTAAGTCGGTATTATGTCAAATCCATCATTTTAAAGTATCAATGCTATTTGTTTTAGGAGATATAGTTGGCTACTATTATCATCCTGATGCTGTCCTCAATATGTTGAAAGAATTTGATTCCATTATCATTCAGGGTAATCACGAAAGAATGCTTCAAAAAGCAATGGGAGACAAACAATATCTGTCACAAATTACTCGAAAATATGGTCATGGTATTGAGATGGCAATTGACCAATTGGATCAATTAAAATTGGATATGTTATTGGAATTACCAAGCGAGGCAAAATTTGAAATTGATAATATCAAATTTTCATTGTTCCATGGTTCACCATGGGATTGTGATCAGTATATTTATCCGGATGCAGCCTGTTCGGTTTTTGAACAGGTTGCTGAAGAGGAATCTGATTTTGTGCTGACTGCCCATACTCATTATCCATTTATTCGAAATTGTAAAACAACGACATTGATCAATCCAGGTTCTGTTGGACAACCACGGGATATTGGCGGAGGCTTTGCCAGCTGGGTATTAATTGACACAGAATCAAAATCTGTTATATTTCAGCGATCTTCTTTTATGATCAATAAATTGCTTAAAGAAATTAAAGAGGTTGACCCAGAAAATAGTTATTTATCCACTGTTTTGCAGAGACGCCATAGTTTTAATCACCCAAGTGTTTGAAATACTAAAATAAGAAATCAATGACCGATGAGTTTAATGCAGATAAGTTACCATGCAGAATAAAAGAGCAATGATCACATTTCAGGAACTATTTGATTTATGCCTTTAATGAGTAATATCCTTGTAACAGGTTGTGGTGGTGACATAGGCATCAGTGTTTGCAGGCTTTTAAAAAAGCATGATATTGCCGATCAAGTTTTTGGCTGTGATATACATAACGATCATCCGGGAAGCCATTTTTTTGATAAATGCTTTACAATTGAAAGAGCAGATTCAGTTCTTTATCTGGAAAGTCTTGAAAAAATTATCACTGCAAACGATATTAGTATGGTGATCCCTATATCTGAAGCAGAATTAAGATTGTTTAGCAGAATGCCAGTCAAGACGGAGCTTTACAATGCCAAAATTATAACTGCAAATTTTGAAAGCATGGCCATTGGATTTGATAAATTGGAGACATCTGCGTTTCTTAAAGAAAAAAAAATGGAGTATCCTTGGACGATTCCAACGTCAGAAGGATTGCCTATGGAGATTCCTTGTATTCTAAAGAACAGATATGGTTCAGGGAGCCGTGATGTCAGATTAATAGAAAGTTTGGGAGAAGCTCGTTTGTTTCAGCATCGATCTGATAACGATATCTGGCAAGAATATTTAGAACCTGATCATGAAGAATACACATGTGCTGTTTTTGTTTCAGGCTCGAATTTAACTGATATTCGTACAATTATAATGAAAAGAGAATTGCAGGGTGGGTTGACTGGGAAGGGAGAAGTAAGTGAAGATCAAAAGATTGGTACCCTTCTATGTCGTCTCGCTAAAGAAATTCAGCTTAGAGGATCGATAAATGTTCAATTGCGTTTGACCAAGCGGGGGCCTGTAATCTTTGAAATCAATCCAAGATTTTCCAGTACAATAGTTTTCAGGGATTTATTGGGTTTTCAGGATTTGCTGTGGGTTATTCAAGATGCCTGTGGCCTTAATGTGGCCAGATATAAAAACCCGAAATCCGGTACTCGATTTTTTCGTTCTGCTAAAGAGATCATTATTTAAACAATAACCCCACGGTCGATTATAAAACAAGAATAAAAGATATAAATGAATTATCCAAAAGAGATTAGAATTGACAAATTTACAGTGTCTCCCAGACATCCACCGTTTATAATTGCCGAATTATCAGGAAATCACAATCAATCATTTGAAAGAGCCATTTGTATTGTAAAGGCAGCTGCTAAGGCTGGTGTCCATGCTGTTAAATTACAAACTTATACAGCAGATACAATGACGATAGATATGGATAAAAAAGAATTTGTGATTCAAGATAGGAAAAGCTTGTGGTATGGGAAATCATTATTTCAATTGTATCAGCAGGCACAGACACCATGGGAATGGCATAAACCTATTTTTGAATATTGCAGGGAATTAGGTGTTGCATGCTTCAGTACACCCTTTGATGCAACAGCGGTTGATTTTTTAGAAAAGCTTAACGTGCCCGCATACAAAATAGCCTCTCCGGAAATTGTTGATTTACCATTGATATCCCAAATAGCCTCAACCGGTAAACCAATTATTATTTCATCAGGCATGGCTAGATTATCAGAATTGGAGGATGCTGTAAAAACAGCTCGAAAAGGTGGATGCAAAGACATTATTTTATTAAAATGTACAAGCACTTACCCGACCGATCCCATTGACAGCAATATTTTGACCATACAAAATTTAATTGACACTTTTGATGTACAGGTCGGCCTATCTGATCATACACTGGGAATAGGTGCTGCTATTGCCAGTGTGGCGCTTGGGGCAACTGTAATTGAAAAACATATTACGCTGAACCGTTCTGATGGCGGTGTTGATTCGGCATTTTCGATGGAACCCGATGAGTTTGCATTGCTTGTAAAAGAGTCTCAACAAGCCTGGAAGTCTTTAGGCAAGATTCAATATGGACCGACTAAGAGTGAAGAAACATCCCTTCGTTTCCGAAGGTCTCTTTATATTGTTGAGGATATGCAAAAAGGAGATGTTCTCACACAAAAAACCCTTCGTTCGATTCGGCCGGGATTTGGACTTGCTCCTAAAAATTATATGGATTTATTGGGCAAAAGAATCAATTCTGACATTTCCAAAGGGACACCAATGTCCTGGGAATATGTGGACTAATTAGTATAGAAAAATCTTGGTTTTTTTACATTACAAATATATCAACCAAAGCATTAAAGCGGATTGAGATGAATAATCATATAGATATCAAAATAGATACTCAGCGTTTAGTGTTAAAAAACTTGAAAAAAGAACACGTCACCAACGATTATGTTAATTGGTTGAATGATTTGGAAATTAACAAATATCTTTGTGTTGATACCAAACAGACTTTTGAAAGTTGTATTAATTATGTTAATTCATTTCAAAGCAAAGATGATTCTGTTTTAATCGGGATATTTTATAAAAAAAAGATGCTTCATATCGGTAATTTAACCATAACAAACCTTAATTTTAAAAGTGGAACAGCCTGGATTGGATATAGTATCGGGCGAAAAGAGTTTCATAAAAAAGGGATTGCAGAAGAAGCATTGAATGCACTGGTAGCCTATTGTTTTTCTTTCCTGCCTTTAAACAGTATTAATATTGGTGCTCATGTAAAAAATATATCCAGTGTGATACTGGCAATCCGGTGTGGGTTTAGAATTACTGGAATTATGAGAGAATCGGCTATTATTGATGGTAAACCTGAAGACAGCTATATTTTATCCTTGCTAAAATCTGAATATGAAATGGCAAATAACTATTAAAATTACTTTATGGCAATTTTGAAAAATGAATTTGTTATTTGTTGATAAACTATCTATTTTAATATTTATTTATGCACTGATTTTTAAGAAAAAAATTCTATGTATTCATTACTTTGACTCAATCAGTCCCTTTGTTCGATTGATACAGAGCAATGAAAGAATGATGCATTTTTTTCCACTTAGAATTGAGAAAGTTACCAACCATTATGGTGAAATTCGTTCGATGGATGGTGAGAATTTTTTAAATATTATTAATTGCGATGCCAGGAAAATTGAGTCACAAATACTTTTCGAACAGTATCGAAATAATTCTTTGTTTCACTCTTTAAAAAAGCTTTGGGATGTTGAGAAAGTAATCCATTATATTCGGCAGGACATACATAAATATCTTTTTCGTGAATGTTGCAGAATCCAATTAACAAAATGGATGGCAAACAATCAAACATTGCCTGAGGTGCAAAATATATATTTGATAATCCCTCAAAACAAGTGGTTTAACTATTTGAAACCTTATGCTTTTGACAATGGTATTGTATTGAAAAAACAAAGTAATTTTTCAATAATAAGATTATATGAAATTGTGAAGATGATTTTCTGGAAAGCAAAACCAGTTTTTTCTTTTATTTTTCAAAATCTATATCGAATTGTTAGAAGAAATAGAGATTCAATCAAAACAACCCAATCATGTTCGAAAATTAAATCCAAGTATAAAATTGGTATATGTTATGCTTTTCAAGGGCTGACTTTTGATCTGCAGAAACGATCTGATTTTTTCTGGTTTGGGAAGGATTTTAATTGTGAAAATGTTGTTTTATATAATTTTGTATCTGAACAACCTGTAGCCCCCGAATTATTACAACAAATTCATAAAAAAAAAATACAGGTGTTTGGTTCTGCTCCTGAAATTCCCAAGTGGACACCCACAAAAACATTTTTTTTGGTCTTTTATGGATCTTTTTGCTTTTATATCCAACAGATCGTAAAAAATTTATTCAAATTTAGGCAGTTATCATCTTTTTGCACAATTGAAATGATAAAATTAATGGTAAGATATTCTTATTGGTATGACTTTTATTTTAATAATAATATAAAAATTGATATTCATTCGACATTTTCATCGCATCCCAGTCAGGTATTAGCGATGGACAGTCTGGGCGGTATTAGTATTGCGTACCAATATTCTATTTCTAATTTAAATTTTCCTACCCCTTTGTTGTCTTGTGCAGAGAATGTTCAATTTTCATTTTCACCCAGTGTTACAAAAATTTTGTGGAAAGATATTGGTTTACCTGTTAAAAAAATTATAGAAATCGGTTATATAAACGATTATTACACAAGACCTTCTGATCAGAATAATCCACTTTTGTATGTGAAAGAACAATTTGACAGCAAAGGTGTTGAATTTATTATTTGCTATTTTGATGAAAATTCAAATAACTCTTGGGATATCCCTGCTAAAAATGAAGAGGCTGCGGAAGACTATAAATATATCTTGGAGTGGGTACTTTCCGATCCAACAATAGGATTGATATGTAAACCTAAAAATCCCTCTACTCTTTATGATCGAATTTCAAGTATATCCAGTTTGATACGGATTGCTGAAGATTCAGGACGCTGTCATTTTTTATTGGACAAATCAGGAACCAGGGAAATATTTCCTGCCCAGGCAGCACAATTTTCTGATATTTCAATAGGAAAAATTATGGGTGGGACTTCATCTTTAGAAGCTTTTCTTTGTGGTGTCTCTTCTTTTTTAGTTGATACAGAGGGCTTTCATAGCAATCTGATGTATCGGAGTGATAGCAAATCTATCATTTTTCGCGACTGGCAAACATTAATAGCCAATATTGAACTATATCGTTCCAACCCTGTAGAACATGCCAAATTAGGCGATTGGTCTCCAATTATTAATGATTTAGTCTCATATAAAGATGGTAAGACCCGTGAGCGGTTTAAAGATTTTATTTGTTTCGCATATGAGGCAATCTCAAACGGAGCAAACCAAGCCGGAGCCATTGAAGTTGCTGAAGAGAAATTCATTACAAAATGGAAAAAGGATAGAAAATTGAATGGATAGGGTTTTTTATAAAAATAGTGATGTCGCATTAATCGTCCCGACAAAAGACAGGCCCGGGAAAATTAAAAATTTATTGGTAAGTCTAACCGAGCAGAATGTTGATTGTTTAATTATTATAGTGGATGGTGGTAAGTCGGTTAAAGATGTTGTTCAGTTATTTGAAGACAGATTGAATATTGAGTATTTCAAAAGCGATATTCCAGGACAAATCCATCAAAGAAATATTGGAATCAGTAAAATAAAAGAAAATATTAGACTCGTTGGTTTTATTGATGATGATATAATTTTTAAAAAAAATGCATTATCTGAAATGCTTTCATTTTGGAATACGGTTGAGGAAACAACCGCAGGAATCAGTTTCAATGTGATAACCGATTCAAAAGAGAGTTATTCAATTTTTTCAAAATTTCAACCAAAGAAAAAGGGTAAAGTTCTAAGAACAGGACATAATACACCAATAATAAATATAGATGAAACGATAAGGTCCCAATGGTTAGCAGGAGGATGTACAATTTGGCGGAAAGATATAATTTTTAAATTTAAACAGTCTCCTTTAAAAACAAGATGGGCGGTTGGTGAGGATGTCCGATTTAGTTATCCGATTGGAAAGAAATTTCCTTTATATGTATGTGTGAATGCAAAGGTAGAGGAAGATGATCACGCCTATCTTAAGTCACACCCTATAAGTTTCTATAAATATCAAGGGAAAAAGACAACATTAGCCATTTTTTATTTTGTATCGAATCATTCAGAATTATCAAAAAAGTTATTTGTTTGTTCGACGATATTAAAAGTTACAATTAAAATGATAATCAGTCTCTTAAGATTGTCTAAACAAAACATAGCATATACATCGGGACAAATAGAGGCATTGTATGTAATTTTCAAGTCTTTTTGTGGATTTTCAAATATACTCATTGAACTGGAAGACTGATTGCAGTTGAAGCATATATAATAATAAAAGGGTTGTAAAAATGAGTTCAAATATAAGAAAGAAAATATTAAGTGGTAACCCCTCGATTGGGACATGGATGCAAATTCCATCCAACTCAGTCGCAGAAATTTTAGGGAATGCTGGGTATGACTGGGTTGCTGTCGACCTTGAGCATGGCCATTTTTCCAACAAAGACTTACCTGATATTTTTAGAGCGATAGAACTTGGCGGTTCGACACCATTTGCCAGAGTTGCAGAGGGGAATAAAAAAGAGATAAAAGCGGCCCTTGATGCAGGTGCACAAGGGATAATTTTACCTATGATTGAATCAAGAGAACAACTTGAAGATTGTATCTCACATATTTTTTATCCTCCGATAGGAAACAGAGGAATCGGTTTTTCAAGGGCTAATTTGTTTGGAAAGAATTTCCTCCCATATTTTGATAATGTATCTAGTGAGACTTATGTTGTTGCACAAATCGAAAATATTAAAGCTGTCGATAATTTGGATGAAATTTTATCGGTTAATAAGCTGGATGCAATTATGATAGGGCCTTATGACTTGTCAGGTTCCATGGATATGGTTGGAGAGTTTGGAAATCCAGAGTTTATCAAGACTATTGAATCAATTTCAAAGAAAGCAAATCAAATGAATATACCGGTAGGACTGCATGTGGTTAAACCAGACATAAACGAGTTAAATGCTAAAATACATGACGGATATAAGTTTATTGCGTATGGCGTCGACTCTGTTTTTTTGGTAAATTCTTGTGAAAAACCGTCATTTAATATTTGATTATTATGTAAGTATTATTAATTGAAAAAACAAATTAAAGATTTTTTAGCTAACATTTATTATGTTCTTTACCGGAAGCATAATCGCTTGATTGGTAACAGAATATTATTATATCATTCGATTGGCACTTCTCTGGATTTTGATACATATGGAATGTCAATATCAAAAGAACTGTTTACTCGTCATATAAATTATTTAGTTGATAATTTTGAAATAATTTCAGTTTCACGACAAACATATGACAATGAATTAAATAGAGAAACAGTTTCTATTTCATTTGACGACGGTTTTAAAGACAATTTATATGCTCTTGAGCTATTAGAAAAGAAAGCTCTTCCTTTTTCCCTGTATATTACAACGGGATATATAGGGAAAAAAAATTATTTAGATAAACGTGAAATTCAAATTTTTAGTGAAAGTAAATTTTGTACGATTGGTTCGCATGGCACATCTCATTATCCTCTATCCAAATTAGATTATCAGAAACAATATATTGAATTGAGTGATAGTAAAAAGATTTTGGAAGATATTACAGGAAAAGAGATCAGAACGATGAGTTATCCCCATGGGGCCTATAACAATAGTACTATAAAGGCTTTAGATGATGTGGGCTATAACCTTGTTTCTTCTAGCCATTTTGGGATCAATACAACTCAAACTATGACATATAATCGATTAAAGAGAATTGAAATGATTGCTTCTGATGATTTGGTACAATTACAAAAGAAGCTTTTGGGTTATTATGATTATTTGGCGTTGATTGAAAATTTCAGATGATGTTCTTCCATATTGGAATTGAAAGCTCAATGTTGGTTAATTCCTTTCAAAGAATTTCCACGAATTGTTTGATGAATAAAAGGAATGTTTTTAATGAATAAATTGAGAGTAGGAATTGCGGGTTATGGCGTTGTTGGGAAAAGACGTAGGTTGTTTATTGATCAAAATCCCTATCTTAAGACTGTGGCTGTAAGTGATATTACATTTGGTAAGAGTGGTAAATTTGAAGATGGCGTGTCTTATTATACAGACTATCATGATTTGTATGATTTGGATTTGGACGTTTTGTTTGTAAGTCTTCCTAACTATATTGCAGCGGAAGCCTGTATTATAGGATTAGAATCAGGTATGCATGTTTTTTGTGAAAAACCACCGGGTAGAGACTTAAAAGATATTGAGAATGTCATTGAAGTTGAAAAAAAATACCCCCACCTTAAACTGAAATATGGCTTTAACCACAGGTATCATCATTCTGTAAAAGAGGCGAAAGACATTATCGATTCAGGAGAGCTTGGGAAAATTACAAGTCTAAACGGTGTTTATGGGAAAAGTAATATTGTACCTGCGGATAGAGTGAGTGGCGATGGCTGGCGGGCCGAACGAGTAAAAGCTGGCGGCGGGATCTTGCTGGATCAGGGCATTCATATGCTTGATTTAATACGATACTTTTGTGGTGAATTCGATGATATTAAAAGTTTTATCTCTAGTGATTACTGGAATCATGATGTCGAGGACAATGCCTACGCTATTATGAGAAATGATGATAATCAATATGCAATAATTCAATCCAGTGCAACACGTTGGCAGCATATGTTCAGGTTAGAAATAACGTTCACCGAAGGTTTTCTCAATTTGTCAGGGATATTATCAGGCAGTAAAAGTTATGGTGAAGAAACGCTTACAAAAGGTTTTAAATCACAATTTGAAATGGGAAATCTAAAGAAGGAGATCATAAATTATTTAGATGATCCATCATGGAAAGATGAAATTGATGAATTCGCTATCTGCATAATCAACGATAAGTTGATATTAGAAGGTAACAGCGAAGATGCATATAAAACCATGAAACTGGTTTATCAGATATATAAAGCTGATTCGATATGGGCAAAAAAATATAATTTATAGGGAAAAGAACAATGTTGGGAATGCTTGAAAAATTTAATACAAATTCAGTCAATGAATATTATCAAGATTATATGGGCTATCTGTTCAATATTTCTAAAAAAATAGATGTAAATAAACTGGACAATATTATTGATTGTTTTTTTGAGGCGTATAATGAAGATAAAACCATATTTTTTGTTGGAAATGGAGGCAGCGCTGCAACTGCCTCTCACTTTTGCGAAGATTTGGCTGAAGTTGGTAGGAAGCTGGGGAAAAAAATATTCAAATGTATCAGCTTAACGGACAATACGTCTTATATTACTGCAGTTGCCAATGATTATGGTTACGATCAAGTCTTTACAAAACAACTTGAAGGAATTTTCAGCAAAGGGGATGTATTAATATCGATAACAGCAAGCGGAAACAGCCCTAATGTACTGAGCGCAATTGATTACGTAAATAAAAATAAAGGACAGACAATTGGTTTTTTAGGGTTTAATGGTGGCAAAGCAAATGAATCCTGTGATATTTCATTGATTGCAAAAACCAATCAGGGAGAGTATGGGCCGGTGGAAGATTTACATATGATCTGGGTCCATTTAATCACCACTTTTTTATATTTTAAATTGAAGGCAAGCGAGGTTTAAATGTCAAAAATAAAAATTTTGCTCGGACCTTCACAAATGGGCGATCCAGCAGTTAAGAAATTAGAAGAAAATGGTTTTGATGTGATTCCTAATCCATATAAACGAAAATTAACTAAAGCAGAATTAAAAGTTTTATTAAAAGATGTTGAGGGAATAATTGCCGGCTTAGAGCCTTTGGATAAAGAAATATTAGAAACCTCTACTTTGGAAGTTATTTCCAGATGTGGTTCAGGGATCACAAATGTAGATTCGGATAGTGTAAAAAAACTGGGGATACATTTTTTTTCTACACCACTTGGCCCAACTGCTTCTGTTGCTGAGCTCACTATATGCAGTATTCTCTCATTATTAAGGAATACCCATATTGTTAACAAAAAAATGCATGATGGCATATGGGAAAAAAATACAGGGTTTTTATTGTCTGGTAAAACTGTTGTTATTATTGGATTCGGAAAAATCGGCCAGGCGGTTTCAAGGTTATTGGAGCCATTTAATGTTCAACTGATTGTTGTGGATCCTTTTTTTGATCCTTTAACATATGAGAAATCTGTTAATGTTGTTGATTTGGGATCAGCATTGCCTGTTGCAGATATTGTTTTAATACATTCAAGCAGCGAAGAGCCTATACTTAAAGCCAATGAATTTGAACTTATTAAAAAAGGTTCATTCATCTTAAATGCTTCCAGAGGAAATCTTGTTGATGAGACTGCGCTTATTCATGCATTGAATGAGAAAAAGATTTCAGGAGCATGGTTGGATGTTTTTCAAGATGAACCATATAGTGGGCCTTTATCTAAATTTGAAAATGTTATACTCACTCCCCATATTGCTTCATATACTGTTGAAGGCAGGTTGAATATGGAAAATGAGGCAGTTGAGAATTTAATTAAGGGCTTTAAATCAAAAGGGCGTATTTGAAGAAAAGGTTTATCCGTGGAAACTATAAAAGAAAGAAAGAATAAAGCTGTAGAAGCTAACTATGAACTTGAGCCGGAGTTTCCCAAAGAAATATTTATTGATTTCACATCGTTTTGTAATCATGCATGTATTTTTTGTGCAAATAAAAAATTAAAGAATAAGCGAGAGATGGACTATGATATGGCCATGAGGGTGTTGCATGAAGCATATGATAATGGAACAAGAGAAATCGGGATTTATGCTACAGGTGAATCTTTTCTTGTGAAGAACCTTAAAGACTATGTGGCAGAAGCAAAAAAAATTGGGTACACATACCAGTTTATTACTACTAATGGAGCTCTGGCAACTCCGGATAGAGTAAAACCTGTTTTAGATGCAGGTTTGAACAGTATCAAATTTTCTATAAGTGCCGGCAAACCTGAAACATACAAAATAATCCAGGGTAGAGATGATTTTACAAAAGTCATTAGTAATCTGAAATGGATTCATGAATATCGAAATAAGGCCAAATTGGATTTTAGAATTTATGTGACAATGGTGTATACAGATGCCACCAAAGATGAAGTGAATCTGCTGAAAGAGATCGTTATTCCTTATATTGATGAATGGGATCCCCATCTTTTAACAAATCAATGTGGCAATATGTTTGAAAATAATAAAATAGGCAATATTGAAGAAAAAAACATCAGGGGGCGGGTGAAGGCAGAAATTTGTTTTCAGCCTTTCAAAGGTTTTACTGTTACACCTGAAGGTTATATCTCTGCCTGTGTTCTGGATTATCAGAAGAATTTGATTGTTGGGGACTTGAATAAACAATCCATGAAAGAGATATGGAACAGTGATATCTATAGGAATCTTCGTAAAAAACATATTGAAAAAAATTTAAAAGGGCTTTGCTGCTATAATTGTGTCAACAATACCAATGAAATTGTAACGCCAACTATGCCCGAATTTACAAGCCATTTTAAAGAAAATTGAAGAGAGGTTGAATAATGAAAAATCATTTTAAAAAACAGTTTGACGACTTGATTCGTTATCAGACTTCTTTGGGAAGAAATTTAGAAAAAGGGTTGAGATTAGACAGAAATGAAAAGGTCTCAAATTTTTCAGATGACATCATATCAGATATATTTACTTCATTTAAACCTTATTCTTTAAGTGCTTCGCCTGAGCCAGATAAATTATATACAAAAATTGCAAAATCTGTAAGGATCTCTGAAAATAAAATTTTTATTACAAATGGTATTACCGAAGGTATCCGCATTTTATATGAAACGCTGACCAATCCAGGGCAAAATGTTGTTGTTCTTGATCCTACCTATCCGTTCTATTCTATTTATGCAGAAATGTATCAGGTTGAGTATCGGAAATTTGGTTTTGCAAAGGATTTAAAACCGGATTGGGATAGCTTTGACCGTAATATGGATGAGAATACAACAATGGTAATGATCCCTAATCCCAATTTGCCAATTGAGTCAGTAATGACCATTGATCAACTAAGAGAGATTGCTCAAAAATGTGAGAAAAATAAAACGGTTTTGGTTATTGACGAAGCATATCATTTTTTTGG
This sequence comes from Pseudomonadota bacterium, assembly GCA_043826275.1. GTDB lineage: Bacteria > Desulfobacterota > Desulfobacteria > Desulfobacterales > Desulfobacteraceae > Desulfobacula. The sequence goes on from JBDRQO010000018.1 coordinate 117,756, forward strand.
TGGACCCAGTGCGATTCAACTTATTGATGAGTTTGAAAATGTTGTTGTTATGCGTACTTTCTCAAAGGCATACGGTCTTGCTGGTATCCGGTTGGGTTTTATGATGAGCTCCGTTGATAATATTGAATATCTGTCAAAGACACGATCTTTAGTTGAATCAAATACGCTCACAATGAGTATTGCGGAATATATGCTGGATCATCCAGAGATTATGGAAGCACATGTTAAAGAAGTTAAAGAAGGCAGTCAGTTTTTGCAAGACGCATTATCAGAAATGGGATTAAATTGGTATGGGGGCAATTATACCAATGGGATACTTATATTTTTAAATCAAAAAGCTGAAACCGAAGATGTAATAGGGTTTCTCAAAAAGCGAAATATATATATCAGAGGGGCGTTTTTTCCACCATTTGATAAATGTATTCGGGTCAGTATTGGATCAAGGAGTATAATGGAAGTGTTTATTGCAGCCTTCAAAGAGTGGTTTTCGAAAAGGTAAGTTATAATTTTAGAATGAAAATTAAACGATTCGAAGATGAAGATTTACCAAAGCTGTTTGAATTGATAAACCGTTCAATTTCAACAAACCGATCCCATGACACATGGCACAATATGACGGCAGTCCTTTCATCAGAGGGCGATAACCTCATTGGTGCAATCCCTCTTGAGAAGCGAACGCTTTCTTTTGGTGCAGATAAATATGAGGATGTCCTTTGGGTTAGTGCCGCACACGTTGATCCGGAATATAGAAGTCAGGGAATTGGGCGTAAGATGGACCAAAAGATCAAAGAGTTTTTTTATCCTGATTATATAGGGACTTTTGTCTACAGAGAGGATGAAAAAAGTCGCGCATACAATTGGTATAAGCAATTAGGGTTTTGTGAAATTGTACCTATTGTTTCTGTTAATAAAAAAGTAACAAAAACAGGGGATGTCGATGATTACTTAATAATTAATAGTAAAGCTGATGTTGAGAAAAATCAAAGGCGGATCTACCAATGCTTCAATCATAACACAAAAAGATATAGTGGATTTCCAAACCGTCATGAGAACTTTTGGACAGAAAAATTAAGTTCTCATTATTATAAAGATTCTTATCAATATTGTATGATTTTGTTATTTGATGGAGATGATCTTTCAGGTTATTCTTTTCTTGGGCAAACAGATCTAAGAGATGACATTAAACGGTTTGATATTTTAGAGTTTATTACGCCGGATAACGATTTGGTAAGAAAACAATTATTCACTGCAATTAACAATCAAGCCTCCCAAAATAATCTTGATGAAATACGGATTCAACTTACAACCCAGGATCCTCATTTAAAATGGTTTCAATCTGTTGGATTTTCTGAAAGATGGAATACCAATGTAATGGGGAAATTATATGATCCGATTAAGGTATTTAGGGATAGGGTGAAAGATAAAATTGATTTAAGGAATGAAACAAGATTTGAAGTTAATACACCCAATACAGGGAAAAAAACTATTGGCAAAGGAAAGTCTAATATATCAATTTCCTGTAAAGATGACGTTTTCTTGAAACTCATTATGAATCAACATAATATCACAGAGCTGATTACCAAAGGAGAAATGTTGCTTGAAAATTGTAAAAAAGAAGTTCATGACAGGCTGTTAAAGTGTTTCCCTCTCGTTAACTGGATCCATTTTCACATCGATTATATATAAAGCAGGAGATTTAAATGAAAGTAGTGGGTATCATTCCGGCAAGGATGAATAGTACAAGACTGCCGAACAAACCATTAGCTAAAATTTGGGGTAAATCAATGATCGAGCATGTGTATAAACGTACAAAATGTGCCGAATTGATTGATGATGTGTTTATTGCTACTTGTGATGAAGAAATAGCCATTGAGACGGAAAAGTTTGGTGGCAAATATATCATGACGTCTGATAGGCATACACGAGGAACCGACCGTGTGGCAGAAGCTGCAGAGAGTATTGAAGCTGATTATATTTTCAATATTCAGGGAGACGAACCTCTTGTAGATCCTAAAGTTCTTGATGCAGTAATAACTCAAATTTTAGAAGATAAAACCATTAAATGTATTAATCTGGTCTCTTTGATAAAGGATTGGCAGGTTTTTTGTGATTTTAATGTTGTTAAAGCAGTGGTGAATCAAAAAAACGAAGCCCTCTATTTTTCACGGCAACCCATACCAACAACGTCAGAACAAAAATTTATTTCCGGTCTAAAACAAATCGGGATTTATATTTTTCAAAAACAATTTTTGTTGGATTATATAAGCTGGGATGAAACACCATTAGAACAATCTGAAATGGTTGATATGATGCGTATTCTTGAAAAAGGATTTACAATCAATACCTTTTTGTCCAAAGACATGGTTTCTGTGGATACAAGCGAAGATCTAACTTATGTGACCCAATTGTTAAAAGACGATGAACTATGTAAAGATCTCTTTGGTGAGCTCAAATAGATGCAAATCGTGTTTTTATCAGAAATGTCTGATAAAGTGGATGGGTATTTTGCCTTTTATGACCATGATGAAAGGTATACTAATGACGCCCGATGCATTAATGTTAAAGAATTTTTACATGATAATTTAGACCAGTGGTTAGATGATATTCATAAATCACATTCCAAAATAGCGAAAAAATTCTTAAAATATACAAGATGGTGGTGGGTAACACCTTTAGCAAGACTTGATCTTAGGCCTTGGGGTCGAGAACCTATTTTTAAACCAATGCTGTTTGCAAGGGCTATTTTAGAATGGTCAGATAATATTAACAATGCAGGTAAAATATATATAATTGGACAAGAACCTCTTGTGGCAACTTATTTAGAGGAGTTTGATAAAACAATAACGATTCAAGGAATTGAATTAAAACAATACCAATTCTTGTTAATTATTATTAAAAAGTGTAAACTTGCATTTGCATCTTTCATAAGAATATTCCTTCATGCCTTTCATATTTTAAAAGACAATGTTCTGAGTGGGCGCCCTGAAAACAGAAGTAAAACTATAATATTGTTTGAAATGTTTTCAAATGATTTTTCATTGGAGGAAACCTATCAACATTATTATGGCACACTGTTCAGTCATGTGGATCAGAAAAATATCGGCCGTTGCTGCATTGGTATGGAGAAAAAGAAGACCAAGATAGATTTAAGCTCTCCATGTTTTTATTTGCTAGATTACCTTTCTCTTAAAATGTTTATAAAATCTATTATAAGAAATATTAAGTTGATCTTAATCAGTTTTTTTTTTTCTTTTTTAAACATGCATTGTTTTGTCGGCAGACGGAAATCAACAATATTATGGCAATCTTATTTTTTAATATGTTTGGAACAAATGTCATGTTTCCAAGAAATATGCAGTTTTGAAGCAATGAAGGCTTTTTTAGCCGAAGGACATTGTAAAAAGATTGTTTATCCATATGAAGAGAAAGGTATTGAAAAAGCGATTTTGTTAGCCACAACAGCACAGAAAATACAGACGATAGGATATTTACAACACCCGGCCCACCGCTTGGCATTATCATTTATGGATGTCCATCCTCCGATATCTTTAAAACCAAGTAAATATGCGGTGTGTGGGTCAGAATATATACGGTATTTGGAGCAATGGGCACAAAAAAAGAAAAGTTTGATCAGTGTTTGGGGAAGTGAAAAAACGCTGCAAGATGAATATAAAACCGGGGAAAGCCTGCCCCATCATTTGAAAATATTAGTTCTGATAAGTCATCCGAATGAAGTTTCAACATTTCATTCATGGCTGAAATCTGAGGTTCGTTTAACTGTGGGTACTTCATATTTTGTAAGGAATTATAAGGCAGGGGGATTGAATAAATTTTCTAACCAATTGGATAATTTGATTATGGAATTCAACTGCGTCCAAGAGAGCAATGGAAGTTTACTTGAAGATATTGATAGTTGTGATGTGTCAATCTTCTGTGGAACAAGTGCTGGACTCATTGCAGTAAACAGAGGACAATTGGTGTTTCATGTCGCGTTGGATAATTTTTTTAAAATGAATCCTTGCCTTGATCAATTGGCTTCTATGTTACCCTGTGAAAGTGCAAAACAATTTGCAGATAGGATTGATACAATTCGAGACTTAGATAGTGATTCTATAAATAAATTACGGCAAAAACAATATACATTTTCCCGTACTGTTTTTAGTAAGATTGAGCACGAAACGATTAAGAATGACATTCTATGTTAAACGTTTAACAACTTGACAGATAAAGATTACTTTGGAGTGGGTATTAATGAAAGAGTTTTTAAGAAAATTTAAAATTGCCAGATGGTTTGCTAAAAATACAAGGATAGGGAAAATTCTAGTTCAAACTGACGGAAACTGGAGATGTATTTTTATGTTTGTTCCCTGGACATTTGTAAAAATATTGGTTCCAAGAAAAAAAGTCTTAGTTGATGGTTTTGAAATATCTCTATCAAGATCAAATTGGATAACCTATACAAGATGGCTATATTATAAAAAAAAAGAAGTAGAAGTTAGAAATTATATTAATACATATGTAAAAGACGGTGATGTGTTTTTTGATGTCGGTGCAAATATTGGTGTGTTTTCATTATTTGCAGGGAAAAAATATGATAATATTTCTGTCTATAGTTTTGAACCGGAACATTCTAATATCGGTATACTTAAAGAAAATATTTTTTATAATAATTTGTTAAAAAAAGTCACTCCTTTTAGTGTGGCAATAAGTGATTCTATTGGACTTAGCAAATTACACATTCAAGATTTTACACCAGGGGCTGCAGTTCATACAGAAAGCCAATCAGATATTGAAATAACAGAAGAAGGATATGAGGTTGTCTGGGCAGAAGGTATCGCCACGGTAACCTTAGACTATGTATGTGAACAATTAGATATCATACCAAATACAATCAAGATAGATACGGATGGGCATGAAGACAAGGTCCTTCGTGGGGCAAAGGCCACTCTTTCTAATCAAGCTTTGAGAAGTATTGTGATTGAAATGCCCCATGAAGATGAGAAAACAGAATATTGTGTTCATCTGTTGAAACAAGCAGGTTTCTCCTTGGTCTGGTCTGATCCAGAGAAAACGAGAAATGAGATCTGGGAAAAATAAAATGAAAAAAGATGCCAATAGTTTATTGGAAATAGCTGTCCAAGCAACTGAAATTGGGAAATCGGTTCTAAAGAATAATAGAGCTCAATCCAAAATAGTAAATTCAGAAGCAGGGCATGACATTAAATTAGACGGGGACCTTATATCTGAAAAGGCAATTATTCAATTTTTACATGAACAGACTGAATTTAATATCATTTCAGAAGAAGCAGGTAATATTGTTGGACAGAAGGATGGTGAATATTGGATACTTGACCCTATTGATGGCAGTCTGAATTATTCCAGGAATATTCCAATATCTTGTATATCAATTGCATTGTGGAAAGACAATAGACCTGTACTGGGGGTTATTAATGACTTTAACAGAGGCGAAATTTTTTCAGGTATTGTTGGCCAAGGCGCATGGCTTGACAACAAACCAGTAAATGTCAGCCCCAAAGATAAAGTTGAAGATTCTATCTTGGCTACAGGATTTCCATCTAAAACTGATTATTCCTCCAAGGCACTATCTCAATTTGTAAAAAAGGTTCAAAATTTTAAAAAAATAAGATTAATTGGTTCTGCTTCCTTATCTACAGCTTATGTCGCATCGGGAAGATTTGATGCATACATGGAAAAAGGGATAATGCTATGGGACGTAGCAGCTGGAATAGCAATAACCGTGGCAGGCGGTGGTAAATATAAGATGTTACAAACGGAAAATATATATCAGTATGATGTCATTGTAAGTAATTCAAATATAATGCAATACCTTGAAATTTAATAAATGTCGGAGAAAACCAAAATATTTAAAAGGTCACATAATTCCAACAAACCATTTTTATTATCTTATCCTATATCTAATAGTACACCTATGTATGGTAACGAAAATCTGCCCATAATCAAGTCATTAAAAAAAATAATCAATGGCGATAGTTGTAATATGATAGATGTTAGTTTTTCAAATCATACAGGGACTCATATTGATTGTCCTTTCCATTTTGATCAAAATGGAAAGAAATTGACGGAGTACCCTGTTGACTTCTGGTCAGTGAAGTCTGTTGAACTTATAGAATTGAAAGTACTACCAGAACCAGGAACACTTATTACACCAGAACTGTTATTTGATTTAATCGGGAGCCAGCGCAATTATAGATCAAAAGCAATAATATTGAAAACTGGCTATGGCAAACGAAGAGGAACTAAAGCGTATTGGGAGAACCCACCGGGAATCGATCCTGAGTGTTACAATTTTTTACGAACAAATTTTCCTGCGGCCGACTTTTTCGGTTTTGATTTGATTTCATTAACCAGTTATGCCCAACGTGAGATTGGCAAAAAGGCTCATAAAAAATTCCTGGTGTGCGAGAAACCTATTTTAGTGATTGAAGATATGAATTTAAGTACCATCCCTCCAAATGGTATTAAAAATATTTTAATTGCTCCTTTATTTATAGAGGATGCTGATGGTTCACCATGTACAATTTTTGCAAATTTATAAGCGTTAATGAGAAATGAAGATATTTAAGAAAAGACAATAATCAAATTGGAAAAAAAATGGATGTGTGGAAAGTAGTTAATCTGAAAGACTATGGGGATAAAATACTGCCCTTGGTTGAATTGTTCTTTCGGCAATTTAAACATCCAGATTCAGGTAACATGTGGTCAACTGTCTATTTTCGATGGAAATTGATAAATAATCCTGTTGGCAAAGGCCTTTTATCATGTGCAATATATGGCGATGAAATTATCGGAACTGCCAGTATGACATTAAAAAGAATTTGGCTTAATCAAATAACAATGATTGGTGCGGAAACTGGGGATACATTTACAAATTCTGAGTTCTCTAAAAATGGTAAAAAAGCAGATGTTTATTATGAAAAAAACGCATCTCTTCCTCGTAGCAAAGAATATATCGATGTTAGTGTAATGGGTCGGTTGTTGTATGAGAATACACAAAAAGCGCAGGAAGATAATATTAATATAATTTATGGAACACCAAACGAGCAATCATTAGCGGGATATATTAAAAAATTAGACTATTATTGCCATTCAGATAAGATTGTTCATTTAATGAAACCAACAGTGCTTTTCATGAATATCATATTGAGCAGATACTTTGGGCAATTAAACAAATATGGCAAGTTTATAATTAATTGGCTTTATAAATTGAACAAAATTATTGAAAATATGTATTCAAAATATTGGAAATTTAGACAATTAAGTGCCGGGTATTCGATAGAAACGATTGGCAATCTTGATGAAAGCTTTGATTCGTTTTGGAATAGAATAAAGCATCAGTACCAATTTTCACTTGTTAAAGATAGAGAATATTTTTGCTATCGGTTTATTGATACGGTTCACGCACGCTATAGTATCTTTGTTTTAAAAAAAAAACATGAAATATTTGGGATTCTTGTTACAAGAAATATAACAAGTTCGGATGGATCAAAAATGTGTTATATCGCTGACTGGTTGATTGATAAAACGAGACAAAACATATTAACGTACCTGCTGTCGCATGTTGTAAACAAGGCCTTACGAGATGACATAAGCTCCTTTAGAACTTGGGTGGTCAATAAAAATTTATTTTCTGCTTTTTATAAATTGGGATTCATGAAGTACTCTAAAACTCCAATAATCTTTTTTAAAAGTGATTTGGGAGAACAAATAAAGCGGTTAGATTGTTTGGACCTTACTATGGCTTTCAGTGATAGCATTTAAAAGTTTTTAATATGACGATGAAACAGAACCTACGATCATTTTTAAAAGCAATATTGCCTTTTGTGAAAAAGCCGCTCACCCAATTTCTTTCTTTATGTAATCCTCACTTTTTTCAGGAAAAATTAAGTGTTGTTGTCTATCATGATGTTTCTGATACACCTTCAGAGTTTAGCAAAAAATATAGCCTAAATGTTGAACCAGACATTTTTGACAAGCAAATAGCATTTTTTAAAAAACAGTTTAATATTATAAGTCCAGAAGATTTATTAAATGGAAATGAATTACCTCAAAAACCGATGTTAATAACTTTTGACGATGGTTTTTTGAATGTATTTAAAAATGCATTGCCAATCCTTTCTTACCATAATGTGCCCGTTCTGTTGTTTCTAAATTATGGCCCTGTGAAAGGAGAAATGTTTTGGGCAGGCCTGATAACTTTTTTATGCGATAATGATAAAGATTTTTGTGTATATCTTGAGCAAAATAATCAGAAAATGAAAGAGAATGTACCCGATTTGTTAAAATGTTCACAGAAAATAGTTTTCAATTATTTAAAAAGCAAAAATCTTGAAATGGATTCTATTATTGAACAATATGTTGGTTCTTTTGTAACAGAGACAATATTAAGAGAACAAGAAAAAAATCAATTAGTTTATTTGGGGAATCATTTGTATAATCATTATGTTTCAGCTTTAATGTCTGATGATGAATTTATAACAGAATATTTACATAATGAACAAGAACTGGAAAAATATTGTAATCATATAAATATGTTTTCATTCCCTTTCGGTCAGCCAGGTTCTTGTTTTTCTGAACATCAAATAGAATTATTGAAATTACAAGGCGTTCGTAAAATTTTCACATCTTCCGGCGCTCTAAATATCGATTCTAAAGAAAATGTATTAGATCGAATTGGATTGATCAATGAGGATAGTTCCCCTAATAAAATACTGTTTCGTTTGTATGAAAGAAAAATAAGAGAACTACCTATTGTAAGATATTTTGCTATGGGATAGACCAATGTTAATGGCTTATATGATTTGTTAAATATGTATTTAAGGATTCAAAGGATTGGTTATGAAAGAAATTGTTTTAACAGGATACTCAGAAACTGATTTGGTTTTCTGATTTGTTCGGAAGCTCTGTGTGTTTTATATTAAGACCGCAATAGATATTTGGATTATTGCAAAACCAAAATCAAAGGATTTCTAAAAAAATGAGGTTAAAAAATAAAAAAGTCTTGGTTACTGGTGCTGATGGATTTATCGGATCTCATTTGGTGGAACTGCTGAAAAAGAATGGTGCCGATATAAGAGCATTATCTCAATACAATTCATTTAATTATTGGGGATGGCTTGAAGATATCGATTGCTTGGATGATATTGAAGTGTTTAGTGGAGATATAAGAGACCCTCATTATTGTAAGACCATTACAAAGGATATTGATATCATCTTTCATCTGGCCGCACTGATTGCAATTCCATATTCATATAATGCCCCAGCCTCCTATGTCGATACCAATGTTCTTGGTACCTTGAATATCGTTCAGGCAGCACTTGAAAATCGGGTTCAAAGGGTTATTCATACATCTACATCAGAGGTATATGGTACCGCATTATATGTACCGATTGATGAAAAACATCCTTTGCAGCCGCAGTCACCCTATAGCGCAAGCAAGATCGGTGCAGATGCAATGGCCATGAGCTTTTTCAATTCATTTGATCTGCCACTGACAATTGCACGGCCGTTTAATACTTATGGGCCCCGACAGAGTGCCCGTGCGGTGATTCCCACAATTATCACCCAAATAGCCAATGGGATTAAAGAAATTAAATTGGGGGATGTGAGCCCAACAAGAGATTTTAATTATGTTGAGGATACGTGCATGGGGTTTATAAAACTGGCCCAAGCAGAGAAGACCATTGGTGAAGTGGTTAATATCGGTTCAAATCAGGAAATATCCGTAGGGGCAACTTTGAATATTATTAAGAAAATAATGAAGAGTGATGTAAACTTTATAATTGAAGAGCAGAGAATCAGACCGAAAACTTCAGAAGTGTTCAGGCTTTGGTGTGATAACAGCAAAATCAAAACGCTTACTGGTTATGAACCACTATACCCCATTGAGAAAGGATTGGAAAAAACAATTCAATGGTTTATGAGAGAGGGAAATTTGAAAAAATATAAGGCAGATATTTATAATGTCTAAAAGAGCAATTATCTTAGCAGGTGGAAAAGGTACAAGGCTAAAACCTTATACTGTAAGTCTGCCCAAGCCGCTCATGCCTATAGGTGATTGGCCGATTTTGGAGATTATTATCAGGCAGTTGAGCAAATATGGGTTTGACCATGTAACAATGGCTGTGAATCATCAGGCCGATATAATAAAAGCATTTTTTGGAGATGGATCAAAATGGGGGCTGAATATTGACTATTCGTTAGAGTTGAAACCTTTAAGTACAATGGGGCCTTTGCGGCTGATAAATGATTTGCCTGAAGATTTCTTAGTGATGAATGGTGATATCTTGACAAATTTGGACTTCAATGATCTCTTTGAAACTCATATCCGAAATCAAAATATTTTTACGATTTCAAGTTATCAGCGAGAGGTGAAATCAGAGTTCGGCGTATTGGAAGTTGGCAATGGTGTTTTAATGGGATTCCAGGAAAAACCGGTATCTGTCTTTGATGTCAGTATGGGAATTTATATGGTCAGCCGGAAGGTTTTGGAGTATATACCGGAAAATAGTTTTTACGGGTTTGATAATTTAATGGTTGATTTGATAGGTGATCAAAATAATGCTAAAATTTATCCTTTTAATGGGTATTGGTTGGATATTGGCAGACCGGATGATTATTTGCAGGCTATAGAGGAATTCGATAAGATGAAAGATCAATTTATATAATGAAAAATATACTAATTACCGGTGCAAGTGGTTTTATCGGTTCTGCTTTAAAAACAGAAATAGAAAATTCAATATACAATGTTTTGACCTTTAATTCATCGGATGGAGATATTAGTCAGACTAACCTAGCCGATTTCTATGGCAGTACAGATATTGATCATATTTTTCATCTTGCTGCAAAAACATTTGTTCCAAAAAGTTGGGTCGAACCAATAGAATTTTATCGGACTTCAATCATGGGTACCCAACAGGTATTGGAATTGTGCAGAGAAAAAAAGATTTCCCTTACTTATGTGAGTTCATATTTATATGGTACTCCTGAAAAACTTCCAATTTCAGAAACACATCGAATAAAGCCTAATAATCCATATTCACATTCAAAATACCTTACCGAAGAATTATGTAAATTTTATTCAGAATACTTTGATGTTAAGATAACAATAATAAGACCTTTTAATATTTTTGGGCATAATCAAGATTCTAATTTTTTAATACCGCATATCATTAATCAGGTTAAAAACAGCGATGTAATAAAGGTGAAAGATTTGGAGCCTAAAAGAGATTATATTTTTATGGATGATTTAATTTGGGCATTAAAAAAAACAATAAATATAAAAAAGAATTTTTCAGTCTTTAATTTAGGTTCTGGGCATGAACTCAGCGTGCAGCAAATAATAGATGTTATTCAAAAAGTAGCGAATACGGATAAGAAGGTCATAAGTGAAAATATTCAAAGAAGGAATGAAATCAATAGTGTTGTAGCAGATATAACAAAAGCAAAAAATGAGTTGGATTGGCATCCAAGATATGATTTTGAACAGGGCATCCGCAAGATATTTTTGGAATTAGAAAGAGGGAATCGATTTTAATGAAGAAAGTAAATATAATTTTGCCTGTTTATAATGAAGAGGCTGTTATCGACCATTTTAACAGAGCCCTGATTTCAGAACTCGATAAATTAAAAGATAAATATCAGTTTGAAATAATCTATATTATAGATAAAAGCAGTGATAAAACACTGGAAATCGCTAAGAAATTTATTGAAAAAAACAATAATATAAAACTTGTAACTCTTTCTAAAAGATTCGGTCATCAGATGTCTCTGGTCGCAGGAATGGACCAGTGCGACGGGGATGCTGTTATAATGATGGATTCAGATTTACAACATCCACCATCGTTGATAAGACAATTGTTGGAGAAATTTGAAGAGGGTTATGACATTGTGCATACCACAAGATTAGATTCAGATGATGCTTCATTCCTAAAACGTAGAACCTCAAAAATGTTCTATCAAATTATCAATTTTATGTCAGATGTTGAAATATCGAAAAGTTCAGCAGATTTCAGGTTGATATCAAAAAAAGTACTGACAGAATTTAAAACCAATATCAGAGAGCAGAATCAGTTTTTAAGAGGCTTGTTCCATTGGGTCGGTTACAACCAAACATATGTAAAGTTTAAAGCTTCTGAGAGATTTAAGGGAACTACAAAATATAATGTTCTTAAATTATTTAATTTTGCCGCAAATGGAATTATTTCTTTTTCAAACAGACCGCTTAGAATGGCTATTTTTTCCGGCTTGATTCTTTCCGGGTTGAATTTTCTTTATATCCTTTATATTTTGGCTGTTTTTTTATTGATTAATGAAATTCCAAACGGTTGGGTTTCTTTGGCACTTGTTATCTCGTTGATCGGTGGAGTCCAGTTGATATTTTTGGGAGTAATCGGTGAATATATTGGAAATATTTTTGAACAAACAAAAGGCAGGCCATTATATATAGTGGATACAATTTATCAAAAGGATAATGATGACAAAAAAAACTAACTGTCCGGTTTGTCATGGCAAGGGATATGAAATTTTTCAATTGAAATTTGCAAAGATATTTAGATGTGATGACTGCAAACATTCATATTCTTTTGATATAAGGATCCTGCCTGATAGTATATATGGCAATGAATATTTTTCTCAAAAACATAAGAAATATTTTGAAAATCCGGATATGGGACTTTTTGATTATATTGAAAATCAGATAATTAAAAGGAATGATCAAAAAGCGCATATTTTGGATGTCGGATGCGGAACAGGAAATTTATTAAAACATCTTTATAAAAATGGGTTCTGCCATTTAAGTGGTATCGATCTAATAAAAAATCATCATGAGGGTATTACCTTTATCCAGGGCGATTTTTTAGAAATAGAGCTTGAAACCAGATATGATGTGGTAACTACGATTATGAATATTGAGCACATCGCTCAGCCCGAAAAATATATTAGTCAGATAAAAAGAATTTTAAAGAAAGATGGCATGTTAATAATTAACACGGTTAATGAAAATTCACTGATGTTTTCAATTGCAAAGCTTTTAAAGAGATTAAATATACGGTTTGCGGTTGAACGGTTATATGACCCGCATCATAATATTCACTTCTCAGAAGTAAGTCTTAAAAAACTTTGTGAAAATAATGGTTTTATTTTTGAAAATGGTTATTTCAAGGATAGAGGCCTTAAATCCATAGACCTACCGGAAAGTAGATTTGATTTTTTGCTAAAGTTTGGAGTTGGAACTATTTCTTTTTTCTCAAATAGTTTGGGTAAAGGTTTTACCCAAACACAAGTATTTATAAGAAGATAAAATGCAAAACAAAGTTTATTTATTCTCATTGATAGTAGCTATCTTTTGTGTTCTGTTGAGTTGGAATTCCTTAAATGCGTAGAATAAATTTTTTCGTTTCAATTTTTATCATACTTATTTTTTACTTGTTATTTGATACAGGCTTGCATTCTGACGACTTTTATATGTTAGAGAGTGAACAGATTAAGTCACTAATGCCATTTGACAATTTTATCAAAATTCCGGTGTTTTATTATACCCATATACTTGCTTATAATCTATTCAGCGTTCATTCAATAGTTTGGGTAAGTTTTTTTAAATCACTTTATATTATTATTGCATTTTATTTTATATATAAATTCGGATCAATTTATTTAAATAAATATAATGCATGCCTTGTATCGTTCGTTTTTATATTTTTCCCCCTTCATGATTCAACAACTTTTTGGCTCATGGGGCAATATTTAACAATGTCATTTGCTTTTTTATTTTTTGCTTATTATTTGGCATTTCAAAAAAAATATTTTACAGCAATTTTTTTTTCTTTCCTTGGTTCATTCTCTTCATATGGGTCCCCTCCAATTGCTTTGGCTCTATCATTGATATTCCTTTTGAAAAAAGAATATAAAAAGATGTTGATAATGATTCTGCCAAATATAGGATATATTGCTTATGTGATCTATTTAACTAGATTCAACCCTGTAACAAATGATAAAATTGGTAAAAACATCGAATTATTTTCATTTTTAAAATATTATTTAGTGCAGATAGGGACTTTTTTTGATGTTTCATTTGGTCCATCCTTGTGGGTAAAAGTTTACTATTCAATAAAACAATTAAGTTTTTTATCGTTTACTGTCTGGGCAATAGCAGTCATTATCTTTATTCAGCTCTATGAAACAGGAAATAAACGAATTAGCAAAAAAGTATTTTTAAGTTTGATCGTAATGACATTTCTGTCATTTGGAATGTTGTCCTTGACAGGGTTTTATCCCCAGATAGCTTTTAATTTGTGTAATAGGGTCACTATTTACGGGTCATTTCTCCTATCATTTGTTTTGGTCGCTATAGTTATGAACAATAAAATAACTGCTAGTATTTTTTTTGCTTTTTTTTTAATGGTAGTATTGGGAATTTCAGATCATTGGAAAAATTGGAATGATGATCAGTTAAAGATTTTTGACAATATCTCGGAGAATGAAGATTTAAAAAAAATTGAAAGCGGTACTATGCTTTTTGTAAGTTATAATCAATACAGCAGATTGGGTAGATTAACACACATTGAATTTTTTGAAGGCGGAATTGCTTCCAGGGTTTTAAGGCTTGCAACAAATAGAAATTATAAGGTTTCAAATATCAATAAAAGATTTTATTATGAAAATGACAAACTAATAGATAAAAAATTTGGTAGTATTTTCCAAGTTTCAGACTATATCCATGTTTATGATTCAAAAGCGGATAAAGTATTAAAAATTGAAAAAGATAATATTCAAAACTATATTGATTCGCTCCCAGCAAATTCTCGTCACTGGCTTCTTTTATTAGGGAAAGATACTTTTTTGATGAAAATAGTTCTTAAACTGATGCCAAGATTAGAATATGTTTTTTAGAACAAATACTCAAGCTTAGGAGATGAATTATATTGGCGACTTGTTGCTTGTGTAAAGAAGAGACTCAACAGATTCTGTTTTATAAGGATTTCATAAAGTATTACAAGTGCACTGGATGTGATTTTGTCTTTTCTTGCCCAGAAAACAATCCAAATTTTGAGAACACACTTGACGATTATGAGCCTGCATATTTAGCTTATCTTGACGAGTCGACCGAAGATGAAAAAAACTTTGATCTTTTATGGCAGTGGGTTCTACAGTTTACCCCTTTAGAGGAGAAAAAAGTTTTAGATGTGGGTGCCGGCAGTGGAAAATTAGTACGGTTTTTAAGAAAACGCAACATCGAATCATTTGGGATAGAGCCGGCAGCACCTTTATTTGAAAATTTTTTATACCAGGAGGATTATTTTTTTCAGGAAACTATTGAAGCTTTTTCTTTGAAATTACCATTTGGAGGAGCTGATGTGGTTTTCGCATGTGATGTTCTTGAGCATGTCAGCAGGCCAGACATATTTTTCGACCATTTGGCAAAAGCACTGAAACCTGGAGGATTCTTGTTTGTCACGACACCCGATGTAGAGAGCATGTTTGCCCATATTTGTGGACGGAACTGGCATTTTTATAATAAGTATCATCTTTCATATTTTTCAAGGAAGACCATTACCACTACAGCACAGCAATACGGGCTCATAGCAGTTGATTTTTGTAAACTTTCACGTATTAAATCTATTGGTTATCTTTTAAACTATATTATTGATTTTGTTATCAGAGACAGGAGAAACGTGAAAATTCCGGACTGGTTGAATAATATATTCTTTCCTATAAAAACAAATGATGTAATGTATGTTGTTTTTGAAAAAAGGCAGCTCTCATGAAAATTATATGTATTTATTCATTAGATGATTTTGTGTCTGTAGACAAACCCTTATCATCTTTTTCAACAATTCCCTATGGTCTTTCGTATATAGCTACGGCTCTGAAGCAAGCTGAAAATGATGTTGAAATATTTGTTGCAACGCCTAAAACTAAAATTAAATCACAATTAAAAAATATTATTAATGAGAAGAACCCGGCCTTGATCTGCCTTACAGCTGTTTCATCTCAATACCCATATATTTGTAAAATCGCACAAACAATAAAAGAAATTTTTGGTTCAATCCCCATAATAATCGGGGGGCATCATGCCACATTAAATCCGGAAGAAACAATTCAAAAGGATTGTTTTGATGCAATTTGTATTGGTGAAGGTGAAGAGGCTGTTGTTGAATATGCCCGGCAGATTTCCACAGGCAAACACCCTTCAGGAATCAACAATCTTTGGATAAAAAGCAAAGATGGATCTTTGATTGAAAAAAATCCCCGGAATTCATTTGTTCAAGATCTTGATTCTATGCCGTTTATTGACCGCAGGATGTGGGAGCCCTGGATTTATGATACGAACAGGATGCCAACCATTTTAATCGGCAGAGGGTGCCCAAATAAGTGCAGTTATTGTTCTAATCATGCCTTGGCCAGAATTTCTTCTGGTCGTTACGTCAGATATCGATCCCCTGAAAATATTATTAAAGAAATGGAAGAAATACTCCAAGAAAATCCATTGATAAGAAGTGTTTTTTTTGAGGTGGAAACATTCTCGGTTAACCTTAAGTATGCTGCAAAATTTTGTGATGCCTTAAAAGTATTTAATCATAATCGTAAAGAAAAAATTAAGTTCGGAGCAAATATATCTTTAAACAAAAAAGTGGTTGAAGATGAGCAGTTCCTAAAAAATTTAAAGGAAGCAAATTTTGATTTTGTCAACCTTGGCTTAGAGTCGGGTTCCGAACGTCTTAGAAATACGGTTCTTAGAAGACCCAAATACAGCAATGAAGAAATGATTGCATTTTGCAGGTTGGCCAAACAGATGGGAATTCATATCAATCTTTACGCACTTTTGGGTATTCCAGGAGAAACTCAATCTGATTTTTATAAAACCATTGAATGCGCACGAGCCTGTAAGCCCCGAGATGTTTTCCTTTCAATTTATTATCCTTATCCAGGTACTGATTTGTATAAAATGGCGGTTGATGAAGGCTTTTTAGACCTTGAAAAATTTGAAAATAATTTTATGGAAAGGAAAAAAAGTGTTTTAAATATGCCTGAATTTTCAAAAAATCAGATTCAATACCAGTTCTTAATCTTTCCATATAAAGTGTATAAAGGAAGATTACCATTCATGGATATAATGGCCAGAGTGCTCAGGGGATATTTAAGTACGAATGTTGTGTTGAATTCTATCTTTAGAAAAATAGTTAACAGCAGATTGCTTAGAGCGATGAAAGCTCGATTTGCACCGTTTGTTGATAATTAGATTGTATAGCGGTTTTGTGATCAATATTTTAAAAAACAAATCAAATAGATACCAATGCATTTAAGTATAATCCTACCGGTTTATAATTCTCATAAGCATATTGATAGAATTAGAACGACTTTAGCCCCTTTTTTTAATAAACGCTTAACTGAAATCATCATAGTAGATGACGCAAGTTCGGATGGTATAGTTATTTCCATTGAAAATCTTATTAAAGAATATGATATCAATAACATCATTTTTTTAAATAATCATAAAAATGAAGGACCGGCATATTCCAGGAATCAGGGATTGAAGATTGCAAAAGGCGAATACATCGCATTTTTGGATTCAGATGATGCCTGGCATGCATCAAAAATAGAATTTCAAATAGAGCAGATGAAAAAATACAATGTCCCTATTTGTGGAACCGTGCACAGCATCCTGGCTGAAGAAAAACTTGAATCACAAAGAATCAAAGCGATTAGTAAAAATATTGAGATCGAAAAAATTAAATGGCCTTCCATCCTGTTTAAAACACCTTTTGCCACACCAAGTGTTATTATCCATAACAGTATCAAGCATTATCTGTTTAACGAGAAGTTAAAATATGCTGAAGATTACAATCTTTGGCTTCGTATTGTTCACGATTTTCCTGCAATAAAAATAAAATATCCGCTAACCTTTACTTTCAAACATAATTATCTGACAAAAGAAGAATCGTTAAGTTCAAATTTATGGCTAATGCAAAAGGGCAATATTCATAATTTTTTAGGTTTGTTATCAGAACATTCATACAGTTTTTCAGATAAGTTTTTAATAATTGCCGCCTTGTTATTTTCATATATCAAATTTATCAAAAGAGGGGTTACAAAACTGATTGCAACAATTATTGAAAAAAAAGATAAAATTTATAGAAAGTGTTGAATTCTTGATTTCATTCCAAAGGTTTTTTTAAACAATGTGTGGCATTGCTGGATACTATACTCAATCATCTCAAATGGCGGATTCAGAGAGCGTTCTGCGGTCCATGGCCGATCAAATGATTCATCGCGGGCCTGATGATGCAGGGTTGTGGTATGACAATCTTTCCGGTATCGGATTAGCCCACAGAAGGCTTTCTATAATTGATTTGTCTTCTGAAGGTCACCAGCCCATGCATTCCATTTCAGGCAGATATACGATTGTGTATAATGGTGAAATCTATAATTTTCAGGACTTACGTGCAAACAAAGCGTTTGAGGATATAACATGGCGGGGAAATTCAGATACAGAGGTTTTGCTCGCAGCCATTGAAACCTGGGGGGTTGAAAAGACACTTGATTGTCTGAATGGAATGTTTGCTTTTGCTCTTTGGGATCATCAGGAAAGATCATTAATCCTGGCTCGTGATCCAATGGGGAAAAAACCCCTGTTCTATGGATTCAATAATAATGTTTTTTTCTTTGCTTCTGAATTGAAAGCGCTTAAAGCACATCCAAAGTTTAAACCGGATATTGATAGAAATGTTGTTTCATTGTTATTGCGCCACAGCTACATCCCTGCACCATATTCTATTTATAAGGGGATTCATAAGCTAATCGCTGGAACGTTCTGCCGGATTGGCTTGGATGATATCCGGCATCATCGTTTGCCAGAAGTTAAAAAATACTGGGACTTAAATCAAATCGCAGTTCATGGGATCGAAAATCAATTCATGGGTTCCCACGAAGATTTGGAAAACCACCTAGAGGGCATTTTAGCAAAAGCTGTCTCACGACGAATGATTTCAGATGTGCCTTTAGGTGCTTTTTTATCAGGAGGAATTGATTCTTCCCTGGTCGTGGCATTGATGCAGAAAATCAGTGCAAAACCTGTAAAAACATTTACGATCGGATTTGAATCCAAGGCATATAATGAAGCAGAGTCAGCCCGGCAGGTTGCAGCACACCTTGGAACAGACCACACTGAATTATTTGTGACGCCTGAACAGGCCCTTGATGTAATTCCAAAACTGCCCCGCTTATTTGACGAACCCTTTGCGGACTCTTCTCAGATTCCCACATATCTGGTATCAAAGATGACAAGAAATCATGTGACTGTCGCATTATCCGGAGATGGTGGGGATGAAATGTTTGCAGGGTATAACCGGCATTTTTGGGGGAGACATTTATTTGAAAAGATGAACCTATTCCCTGTTTCTTTGAGAAAAACAGCTGCCGGTTTGGTCAAAACACTTTCTCCGGGAAAATGGAATAGCATCTTTTCAAAACTGGGATCAGTTCTGCCTGAAAAATATCGTCAAACAATGCCTGGAGATAAACTTGCTAAATTGTCAGAAATATTGACCATAAAAGACAGGAAACAATTTTATTATCATTTGACCTCCTGGTGGAAAGATCCAAAAAGCATTATGATCAATGCACATGAACCAAAAACTGTTTTGAATAGTTTCGATGATTGGGTTCCTATGGAAGATTTTACGCACCTCATGCAATTGATGGATATGTTAACCTATTTGCCTGATGACATTTTAACCAAAGTGGATCGTTCGAGCATGGGTGCAAGTTTAGAGGCAAGGGCGCCGTTCCTGGACCGTGATGTTGTTGCATTCTCGTGGCAGATTCCGCTTGACACAAAGATCAGCAAGCATGAAGGAAAAATCATTCTTAAAAAATTATTGTATAAATATGTTCCGGAACAGCTTGTTAACCGACCGAAATCAGGGTTTGGTATTCCTTTAGACACCTGG
This sequence comes from Pseudomonadota bacterium, assembly GCA_043826275.1. Lineage (GTDB taxonomy): Bacteria > Desulfobacterota > Desulfobacteria > Desulfobacterales > Desulfobacteraceae > Desulfobacula. The sequence goes on from JBDRQO010000018.1 coordinate 137,744, forward strand.
TTGCGACATGAATTGTTCGAGTGGGCAAGCGACTTATTGTCTTTTGACAAATTGAGAAGACAAGGATATTTTAATCCAAAACTTGTCTCTGATGCATGGTCGGCACATCTTTCAGGTAAAAATAATTATCAATATCATATTTGGAATATATTAATGTTTCAGGCCTGGTTGGAAGAAGAAAAAAAATATGGCTAAGATTGCTATTATTGGCAGTTTTGCAGAATCTGTTATCGACTTTCGGGGCCCTCTAATGAAAGAGATGGTGGACCAGGGACACATGGTTTTTGCCTGTGTACCCAATGCTGAAACTAAAATTAAAAATCAGTTAACTGAAATGGGTGTCAGATATCAAGACATTAAAATAAATCGAACCGGCATGAATCCATTACAGGATTTTTTTACTTTGATTGGTTTATATCAATTATTTAAAAAGATTAAGCCTGATATCGTACTGTGCTATACGGTTAAGCCTGTGATTTATGCTTCTATTGCTGCAAAAATAGCAGGTGTTAAAAATATTTATTCAATGATTACCGGTCTGGGATATGCCTTTATTGGAAAAAAAATAAAGAATCAAATAATAGGTAAGATTGTTCAATTTCTTTATCGTATTGGATTGAAGGGCAATAGACATGTCTTTTTCCAGAATAAAGATGATTTGAGCTTGTTTCAGCAGCTTAATATCATTAGTACAAAAGGGAAAAGTGTTTTAATTAATGGGAGTGGTGTTGATCTCAATTTTTATAAAAAAATGCCATTCCCTCAAAAAACATCTTTTCTGTTAATCGCCAGATTGTTGACAGATAAAGGTGTCAGGGAGTATGTGGAGGCCGCCCGATTAATCAGAAAAGAGGCCCCAGACATAAAATTCAAAATTGCAGGCTGGATTGATGATAATCCAGCATGTATTTCTAAAGCAGAGCTTTCAGCGTGGATCAGTCAAGGATATATTGAATATCTTGGAAAATTGCAGGATGTAAGACCTGCCATTGAATCAAGTTCAGTATATGTATTGCCGTCATATCGTGAGGGAATGCCCAGGACGGTGCTTGAGGCCATGTCTATGGGACGGCCTGTTATTACAACCGATGCACCAGGATGTCGTGAAACTGTTGAACATGGAAAAAATGGATTTCTTGTTCCTGTAAAAGATATTATAAACCTTAAGGCAGCTATGGAATTTTTTATTAAATCTCCAGGCTTGATACAAAAAATGGGAAAAAAAAGCAGGGCTCTTGCAGAGAAAAAATTTGATGTACAAAAGGTTAATCAAAATATTTTAACGGTTATGGGGCTGTCTTAGTGAAAAATTGTTTTGATATTGTGTTGTCGTGTATATTGCTTATCGTTTTATCACCGATCTTTTTGCTTATCAGTATTCTTGTCAGGATTAAACTGGGACCTCCAATAATATTTCAGCAGGAGCGGCCGGGTTATCTGGGACACCCATTTATTATTTATAAATTTCGATCAATGATGGATAAAAAAAACAACAATGGAATATTACTATCGGATTCAGAACGATTGACCCGGTTCGGCAGACTCCTGAGAAAGTCAAGCCTTGATGAATTACCCGAATTATTCAATGTATTAAAGGGTGAAATGAGCCTTGTCGGTCCAAGGCCATTGTTAATGCAATACCTTGAACGCTATAGCCATGAGCAGGCCAGACGTCATGATGTAAAACCCGGGATAACAGGCTGGGCTCAAATTAATGGGCGGAATGCTGTCACCTGGGAAGAAAAATTCAAAATGGATGTATGGTATGTTGATAATCATACTCTCTGGCTGGATGTAAAAATTCTTTTTCAAACGATTGTTCAAGTATTAAAAAGTGATGGGATTCACCAGAAAGGGCATGCTACTGCACAAGAATTTATGGGGAGCAAAGATGATGAGTGAAGCCTTTGTACAACTCACCAGATTATTAAAGATTAATTCAGGCACCTTAAAAAATTTGATGAAAAAAGAGATGGTCATGAAAAAGTCTCACGCTTGACGTCCGCCCCACACCGCACTATCCTATATTTGGCTCGAATGGGCAATTGGAAGATGCAGTGTGCACTGACACTGGAGGTAAACCATGTTACAAAAAGAGTGCTACTACACAGAGCACGATCTGAAAGATTTCGGATTCAAGTCCCTTGGACGTAATGTCCGCATTTCATCCGATGCCAGGGTATACGGAGCGGAGCACATAGTTATCGGTGATGATGTTCGCATTGACGACTTTGTGATGCTGGCGACGGGTGAGGGTTATATCACGATCGGGAACGGGTGCTACATTGCGCGCAACTGCAATCTCACCGGCACGTTTGGCATTGAAATGTGCGATTTCTCCAGCATGGCAGCGAACACGGTGATCTATAGTGCCTCAGATGACTATTCAGGGGACTATATGACTGCTCAGGCCATCCCGAAGGAATTTACCAAGTTCGTAGGAGGCAAGGTCACGCTTGGGCGGCATGTGATTGTAGGAGCGAGTTCTGTGATTATCGGACCCTCCGACATTGGTGAGGGTTGCAGCTTAGGTGCTGTGACGGTTGTTATAAACAAGGATCTCAATCCATGGGGTATGTATGTGGGTAATCCTGCTAAGCGCATCAAAGAGCGGAAAAGAGGGTTGTTGGAATTGGAAAAGCAGTTGCTGGCGCAAAGAGCGAAGGATTTGCGAGATATAGACTCTTAAAATAGGGGGAAGTTGTGAAAAAGTCTCATGATATTTCTGTTATTGCTTTTGGTGTGCTATCCAAAGTAATGAAAAAAATGGAGAAATAGATGGAATTTGCACCGTGGCCTTTTTTTGAAGAGGATGAAATTCAGGCTGTCATAGATGTTTTAAAATCAGGCAAAGTCAATCAGTGGACCGGTGAAGAAATCACTGCATTTGAATCTGAATTTGCAAGCTATATTGGATCAGATTATGCGATTGCTTTAGCCAATGGCAGTCTTGCTCTGGATCTTGCCCTTATTTGCTATGATATCGGACCAGGGGATGAAGTCATTGTGACCCCTCGGACATTTATGGCTTCTGTCAGCTGCATTGCATTGCGAGGCGCCATACCCGTTTTCGTGGATGTTGATCTGGTAAGCCAGAATATGACTTTAGCAGGCATTAAAAAGGCCATGAGCCCAAAAACCAAAGCGGTTATTGCGGTTAATCTTGCCGGCTGGCCATGCGAGCTTGAAGAGATTGCTAAGTTCTGTGATGCAAAAGGCGTTATTTTAATAGAAGATTGTGCTCAATCCTCTGGTGCAGCGTATAATGGGAAAAAAGCAGGGAGTTTTGGAAATTGCGCTATTTTTTCATTCTGCCAGGATAAAATAATGACCACGGGCGGTGAAGGCGGTATGTTTTTAACAAATGAAAGAAAAATCTGGGAAAAAGCATGGAGCTATAAGGATCATGGTAAAGATTATGATCAGGTCTTTAAAAAAGACCATGCCCCTGGGTTCCGCTGGTTTGTTGAAACATTTGGAACCAATTTTAGAATGACTGAAATGCAAGCTGCCCTGGGACGGGTAATCCTGAGGAAATTAGATAAATGGGTTGAAAAAAGAAGAGTTCTGGCTGATCAGTTTAGTAAAGGATTTAGCATGATCCCTGGCTTGAGAGTGACAATGCCGCCACCCAACATTTATCATGCCTATTATAAATATTATGTATTTATTGAGCCTGAAGAATTGAAAAAAGGATTCTCACAAAAAAAAATACTTGAACAATTATCAGCCAAAGGAGTTCCTTGTGCAGCAGGGATTTGTCCAGAGGTTTATCAGGAAAAAGTTTTTAAAACCTATCCGTTTAAACTGGTGACTATAGATGAAAAGGGTAGGGATGGAGAACAGCCTTTGAAACAGCCTTTGAAACAGCAATTACGCCGTCTCCCGAATGCAAAGCAGTTAGGGCAAACGTCTATGATGTTCATGGTACACCCGACCTTGGAAATTGAAACCATCAATTATGTGATATCTCAAGTAAGAATTATTATGGAGAATGCCTGTAATTAAATAGGCATTGTAAATAATTGCTATTTTGTGTATTTGAGCTCTACAATAAATAATCGATATAAAGGAAGGTTCATAGTGTTGAATGAAAGTTAGACTGACAAGAAATTTATTTTTTATTCTCGCTTTAGATATTGTTTTAGTGGCGCTTGCCTTTTATTTTGCTCATCTGATTCGATTTGATTTTAATATTCCCAAATGGGCGCTCGATAACCTTTTGTCATTAATAGTTTATTGTTCTTTAATTAAAATTGCCTGTTTTTTTGTTTTTGATTTATATCGAGGCATGTGGAGATATACAAGCCTCACTGATTTGATGAATGTTGGTAAAGCTTCGATTGTCTCGTCTGTCTGCGTGATATTGTTTGTTCTTTATACAACAGGGTTTAATGGTGTTCCTCGTTCTGTTTTTATTATTGACTGGTGTTTGACCCTTATTTCGATTATTGGTTTAAGAGTGGCAGCAAGACTTTATTTTGAACAGGTCGGGTTGAACCGTAACTTATCTTCTTTGGCAACTGCGATATCTAGCGTTTTCATAAAGAAAAAAAATCCAGGAACATTGATCCTTATTATTGGTGCGGGGAATTGCGGTGAAAAGCTTATTCGGGAAATTTATAATAATACCTCTGTTAAATATAATGTGTGTGGTTTTTTGGACGATGATCCAAAAAAAATCGGCAGAAAAATTCACGGAATCCCTGTGTTAGGTGAGATTTGTCTGTTAGATCAAATGATTGGCTCCACAGGCGCAACAGAAGTTATTATTGCCATCCCCTCAGCAAGTCCTCAACGAATGCGAGAGATTGTAACCATATGTAAAGATGTTGGCATCAGACATAAAACAGTTCCCAATATGGGAGAATTGATAAATGGTAAGATTACTGTCAATTCCATTCGAAATGTTGAGTATAGAGATCTTCTAAGAAGAAAACCTGTAATCCTAGATAAGGATAAAATCGGAGAATATCTTGGTAATAAAACGGTTCTGGTGACAGGCGGCGGCGGATCAATCGGTCAAGGCCTTTGCCAGCAGATATGCAGGTATCATCCTTCTAAATTGATTATTTTTGAGATCGCTGAAAGTCCTTTATATGAAATTGATCTTCAACTTAAAAAAGAATTTCAAACCGTTGATATCATTCCAGTTCTGGGTGATATCCGGGATAAGGAGGAGTTAAGAAAAGTTTTTAAGACATTTCAACCTGAGATCATATTCCATGCAGCAGCTTATAAACATGTTCCCATGCTTGAGGCACATCCCTGGAAAGCAATTGATAATAACATTATAGGAACCAAGAATGTTGTTGAAGTAACTGATGAATTTTGTTGTGAAAAATTTGTCTTTGTTTCAACAGACAAGGCGGTTAACCCTGCAAACATTATGGGTACCAGCAAAAGAATTGCTGAAATGATCGTTCAGAATCGAAACCATTGCACAAAATCCAAAACTAATTTTATCATTGTCCGGTTTGGAAATGTAATAGGCAGTGTGGGCAGTGTTATTCCTCTGTTCAAACGACAGATAAGTGAAGGGGGGCCGGTAACTGTAACCCATCCGGATATTATCAGATATTTTATGCTCATTCCCGAAGCCTGCCAGCTAATATTACAGGCCGGGGCCATGGGCAATGGAGGAGAAATATTTGTTCTGGAAATGGGAGAGCCTGTCAAAATTGATGATATGGCAAGAGATTTGATTTTATTTTCAGGGTTTGAGCCGGATGTTGATATCAAAATTGAATACACAGGGCTCAGGCCCGGGGAAAAATTGTTTGAAGAATTAATGACAGACAATGAAAACGTTATTCCAACCAATCATAGTAAAATTATGGTGTTAACCGGAAAAACGTGCAATATGGATATCATGAATGGAGAGATAGAGAGTCTAAAAGATATTGCAGAAAATCAAAGCAGAGAAGAAATCATTGATCAGCTTAAAAAACTTGTTCCGGAATATAAGCCACATTAAATCATTGAGATGGCTAATCAGACAGATTCCAATCCAATAAATTTAGCAGCAAGTTAAAGCAGAAAATTCAGGGAATTAAAATTGATGTTGTTTCTATTGTTATCAGGTTCCTTTTTCCTTGGCGGTTTGGGGGCCTGGTTAATTTCTACATATGGGCTTAAGCTAAAATTTATTGATACTGTCAATGACCGAAGCTCTCATATTGACAATACTCCGAGAGGAGGGGGCATCGGCATTCTATCCGCCTTCATTGGAGCTTGTTTGTTTATAAAACTCCCCATGCTTTTATGGATTCCTGCTGTGGTTATTTCGCTGGTTAGTTTTGCTAGCGATAGAAAAGAATTGTCTATTCGATTTAGATTATCTATTCATCTATTATGTGCATTTTTTGTGGCGATTTCCTTAGTTTCTACCCGATATGAATCCGGGTTTTTTATTTTGCCTTTTTTGATTTTTTTTATTGCAGGCACAGCCAATATGTACAACTTCATGGATGGTATCAATGGCATTATCGGAATAACAGCAATCATTGCATTTGGATTCACAGCTTTTTATGCAGATCGTATCGGAGCAGATCAGGCGTTTGTTTTTTTAAGCATGAGTGTTGCCGCAACTAGTTTGGGATTCTTAGTTTTTAATTTTCCCAAAGCAAAGGTTTTTATGGGTGATGTCGGCAGTATATTGTTAGGGTTTGTTTTCTCCGTTTTGATTGTTATGATTTCCAATACTTTTTTAGATTTTATATGCATGGCAGGTTTTTTGTTGCTTTTTTATTTTGATGAAGTCTCAACAATGGCCTTAAGATTGAGACAAAAAGAATCATTGTTCAAATCTCATAGAAAACATTTATATCAAATTTTGACAAATGAAATTGGATTGTCACATTGGAAAGTCTCAGTTACTTATGGAGTGATTCAAATTATAATTTGTATGACCATTATCCTAATTAGTGGGAAAGGATATATTTCGATTTTTCTTTTCTATTTGTGCTGCGCCATCACCTTGTTTTTTATCTCGAAATTGATTCGCATGAGAGGATCAGCCAAATGAGAATATTTGTTTTTTATTAATCAGCACAAAGAAAATGCTTACTTGGTGTTGATTAAAAAATTTAATTTCGTTATAACAAGGAATCCTTAAAAAGACTGACCATACAGTATGATAAGCAGTTCCTAAATTTGTACCCAATTATTTATAATATATTACATGTATCTAAAAGAGCGGAGCTATACAAATACTGCGGGGAATATTTTAAAAAAATAGACTTATGAGATCCATTTTGATAACAGGAGCAGCAGGTTTTATTGGCACATTACTCTGTCGTAAATTGGCCAAAGAATTTAGTATTATCACCATTGATAGAAATCCAATGCCTAAAATAGATTGTGAAAATCAGGTACATATTAAAGGGGATATTACAGACCTCAATTTTATAAAAGATATTTTTAATCAGTATTCACCAGATGTGATTGTCCATTGTGCCGCACTTTCCAGCCAGAGTCTTTTTCACTGGAAAAGTTCAAACCATTACGAAACAACCAATGTCATTGCAACTGAAAACATATGCAGGCAAGCAGCTCTGGTTAATCCAAATGTGTTTTTTATTTTTCTTTCAAGTATTTCAGTTTATGGCGAGAAACAAACCAATAAGCGAATTAAAGAAATAGATACTCTTGATCCGACAAGTGATTATGCAAAAAGCAAAAGGGATGCTGAAATCAGATTAAAAAAACTCTTTGATGACGGAATTGTTCAAAAAGTTGATACGCTTCGCTTAGCGCCTGTTTATAATTCGGAGAAGCTTTCCTGCATAGAAAAAAGAGTGCTTGCTCCAATCAAAATGGCCTTTATAAGGTTTGGTTCGGGCGAACAGAAAATTTCCGTTCTTGCAGGAGAAAATTTAGCTGATTTCTTACTTTTCCGGATAAATCAGATGCCACTCCTGAAAACGCATTCAATTTTTAATGTTTGTGACAAAATGAGCTGTTCGTTTAATCAGATTATTACTATCCTTCAAAAGTCAGGTTGTTATCCAAACTCAATAATTATTAGAATCCCATTGAGATGGATATGGATTCTAACTCGTTTATTAGGTTTTGTTTTAACAAGGCAGGCAAAGTGGATTCATTCATGGTATGATAAACTTTCAAAAGATTTTATCTTTGATAATCAGGAAATATTATCCACCGGGTTTTTACCAAAATATGATCTGGAATCGATTTTTCGAAAATAGTAATTAAAAAGGCAAAGCACTAAATTTATAATATTTATGCTTTTGTACACATCAGTTTTATTTAAATAATCGGGCGGGCAGAAATATGCATTCAAAAAAGTGAATTCTTGTAACTGATCTTACCGTGAAAAATAGACACATTTTCACTCGTATGTGTAATAAATAACAAAACACATAAAGGAGTTTGGAAATGTCAAAACGGATACTCAAACGGTACAACAACGATTTCAAATTAAGAGCGGTAAAGCTCTGTCTTGAGAGTGACAAATCAGATGCTGAAATAGCCAGAGATTTAGGAGTACATCAGACAATTTTATCCACCTGGAAACAAAAATATATAAAAAATCAACAGCAGATCTTTTCTGATCCTAACGGATCGGATGAATCTATAAAAGAAATCAAGTTTTTAAAAAACAATTAGCAATAGCAAAAGAGGAACGTGACACATTAAAAAAAGCCTTGGCCATCTGCAACTCCCAGCCAAAAAGAAATATGCCCTGATGAAAAATCTTAATAAAGATTTTTCAATTGTGCGGATGGTCTCAACTTTTAATGTTTACAGGGGTGGTTATTATAAATGGGTCAAAAGCCCTTTAACTAAAAGAGATCTTGAAAATATTAACCTGATCAAAAAAGTAAAAAGCATTTTTTTTGAATATAAACAAAGGTACGGAAGCCCTCGGATTGCCAAAGAGTTGAAAGAGCAAGGAATTACATGTTCAAAAGACAGGTTCTGCAAATTAATGAAAAATGAGAAACTGATCCCAAGAGCCAGGAGAAAATTTAAAGTAACAACCAATTCAAATCATAATTTAAAAGTGGCCCCTGATCTTGTAAAAAGGAATTTTGATCCTTTAAAACCCAATCAAACCTGGGTATCTGATCTGACTTATATTCGAACAAGGTCTGGTTGGTTGTATTTGTGTGTAATACTGGATTTGTTTTCCAGAAAAGTTGCTGGATGGTCCCTGGATAAACAAATGACGACGCCCATTTTTATAAAAGCCCTTGATATGGCAAAAGAAAATAGGTTGTCAGAATCTTCATTAATTTTTCATTCAGACAGAGGTGTCCAATATGCCAGTGATGCTTTTCGGCAAAGACTAAGCAAGTATAACATGACTCAAAGTATGAGCCGTCCAGGCAATTGCCTGGACAATGCAGCAGCGGAATCATTTTTTCATACACTAAAGGTTGAAGAAGTTTATGGTCAAACCTATGAGACCAGGCAAGAAGCTAAAAGTTGTATTTTTGAATATATTGAAGTATTTTATAATCGCAAAAGGAGGCATTCTTATCTTGGGCTTGAAAGTCCCCAGGTTTTTGAGGATAAGTACAATAAAAAAACATACGAGAATGCAGAATGATTTTGTGTCTACAATTTCATGGTAGGATCAAGAATGGGTGATATGATGAAAAATATTAAAATCATTATTCCAGTGTACAATGAAGGTGAAAATCTTAGAGTACTCTATAAAAAATTAAAAGATGTGACCTTTGAATTAGACTACTATTCTTTTAAAATTTTATTTGTAGATGATGGTAGTATTGATAATTCTACAAGCATAATATCAGAGCTAATAAAGATTGATCCCACTGTATCTGGGTTAGTCCTTTCTAGGAATTTCGGTAAAGAACTTGCTTTGACAGCAGGTATCGAGTCGGCTACAGATGTAGATGCTGTTATTTGCATTGATTCAGATCTTCAACACCCCCCTGAATATATTCCCGATTTTATTTCGAAATGGGAAGGTGGTTCAGATATTGTTGCAGGAATAAGAAAAACAAATGATGGCTCTTCTTTCGTGAAAAAGACAGGTTCGAAATTGTTCTATTATTTAATGAAAAAACTCTCTGATTTAGATATGCCGGTGAATGGTACAGATTATAGGCTTATTGATAAATCTGTATTAAAAGTTCTGTGTAAATTTTCTGAGCGAACCAGAATGTTTAGAGGATTGACAGACTGGGTTGGTTTTAAAAAGGCATACGTGGAATTTGATTCCCCTGCTCGAAATGGAAGCAGTCCGACCTACTCAATTAAAAAGCTCTTTGGTTTAGCAATAAACAGTATTACATCCTTTTCTCTATTACCGTTAAAGATTAGTGGTTATTTCGGCCTCTTTGTTATGGCGACAAGTTTATTGTTGTTGATTTATATGGCAGTTACCGATTTTTTCAATATTCAGGTATTCACAGCCCAAGGATACTTTATAGTTTTCAATACCCTGTTAGTTGGCATTACTTTATCTTCTCTTGGAATGATAGCGCTTTATATTGGTCATATTCATACTGAAGTTGTTGGAAGACCATTATACATCATCAAAGAACATATTACATCTGGATCTGAATAAAATCAGCCAGTCCACCTCCGTTTGTATATGCAGAGAAAGAACCTATTTTTAATTTTAATTTGAGATCTCTCGGCATTCTTTTTTTTGTCTGAATAATTACTACAAATACTATGGAAATAAAAAAAAATAGTTTTTTATCACAGTCGGCCCCCCTTTTGAAAGATAAATTGATGAAAGGAACCTTTGCTCTGTTTATTGGTGGAATGGTTGCAAATGTATGCAATTATCTTTTTCAATTTATAATGAGTAGGGGCTTAAGTGTTTCCGATTTCGGTGCAATGAATTCTTTGCTTTCCCTTATGGTTATTGTATCAGTACCATCAACCTCTGTTTTGTTAATCTCAGCAAAATATGTTTCAGAACTCAAGGCAAACGCAAATCAGATAAAAATTAAAATTTTTCAACAAAAATTATTAAAAAAGTTAATTTTCTGTTGCACTGTAATTTTATTGCCTGCACTAATAATTATTCCATGGATTGCTGATTTTTTAAAGATTGATTCATATTATCCCGTTGCCTTGTTATTCTTTGTTTTATTTCTTACCTTTATCATTCCTGTTAACCTTGGAACGCTTCAGGGAATGCAAAAGTTTTTTCCTGTTTGTAATTTATGGGTTATTGGTGCGGTTACAAAAATTATTTTTGGCTTTATTGCAATCTCAATTGGCTTTCAACTTAATGGAGCAATCGGTGCTATTTTGGCAGGATGCATTGCTACCTTTACCCTCTCTTTTTATTTCCTGAAAGATCTACCCTGGAACTATTCAGAGTCTAATGATATTGGACTCGATTATAAACAGGTATGGATATCCTCAATGCCTATCATAGCATGCTCATTATGTATTTCTGGCTTAACCAATATTGATATTCTCTTGGTGAAACATTTTTTTTCGGTCGACGAGGCAGGTATCTATGCATCTATATCAGTTCTCGGACGAACTATTTATTATGTACCCAGTGCGATCATTATGGCGATGTTTCCTTTGGTTTCTGAAACTCATACCTTAAAAACAGATCCATTCCATTTATTGAAAAAGGCTATTGGAACAACAATCATACTGGCTGGTTCTGTTTTAATAGTATTGGTAGCTTTTCCGGAGTTTATGCTTTCTATGCTTTTTGGGCCCAACTATATTGTTGGTGCTGCTCCGTTAAGGTTGTTTTCAATCGCCATGTTTTTTTTAACCCTTGTATTTGTCTATGCAACATTTCTACTGGCGATTGAAAAAAGAAATTTTTTATATGTCCTTTTGATAGGTTTAATTACTGAAATAGTACTGATTACTTATTTTCATCATAGTATAACTCATGTTCTTATTGTTGTTTTATCTGTATCAAGTTCAATGTGTTTCATTTTGACAATTATGATATTGATGCTGAAACAGAAAAAAACAATGGTTTCTGAGCCTTAGACCGAATAAGTAATAAAATCCATTAGGAGGTGAAACATGTCAGTTGTGATCATTACCGGTTCAGCCGGACTGATAGGTTCAGAGGCCGTAAGGTTTTTTTCAGATAAAGATTTTGAAGTTGTTGGTATCGATAATAATCTCAGGAAAGAATTTTTTGGTGAAGATGCTTGTACCGAATGGAATCAAAGAGAATTAAAACGTCAATATCCAAAATATACGCATCACAGTATAGATATACGTGACCATGATAGTATTGGCAAAGTTTTTAATAGATACAAAGAAAATATTAAATTAGTTATTCATGCTGCAGCACAACCGTCACATGACTGGGCTGCGAACGACCCATTCATGGATTTTACGATAAATGCCAACGGTACTATGGTGATGCTGGAAAATTTTAAACAATACTGTCCCGGAGCAGTCTTTGTGTTTACTTCAACAAACAAGGTGTATGGAGACAAGCCGAATGATCTTCCCTTGGTTGAATTGGAATCAAGATTTGAGCTGGAAGAAGGGCATAAATGGTACAATGGAATAGACGAAACAATGTCCATTGATCAATCCAAGCACAGCTTGTTCGGTGCATCAAAGATCGCTGCAGATATACTTGTCCAGGAATACGGTAAGTACTTTGATCTAAATACGGTTGTTTTTAGAGGCGGGTGTCTAACTGGCCCTTCACATTCAGGTGTAAAACTACATGGGTTTTTATCCTATCTGATGAGATGTTGTATTTCAGGAAAAAAATATCAGATTTTTGGGTATAAAGGAAAACAAGTACGGGATAATATTCATTCGTTTGATTTTGTAAATGCAATTTATCATTTTTTTATAAATCCTCAATTAGGCGGCCAGGTTTATAATATTGGCGGGTCCCGTAACAGTAATTGTTCAATGATGGAAGCTGTGAAACTTTGCGAGGAAATCTCAAAAAAGACATTAGATTTTGAGTATATTGAGGCCAACCGTGCTGGGGATCATATTTGGTGGATAAGCAGCATATATAAATTTAAAAAGCATTATCCCGAGTGGGAATTCCAATATGATTTAAAGACGACACTTCAAGAGATATTTGATACACAAAAAAACACCCGATATTAAACCGGATATTCCTATGCGAATTCTTCTCATACAATCATTTTTTACAACCCCAGTTGATACACCAAATATATATTTGGAAGAGCCTTTGGGGCTCATTTCTTTAGCAACATTTGTAAAAAAGGAATTGGGCGAATCTATTGAAATTCAGATACTGGATTTATTTGAACTGGGTCAAGGGCGGATGACCATAAAAAATGATAAATTTATAGTGGGTGTCAATAATGAAAGTGAAATTTGTGACAGGATCGAACAATTCGATCCTGATATAGTTGGAATTACAGCAAACTTCACTGCATATTTTCAGGATGTTGTAGATTTGACCCATATGATAACAAATCGGTTTGACAATATTGATATTGTATTGGGTGGTGCTCATGTATCAATGGATTCAAAAAAAATTTTAAAAAAACATTCATTTATTAATTATATCATTCGTCGGGAAGGAGAACTCACTTTTTTAGAGTTCATAAACGCTAGGATGAATCCTAACACCATTGATTACAGAACCATCCAGGGATTAAGTTACAGGCAAGGCGATACCATTTTTGAGAATGAAGATCGCCCGCTAATTCCTGATATTAATATTCTTCCAATTCCGGACAGAAGCCTGATCAACCTGGAGTTTTATAAAAAAATTAATAAAAAAATACTGCCTTATACAAGAAAAGTTCCAGCTGCAAGCATCATGACTTCAAGGGGGTGTCCATTTAATTGTATCTTTTGCAGTACAAAGAACATGTGGGAACGAAAATTCAGGCCGTTTTCGCCACAACGGGTGATAGAAGAGATCCAATATTTATATGATGAATATGGGATCAGAGAATTTTGTATTCAAGATGATCAATTCGTTGTTGATAATAAACGGGTTGAGTCAATCTGTAATAAAGTTATTGATATGAAGTTAGATGTTAGTTTCTCCATACCAGCAGGAACAAGTATTTGGAAAGTTGATAGAAAATTATTAATTACGATGAAAAAAGCTGGATTTTATCGTCTATGTTTTCCAATTGAAAGTGGTAATGAGAAAACAATCAAATTTATTCGCAAACCAATTAATTTAAAATCAGTTAAAGATAAAATTAAAATAGCAAATAAACTGGGTTTTTGGACTTCTGGGAATTTTATTATAGGTTTCCCGTATGAAAAGATTGAGGACATAAAGGCTACTATAAAATATGCATATATGAGTGGGATTGATTTTCCAATATTTTTTTGTGCAAAACCATTCAGAGGTGCTGAGTTGTATGATATTTTTGTAAAAGAAGGGCTGTTAAAAGAAGTTATACACGGTTCGCATCCAGAACGAAGTGATTATGATTCAAAATATTTGAGTGCCAAAGAAATTAATCAATTGTATCAAACTGCTAAAAACGGTGTCATTAAAAATAAAATAAAATTTTATCTGGTTCCTAATAACTTTTATAATCATCTTTTACCTAAACTTAAATCTTATAATGATTTAAAATACTTTATTAAATTGTTTTACGTGATGTTTATATCGAAAAAAATTGAGAACATTAAAAAAAAACTTATATCGAATTGAGTGCCTGCTTTTTACAATGAGTGAAGGAAAAATTTATTGAAAAATACAGATCACTTTAGAATTGCCCAAAAAATGGCCGGAGATATCGCTCATGCAATTGACATAGGATGTAAAGACAACCCTCTTGCAGTAATAAGTGTTGACATAGATTTTCAAGTAAATCCCAAAATTGTCGCTTCAGTTCTAAACCTGCCGATCAAAATGGAAAGTTTTAAAAAATGTTTTTTTTTAGAGACACTTGAGCATTTACCGATCAATACGGAATTGTTTGCATTAAAAGAAATTAACCGAATATTAAAACAAAAGGGTATACTCATTTTGACAACGCCCCATGATACTTGGATCCATACTTATTTAGATCCGGCATATTGGTTGCAAGGCCATCGGCATTATAAAAAGCAAAGAGTATTTGACTTTCTAATAAAGGCCGGGTTTCAGGTAGAACATATATCAGTTCGCGGAGGATGTTTGCATTTGCTCAAATCATTGTATTATTATTTAATAACTAAAATTTTAGGGATAGCCGCACCGAGCTGGTTGTTAAAAAAAGCAGATAAGGAATATAATTTCATTAATCCTAATGGTGCTTCAATCATCGTTAAAGCAGTCAAAATTAAATCAATATAGACTTTTTTATTGGATTTATCACACATGACTAATCAAAAAACATATAAAACGATTCTCATCACTGGGGGTGCAGGTTTTGTCGGAAGCAACCTTGCAGTCGCTTTTAAAAAGAAGTATCCGGAATCAATAGTTATTGCGTTAGATAATCTTAAACGTCGCGGCTCTGAAATGAATGTTTATCGGCTACAGCAATCTGAAATTGAATTTCTTCATGGGGATATCCGTAATGTTGAGGATTTAAAATTTACATTCCCTGTTGATCTTCTTATTGAATGTTCTGCAGAGCCATCTGTGTTGGCAGGTTATGAAGCTGGAATTACATATCAAATCAATACAAATCTTGTTGGAACAATTCATTGTCTTGAATTAGCTCAAAGGGATAATTCTGATGTTATTTTTCTTTCAACATCCAGAGTATATCCCTATGATGCATTGAATAGTATTGAAGTCGTTGAAGATCATACAAGATTTATCTGGAAAAATGATCCCATGAACAAAATTTTAGGTTGGTCTGTGAACGGTATTGATACAAACTTTTCCTTGAATGGCCCCAAATCAATATATGGGGCGACTAAACTTTGTTCTGAGCTTTTAATTCAAGAATATATTGCCATGAACAAAATCAGGGCTGTAATAAATAGATGTGGCGTTATTACAGGACCGTGGCAGTTTGGTAAGATCGATCAAGGTGTCTTTAGTTTATGGATGTTATCTCATTATTTTAAGAAAAATTTAAGTTATATCGGTTTCGGCGGAACAGGAAAACAGGTTCGTGATTTACTGCATATTGATGATTTATTTGAGCTTCTTTGCGTACAATTAGAAAATATGAGCTTGGCAAATGGGAAAATTTATAATGTTGGTGGCGGCGTTAAAAGTAATCTGTCGTTGTGCGAAACAACAAGGCTTTGTGAAAATATTACTGGAAATAAAATTAAAATTTCAGCAGATCCTGTTAATAGATCTGGAGATGTGAAAATTTATATTTCTGATAATAATACTGCTATTCAAGATTTTTCCTGGTATCCAAAAATTACGGCTGAAAAAACCTTAAGTGACATTTTTAATTGGATTAAAACAAATGAAAACGATATGGCTCGGCTTTTTAATTGATATAAAAAGTATAGATACACTATGAATTTTTTATTTTTTAACTGGATGGACATAGCGAATCCGTTGGCCGGTGGCGCAGAAGTTTATGTTCAAGAGATTGCCAAAAGACTTGTAAGTCAAGGGCATAAGGTTACCCTCTTTGCATCTGCTTTCAAAGGAGGGGCAGCAAAAGAGGTGATCGATGGTGTCAATATATATCGTTCCGGAAATCGATATACTGTCTATTTTGAGGCACGCAGATTTTATAAAAAATATTGTCATAATAAATTTGATATTATTGTTGATGTGATAAATACAATACCGTTTTTTACACCTTTTTTTGCTAAAAATGGAGAAAAAATCTTTGTCTTGATTTTTCAATTAGCCCGTGAGTTTTGGTTTAAAGCAACAAGATTTCCTGTAAATTATTTGGGGTACTATTATTTTGAAGACAGATGGCTAAGCTTCTATAAAAATTATCCTGCATTTACCATTTCAGAATCATCAAAGAATGATTTAGAACAACTTGGATTTATCAATGTTTCAATATTACCTGTTGGAATCAAAATTAGGCCTGTAGAAGTTATTCCTCAAAAAGAAAAAGATCCAACCTTGATTTTTACAGGACGTTTGAAATCAACAAAAAAGCCTCAGGATGCGATCAAAGCCTATCATATTTTAAAAAAAGAAATTCCAAATTTAAAACTTTGGATAGTTGGCGATGGCCCGCTGCATGATAATTTGAAGAAGGTTGCTGATCGAGGCATCAAATTTTGGGGATTTGTTTCCGAAGACAAAAAATATGAATTAATGAGTCGGGCTCATATCATTCTTGTTCCTGGTTTGCGTGAAGGTTGGGGGCTTGTTGTTACAGAAGCAAATGCAATGGGCACGCCGGCTGTTGCATATGATGTTCATGGCCTTAGAGATTCTACTCGTGATAATCAAACTGGTTTGCTTTGCAAAGAAAACACGCCTGAAAATCTTGCCAAACGAGCATTGGAACTATTTGGTGATGCCAACCTGTATTCACATATAGTCTCTGAAGCCATAGACTGGAGTAAAACTTTTTCCTGGGATAATGTTGTTTTTCAATTTTTAAAAGGAATTCAGATTCAGCAGGAAAATACTAATAATTTATTATTTCAAAAATATAAATCAGCAAAAGAGTATATTGTTGTTGTTGCTGAAGTAAACATGCCTCCGCTTTCCAGGGCAAATTTGAGAGTTGTTAAACTTGCAGAGGCTCTTAATCAGGCAAATTATCCAGCGATTATGTTGACTCCAAGTTTTACACCCCTTTCTCGCAAATCTTATATTCATAACAATTTCTTTTTGAATCAATTCTGGGGTTGTTGTAAATTCATGTATTCACGGTTTAGGGCAATCATTCGGCTATGGCATCTGATTGGATCTGTTCTTTCGATAATTTATTTTCGATTAAGATATAGCAAAATTTCGGTTATTCATGCTTGGAACCCTCTTGCAGGTATTGCAGCAACAATTGCTGGAAAAATATTGAAGGTCCCGGTTTATATCGACTTTACAGATTTTTATTCTGATATCGCAATAACTGATTCTCCTATGATGGTCAATTTTTTAAAATTGATTGAAAGATATGTTCTAAAATCAGCAAGAAAAATATTTGTTGTCAGCAGGCGGATGAGAATAGAGTTAGAAGGTTGGGGTTTAAAACAGGAAAAAATATTTATTGTCCCGGATGGTACTGACTCAAATATGTTTGACTATACTATTTCTGGAGAAAAGATAAGAAATAAGTATAAACTTGGAGATTCTCCAGTAATTATATATCATGGTGATATTAAAGAACCCGATGGCGTAGATTTGCTCTATTATGCATTTGTAAAAATTAGAGAAAGGGTTCAGGGAACAAAATTAATGATTCTGGGCGGTGGTGGAAGATACTTCAAAACAATCATACAATTGGGAAAAGATCTTGGAATACACTCTGATATTATTTACACAGGTTGGGTACCACACAAAGATGTACCAGAGTATATCGCAGCAGCGAATGTCGGAGCAATGCCTATGAGGTCCACATTAAATCATGAGTGTTACCTTTCATTCAAGTTATTTGAATATTGGGGGATGGCTAAACCTGTTGTTGTTTCAATGCTTAAAGCAATATCTGAGATCGTTGTTGATCAACATAACGGACTTATTTGTGATGCAAAAGATATCGATAAAATGGTAAAGGCCTATTCTGTTTTGTTAACCAATCAGAAAATGGCTGAGAAAATGGGAATGAATGGGCGTTGTCTTGTTGAAACATCATTCAACTGGGAGCGGCTTATGAAGATGGAAGTAGCAGCTTATCAGATGAACTCTTCTTATGAGCAAAGTACTCAGATTAATTAATTTTTTAACCAAAAGACAACAAAAATAATACTGTGAATAAAATTTGGATAAGATTCAAAATATAATTGTGGCAAATTTACCTGGTGTGCAAATCAAATCAGATGGGACAGTAAAACATTTTGCAAAAGCCGGTTCTCGCTGGCCAATGACTATTGGCTCAACAAAATCGGTTGATTATTATCCATTTCCTTTCTGGTTGGCGTATACAACATCTTTACTGAAAAGAGATTTGCCGGCTGTTGTTACAGGAATAGATGGTGTTGTGCATGATATGACAGCTGAAGAATTTTTTAATAAAATCTGGAAAATAAAGCCTGATGTTTTATTAACAGAATTAACAACCATCTCTTTGAGGGCAGATCTTGAGCTTTTAAAAAGGATAAAAGAGGATCTTGGCAGTATCATAATTATAGCAGGGAACTATGCAACAGCTGTTTCAAGGGAATTGCTTATTCAGAATCTTTTTATCGATTTCATCCTGGTAGGAGAGTATGAAATTACAGCAAAAGAGCTATTAAATTGTTTAATAGATTCAGGTCTGGATAAACTGTCAAATATTAAAGGCATTGCTTATAGAAGTAGTGACAATAATAGTATTATTGTAAATGAAAGCAGAGGATTGTTAACTGACTTGAATGAGCTTCCATTCCCAGATCGAGAAGATTTCCCTGCAACAATATATCCGGATTTTACACTTTATTCTCCCTGTATAAGTATTATTTCCAGCAGAGGATGTCCCGCAGGGTGTATTTATTGTAATGAACGGCATGTTTTATATAATTCACCTAAATATCGGATGAGAAATCCATCAAGCGTTGTTGATGAAATGGAATATTGCATTCAAAAATATGGTGCAAAACAATTTTATTTCGATGATCAGAGTTTTGTAGTGAATCAAAAACATGTTCATGATATTTGCAGCGAATTGATCAATCGAAACATCATTATACCGTGGACGTGTATGGGTGATGCCATGTTTTCTGATTATGAAATGCTTAAAATTATGGCCAGGGCAGGATGTATAGGAATGAAATTCGGGGTAGAATCAGCAGTGCCTGAGATCCTTAAAAACATTCATAAACCCTTAAAACTGAAACAAGTGGAAAAAGTAGTAGAATGGTGCGGGGAGTTGGGTATCAGAACACATGCAACTTTTTGTCTCGGCCTGCCGGGTGAAACAGCATCAACTGTCCAGGAGAGCATGGCATTTATGGAAAAAATAAATATTGATACTGCGCAAGTTTCCAAAGCAATACCATATCCGGGGACACCAATGTACGATTGGGCAAAAAAGAATAACTATTTAACGACTTCTGATCTTGAGGCATTTGATGGCGCAGGGAAAGCAATTTTAAATTATCCTGACTTTTCAAACAGAGAATTAGATAGATGGTATGAAATATTTTATAAAAAGGTGTCGCGTAAAAAGCTTTTCAAATACTTGAAAGAACCCATTCAAAGCTTTTCAATCGTACAGGAAATGTGGCGCCGGAAAGGTTTTTTCAGTGTTATAAGGTCTATATCAACCTTTATAAACAGAGGAATTTAACAGGATGATGATATGCCAGGCAGGTTAGCAGAAGAAAATAAACTGCTCAATGATGCCGAAAGGAATCAACAGCTTAAAGTGTTGAAGTCATTTCCACAAAGAGTTGTATTTGAAACGACGAATAGATGTAATCTACGATGTCAGATGTGTGGTCAGTCCCACCGGAACTTTGTTGGCAACGATCTGCCAATGGAGGTGTTCAAAAAAACAGAAAAGTTATGGGACAAAGTGTTTGACGTTTCTTTATTCGGCTGGGGAGAACCCCTGTTAAATAAAAATTTGATTATTTATTTTGATCTCATTCGAAAGCTGGACCCACGGATTTTTATTCTTACAAATGGTACACTTCTAACGCATGAAATAAGTCTTTCCCTAATTGAAGGAAAATTAGATTATTTAAATTTTTCAATTGATGGCGCCACCCCGGATACCTATAAGAAAATTCGCCGGGGTGCTGATTTTGAGGAAGTGATTAATAATATTAAAGTATTTGTTGACCTCAAGAATAAAAGTCGGATGAATTTCCCCTACTTAAGAAGTGTTTTTGTTGGTATGCGGCAAAATATAAAAGAATTACCAGATTTTGTAAGATTGTCTGCCCGATTGGGCATGGATGAAGCCAAAATGGTCTATATGATTGCATATGGCGAGAGTATGGAAGACCAGGTTCTGTTTTATCATAAAGAAATGACAAATAGCATCCTGGACGAGGCAAAAAAAGTAGCTGTCCAGGAAGGTATAAAACTGAATCTTCCAGATTCTTTCGATTTGGATTTGAATTCAAATGATAAAAAAAAAGGGCTCAAGCATAAATTGTGCTTCAGGCCGTGGGAAGAAATGTTTGTTCAAAGTGATGGCAAAGTTAGGCTTTGCATGTTGTCCAATGAGATCATTGGAGATTTGAAAACAGATGATATAGATGCCATTTGGAATAATGACAAATATCAGTTTTTCAGAGAAACAGTGAATGGTAAGAAGCCTGAAGGAACCTGTAGCAGCTGCCCTCAATACAGTGAAATGAATGTCAATGATATTAGAGCATTTATCCAGACAGATACCCAATTACCTACAAGTATAAAAAGATGACCAATGCTCTGATTTTAGCAGCAGGTTTCGGAACAAGACTGGCACCACTAACAGATTTATGCCCCAAACCCATGTTGAAAATAGGAAACGAGCCATTACTGGAACATACAATCAATTTGCTAAAAACACATGGAATAAAGAATATCCTGATAAATTTACATCACCAGGGTCATGTTATTGAAGAGTATTTTGGCAATGGTTCACAATTAGATATCCATCTTTCTTATTCAAAAGAAGAAAAACTGCTTGGAACAGCTGGTACTCTAAAAAACGTAGAAAATTTTCTGGATGATACATTTGTTGTTATCTACGGCGATGTTTTCAGTTTGACTGATATTACCCAAATGCTGGCATATCATGAAATGCATAATGGTATTGCGACAGTCGGCCTATACCGGGTTCCTGATCCTGAACGATGTGGTATCGTGAATTTGGCAGATGATAACCAAATAATTAAATTTGTTGAAAAACCTGCCAAAGGCCAAATTTATTCAAATCTGGCCAACGCAGGTATCTATATTTTAAACAAGGCAATACTTGAGTATATACCATCCTGTTTGAATTATGATTTCGGGCATGATGTTTTTCCAGCAATATTAAAAAAACATATACCGATATATGGATACTTAATTAAAGACTATTTAGTAGATATTGGAACACCTTCCAATTACGAACGAGTAAATCAGGAATACGAAAAAGGACAATGTGATTTATGATGTTGATAGCAAAAGCACCTGTAAGGATTAGTTTTGGTGGGGGAGGGACTGACCTTCCTGCATATTATGAAAAATTCGGTGGTGCAGTGTTAAGTGTGACAATTAATAAATACTTTTATTCCCTGCTTAGGAAGAGCAACAATGGCGTGATTGAAATTGAATCATCAGATTATCAGTTGCATCAACAATTTGAAAGCATTGATAGCTTTTCTTACCATGATGCCCTTATGATACCTAAAGCCGTTTTAAGTCATTTTAATGTTGAAGAAAAAGTGCATTTATCTTTGAAATCAGATATACCACCTGGTTCAGGCCTTGGACTTTCCGGTGCAGTTACTACCAGTCTGATTAAATTGATCAGTATGTTTAAAAAGTTTGATTTTTCCAAAAAAGAGATTGCACAGTTAGCATCTGAAATAGAAATCAATTGTTTAAAAAGACCAATTGGTATGCAAGATCAATATGCGTCGACATTTGGTGGTTTGAATTTCATATTATTTGAAAAAGGAAAGATCTCTGTAGAACCACTTAATCTCAACAATGTTTTTTATAAACAATTTGAAAATTCATTAATGCTTTTCTATACAGGTATGCAAAGAGATTCCGCTCAAATTCTTGCTCATGAAAAAGAAGCAATTGAAAAAGAAGATCCAATCGTTTTATCTTCCTTAGATATGATTAAAGAAAAGGCGTTTCAAATGCGTGATGCTCTATTGGCTGAAGATCTTGCATTATTTGGACAACTTCTTAAGGATTCTTGGGAATATAAAAAAATGGTGTCAAAGGATATCTCCAATTCCAAGATTGATGGATATTATAACTTGGCTCTTCAGAATGGTGCAGTGGGGGGAAAGATAACGGGTGCTGGTGCCGGAGGGTTTTTGTTATTTTTTTGTGAAGAAAGATATCAGAAAAAAGTCCGACAGGCTATGTCTGAGAAAGGTTTGCAGGAATTCAAGTTCAGATTTGAAAATGAAGGTGTTTATCATGTTTTAGATCAACTGGGAAATATGAGATCGACCACGACTCCTGAAGGTTACCTGTTGGCTATTTCATCCATTGTTAAAGAATTGGACACCAACAAGATTGATGAGATAACAAATATTCTTTTTAATGCATATACAAATGATAAACAGGTTTTTATCATGGGAAATGGTGGAAGTGCGGCCACAGCTTCTCATTTTTGCAGCGACCTTGCAAAGACAACAATGTGTGAAGATAAAAGAGGATTCAGAGCTATTCCTTTGACAGATAATATACCGTTAATGACAGCATGGGGGAATGATACCGGTTATGATAATATTTTTTATGGGCAGTTATTAAATCTTCTGAATTCAGGAGATATCGTGATCGGTATCAGTGGTGGGGGAATATCAGGGAATATTGTTAAAGCACTTGAACTCGCCAAGGAACGTTCCGCAGAAACAATAGGGTTTACAGGTTTTTCAGGAGGTAAAATAAAAGAAATAGTTAAAAAATGCCTTATCGTTCCAAGTGAGAATTATCAATTCATTGAAGATATACATATGATAATTGTTCATTTGATTGTTTCTGTTTTAAAAGAAAAAATATCTCAAAAAGGTGATTGTTGATAGATTGATAAAAACAATGGATATTGTTTATTTTGCAAATCATGATGTCGGTTGTGCTTGCCTTGAAAGGTTGATCAAACATAATTTTGCTCCAAGGCTTGTTATTGTCCAGCAAACAGACAAAGAGGAGTGTTTAACCTATCAATCTGTTGAAAAATTGGCACAATGCAATGGTATTGAAACATTTTTATACAAGCCGGCTTGGCATAATTCACTGATTTTAAAGTTAAAAGATATCTCACCGGATTTATTGATATCAGTAGCCTGGAGATATATTTTTAAAAAAGATATTTTAAAACTTCCCAGGCTGGCTGCAATCAATTTTCATGGTTCGCTATTACCTAAGTGTCGAGGAGCAAATCCAACAAACTGGGCCATAATTTCTGGTGAGAAAGAAACCGGTGTTACCGCTCATTTTATTGATGAAGGTATTGATACAGGAGATGTCATTATTCAAAAAAAAATAAAAATCGGCAATGATGATACCGCCTATAGTTTGAGGATAAAGCAGGATAAAGTTTCTATCTCAATAATGGATGAATTGATATCATATTTTCCTTCAGGAAAGTTTCCAAGAAAGCAGCAGAATGACACAGAAGCAACTTTTTTTAAACAAAGGAAACCCGAAGATGGCCTTGTTCATTGGGATTCAATGACAAGCCAGCAGGTGTATGACTTTGTAAGGGCTCTGACAAAACCTTATCCGGGGGCTTTTTTTCAAATAGGTGATGAAAAGATCACATTATGGAAGGTCCGGTCTTTTTGGAAAGAGCAAACAAGGGCACCGGGTATATTTGAAATACCACTTAATGGCGATCCTTTTATTTC
This sequence comes from Pseudomonadota bacterium, assembly GCA_043826275.1. Lineage (GTDB taxonomy): Bacteria > Desulfobacterota > Desulfobacteria > Desulfobacterales > Desulfobacteraceae > Desulfobacula. The sequence continues at coordinate 162,233 of JBDRQO010000018.1, forward strand.
AACAATTGATGGATATATTGCACTTATTGAATTCGAGTGTCTGGAGAAACATTTTTTTCTTGAAAAAGGAAAATCATATGACCTTTGTTCTTTAAATTAGAAAGTGGTTTTTATTTCGCATTAGGAATTACAAATAGAATGAATAATGTCGGTTACCTCAGTTTTTTTTTATATTCAATATACAAATTATCAAGATGGATATCTTTGAAAAGGGTACCATATATTCCAACCATTATTGACTGGACTATCAGATTTGTTTTTTCCTGTTTTATTCCGCACACTGCAAAAATTGGAAAAGGCCTTATTGTCGGCTATGGCGGCTTGGGTATTGTAATTCATGCGGACGCAGTGATTGGTGACAATGTTTATATTGGTCAGGGGGTAACAATTGGTGCAGATATCAGTAATGAGGGTGCACCGACTATAAAAAACAGAGTATATATCGGAAGCGGTGCTAAAATTCTTGGATCTGTCTGCATTGGCGATGAAGTGATTATCGGTGCAAATGCAGTTGTAGTTTCAGATATTCCTTCCAGGTGTGTTGCCGTTGGGATTCCTGCAAAAGTGATATAAAAAGAAATTAATGTGAAAAAATATCTTGGTCATTTCCAGCACCTTGAGTAGGAATTCATCTAAATGAATTGCATTCTTTGCCAATCAACAAATTTAACAATCTTAAATGAAAAAGAAACAAATAGACTTGTTAAGTGTGAAAGCTGCAATTTGATGCATATTTTTCCTTTGCCTGCAAAGGAAGAGATAAAAGCATATTATGAATATGACTATAGTATTCAGTATTTAAATGAAAAAAATGACCGGTTAAGGTATCAACTTAAACGATATTTTCTGTATAAAATAAAACATAGATTCGCCGCATTAAGATTTGACAGTCAGATGAAGTTTATTTCTTTCCATTTAAAGCATCATGCAGCGCGTAGGTATAAAAACATGCTTGACATTGGGTGTGGTACCGGAGCTACACTTCATTATTTTAATAAAAAGGGCTGGCAGGTAGAAGGCTTGGAATTTAATCCATATTTTGCTCAGAAGATTCGTGATACATTAATGAATGAAAATATTATTGAATCTGATATTGAAAGCCATGATTTTGGAGATAAGAAATTTGATTTGATAGTGATGTCTCATGTTTTTGAACATTTGGCGCGGCCAATTGAAGTCTTGAAAAAAATTAAAGAATTATTGGTTAGAGATGGCTTTATTTTTATAGAAATCCCAAATTCAGCTCATGAACTGTTTAAGCACCCGGACTATGACGATATTGAGCATACCTTTTTTTATTCTTATGATACATTGAAAAAGATACTTCAGATTTCTGGGTTTAGAGTGATTGACATTGAGAGTGTTGACCCGCTTGAGCTTGCTATCGGTCGACATTTTTACAGCGCTATCCTGTATTTTAAAAAGGGAAAAATAATCAAGATGATGATACCCACGCTCCATTTTATTTTCAGTGCATTCTCATTATTTAAGTTGATATTTTTAAAAAGGAATACCTCAATCATAAAAAAAGATACGACAGGTAGCTGTCTTCGCGCCATTGCAGTCCTCGGAGAAAATAAATAATATATTCGTCTTTATAAAATGGCCAATATCGGTTCAATAGTTTTACCAACTTATAATACAAAAAAGGTGACAGATTTGAAACGCCCTCTCGGAATATACAATATTTTAATGGATCAGTTGTAAATGGCACGTATACTCTTCTGCTATCCTCTGCCATCAACAACTTCACCGCAGAAAAACCCAGCCTTAAGTATATTTTATCCCGGCGCCGCCGCAGAGAAAAAAGGCCATGATGTTTATTATTGGGATCAAAGATATGATTCAAATCAGGATCTGGTGGATAAGGTTGCCAAGGTCGATTATGTCGGGGTGTCCAGCAAAACCGGTGAACAGATCATCGGAGCTGTAAAGATCCTGAAATATGCTAAAGAAAATTCAAAAACGACTATTTTCGGTGGTATTCATCCAAGCTTACTACCCTCTCAAAGCATTGCGGAATCTTATATTGATTATGTCATAGTCGGTGAAGGGGAAAAAACAATTGTTGAATTAATGGGTGCGCTTGAAAGTAGAAAAGAGCCGGGCCTTGGTGTAATGTCCAGAGAAGGATTTAAAGGCAATCAAGTTCAACTGAAAGGCTCTGAGATTCCATCTCCGATAACGGATAAAACACTGCCCTATTTTGAGAGATCCTACCCAATGGATGTCATGCTTCCATCTAGCCGGGGCTGCCCCTATGGATGCGGATTTTGTTATAATGTATCGTTTCATCAGAGCAAATACAGACCAATACCATTAGATGCCTGGGCCCGTGATATAGATAGGTTGCCCGGGATTCAGTGGTTTCAAATGGGAGAAGATTGGGTCGGTCCTAAAAATAGAATTATTGAAATTGCAGAGATCCTAAATGAAAGAAGAATTGGTTGGAGTCCAAGCTTGAGAGCTGATCAAATTGATGAGGAACTCGCACATGAATTGTCCAGAAGGGGATGTACCGGTGTCTCCATTGGTATAGAAAGTGGGAGTCCAAAAGTTTTGGCAGATATTGTCGACAAGCGTGAAACTATAGAAGATTACCTGAAATCTGCTAGAATATTATCTCAAAATAAGCTTAAGCCACAATATTATTTTATTTTGGGTTTTCCCGGAGAATCAAAGAAGGATAGAGAATTAACATATGATTTTGCTGATGAGCTGTATCGCATTCACAAGGGAAATATTACGATGGTTTTTTATAGTTTTACATCTTTGCCGGGGACACCATTGTTTGACAAGGCTGTTCAGATCGGGATGAAAATACCGCATAATTTGATGGAATGGAGTGTTTATTCTTTGAATAAATCAAGTTCCAAAGAGCTGTCGAATATTTATCACATAGCCGGTCTAAACTTCCACAGAGGCAAAAAGGATAAGACAGATAGAAATTTTCCTGGGATGAAACGATGGTTGATTAGACCTTTTGAGACTCTTTGTCTACTCAGATGGAAATTGAGATTTTTTGGTTTTTTTGGTTTTGAAAATATCTGCATCGAAACCCTGATGAGGTGGAGAGCAGCAAATAAGGCGTAAACAATGGAAATATTGTACGGTATTGCAGGTTCCTTTGTGGTATTCTTCCTTTCCGCCTGGCCGCGGTTTTTTAGAAGATTTTTTGGCGTAGACACTTGGCGAATTCTTACTATTGCGGACTATTTGCGTCAAAATAAATCCTATCCCTTTTACTTATCTGATCAGTACATGATAAAAGGAAAATTTGATCACCCAATAACGCTGTCGGCAATTTTGGCTTTATTTCCTAAAAAAATAATTGATCAATTTCAATGGATGGTGTCGCCAGCAATTGAAATGATGCACAGCCTTTTTTTGTTTTTTTATGTATATTTTCTTACCGGAAGAGTGTTTGTTGCATTAATATCACAATTGGTCTATTCCTTGACACCCATGGTGTTGTTAGAAAGCAGTCAACTTTCAACACGTTCAATAGGCGCTCTGTTTTTTACATTAACCTGGTTGCCGATCATGCATTTTTGTATTACAGGCAGTTTTTTGTTTTTTATCATCGGGGTTGGGATGGTTATCTTGTTAACCTTTACCCACCGCATGTCAACTCAGGTATTGCTGCTGTTATCGGTTTTATTTTTAATTTTAAGACTATCTCCTTTTTACCTGGTGATATCCCTGAGTGGAATTCTGATATCATGGCTATGTTTCGGCGATACATATAAAAGAATTTTAAGTGGGCATTTAAAATTGATTTGGCTCTGGTATAGAAATATCGATAAACGCTATGCTCATCAAGTTAGAGGAACCTCGTCAGAGGAAGAAGAAAATACTCAGACCGATTTTGTAAGGATTATTGAAAAGATATTTATCAAGCTTCCTGGTGTTTCTCTTCTGGCTCCTAACATATGGATGGCTTTTTTATTTGTTTTACCATTCATCTCATGGTCCAGTATTCACTCAGATCCGATTTTATTTAATATTTATCTTTGGGCGGTATTTATTTTCATCCTTGCTGTGTTGACATCGGTTGTGAAAAAGCTTCGTTTTATAGGTTCCGGAGAAAGATATATCGAATACAGCTCTTTTCCAGTAGCAGTCGTTTTAGGGGTTTTTGTTGGAGATCTTGTCACGATTCCTGAATTTACAGGATATGAAAATATTGTTTATTTAGTTTTAATATTGTCAGGGGTGTTGGGTGCATTAATTCCAGCCATTGTAATGCAGATAAATGTGATTTTAAAAGATGATTCGCGTTCTATCACCCCTGCTCTATGGACAATAATAGATGAATTGAACGCTCAGGAAAAAAATAACGAAATCAGGATTGCCTGTATCCCACATCAATTGGCTGACGGGATTTTATATTTTACGCAAAAATTACAAGTATATGTTACTGACAGCAATGACGCTATCGATGAATTTTTCAAAAATTGGTGGCCCATGATTAAATTGCCTCTTTCAACATTACTTGAAGAAAAAAAAATTACACACCTTCTTGTAAATCAGAATTATTGTGACTTAGAAGAAATAAATATTGAATATAGAATCTGGAAAACTCAGAGACCCTATGTCCTGATGGTTCATAACTCTTTTGATATCCATTGATGGATAATAATTAAAGATCGGTCATGAAGAGGGTAAACTATGTCTGAATTACCTGTATATACGATTGGATTAAATCTTTATCACTGCGCAACTGCCTGTCTTATAAAAGATGGAGAAGTGATTGGGTGTGTCAGTGAAGAAAGGTTCTCCAGGAAAAAAAATCAATGGGGTATCCCATCGCAGTCCATTCAATATTTGTTGAACCAATTTGATATTACACCTGACCATATACGGTTGGTAGGGATTGGTGGAACCTGGCCAACAGGCTTAGTCGTTGAGTCGGAACTGGATTCAGAAAATCCGATTTCAAGCATGATCATAAAAGTGTTGGGGAAAATATTGTATCATGCCAGATTTCTACTTCCTCTTTATGAATGGAGTCACTATAATATTTATCAGAGACTGTTTTTCCCTTCATTTCGAGAAAAACTCAACTCAGTGCTCAAGCAGAAAACAAGGTGCAGCACAATTCAGCCATTTGATCATCATGATTGTCATATGGCCGCCACACTTTTTGGCTTCATTCCAGATAATACAAATGATAAATGTTTGATAATGACACTTGACGGGGCAGGTGACGGGAGCTGTTCTTCTGTCAATCTATTTGAGAATGATCATTGGAGACCTGTTGGAAAGAGAACTCTCAATGGACTTTCTCCTGCATTGATGTATGCAAGTATCACTGAATATCTGGGTATGAAAAAAATGGAACATGAGTACAAGGTCATGGGACTTGCACCGTATGCAGATAGGTATGGTGTTGAGAAAGTTTATTCAAAATTAAAATCAATATTCAAAGTTGAAAATGATCTGTCCTTTGGTGCCCGGTACCATTCTCACAGCTATGATGAATGGGCACGTAAAAATTTAGAAAAATGCCGATTTGACTGGATTGCCGGTGCTGCACAGAAGGCGTTTGAGGATTTAATGTTGACATGGGTTGGCAAAGCAGTTGCCGCCACTGGAGTAAAAAAAATTGCAGCCGGTGGCGGAGCCTTCATGAATGTCAAGGCAAGTATGTTAGTCAGCGAAATGGATGAAATCGAACAGTTTACAGTCTGTCCTTCATCTGGTGATGAGTCGTGTGCAATTGGTGCAGCATATTTAGCATATAGATCAATCTGTAGGAATGAAAACAAACCGTTTTTACCCCGTAGAATTACAAATTTATATCTTGGACCAGAGTACACAGATGATATGATTTATAATGCATTTGAAGTCTATGATTTTTCTCAACAGATATTAATAAAAAAATGTAAAGATATTGATCAGGAAGTGGCGAATTTATTATCTGATGGAGCTATTGTGGCAAGGTTTTCCAATCGTTCGGAATGGGGCGCAAGGGCCTTGGGAAACAGGTCCATACTGGCAAATCCATCAGACTTAGGCGTTGTACGAATTCTAAATGAACAAATAAAAAACAGGGATTTCTGGATGCCCTTTGCAGCCTCCATTTTGAAAGAAAGAGAAACGGATTATATTATCAATCCTAAAGGACTGGATGCCCAATTTATGATTATGGCATTTCGGACGACGCAACTGGCACAAAATGATCTTAAGGCTTCCTTGCATCCCTATGACCAGACAATACGGCCCCAGATTGTAGAAAAAATGGTAAATCCGTCATATCATCGTCTGATTTCTCTATTTATGGAAAAAACAAAAATCGGTGGGGTTTTGAACACATCGTTCAATATCCATGGTGACCCAATTGTAAATTCGCCGTATGATGCATTTTATACGCTTGATAACTCAGGTTTAAGACATCTTGCAATTGGCTCATATTTATTAACTAAAAGAAAAATCTGATGTTGACTTAAAAACATAAATCCGAGGTAGAACCGTTGGCCAGAATACTATTCCTTCAAAAAGACAGTTATGAATGCTTCGGAGTGATGTATCTTTCGGCTGCAATTAAATTATATGGCCACACATCTGATATCCTGATTCAGCAAGAGGAGGGAAGTCATTTTTTATCAAAAATTGTATCCTGCAAACCCGATATCATAGCATTTTCAGTGATGACAGGTTTCCAGGAATGGGTGGCACAGACAGCTCTTATAATTAAAAAGCGATTTGGGTATCATATTATTGCAGGTGGTCCTCATTGTACATTTCATCCGGAATTTATTCAGGCAGATGGGATCGATGCTATCTGCAGGGGTGAAGGTGAGGAAACATTACCTATGTACATGAGTGCATATGAATCTGGAAGGGGAATAAACAATATCCCTGGATGGTGGATAAAGTCAGTGAGAATAATTATTAAAAATGAGTTGTTTCCTCTGAATTCAAACATGGATGATCTTGAATATCCAGACCGTCAAATTTACCGTCAAAGGTATCCATATATAATTTCTAAAACAAACGTGAGTATTTTAGTTGCAAGAGGTTGTCCATATACATGCACTTTCTGTTACAATTCGTATTTTAAAAAGTTGTTCAGCCCCTTAGGGTCCTATGTTAGACGACACAGTATCAGCAGGGTAATTGATGAAATAGTCACGGTTAGAAAAGAGGCCGGTAAAGGCTTGAAATGGATTTCTTTTACTGATGATCTCTTTATAATGGATCGAAATTGGATGACACTGTTTTTAGACCGCTATAAATGGGAAGTCAACCTGCCTTTTGGATGTAGCTTAAGAGCAAATTTGGTTGATGAAGACTTGATAAGACAACTTGCTGAAGCCGGATGTAAAATAGCTTCATTTGGTATTGAAACTGGAAATGATAAACTCAGAAATGAAGTTCTCAATAAAAATATTTCTAAAGAACAAATCATTAAAACAGGGCAATTACTTTGTAAATACAATATTAAATATTCTACGTTTAATATGTTTAATATACCAGATGAAACAGTCGAAAAAGCGATGGAAACAATTGCTTTAAATTTAAAGATAAGAAATAAAAATTATCCTTGGTCTGGACTTTTGCAGCCATATTATGGCACGGATATTTTTAAATATGCAAATAAGAAGGGGTTAATACCAGAAGGTGGGACAGGAGCTAATTTTTTTCATAAAGGCACTATCCAGCAACCAGATACTGAAAAGCTAATGCTGATTAATTCATCTTTTTATTGGATCATAAGATTTCCAATTCTTAGACCAATATTCGAGTTCTTAATAAAGCATCGAATAAAAATATTTTCAAAGCCATCGTTATTGCTAATATCATTTCATAGAAATATTTCCCTGTTTTATACTTTAGAAGGGAAGAGCATAATTTATGATACAATAAAATCAGGATTAAAAAGAATTAAGTCCTATATATGACTGTCCTCCCAAAGGTGGAAAATGAAAAATAAAATAAATACACATTTGCTTTTTTTAATTCTTCTTTGTCTTGTTGGCTTTTTTGTTCACCGGAATTGGTTTCAATCAGGTATTCTTCTTATGGGGGAAAGTCATTATTTCCCAAAAGAATTCTTCACTGATTCAAGTTCTATGCCATACCTATGGCAAGGCACAGTGGATGGAGGTCGCAGTAATATTGTTTTTCTGTCCAGGCATTTCCTTCGTTTTGGTTTGGGTCTGTTGACAAACATTTTGTCTGTAGAGTTGGCAACATTTCTTTTTTTGGGCATACCCTGTATTATTCTACCTATTTTTACCATGTATGCCTTTACTTATTCACTGTTTAAAAGACCGCAAATCGCATTGGCAGCGGCATTTCTTTTTTCGTTTAATAGTTTCTTGCTGGTATATCATCGGGCTGGGCTGCCGTTCATGGCTTTGGCAATATCCTTGATACCACTTGCGCTCATGTTTTATATAAATATGTTTTCTGGTAAAAGTCTGCGAAATAGCATATTGGGGGGCCTTGTATTTGCGCTGGTTTTGGGCTTTGATACGCGTTTTGCTTATTTACTGGGCTGGAGCTGTCTTTTTTATATTCCATTCGGGTTGATGGCGGCCAGGGACAAATCATTGACTATGATAAGCAGGAAATTATTTTTTGTTTGCATTTATTGTTTTATTCCAGTGGCTTTACACGCTTATTGGATTATTCCTCTTGTTTTTCATACGGGGATGCCGTCATTTGGAAATTATTCTCAACCATCATGGGTATCAGCCCTTTCATTTTGTTCAATAAAACATACTGTGGCCCTATATACTCCTTTTTGGGGGAACCCATATCAAATGACAGTTCAGAATGTAAATCTTTTTTTTTGGACAATCCCATTCTTTGTTTGCATTGGATTTACTTTATATTATAAAGATTTGCGTGTAAGGTATCTTTTATTTATTTCTGTGATTAGTGTTATTTTGGCTACTGGCGCCAAACCTCCGGGAGGGGATTTATATCACTGGCTTTTCCTAAATCTGCCGGGCTTTGCTGCATTCCGCGATCCCTCCAAAATGTATTCTATAATTTCTCTTGGGTATTCGCCGCTTTTTGGATTAGGGATTGTTGCTATCGCGGATAAATTTAGAAAGAAATCTTTCGGCATAAGGTATGGTTATGTAACAGTTATCGTATTGTTATGTGTATTGTTTGTTTATCCAGGGATAAAAGATCAGATGAAAGGGGGTACTTTTGAGGCTAATTTAATGCCCATAGAGTACTCAAAAACAAAGGACTTTTTGGTAGAAAATTCCAAAGGCTATCACCATCTGCATTATCCAAGGATAGGAACTTTTTCATTTCGCAGTGAGGAATTTCCCTATTACGGAACTTCGAACACGTTTAATTATTTTGATAATTTTTTTTACCGAATTGACTGGGATTCAGAAGTGCTAAATAAAACAAACGGATTGGGAGGCCTTTGGGGCTTTCTTAATATTAAATATATTGTACTAAATCAGTCGTATCCAGCAACTACGAAAGATGCTTTAGAGAGGGTACGTGTTGGTCTCTTAAAACAAGATGGAATTGTTACAACGAATCATTATAATATTCTCGAGAATACATTTGTTCAATCTCGTTTTTATATGACGTCTAAAACTTCAATTATAGTTGGTGGTATGGGGGCAATACTGGAATTAATAAAAAAGGATCCCAAATTTTTTAATAGTCATAATATCAATAATATTGAAACCATACCTTATGATAGTTTTTTTGATAGTTTGGATCAGGGTGATGAAATTTATTTTTATAATCAAGACTGGAACGACCTGGTGCTTGCCGCACTTGTTCACAAATCCAATGTAGATCTGTTTTCGCAAGCTGATTGGGCCGGTGATAACCAATTGAACACAACATGGTCAAGAACCACAGTTCCACCACATAGCAATCCTAAAGAGACGAATGGTGCCTTGGCATATGCGACTCAAGGTGTAATCGAATGTGATATGGGTGAAGCCTTTTTAACCACGAATTTTTTGGTTAAGAATGATGATGAATATGAAATATGGATTCGTGCTTTAGTGGGGCCTGCTATGGGTTCCATTAGTTTAACCGTAGATTTCAAAAAACCGGTGGAGTTTTTTCAAAAGGCTGATTTCGTTGGTTATGGATGGATGAATTATGGTGATTTTCAACTAACGGCTGGTCGACACACTTTGAAAGTGAAAGCTGTGGGTAACGGCAGGCACAAGTTGGATCAGGTGATTGTCGTGAAAAAGGCAATCCGGGCAGAAACTGAGAGGAAAATTTATCAAACTATTAAAAACAAGCCGATTGTTAAGTTTGATGGTATTAATTGGGTGCAGATTTCGGTGAATGATGTAGCTTTAAATACCCCTGGTCAAATTAAACCTTGGTTTATAGTTCAACCTGATACTTTTGTTGATAATAGCCAGATATCTGAAAAGAAAAATGTTTCCGAAATAATGTGGACCAAAATCAATCCTGTTGAATATAGGGTTAGCGTAAATATTATGGAACCTGGTGTATTAGTTTTTGCCCAAACATTTGATCCTGGCTGGAAGTTAAGCCAAAATGGTAAAGTGATTGGTAACAGTAAATTTGTAAATGGCCGTTTGAACGGGTTCAGAATAGATCAGACAGGGAATCAGGAGTTTATCGTGGAATATCGTCCTCAGCGGCTGGTTAAGATTGGTCTTTATGTATCCATAATAACCCTGGTTTTAGCTGGTTTTATTTTGATAGTGGGTGTAATGATGAGCGCTTGCCAGTATTTAAAAAATAGATTTTCAGAACCGACTCAATAAAAAAAGGAAAGTATTTGTATGAAGGTCTTGTTAATAAATCCATACTTAACAGTAAACTATCCTAAACCTAATATGCCGAGTGAACCCTTGGGATTATTGTATATTGCAACATATGCGAAACAGGAAATCAAAAAGAATTTACTGGATATCGAACTTAGAATACTTGATGCCAATTTTGATGGAAAAAATTCTCCTGTTCAGACAAGCCGTGGATATCATCTTGGTTTGAATGAATCAGAATTAACGGCGGAATTATTGAGTTATAAGCCTGATATCGTTGGGATTTCAAACAATTTTACATATCTTGTTGAAGATGTTTTGGAAATTTGTAGAATTACAAAAAAAGTGCTTCCTGATTGTCTCCAGATTGTTGGAGGGGCTCATGCTACCATAGCGCATATGGGTTTAATAGAAGTCCCGGAAATCGATATAATTTGTAGAGGAGAAGGCGAACTAACTTTTTGGGAAATCATTTCATCAAATTATAAAAATATCGGGATGGAAAACATTCAAGGTATAACTTATCAAAAGGATGGTAAGGTAATTGAAAATCCTGATCGACCCAGAATTATGGATCTGGATATGTTACCGATTCCTGACCGGTCTCTTATCCCGTATGAAAAGTATATTAAATCTGTCGGTTATGAAATAACAACAATGAACAAACCTATCGGTATGATTTTTTCATCGAGGGGCTGCCCTTTTAATTGTGTGTTCTGTAGCACGCAAAAAGTGTGGTCTAATGTCTGGCGTGGCAGAAGTCCTGAAAATATTATTGAGGAAATCGAGTATCTTATTTCAAATTATGGTGTTAAAGAGATCTGTTTCCAGGATGATCAATTTGTTTGGGATAAAAAACGTATACTGGAACTTTGCAGGCTTATTCTTGAAAAAAAATTAAATATAAGTTTTATGATGCCGCCGGGAACATCTCCTGCTCTTCTTGATGAGAACGTTTTAATGATGATGCGGAAAGCCGGGTTATATAGAATAACATTTTCCGTTGATGTGGGTACGGAAAAATCAAAAGCCTTTGTTAAAAAACCTGTTAAACTTGATAAAATTCGAGGATTGATAAAAATAGCCAATTCAATGGGGCTGTTGACAACCGGTTCTTTTGTTATTGGCTTTCCTGATGAAACCGAGGCGGATATCGAAGAAATGCTGGAGTTTGCCTATAATTTGAGACTGGATAACTTGAGCCTGTATATTGCTCAACCCTATTTAGGTTCAAGATTGTATGATATGTATCTTGAAAAAGGCTTGATTTCGCAATCAATTGGGAAAGAGTTTTATAACATGACAGAGTCTCATATTGGAACCGAGCACATCTCCTCTGATCGGCTTCAGGAAATAAGGGACTTGGCAGTTCAGCGTTATTTTAAAATATATTGTATGCGTTTGTTTAACCCAGGTTATTTTATTAAAGAATTTCTTCCAAAAATTTATTCGAAAAAGAATTTTTTATATTTCATGCGGGTAGTCGCTTCTTTTATAAAAAATACAATTAAAACTAAATTAAACGCATAGCATTCAAATGTTTTAGAAAAGATATGAGGATAAGCTTCAAATAGCAAAATCAAAAGGTTTGTAAAATGATTTTTAACTCCAAAAAAACTGATAGTAAAAGGATCTAAATGCTAAAAAAAGAGAATGGGTTGCTGTATCTTGCCATATTCATCTCTATTATCAGTCATTGGTTCTGGTTTGTTCAGGACGGACCTTACACTGCTGGAGATTGGGGATTTGTTTATCCGCAAACTGTGAAAGAATTTTTAACAATTAACTCTTCCTGGGATTCCAAATGGACCATGGGAGGTATGATCATTGGACACGGTTATTATGTTTTGCAAATATTTCATGGTACTTTGGGTTATCTGTTTGATTTTAATTCGTCTCAATGCGATCTGTTTGTCTTTTTTTTACCAGCAATTTTATTTTCTACTACTTCTTCATATTTTTTTCTTAAATATTTAACCAAATCTTCCTTAGCAGGATTTATCGGTTCATTGGTTTTTTCTTATAACACTTACTTTATTCTGATACAGAACGGGCATCCAAGTGTGGCCGTGGCAAATGCTCTGACACCTTTGATTGTTTTGTTTTTTATGAAAACACTGAAAGAGAGGTCATTGCGTAATGCTGTTGTTACAGGTTTATTCGTTGCGCTTTCAAGCCAATATGAACCCCGAATCACCTATATCATCTGCTGGATAATGATATTATATTTTTTATATGATATCATTGTGGAAAAAAAGATTGAAATAAAAAAAGCAGGTCTTGCAGGAGTTGTCTGTACTATAGTCATTTTATGTAATTTGTATTGGATTTTACTGCTGGTGTTTGCGGATTCGGTAGAAAGTACATCTTTTTTAAGACGTGATTTGTTTGGTGCTCAATTTTTTAATCTCCAATTTGCGATAACCAGTTTTTCTTCCAGCTGGACAGGGGGAAAACCTGGAATATTTACCGTGGAAGCTATTCCTGTTAGATTTTGGCTCATACCCATCTTGGCTTTTTTCCCCCTCGTTATTGGAAAGGTGAGTAAAAAAATCGGTTTTTTTTATGTGCTGGCTCTGGTTGGAATCTTTTTGGCAAAAATGAGTTCCAACCCTTTCCCAGAGTTATATCGATGGTTATTCTATCACTTTCCTGGATTTTTGGCTTTCAGAGAGGCTTCAAAATTTTATCTAATTATTAACCTGTCCTTTGCTGTTTTGATTGGTCATAATGTAAATTTGATATATGAATTGATCAAAGGGCATACTCGGTTTGCATATGTAGGCCGCATTTTTGTTTTTACAGTGGCGGGCTTATATTTATTTAATATTTATCCTATGCTTACTCAAAAATTTCCTTTGACCAAGGCAAGGCCGATTCCCTTGGAATATATTGATGTGAAAAAAAAACTTGTGCAAAAGGATCAATTTTTTAGAACAATGGGAGTGCTTAGAAGGCCCTTTTACTTTTTTGCCGGCAATATTCAACCTGGACTCCAGGCGGATTTTATCAAAACGGAATTGTGGAAAATGCCTGAACTGAATCAATATGATCCTAAAATTTTAAAATACAGTCATATGGACTGGGTATTCGATGCCGCCGGAATAAGATATGTCTATATCCCTTCAGATCCATGGAATGAGATGTTTGATTATGTAAATGAGGAGGGGGTGGCAATTCAAGGTTTCAGCGGGAGCAAAAAAGAAATGGAGGAATTAATGGATGATTTGGCCTGGTTGAAGAATAAAAAATATTTCGGGGAAATTATAGTTTACGAAAATCATAATTATATGCCGCATTTATATACTGCACAAAACATTTTTTTTGTTGACTGAGTCAAAAATTGGTAGAAAAAGAAGCTGAAGTGTATTTACTCAAGTAATAGGAAAATTTTAGATGTATTCTAAAGATCCGAGTGTCTCTGTAATTGTTCCAACTTTGAATTCAGAGCGATTTATCGAGAAATGTCTCGCATCGATAAAAATGCAGAAATATGATTCGATTGAACTGATTGTTGTGGATAATTTCTCCACCGATAAAACACGAGAAATTGCAGCTCGTTTCACCGATAAAGTATATATGGCTGGACCAGAGCGGTGCAGTCAACGTAATTTTGGATTCAATAAAAGTTGTGGCGACTATGCAGTTTTTATCGATTCAGACATGATTTTATCGGTTGATGTAATATCGGAAGCTGTTGCAAAATGTACTGGTGAAAATGGATACGATGGAATTTATATTCCTGAAATTTCGATAGGCAAAGGGTTTTGGACAGCATGCAAAGCCTTGGAACGTAGTTGCTATGTTGGTGATGTTTCAATTGAGGCCGCAAGGTTTTTTAGAAGAGACATACTGATCGAAGTGGGGGGATATGATGAAAAACTTGTATCTGCAGAAGACTGGGACCTTTCTCAACGAATTGTAGAAAAAGGATATAATTTAGGACATATTAAAGCGATTATAGAGCACAATGAAGGGAAATTGAGTATATTAAAAACCATGAAAAAAAAATTTTATTATGGTCAAAAAATTCATATGTATATACGGAAACATCCAAATTCCCGATCCTCCCAGTTTACACCCTTCCGGGAAGCGTATTTAAAAAACTGGAAGAATATTTTTAAAAACCCAATACTTTGTTTGGGTTTTTTATTTTTAAAGTTTTGTGAGTTCTTAGCTGGCGGATTAGGGTATGTAAAATCACTGATTGGAAACAGGTTCAGGGCGCATTAATGACTACTGATAATTTAATTGGCCGAACCGGAAAATGTTTTTATTTTACTTGTAATTCTTTAGTGCATAACGAACGCATGCTCAATGTCGGCTGCGGGAATGCATGGCTTGAAAACTATCTATCAAAAGAGAAAAAAGATGTAAAATATTTTGCCTGTGAACTGGATGAAAACCTATTGTTAAACGAAAATGAATGCAGTGAGGCCAATGTTTACTATACAGCCGCATCAGCCTTGGACTTACCTTACAAGGATGGGTCTTTTGAAATAGTAACATGTTTCGATGTGATTGAGCATATCCCTAAAAATACTGAATACCGAATGTTGTATGAAATCAGAAGAGTTTTAAAACCTGGTGGAACCTTATTGTTATCAACGCCTCGTCAAGGAATTCTTAACAATTTTACTGATTTTGCCTGGTATTTTGGGCACAGACATTATTCATTGAAAAGATTACATTTTTTGATGAATAATGCCGGTTTTTCCGATTTTAATGTTGAGTTGCAAGGCGGGAAATATGAACTGTTTGAAACATGGGCTCTTTATTTTTACAAGTATTTGTTTCATAAAAAAATTCCGAACGGAATACATAAATTGTTTAAAAAAAAAATTGTTTCAGAAAAGGTAAAGAATTATAGCATTTCATTTTTTGTTAAAGTGCAAAAATTGTAAAAGAGTTATTATGAATATTTTGCTTATACATCCATATATTACAGTTACTACCAGGGAAACCGTTCTTACAGAGCCGATAGGTCTGATGTCTTTGGCAAGCTATCTGGAAGAAATCTATAAAGATAAGATTAAGGTTAATATATTGGATTTGTATGCACTAGGTGATGACAATCTAAAAGAAAAAGATGATATGTATGTTTTTGGGTTGAACGATAAAAAAGAAATTGAAGAGCAATTAAGAATTTTTTCTCCAGATCTTATCGGGATCCATTGTAATTTTACCGGGTTCTGCCAAGACTCTTATCAACTTGCAGCCATCGTAAAGAGTTTATGCCCCGGCATCCCTGTTATTTTAGGGGGAGCACATGCTACCATGGAGGCGGAAAAGATTTTAGAAGAGCATTTATGTATTGATTACGTGGTTTGTGGTGAGGGTGAACTGACATTAAAAGAGTTGACGGATATTTTTATTCAGGAAAGAGGCCAGGATGTCTCGGGGATAACAGGTCTTTGCTATAGAAATTCTGACGGGACAATTATACGCAATCAAGATAGGCAATTGATTGCTGATATCGATTCTCTCCCATTTCCAAGTAGAAAATTTATAAATACTGATTTTTATATGAGAATGAATGCTAAATCCCTGCCATTTACAAAAAGAGAGCCTTTGGGAATCCTTATGACATCAAGGGGGTGTCCTTTTAACTGTATTTTTTGCAGTACCAAAATAATGTGGAAAAGGCACTGGAGGGCACTAAGTGCCGAGCGAGTCATACAGGATATCGAACATCTGATTAAAACAGAGGGCGTGCGTGAAATAGTGATCTATGATGACCAGTTTATCATAAATAAGAAACGCGTACATAAGATTTGTGATTATTTGATCGTAAAAAAGCTTGGCATTACACTATCCCTACCAGCAGGAACAAGTGTATGGCTTATTGACGAAACTCTCCTCAAAAAAATGAAAAAGGCAGGATTTTACAGGCTTTGTTTTCCAATTGAAACAGGAAATTTAAACTCAATAAAATTTATACGTAAAAAGATTAATCTTAGTGAAATATTGGAAAAAATAAAAATTGCAAATAGATTAGGTTTCTGGACTCAAGGTAATTTTATTTTAGGGTTTCCATATGAGACAAGAAAAGAAATTGAAGAAACCATAAAATATGCATACAATTGCGGGCTTGATTATGTCTTTTTTTATATAGCTAAACCATTTGCGGGATCAGAAATGTATGATATTTATAAAAAAGAAGGGCTTATACAGGGTATTCCACACTCGTCTCAAATTTTTGTGAGTGACTGTGATACAAAAACTTTGAAAGCTGATGAGCTGAATGAAATATATGCACAAGCCGTTAATGGATATTTGCCGTATAAGCTCAAATGGTATATGAATCCCCGTAATTTTTTTAATTCCTTATTAGTCAAATTACGTTCACTTGATGACATTCGTTATGCTATGAAAATTTTAGATTTACTTGTTATAAGAAAAATATATAACAAATTTAAAACAGCATTGTCTGGGAGCAATGCTAAGTTATGATAAAATTTAAAAATTTACTCTTCCGGCATGCTATTGAAGATAATCAAAAGAATATTTTGTCCATGATAGATCGGGATCAAACAAAAATACTGCTTGACCTTGGATGTGATTCCGGTAATTGGACATCAAAGATTTCAACTGTTTTAGGCTCAAATAAAAACATTGGAGTTGATATAGAGGAGACCTGTCTTAATGAAGCGAAAAATGTTTTATCTCCGGTTAAGTCAGATTTGAATAATGCATTGCCGTTCAAGTCAAACAGTATTGATATGGTTCATTCAAATCAGGTGATTGAGCATCTGATTGATGTGGATTTGTTTTGCGAAGAGATTTACAGGATTCTGAAGCCTGGAGGGTGTCTAATCATTTCTACAGAAAATTTATCGAGCTGGCATAATTTATTTGCACTTTTTATGGGCAGGCAAGCGTTTTCCCAACACATAAGTAGCCGAGTGAATTTAGGTAATTTAATGTCTCTGCATTATAAAAAAGACCTTACTCGATCATGGGCCCATATAAAAATCTTTACATTTTATGGACTTAAAGAATTCTTTAGTTATTATAAATTTAAAAATATTCAGATTATTGGGGCCGGGTATTATCCGTTTTGGGGGAGGTTCTCAAAAATTATGGCAAAGCTGGATCCTATTCATACCCATTTTATTACCTTGAAAGCCTTTAAATAAATTAGTTGCGGGTACACCTAGTATGATCAAAAAATTAGAATCTCTTAAAGTTGTTTTAGTATATCCAAATACAATTAATCGAGAAGCATTTCCTCCCATGGGGATAGCTTATCTGGCAAGTTATTTATATTCTTTTGGCGTTCAAGTAAAAATAATTGATTTGAATTTTGAACCGGATATGATCGCTTATAGAAAAAAACTTATTGCATCTAAACCGGATGTTGTAGGTTTTTCTTTTACTTCGCCTCTTGCTAATTCAGCTGCTAAATGTATCGAAATTTGCAAAACAGAGTTTCCTGATTCAATCATAGTCGCTGGAGGACCGCATCCTTCTATAATGCCTCAAAAAACAATGGAAAAATGCCCTGTTGATTATGTTGTAATCGGTGAAGGCGAACTTACATTTCATGCACTTTTAAAAAGTATAGTTGGTGAATGTTGTGTCAGTGAGGTTGCCGGTATATGTTATCGATCGGGAAATGATGAAATTATACAAACAAAATCAAGGAATTTTATTGAAAACCTGGATGAATTACCTCAAATAAATTGGGGTTTAATGCCTGAGATAAAAAAATATCTTCATTATAGTGATTACTCTCTTCCAGTTATGACGAGCAGGGGATGTCCGGGTAAATGTTCCTTTTGTCAGCCAACTGTTAATACACTGTTTGGCAGAAAAGTCCGTTTTAGAAGCCCTGCAAAAGTAATACAGGAATTAATCGATTTAAAAAATGCGAATTTAATAAAAAGTTTTTTGTTTCAAGATGATACATTCACATTAAGAAAATCCTGGGTAAGAGAATTCTGTAAACTTGCTGAGGAAAAAGAGCTGAATATGAAATGGGCATGCAACTCACGTGTGGACACGATTACAGAAGAAATGCTTCAAGATATGAGAAAGGTCGGTTTAAATAAAATCGCCTTTGGTGTTGAATCAGGCTCGCAAAGAATTTTGGATGAAATTATGCAAAAAGGAACTTCTATAAAACAGATAATCAATGTTTTTGATCTGTGCCGGAAATATCATATACCAGCCAATGCATTTATTATGCTCGGCTCTCCAAATGAAACCCGTGAAGATATAGAGGCCACCATTCGACTGTTGCAGCGTATCAAACCGAACTGGGTCAGTTGTACTCGAACAGTTCTGCTACCTCATACCTATATGTTTGATTATGCAAACGAAGAAAAACTTTCATTGCTGGATGACACATATCTTGATAACTTGCACTATGCTGATTTTAAATCAGCCACACACCATATTAATTTCAGCGATGACGAAATGAGACAGCTAAAGAATAAACTTTACAGGAAATGGGCAATTGCTACCATAAATGAGAGAACCATATTGAAATTAGGGTTGATTTTTCTGACGTTCTTGGGGACAGTCTCTCCTTTTCTTGCCAGGGTTGTCGGGAAAAGTCTGAGTAAAGTGATTTGGGTTCCACCCCCAACTTACAGTTGATGTTAGAGATCTAAAATCAATTTAAATAAGTGAGTAACAGGAACTGACAAGTTGATCATGATAAAGGAATTGTCTTTGTGAAATCTGATAGCAACGTATTAGTATCTGTAATTGTGGTAAACTGGAATGGCCAGCATTATTTGGAAAAGTGTTTCAATACCTTGAAAGATCAAGAGTTTTTAAATTTCGAAATTATTTTGGCTGATAACGCATCAACAGACACTTCAGTCGAATATACGCGGGAGCATTTTTCAGATATTATTATCCATCAACTACTGGAAAACAGAGGGTATACAGGTGGTAATAATGAAGCGGCCCGGATTGCAAGAGGAAAGTATCTCTTTTTCTTAAATAATGATACAAAAACTGATCCTAAATGCCTTCTTGAGCTGGTCAAGACGGCAGAAGCAGATCCCTCGATAGGTATTGCGGGGTGCCGTGAGCTTACTTATGATGGAGATAGCTTGATAAGCGAAGGGGTGAGTGCGGATATTTTTGGTTATCCGTGTAATGGCACAAAATTGTTTTATGCGGATGGCGCTGCACTTTTTATCCGCCGGGATGTTTTTCAACAGCTTAATGGATTTGATTCAAAGCATTTTGCCTGCTTTGAAGATTTGGATATTGGATGGCGTGCAAGACTTCTCGGTTTTAGAGTGATATGTCAGCCCAAAGCGTTAATTTACCATAAAATTGGCGGAACCAGTAGTAATGAATATGGCAAGAAACAATATGTCACTACTTCATGGCGAAGACAGATGAGTGAAAGGAATAACCTTCGTAATATTATTAAAAATTATGCTCTTCATACATTAATATGGGTGCTGCCGTTTTATCTGGTTTTAAACATAATGGAAATGTTTTTTCTTTGTGCAATAGGCAACCTGGATATTGCAAAATCTGTCTATCTGAATTCATGGTTGTATAATTTGCAAAATCTTCCTGATACTTTTAAGGAAAGAAAGTTGATTCAACAGGCAAGAAGAGTTGGCGACTGGTTTATTCTTAAAAAGATGGAATGGAAAATTGGCAAACTTTCTTCATTGCGGAGTGTGGGCATCCCTAAATTTGTCAGTTAAATGAATAGGGCTGCGAGTTGTTATTTTAACCAAGGATAGTTACTGATGGAGAAAATTGAAAAGATTCTGATTGTTGGCGCGATCACTCCGCCATGGGACAAGCAGATCAACTTTGCCTGTATACCTTACAGTGCTGTAGCCGTAGCCTCCTTTCTGGAAAACTGCGGTTATCAGTGCGAAGTGATTTCAACTGCAATCATTTCTTCATGGCAGAGCCTTCTTGAAAAGATCATTCAATGTGACCTGGTTGGGGTATCATGCATGTCCGGACCGGATCTTAAATATGGGATAGAGATAACAAAGAAGATCAGGCAGATGCGACCATCTTTACCGATTGTATGGGGCGGTTATCATGGGACGTTAAATGATACCAATATTGTTGAAGAGGGCCTTGCTGATTATGTTGTGCGAGGAATGGGTGAGTATGCCATTCGAGACTTGATACAAGCACTCCAAAATAAGACGTCACTGGAAAAAATAACCGGTATAACATGGAAAAAGAATGAGCAAATTATCAGAAATCCTGATTCAGTATTGATTGATGTCAATGATCTTCCTATATGGAACTATGAACTTGTTCATGGTGCCACAGATGAGCTACTTGCTGATTGTCTGCCGTATATAACCAGCCGTGGGTGTCCTTTTAATTGTTCTTATTGTGTGGCCAGCAGCGTCTATGAACGAAAATACCTGCCTAAGAGTTCTGAAAAAGTGATTGATGAGCTTGTTTATTATCATCAAAAATATGCATTTAAATCTATTTTTTTCTGGGATGATAATTTATTAGTTGATTATTCCAGGCTGGTCCGAATATTTGAAGGGCTTAGAAAAAAAGGCGTCTCTTTTGAATGGTTTGCGTTCTGTCGAGCTGATCTGATGCTAAGACTGGATTCTGATAAGGTGGCTTTTTTGAAGGATCATGGCCTTCGATCTGTAAGTTTTGGTGCAGAATCCGGCTCAAATAAAGTTCTTAAAAAACTGCGGAAAGGTGTGACAGTTGAACAACTTAAGCAAGCCACAGAATTTTTGTTAAAGGAAGGGGTCAACACGGATTATAGCTTGATGGGAGGTTTGCCAGGAGAAACAGATGAAGATTTTCAAGCTACCCTGGATCTTATGACATGGGCACTAAAAAAGAATCCTGATATTTCTCTGAGGATGTTTCGGTTTGTACCATTTCCCAAAATGTCAATTCTGGATGACATCCACTTGGATCATGCCCGTCAGATTCCTCAGAAAATTGCGGAGTGGGAGAAGACAACGTATCAGGAAACTGTTTTTCCATGGGTTCCAAAGTCTGTCAACTGTGTTCTGAAAATTTTGGTACTGGGTGCTTTTTTCCCGACACATCCTAAAGTTAGTAATTTGTTTTCGTTTATCAAATTTTTATTACATAAAAATTATATCCTGAGGGTGAGATACCAGCTATATCGTTTTTCCCCTGAATCCTATTTGGTGATGAAGTTTGTAAATTGGGGGAAACACCGTGTCTGGAAACAATTTCAGAAATTTTGTTCAGAAAATCAACATCGTTCCACTAGATTCCAAGATGATTCGAAAATTAAAAAAATTGAAAAAATAGGATATTGATATCCCATGAAATCACAAATCAGAAAACTCGGAAAAATTATCACTCATGTCAGAAAAAAAATTCAGGAAATCAGACAGAATGAAATCAATGTTGCTTTCATCGGGTGTGGCAATCATGCAACGACAAATCTTTATCCAGCTTTAAAATATGCATCAATGAATCTGTCATCAGTATGTGCGCTTCATATTGCTAAGGCAGAACAACAAGCATTCCTTTTTGGTGCAGAATCTGCATATGATGATTATCATGAAATGTTAGATACAGAGGCGGTTGATGCTTTGATTGTATGTGCCAATGCAAAGATACATTATGAGGCAGCATGCGAAGCATTAAAAAGAGGAATTCCAGTTTTTGCAGAGAAACCGCCCGCAGATAATGTAAGCCAATGCGCCCGATTGGTCGCGTTAAGCAAAGAAAAAAACATGCCGATAATGGTAGGTTTCAATAAAAGATTTGCACCGGCCTACATGGAAGCAAAGAAGATAATTAGCAGGGCATCTTTTGGTGCATTGAATAGTATAAATATCCGGGCATATTTTGGATTTGTGAAAAGTGAAATTTCATTGTTAACAGAAATAGGGATCCATTATATAGATTTGCTTTGTTATTTTGGTAGTGAGATCAGGAACCTGAAAATTAGAAAAAAAAGAATAAAGGATAAAGTAACGATTGTTTTGACATGTGAATTAAGCACAGGGGCTCTTGGTGTGATACAATTGTCGAATTCATATTCTTGGGCTAAGCCTGGAGAACGGATTGAATTGCTTGGGGAAGAAAACCTTGTAATTATTAAGGAAGGCCGAGAAATTATTAATCATAAGCCAACCTCTGTCGGTCCTGGAGTGATACCTTGCGAAAGTGAAAAAACAACGGTATGGTCGCCCAATTATTCAGTTCCAGGCAAAGAAAATCATATGATATACCTTAACGGATATGTTGGTGAGCTACGACATTTTTCACAGGTCGTAGGTAATAAGACAAAATGTCTTTCAACAATAGATGATGGTTATTCAGCATTGAAGGTTATTGAAGATATCGGTAAAGAATAATATGAAAGTGTTAACCACATATAATTTTGAATATTTAAAAAATGTTCTTTCTTTTATTCGGATGTTTCCAAGTCTTCATATAGGAAGCAAACATTATCATTCGGTTTTTCCAAGAAGAGCAAGCCTTATTTTATATATTACCAACAGGTGTAATTCCCGTTGTATTGCGTGCAATCATTGGACACAAAAACCAAAATATGATTTATCAATAAAGGCGATAGAAGCACTAAACAAAGCCATTTCATGGAAAAACAATAGTTTTCTTGTTGAAGGGGGTGAGGCAGTGCTGCATCCTGATTTTGACAAAATAATGGATGTGCTGCATAATCGTAAGATCAATCTGCTTACCAATGGGCTTCTTACTAATAGATTAGTGAAAATTGTTGAAAAATATAAAATATCACGTGTATCAATTTCCTTAGACGGGGGAAGAAAAACTTATGAAAAGATGCGCGGTGTTGATGGTTACGACAACGTACTTGAAACAATTGATATATTAAGGAATAAAACAACATTGGGCGTCAGTTTTACCATAACTCCCTGGAATAACTATGATGATTATCTGCATGTCAAAGAAATCTGTGAAGAAAAAAATATTCTATTACAGACAGGCATATTTGCTGCAATGGATTACATGGGGGCTAAGACTAAAGAATCATTAATTGATCTGCGGTATGAGTCTTTAGGTAATCCTTATATTAATACATATAACAAATGGGTAAACAGTCAAAACAAGCCTCCTTGTTTTGCAATGCGTTTTGTTGCTGTAGTACGATCGAATGGTGACGTGGCGCTGTGTCAGCATAAAGATATAATTTTGGGAAATATTTATGAAAGGCACTTTGATGAAATATGGAATGATGAGAAGACAATGAAAATACAAGACGAAAACAGATTTTGTAATGACTGCTGGGTAGCCTCACATCGTTCGTTTGATGTTAAATTTGATTTGCTGCTCAAAAAGATATTTCCAGATTATTTGTACAAAAAAATGATCAATAAAATATAATGGTTTCAGAATGTTATTTATGTGGTTCTCAGACATCGGAATTTCATATTATCCCAGATAAGGGATTTGGAAATAATGATTTTGGTATTTTTCGGTGTAACCATTGTCAATTGCTGCAATTAAGCAACCCTCCTGAAAATCTTGATCCTTATTATGTTGATTATGATCCCCACAGCCGTTATTTCTTTCAATTGAGTCCTATCAAACAAGTGTTTATTCGAACCATGTTTTTTCTTTATTCCCATGTAAGCGTTTTGCGCTTTAAGGAGTGGATTTTCGGTATATTCGTTACAAAACGAAAGGGAAGAATATTAGATTATGGATGTGGAAGTGGTGTATATATGTCAATGCTTGATGCAAAAAAATGGGAAAAATACAGTGCAGATATGTTTGATCCTGATGAAGCATTTAAAAAATATAATAAAGATATAAATTATACAAATATTACAAAAGAATCTCTTCCTGATGGTATTTCCTATGATGTTATAAGAATGAATCATGTTTTAGAGCACTTGAAAGACCCTGAAAAAGTACTTCGGAATCTGAGCTCTAAGTTAAAAGAAAACGGTGAAATTGTTATCGCAGTTCCCAATGGCGATTCAATTGGATACCTGAAAAAAAAATATGGACTTTGGGATGCACCACGCCATCTTTTCTGGTTTAATGAAAAGAATTTAAAGCAGCTTATAGAAAAAGTTGGCCTCAAAACGGTTATGGTAAGAAAATCATCTTCAACCGGTTTGATGTATGGAATGATACTTCAGTTAGATCAAAGGTTTCATCTCCTGGCATCTTTTTTAAGCATACTGCTTTCACCTTTGCTCTATTTGTGTTTTGGCGAGGCAGATGCAATACATTTATATGCAAAAAAAACCGATGAGACTTTGATAAAAAATGGTTAATGAAGTGGATGTTGTTTATGAAAATAGAATTCTACAAACATAATATTGGGGATGAAGAAAAACAAAAGATTAATGAGTGCCTTGACGGAATTTTTTTAACAACCGGATCATATGTGGCCGAATTTGAAAAAAATTTTGCGGATTATTTAGGTGCAAAATATGCCGTTGGCTTGACTTCGTGTACTGCTGCTTTGCATTTGTCCTTGTTAGCTTTGGGTATTGGTCCAGGTGACGAAGTTATTACAACCCCAATGACATTTATTGCGACAGCAACGGCTATTATTCATGCAGGGGCCAAGCCTGTATTTGTAGATGTTGAAAAAGACACTGCATTATTGGATAGTCGACTTATAAAGCAGGCAATTACCAACAAAACTAAAGCCATTATTCCTGTTCATCTTTATGGACAGATGTGTGATATGAAGCAGATTAAGAATATAGCAGATCAATATAATTTGAAAATAATTGAAGATGCGGCGCATTGCATAGAAGCAAAAAGAGATGGAATCGTACCGGGACAGCTTGGTGATGTGGCCTGTTTTAGTTTTTATGCTACCAAGAATATAACATCTGGCGAAGGTGGTGCTATTGTTACTAATAGCAAAAAAATAGCAGACAGGATCAGACTTCTTCGGATGCATGGTATGTCAAAAGAGGCTTCTGATAGATATTCAGGTAAATATCAACACTGGGATATGATCACATGTGGCTGGAAATATAATATGGATAATTTGCAAGCTTCTTTACTCCTTCCGCAATTAAAAAAAATAGACCTTATGTGGGAGCTAAGAGCAAAAGTTTATGAAAAATATATAGCATGTTTCAATGATATGCCAGACCTCTCATTGCCGGTAATCAGAAAAGGTTCAAAGAGCGCTTATCATCTTTTTACAATCTGGACGGATTCAACAAAGAGGGATGGGTATATCCATCAGCTTGGAGAAAGCGGAATCGGTGTGGCCGTAAACTACAGGGCGATACACCTGCTTACCTATTTCAGAGAAACTTTTGGTTTTAATCAGGGTGACTTTCCAATTGCAGAGGAGATCGGTAACCGTACCATCAGTTTGCCTTTTTGGGCTCGGTTAAGTGATTTGGAAATTAATATGGTGTGTCAAATTATAAAAAAAATTATTTGAATAATTTAATACCGAAAGAATATTATTCATGATGTCTGTGTTTATTGCAACGACATATTCTAAACACAAAGGTGTTTTTGTTTAGATTAGTTTTATAATAGGAATTAAAGAGAAAAATTAAGCATACGCATGTTCAAAATTTTAAAATTAACGAAAAAATGAAAGATGAAGAATTATGTTTGAAAAATTAGCAATACATGGTGGCAATCCTATTTCTGAAAAAATGATACTATTCGGCAAGCCAAAGTTTGGCCCTGAAGAAGAAAAGGAAATACTGGAGACATTACGTTCCGGCTGGATCGGCTTTGGCAGCAAATCATTATTATTTGAGGAATATTTTAAGAATTATGTGGACTCTGGTTGGGCATTGTCTGTTTCATCCTGCACAGCAGCGCTCCATCTCGCCCTTTTAGTCAACGGTGTTCAGGCTGGAGATGAAGTGATTACCACGCCTTTAACATTTGCTGCCACCATCAATGCAATCCATTATACTGGGGCTAAGCCGGTATTAGCTGATATTGAGCCTGATACATTTAATATTGAGCCTGAAAAAATTGAGGAAAAAATTACATCGAAGACAAAGGCGATACTACCAGTGCATTATGGTGGGTTGCCAGTGGATATGGATGCAATAGAAGAGCTTGCTCAAAGAAAATCAATTAAGGTCGTTTATGATGCGGCTCATGCCGTTGGCGCGCATTATAAATCTGAAAAAGTTGGGAGTCGTATTCCCATCTCTTGTTTTAGTTTTTATCCGAACAAGAATATGACGACGATAGAGGGTGGTATGTTGTCCGGCAATAATCATGAGTTTGTTTCTGAACTGAAAAGTTTAAGAATGCATGGCTTATCGCATAATGCCTGGAAAAGATATAATAATATATCACTTGTGATGGACGAGGTGAAATCAATAGGTTTTAAATATAATTTTTCTGATCTGCAAGCGGCGTTGGGGATTCCACAGTTGGCTAAGCTGGATAAATTTATAGAACGGCGCACGGAAATTGCCGATTATTATGAGAAGGAATTGAAGAATGAATCACTTATTTCGAGTTTTCAATATCGTGATAAAACTGAGGGATTCGCTCGTCATGCATTGCATTTGTTTGTGATTGTCCTGAATCTGAATCGTTTGAAGGTTGCCAGAGATACAATCGCATGCACTTTGAGAAAAGAAAATATTGGCGTTGCTGTTCACTATCTCCCTGTTTTTAAGCATAAATATTTTAGGGAAAAGTGGGGGTTTATTGAAAGTGATTTTCCTATTGCAGATAAAATTGGTGACTCTATTATTACTTTGCCAATTTCGCCTGCCCTTTCAGATTTTGAAATTGAGAAAGTGGTTCTGGGTGTAAAAAAAGTTTTAAGGTATTACGAAAAATAATTTTACGCAAAATATTATGCCAGCTATGGATTAACTATCTGAATCAGATGGGGAACATTTTCGGTTTATTTTCATGTCGGGGATTTAAAGGAGACTTATAATGGAATATGGATTTTTAAGTGATGAAGCAGAAAAATTTCCGCCAATGGTAATTGTGGACATGACAAATGTTTGTAACCTTCGTTGCATTCACTGTGCTCATAGAATAGTTAAAAAAGAACCAGGATATAAACCGGAATTCATGAAATTTGAGATGTTTAAAAAAATTGTTGATGAAGTGAAAGATCATAAGATCACTTTGATGCGATTGGCAAGTGATGGTGAAAGTCTTCTTCACAAGGATTTACTGAAGTGTATTTCATATGCCAAAGAAAACGGTATTACGCCAGTGAATCTGACAACAAACGCCATGTTGATGAATGAAGAAATTTCAGAAAAATTTGTAGAGATCGGTTTGGATATCGTTGACATTAGTATTGACGCCACGACGTCTGAGACATATGAGAAAATTCGTGTAGGGGGGGACTTTTCAACTGTAATCGCCAATACTGAAAAACTGATTGAGATCAAAAATAGACGACATTCATCTATGAAGATTTTTGTTAGTTTTGTAAATCAGAAAGAGAATTGTGAAGAGGCCCAAGCCTTTGAGCAGTTCTGGGAAGGAAAGGTCGATCAAGTGCTAATTAGAAATTTCTGCAATGTATTAGGGATGGTGAAAGATGTTGATGGAGTCGTTGTTCAGGAGAATCTACCTGACAGGTGGCCATGTCCTCAGTTCTGGAAAAGAGTGACAATTACTCACGCGGGTGATTTGCGTTTCTGTGTTGAGGATTGGCGGAATAAAACAGTGCTTGGAAATATCATGGACAGTTCGATAGAAAAGATCTGGACCGGTGAAAAATACCAGAAGTTAAGAAAAATTCATCTTTCAAATAATTATGATAGTCTTCCTTTTTGCCAGGAATGTACAGACTGGGCAACATCAGCATGGGACTATGGCTATGAAAAACTGATAGGCAAATGATATTTCATGAAAAAAGTTGCAATTATTCAACCTGCTTATATTCCATGGAAAGGATATTTCCATATTATTCATGATGTAGATATCTTCGTTTTTCTTGATGATGTTCAGTATGTGAAACGGTCATGGGTAACCCGGAATAAAATAAAAACGGCTAATCAGACTATCTGGCTTTCAGTGCCTGTGCAGAAAGTCAAGTCGTTTGCCACAACAATTATGGATGTAAAAATTGACACAGATGCAAAATGGAAAAAAAAACATCTGCAGAGTATTGAACGGAATTATGCCAAAGCCCCATATTATTCAAAATACTGCGATAGAATCATAGAATTGCTTTTTGAAAAGCCATATGAAACTATTGCTGATTTGGATATTGAAGCGACAATGATGTTGTCAAGCTTACTTAATATCAAAGATACTGATTTTTTAAAATCCTCAATTTTGAATTGTGGTGGAACAAAATCTGATAAAATATTAAATATTTGCAAACACCTTAAAGCTGATAAATATATAACAGGTCCTTTAGGCTTAAATTATTTGGAAATCGATGTCTTTAAAAAGCATGGCATCTCTATCGAAGTACAAAATTATAAGTATCGTGAATATCCGCAGTTGCACGGTAAGTTTGATCATTATGTTTCTGTTATTGATATGTTGTTTAACTTGGGGCCTCATGAGGCTGGAAAATATATTTGGGGATAACATAATGTCGACGGTTCGTTTCTGTTAGACACCCTGATAGTATCTTTTGTATTAATGGCTTGTGGTAAAAATTTGATTAAAAAGAAAGTGTAAATCATGATTACAGTTCTGCTTGCTCCGGCACATTTCTATTTGAATGATATTTATGGCAGTGAAGAAATGATTCCTCTACATTTCATGAAAAACGCAGTGCTGAAAAATGGTGTAGAATTCGAGGCAATCGCTAATAAACTGAGCTTGGACAAAAAAATTGACAGGGTAAACATTTCAGTTATTGGGAAAAAGACTGAAAAATTTGGCTTATTCAAAAAAGGGATTTTTGTGTTTGATGTTTTTTTGAAATCAAGAAAAATTCTTCAGAAGCGAAATATTCATATTATTCATCACATGTTTCCTTTTGGTGTGTTTCATACTTTCAATTTATTGTTCTTATTTAATAGATTCAAGCGGAAACAGTATAAATATATCATTGGGCCGTTGATGGTTCCACCAAGTTTTCTTGCTGCTGATGATCTGTCTATCCCTGAATATCATCAACAGGGTATAAACAACAAGATTTTTTTAATTCTGTCCGAGGCATGCTTGAAACTGTTGCAACCAATTCTTCGCTACCTTTCGTTGAAAACATTGGAAAATGCAGACGTTCTTGTTGCGATTAGTCACCAGGCCGCAAGGTTTTATGCTGATTTGTTTCCCCAAAAAGAAGTTGTTACCATACATATGGGTGTGGATACTAAACAATTTAGTTATATGTATAGAAAACCAAAGAAAATCATTGAAGTTCTGGTTTTGAATCGTTTGGTGAAAAGGAAAGGTACAGATGACGTTATCAGAGCGATGGCTGAAGTTATTCGCAATAATCATAATGTGAGATTAAGAATTGTTGGTGATGGCCCGGAACTCAACAATTTGAAAAAAATGGCCAAAGATTTTGAAATTGTTAATCAGGTTGTTTTTGAAGGATATACTCCTTACTCGAATATTTTGAAATTTTATGAGGCTGCAGATATTTATTGCATTATGACTAAAGATACAATTTTTTGTAATACTGCATTTGAGGCGATGTCTACAGGATTGCCTGTTATTTTCACAGATAGTGACGGCGCTCGGGAGTCAATTGAGGACCGTAAATCTGGTTTTCTTGTACCCATGGGAGATTATCAAAAATGTGCACAGGTGATCAGTGAACTCGCAGAAAGCAGAGAGTTGCGATTAAAAATTGGGGAAACAGCCAGAAGCGTTATGGAAGAAAAATTTGACTGGAATAAACTTGCCTGTAGCTATACAGAAATTTATGAAAAACTTTTAAGCAACGAATAGGGGGTTATACCGTGAGAGTATTATTAATAAGTCCGTATATCACAACAAAGCATGATACACAGGTTTTACCTACGGAACCTCTCGGACTTCTCTATATAGCCACTTATGCAAACCAGGAGATTCAAAAAAAAACCTTAAACATTTCAGTTCGTATTCTGGATGCAAATTTGGGAACAGAAGATGCTTGTATCAAAACGGAAAGAGGATTCCGCTCAGGGATGTCCGATCAAGCAATTGAGGCTGAATTGTTAGACTATAAACCAGATATTGTAGGCGTGACCAATAATTTTACAACACATCTTGAAGATGTGCTTGAGATTTGCTGTTTGGTGAAACGGATATGCCCGGGCAGTTTGGTCTCTATTGGTGGCGCTCACGCAACTATTGCTCACAAAGATCTGGTCGTTCGTCCTGAAGTTGATATAGTTGTACGTCGTGAAGGAGAAGAAACTTTTTGGATACTATTGACCAGGTATTATGATGGAGATGGGTTGGAAAACGTTCAGGGAATAACTTATAAAGATCAGGATGGATTTATTCATGTTAACGATGAACGTCCCATAATTCAAGATATTGACAGTCTGCCTATCCCGGACAGGTCGCTGATCCAGTATGAAAAATATTTCTCTTCATCTGTCTTCAATATTGTTACCAGACAGAAGCCGATTGGTACGATTTTTTCTTCAAGGGGCTGCCCGTTCAACTGTATATTTTGCAGTACCCATAAGGTCTGGACCAATAGATGGCGAGGTCGCAGTCCTGAAAATGTTTTGGAAGAGATTGAATATTTGCGCGATACCTATGGCATCAAAGAAATTTTCTTTGAAGATGACCAGTTCGTCGGCAGCAAACAAAGGATCATCGACCTCTGTAATTTGATTATTGAAAAAGATATGGGAATGAATTTTTATTTGCCGCCGGGACTTTCTCCAGCCTTAGTTGACGAGTACGTTATTGACCGGATGCGTAAGGCAGGTTTCTATCGGATAACTTTTTCTATTGATATCGGTAATGAGGATATCAACGCTTATGTCAAGAAGCCAATTAAACTAGAAAAAGTACGGAATCTTATTAAGAAAACTAATGCCATGGGAATGTGGACAAATGCGACTTTTATTATCGGGTATCCGCATGAAACAGAGGAAGATATCCAGAAAACAATAGATTTTGCCTACAGTATGAAACTGGATTATATCATGTTCTATATTGCACAACCTTATCTTGGGTCAAAACTATATGATATTTTTGTCGAAAAAGGTTTGATTGACGAGACCCATGGAAAAATTCATCAGTCTGTTGTGGACTCAGTATGCGGAACCGACATGATTAGTGCTGAACGACTAATGGAGATAAGAGATAAGGCTGAACGTCAATATTTCCGAGTATATCTTTTGGGACTTTTAAATCCAAAATATCTGTTTACAGAATTTATGCCGAAGATACTATCCCCGATCAAATTATGGTATTTTTTTCGTTTGAATAAGCAGGTTATGATCAGTTTCTTGCCATGGATAATGAGCAATTGGATAAAGAAAAGAAAAATAGCAACTAAAGACAATGTAACAGCAAAATAATACAATTTATAATATAATGAAATGCTAATATAGAATTGTAGTTAGCGTTCGATCAAAAGGAGATTGTTACTGATTATGAAAAAAGCACTCATAAGCGGAATTACAGGACAAGATGGATTATACTTAAGCCAGTTTCTTTTAGAAAAAGGGTATGAGGTCCATGGTATTGTTCGTCGCGCTGCTTTGGAAGACCCTGATCATCGCCTATGGAGAATTCGCCATCTGTTAGACGATATTGTAATACATTCAGGTTCACTTGAAAGTTTCCCAAGCCTTTTTAAAATAATTCGAAAAATAAAACCTGATGAATGTTATCATTTGGCAGCGCAAAGTTATGTCAGTTATTCATTTGAGGATGAATTTTCAACATTAAATACAAATATTAATGGAACTCATTATATGCTGTCTGCTCTACATGAGATTCAACCGGATTGCCATTTTTATTTTGCTGCATCAAGTGAGATGTTTGGAAAGGTAACTGAAGTCCCTCAAAATGAAGATACTCATTTTCATCCTCGTTCAGTATATGGGATAAGCAAAGTCGCTGGATTTGATCTGACGAGGAATTATCGAGAAGCATACGGCATGTTCGCTGTATCAGGGATTTTATACAATCATGAATCTCCACACCGCGGTTTTGAATTTGTTACCAGGAAAATCACACATCATGCTGTAAAAATTAAATTGGGCTTGGCAAATGAGGTCCGGTTGGGAAACCTTGAAGCAAAAAGAGACTGGGGGCATTCTAAAGATTATGTAAGAGCGATGTGGCTAATGCTACAGCAGGGAAAACCAGAGGATTTTGTTGTTGCAACCGGACAAGCGCATTCTGTTAGGGAGTTTGCTGAAAAAGCCTTTGGTTATCTCGATCTGGACTATCAAAAATATGTTAAACAAGATCCCAAATTCTATCGTGCCGCTGAAGTTGATATATTACTCGGTGATGCTTCGAAAGCCAAGTCAGCCCTGGGTTGGGAACCAGAGTACTCTTTCGACGATTTGATCAAAGAGATGATCGAAGAAGATCTAAAACTTCTTAAAAAAAGACATAATTTATAAATATGGGAAAAACCAATAATATTTGCAGTTCTTTTTTTGCAGTTATTTTTCAACTTGTTTTTTTATTTGTATTCATCACTGGCTCGGTTCATGCTGAAAAAGGAACAAGGGAGGTCGAACTAACACCAAAATTGTTTTCCCTTTTGTCTGATAGCACGAAACCCACAATGATTTTTTCTTCCCAAAATAAAAACAAACTATCCTTTATAAGGGGAATATTAGATAATGCTGCTTCAGAAAAAGAGCGATCATTGCCAGTCATTGAATACAAAAAAATTAGTCCTGTTAAGTATCGTTTGTTTATTCATGGTGTTAAAGGAGATTTTCCAGTAATTTTTAGCGAATCATATCATGAGGGATGGAAGTTATATCCAGTTATTATTAAAAAACATGTAGGGGATGAGCAAAAAGAGTTGAGAAAATACAAGATTTTGGAAGGAAATGAAAATGATCAGGCAACCATACACGAGATTCAAAACTACTTAAAAATGGGCTGGATTTTTACACTTGGAAATGGAGAAGAAAAAAAACGCAATCATTATAGGACTGGAATTGATGGAAATGAAGTTTTTGACCATGTTGAATCTTACTATATAGATTTTATTTCCAAATTACAGAATGGAACCATTCAAAATAATAATTTATCACGAGGGAAATTAAATGAGACTTGGTTGATAGAACCCATCTCTGACAATTATCACTGGATGGCTAATGGATTCGCGAATTCTTGGTGGGTTATGCTTGATGAATTGAAAAAAGAATATTACACAGTCAATTCTGACGATAGTTTTGATCTGGAAATGATAATTGAATTTGAGCCTCAAAGGTTATTTAATATTGGATTGTTTATCGGTATATTAACAATATTGTCTTGTATACTTTATCTTGTCTATTCTGAAGTTCGTGGAAAAAAAAATAGCCTATAATTCAAATATGAAAATGAATATTTCAAAATTCAACACAAATGATGATTTATTCTCATCTGTATTTTTTTTAGCCTTATTCGGTATTCTATCATGCTTGGCTTGTTTTAAGTATGTGGCACTTCATTCCACATACTTGGATATGGGTATTTTTGTCAGTACGCTAAATCATGTCTTTTCTGGTGAATTGTGGCAGGTTTCATATTTACATGTCCAACCATATCTGTTGTTATGGTCCGGCCTTTATAGTATTTTCCCTGCCGGATTTGTTCCCATTGTCATTCTTATTATCCAGTCTGGATTGCTTGCTTTGCCTGCATTATGGTTATACCGTTTATATGGCCCGTTTTATAGCTTTGCTTATGCATTGTATTTCCCTTTATGGTTCAATGCCCTTTTTGATTTTCATATTGATCACATGGCAATAATGTTTTTATTTGGTTTTTTTATTTTGGCCAAAAAAGATCATATAAAAACAGCTGTTTTTGCAGCCTTACTTATTGCTTTTGTGAAAGAATCGTTTGCCTTACAGACAGCTGCCTGTGGATTGTTTCTATTAGTAGAGAAAAAAAAAGGACCCGGCATTTTTTTGATAGTTTCAGGACTATTATATTTTATTTTTGCGACGTACTATCTGTTGCCTTTTTTTATGTCTGGTGGAAAAGGTGGGCTCGATTTTTCCGGGTATTCATGGATGGGTGACAGCACCGGAGAAATAATACGATTCATTGTTATGAAACCCCACATGGTATTGTGGGCCATTATCTCTGATAGTAAGAAAATTAAATTTATAATTTGTGTTTTTGGAGCATTGGGATTCATTCCTTTTTTGAAACCCAAATATTTAATTCCAGCATTGCCTATTCTTTTTATTTCTCTAATATCTGAAACAGAAAGTTACTATGGTATTGGGCATCATTATACTGCTGGACTAATTGCACCGCTAATCATGGGCTTTTGTGAAGGAAACCCTGTTGCAAGAAAAATTTGGAGTCGATTAAGACTATCGGGTCACTTTTATATTCCGACAGTTTTTTTAGGAATATTGATGTGTCATATTGTATTGTCTCCATCTCCAATCAGCCGACTTTTCTGGTTGCCAAAGGTTTGGAGTTATCATTATAGTGCATATATACCCTCGGATAGAGACTCTATGATAAAGAAGGCAATTGTTGCTCATGTCCCCAAAACGCCTGAAGTGTTTGTCATTACGCAAAATTCTCTTTCATGGGGCCATATTATGAATCGAAAATATTCTTTTTGTTTTCCTTATGGCGTTTTTGAACCCTTAAAATCTCCTGATTTGACTTTGATTTCATATTCTGATTTTATTAGTTATCTTAGGAATAATAAGTTGCCACTCATAAAAAACAATTCGCTTCAGGCTGATTATATATTATTGGATTTAAATAGACCATGGTATATAGGAGATAAAGGATGCGATTGGTATTATGGAGAATGCCATAATGAAGAAATTTCCGAGGAATTCACTACATTGGTGGAAAAAACTAAAGAAAATTATAAAATTATTTATGAAAATGATGAGTTTATTATTCTTAAAAAGAACCTTAATAAACAATTTATGCCAAGTCTATAGTTCCCCAATAAAAAATGTTGATGATTAAAAAAAATAATATTGAAAAAAGTCATGTGCTGAATCAAGGTTGCCGTAACTCAAAAATAAACACTTTAGTCTTGCGGTATATTATATCAATACTAATTATTAGCATTTGTTTCATTTTTTCCTTGTTTGCAGATCAGAATGACAAAGCAATAGACGTTGATATAATGGTATTATCTAACCCCAATGAATCCAAAATGAAAGGGGTTAAAATCCTTGACAGCGGCTCTTTCTTTCTTAATAAGAAGTCACGGTTTAAGATAATGGCCAGTATTGATACGGTTATGGAAAATTGGGAAATTGTATCAAACCAGGAAGAGCTTCAAATTGTACAGAGTGACATCTTATGTATTGAGCCACCCTGTAAAAAAAAATGGGAATTTGATCTTTCTGAAAAAAAAATAAATCTTTCTGAGTTCCCCTATCTTGAGTTGCTATGGAATCAGGACGTTGACGGAAATACACCCACGATTGATGTGTCGATGGCGTATGAACAAATGTTTGATGGGGATAAACAAAACAGTGCAGTTTTAAGTGGGCAACAAAAAGAGTCTTTTTATATAAAAGGTCTTGATAATAATAAAATTCAAACAAATATGATTGAGGCTGATACGATAGATTTCAGGGATGTTAAATTTGTAAAAAGATCAAAAGTGTACCTTGCGAAAAGAGTACTGGGGCTTAAGGAAGATCATAGATGGCGGCACACCATTGATGGAGGTACTCTTGTATTACAGGCTCGGGTCGATATTCCTTTGTCTGAGTGCAGCGCATTAAAAATATATCATAAAGCGGGTTTCGAACCATTAAGGGTTTCATTCTCACTTGACACTGATGGCGATTTAAAACGGGATCTTGTTATCTTATGGGAGCAGTTAGACAAATTAAGATATGTTGAAAATAATCAGCAGGTTTTAGAGATAGATTTTTCAAATGCATTGGAAAAGGCTGGAGTAAATTTCCAAAATGGTTATTTGTTAGAACCAATTATTTTTGTGTTTTCGGATATTGATACGTTTAAAAATGATATGCCCTTGGAAAAGATAGTTTTTGGCAATGTTGATAGTAATTCTCAAGTAAATATAGTGAGCAAGAATAATATTTTAATTAAATTTGAGAAAAGTATACGATTAAAGCAGAAAGAAGATTATAAAATAAAAAAAATAGTCATTACTGCCGATTTTGATTTTCCCCAGCATTTTGTTTGGGAAAAGATAAGATTTTTTAATCTAACATCCAGATTGATTCCATCGATATTAACTCAAAAAAAAATTATAGAATCAGAATGGAATGTCGGCGTTCCTGTTGAATCTGAAACAATTATTGATAAAATTAGTGGAAAGTATGATCTTTCAACGCTTGAGTGGTGGTCTTATAAAAATGGAATAAACTTTGTCCCTGAAAGTGCAGGGATAAAATATACCACAGATAAAAACGAAGTTTATCTATACAAACATTTTCCAGATCAGGACAGATGGAGTTTTACTATCAGCGAAAAAGCTTTTTTAAAACCGGTTTCGTTTAATGTGGAAAACGTTGTCCCAATCGGATGTACGGGTGAATTAATTATTGATGGAGAAACAATTGATATCACTAAGAATCATTTCGATAATGGTGTGATTGATCTGACTCGTTTTTCATCAATAAAAACAATCTCATTTGTTATTAAAAGCAACAATAATAAAAAAATATACAAGAGTGAAACACCCAAGATAAATGTAATTGGCACAAAGAATTCCGTATATGATGATCTTTCGAAGATGCTGGTGAAAATTGATAAAAAAATTATCCCTATTAAAACATTTGGTGCAGTTAATGAAAAAAACTTTCAGGTCTATTTAGAAGAAGTTGAGTTGGATAAAGGACCTCACTTAATTGAGGTGGTTAATTCTAAATATTTTTCATTTAACTCCTTGCTACTTGAAACTGAGAGTTTTCTTTTTGGAGAAACCCAAATTTCTGAAGAAAAGAACAACAAATCTTTATGGATACCAAAATTATTGATGCTGTGCGCAAAGCTTATTGGTTTTTTAGGTTTTGTTTTTACTATTTATATATTGCGAATGAGGATTTTTGTTTTTTTAAACGCCATATGGCGCTTTATAGACAAACATTGTTTGAATTTTTATAGGAAAATATCAGAAAAATGGTTGTTATTGTTTTGGCTCACCATAGGTGTCGGCTTGAATATATTTAGCTTGTTTTCAAATACAAATGATTGGTTATCAACCACTGGTTCCATATCGATTAGTATCAGTTTATGGTATTTATCAATACTTGCCAAAAAATATTTGACTTTTAGATTCCCTTTTTTGGGAGAACATATTTATAAAAACAGCACCACTCAAGTTTTTGCTTTGGCATTTTTATTGATTATTCCGACCATATTGTTGTCTATACTTAACTTGGAACCTGTTGCTGAGCAGGTTGTCGCAATCATATTTTGCTTTTTTATCGCAGGCGTTTTTGGACAAATATATAGTTCAATAAAGGCATCTTAGATAAATGAAGGTTAATGTGCAGTGATGAAATCGAGTAACTTTTATTGAAA
Organism: Pseudomonadota bacterium; assembly: GCA_043826275.1. GTDB lineage: Bacteria > Desulfobacterota > Desulfobacteria > Desulfobacterales > Desulfobacteraceae > Desulfobacula. The sequence continues at coordinate 200,512 of JBDRQO010000018.1, forward strand.
AGAGCCTTGTTAAAACAATGGGTTGCAACAGGATTTGTAGTCGCAGTATCAATGGTATTAACTTTTCTTGTTGGTAGAGTTGTTGGGCCTTTTGAATTTGGGAACTACAGCTATGTTTTAAGTGTTGTTTCGATTTTTGCAATCGTCCAAGATGGTGGTTTTAAAACACTTCTTCTCAGAGAGAAAGTACTTCCATCAGAGTCAATTCATCCAGAATATGATATTTTTTGCACAGCCACAGGACATCTATTCCTGACAACATGTATGGGGTTGATTCTGTTGTCGGTTCTTCCTCTATCCAATAGTGCTATTCTTTTCCCAGCAGTTATCTATACAGGATTTCGTATTTATACAACATACTATTCTGCAGAACTTAAGGGAGAAGGTAGATTCGGGTATGAAGCATTTTGGCAGATTATTGTCAGGGTTGTGTCTGCATGTGCAATGATTTTTGCTCTATTTGTTTTCCGAAATTCCATTGCACCCTTATTTTGGGCAGGAGCGTTAAGTTTATTATTTTTAGTGTTTTTTTTTATTCCTGGAAAATCTTTAAGAAAATTTGAGCTAAAGCATTACCGATATCTGTTTAAGAACACTTTGTTTTTTTTCGCAATAGAGGCCGCGACCGTTATCTACTTCAGGAGCGATATAATCCTTTTAAAATATATTCATCCCGAAAGCCTTGAAACTGGATATTATGCAGCTTCCTATAAAATACTTGAAGGGGTGATTCTTTTTATCACCCCTGTTTCTCTGATAGGTTTTCGATATCTTCGACTACAATTAAATGAGACGAAGCAGTTCGTTCATATATTGAAAATATTATTAGCCGGGGCATTTATATTCGCAATTCTTTTTGCTGTTGTTGGTTACTTTACTGGGCCTTGGGTGATTAATTCCATCTATGGTAAAGAATTTGCTAAAGCAGATATTTTTGCACAATGGCTTTCGGTATCTTTTTTATTCGTAATTCCAAACGCAGTTCTTACTCAGGCTTCAATCGCTTTGAATTTAGAAAAGAAATACGCTTTTGTTGCTATATTTGTGGCTTTAATTAATGTTGGACTCAATTTTCTTATGATTCCTGGGTATGGTGGTATCGGTTCTGTATATGCGACTTTGATATCTGAAGGGTTTTTGTTTGTATTGCTCTCTATTATTATTGTTATGATAGTCAGGAGAAGAACATTGTAGGAATTTGAATGATCACAGCTTATTTAAATAATTTTGCAGTTCATTCAGAGAAAGGATAAATGTTGTTAAAAATAGGTATTACAGCCGAAATGCTATTGCACGAAAATGTTACAGGGATTGAACGATATATATGCGATTTGTCCCAAAAATTAGTTATAGATAAAAGGCATGATATTAAATTGATATTACCATCAGCAGTATATGAAAAGCAGTATCCGGAAATGCTAAAATTCAAATATGATCCGCCATTAATTCAGTTAAGCACATTTTTTCGAAGTCGTTTTTTTTCATCTTTTTTTAATTATCCAAGAAGATTAAGAGAGTTTGATATTATCCATTCACCCACGGTAACAGCACCGTTTTTTTTTCGTCCACCAGGTGTCAAGGTGGTGATGACAGTCCATGACCTTATACCGAATTTGTTCCCTAAATGGCAACCCCTGAAAAGAAAAATTTATTTTCAGTACTTTTTAAATCATAGGTTAAGATACGTTGACCGATTTATTACTGATAGTGAAAATACAAAGAAAGATTTAATGAGCTTATTTAAGATTGATAGTGATAAGATCGATGTTGTTTATTTAGGAGCCTCTAAAAGGTTTAAAACTAATAAAGAAACTAAAAGACAAGATTTCATACTCGGAGTAAGTACTATAGAGCCTAGGAAAAATTTTAAGCGTTTGATTGATGCATATATAATGTTAAAAGAAAAGCATAATATTGTTGAAAAGCTTTATATTGTTGGAAAAGAAGGATGGTTTTTCAATAACATTATTAATATCCCGGAAAAATTTAAAAATGACATTGTTTTTAAAGGATATGTTTCTAATGATCAATTAATCGCTTTATACCAGAGCGCAAAAGTATTTGTATATCCCTCTTTATATGAAGGTTTTGGATTGCCTGTCTTAGAAGCTATGGCCTGTGGTTGTCCTGTTATAACAAGCAATGTCTCCAGTTTGCCGGAAGTTGGTGGAGATGCAGTATTGTATGTGAATCCCGAAGATAAGGTACAGCTTTCTCAAAAAATATATGAGGTTATTTTAGATGATGTGCTACAAGAAAAAATGTCACAAGACGGTATAAAACAAGCAGCAAGGTTCACATGGGAAAAGTGTGCAGAAAATACGATTAAAGTTTATGAGAAAGTGATGAATCATTGAAAGTTGTTCATATTTTTAAAACGTATTTTCCTGATACTCAAGGGGGGCTTGAAGAGTCTATTAGACAAATCTCAGGATTTACGACTTCAAAAGGTGTTAAGAACAAAATTATTACTGTTTCACCCAATCCGGAGCCTAAGAAGGTTAAGTTTACAGAAGCAGAGGTGATACGATATAAAACATCGCTTGACGTTTTGTCCACACCCCTGTCAATCAGTTTTTTCAATAATTGTCAGCAGGAACTTGATGATTGTGATATCCTTCATTTCCATTTCCCTTGGCCCTTTGCTGAAATGGTTTATCTGTTACAAAAAAAAAATAAGCCAGCTATTGTAACGTATCATGCAGACGTCTTAAGATTTAAACCAATTAAGTTCTTCTTCAAGCCTGTGATAAATAAGTTTCTATCACAGGTTGATAAAATCGTTGCAACAAGCCAGTCTTTTTTAGATTCAAGCCAGGATCTCCAATTGTATAGGGATAAGTGCAGCGTTATTCACTTATCAATAGGAATGGACCGGTTTAAACAAAATGCAAAAAATGAAGATCAAGGCAGAATTATTGCCGAAGTCGAAGCACAATATGGGACCAATTTCTTTCTTTTTGTTGGTGTTTTAAGAGATTACAAAGGGTTGGAATATCTTATCAGGGCAATGGAAGGTGTAAAAGAAAAATTGGTGATAATTGGGAAAGGTAAAAATAAAGCAAAGTTGGAAACACTTGCATCAAGCTTGGGATTGAAAAATGTTTTTTTCCCAGGCTATTTGGGGGATCAATATTTACAAGCATTCTTCAAGCTTAGTCGTGCTTTTGTTTTGCCTTCAATTGAAAGGAGTGAGGCTTTTGGTGTCTCTTTATTAGAAGCTTCATTATTTTCCAAGCCAATGATTTCAACAGAATTGTTTACGGGTACATCTTTTGTGAATAAACATCTGGAAACAGGATTGGTTGTTCCGCCCAAAGATATCTCAGCATTGCGGAAGGCCTTGATGAAACTTTCATCAGATGATCAGCTTTGTAAAATATATGGAGAAAATGCCCAAAAACGCTATGAAAGAAACTTTGTCCCAGAAATAACGGGAAAGCAATATTTGGAATTATATGATGAGCTTTTGATTTCTAAATGATAAAGCGGGAACTTGGGGGAACTTGGGGGAACTTGGGGGAACTTGGGGGAACTTGGGGGAACTTGGGGGAACTTGGGGGAACTTGGGGGAACTTGGGGGAACTTGGGGGAACTTGGGGGA
>JBDRQO010000019.1:0-220050 GCA_043826275.1 Pseudomonadota bacterium
TAGTCGATTTTGGACCTATGTATCCAGATAAAAATCAAAGAATGACACAAGACAGGAGGCAAGGTTGGGAAAAAAGATATGGCTGGAAACCGATAAACCGATGGTGTAGCACTCCCATACATTTTAAAACTCCTTAGACGGCCAAATCTCCATGGTGAGACTGTTCGGATCTTGCTAAGTTCATTATTGGTTGTGATTAATTCATTTCATCGCTCTGATCGAAAATCTGTAATTTAAAATTAAATCCCTCATAGGTCATAAGCATTTGGCCAAATTCTTCCCAGGAAATTTCTTTGCCATCAATAACAATCATTGGTGTCCTGCTATATCCGTTGGTCTCCCCAGCGCATGAAAGTTGTCCACGAACAGTGTCTCCATCTGTTATTTGCCAATCATCTGTACCCGGGTTTTTAAAAATATGTTTTTTGTTTAATGTTTTTATCATTCGTTCATATAAGTTTGAAAAAAGCGGGAAGATTCCATCCTCTGTTTTACCGAGCATGCTAAATTCATATCCAGTTGAATAATCCCCTTCAACTTCAAACGCTCTAAGAGCCTGTTTTTCACCCATTAACCTCAGAGAAAAATGAAATTCATGATCAACTTTATCCGTGTCTTTTAAAATTACTGGATAAAGCTGGATATTTTCAAAATCAACCCCTGCAGATTTTGATATTTCTTTATTATAACAATCCAGGCAAACACATAAATTCTTGTTCTCCGCAGGAATGAAAATTGAATTATAAGAAAATGTCTGCTTCCCACACCATTGGCATTTTTCTTTTTTGGTATTATTGTCTTTCATTTCATCCATTATTAATCTTATCTCTCAGCTTACCAGACAATTTAAACACAACAACCTTCCTCCCATCCAATACCATATCCTCGCCAGTTGCAGGATTCCTTCCCTTACGCGGTGCTTTTTCATTAACACAGAACTTACCAAACCCTGAGATCATTAAATCTTCTCCGGATGCCAGGGTGGATTTCATGATCTCAAGAAGAGTTTCGACAGTATCCTTTGCTTCTGAGGACGACTGGTTAATTTTTTCTGAGATTTTTTCAATGATGTCTGTTTTAGTGATGGTCACTTTGGGTGGGGTCTCCTATTTTTCTTGGTATTTGCTTGTATTATCAGGATGATATCTATGATTTCAAGGGAATGTTGTCAAGTTGGATTTTTTTTGGGGGGGGGGAATGGGTGTTTGTGATGAAAGTGACTTGGTGTGTCCTGGGGCTCGGATGCTGGAGAAACCGTTTTTCTATATGGTACAGTTTTTTTAAAGAAGCTGGATACCCTGTTCTTACAGAAAATCAGATTTTGTATATAATAAAGCGGTTTAAAAAATAAAATTCTGAAATTTTTGAATATAAAAGAAGATTCAAAATTTTAAAACGAATGTTGCATTATTTATCAAATTCCTATTATGATGGTTTGCACAATTTACACGAAGGCTTAATAACACTTTGCCAAACTGATAAAAGGCTGTGGAAAATGACAAAACTCAAAAATCCTAAGGCTGATCTTCTATGGGAAGCCACTCGCCGAAATGAAAATTACAAAAAAGGATATTATGATGCACTAAAAATATTTCAAAAAAAATATCCCGACCAACCCAGAGAAAACTTTAAAAGACTCCCCTCCCCTGATACAGATAGATGGAAAATTAAAATGGTTGGCCCCAATCCTATTGAAAAAAAGTGGTGCACTTTTTGTTGGCTTGATCCAGATGTACAATTGAAAGAAATTTGGGAAGATATAATCAAACGGGATAGTCTTTGGATGCATCCATACAATCATCTATTTCAAGATGAAGAAATAAATGCAGCACTGAGAAAAAATTTAGCAGAAAAGACTGGGGAAAAATATGGGAAGGTCTTTTTACAGTCTTATTATTGTAGCGAGATGCATGGAATAGAAAAGTTTGATAACTATGAAAGAATCCTTCAACCCCAAAATATTTCAGATGATTTAATGCTTGAAGATTTTTTTGAATTTGAGGCAGATAACACTGTTTATGCTGCGATTAAAAGAGAAAACACGAAAAACAAAATTTTATTGATGATCGATCCATTTGAAATTGATGACAATATTGAAATTAAAATTAAGGAAATTAAAAACGAGGTCATTCAATCTCTTAAAGCCAAAATTGAAACTTTAGAAAAACAAGGGAAAGCATTTATAGAACCATCAAAAATAGGCTATTGTCTAAATTGGTTTAAAATATACGATAAAATAATCGAATACGCCTATGAAAAATCAAATCTTAATATAAGTTGCATTGACGGAGCAAAATGCCTTAAAATAGGAAAACATAGTAGTCTCGAATTCGGAGAGGTTATTCCACATACTGATTTAGATAAAGATGATTATGACAACAAAGGTGATTACAATAATGCCACAGACAAAAGAAGAAGAGCAGATATAAAAAAAGCTAAGCCTGCCTATGAAACTTCCGTTAAATTAATTCAGCAAACCCCTAATATCTTTTTTTCTCCAAAAATAAAATCAAAAAAATAATTTCATCATTTTTTTAAACCCTCCCCTCCCCCCAAAAACTTCTATAAAAGCAATATCATTTTTTAAATTTCACTGAAGTCACCTCACAACTATAAGTTGTTAAGTAACTGTAATTGTTTGACATATTGACAATACACGCTCATATTTCATCCTATACAACCAATCATAAAAAAAGGATAAGTCTATTATGTCACTATTAAAAGGTGGAGTTTATTACAAGCTGAATACGAATAAGGGAAACTTTTATAAGGATCTCTCTGATGAATGCGAATCTCTTCTTAATAGCATTAAACGGCGCAAGCGAGAAAAATTCAATTGTGAAAAAGATACAGATAAAAAACTGATCCCTCAGCAGCTTTTACAAGTCCTTTGGAATCGTGGGTTCTTGCCAGGAAAAGAAATCCCAAAAGAAGGGATGCGGCTCAAACCATTTTTGGATCTCTTAAGCCACGGTGATTACATGGATCAAAGGCACAGATATAAAGGTATCTGGCTCAGAGATAAAATTTATGATGAAGAATTCCCATCCCAAAAAAGAGAACCTGCAATATTTGTGGGTATAAACAACAAAAATCTTTTACCAGTTTCATATTTAAGAACAATTCCCGGCACAATTTATAGATAATAAACATAAAAAATTGACACACCACACTCAAAATAATACATTTCTCCCAGAAATAATAAATGGGGGGCATTGTATGAAAGGAAGCATTTACACGACCCAAAAGTGCTATGAGTGTGGCAAGAACCTTAAGTATGTTGAAGGCAATGGCATATTACAATGCAAGGAACACCCTCAGTATATATGGACAAAAGATTGCAGGGTCAAATTTGATCAGGAGCATATCAAAAGGTTTCCATCCGTCTTGGAGGCTGAAAGGCACCTAACCTACCTCCGATCCCAAACCGATCATGGAGCATATGACGCCAGGGATTGGAGGGCAGATCAACCACTATCCTTCCGTAGTCAGCGTGAAAAGTTTGTTCTGTCCAAAAAAAAAGATGGGATAACACCCAAACAACTCCGCCATATTACCTATGTCCTGGAGAAAGCTGGTGAAAAGTGGGACCCGATGTCTATTAAAGATATTGCTGAAGGGGAGATTGAGGATTTCTTAGATGAAGACCATGGGGTGGGGAATAAAACCCTATCCAATTACAAAACAGTCTTGCATGACTTCTGGACCTGGGTTGTCCGCAGGGAAAAAAGAAAGTCAGGTATTGAAATGCCAGAATTTCCCGAGGTTAAGTTTGAACTCGGGATGAAAAAAATTGTTAGCATGGATGATCAGGCGGACATCATGAAAGAATTAAAGCGGATCACCTTGAACGAAAATCCAAGGATCTGGCTGGGCGTCTGGTTAATGTCTTGGTATCCGAAGGTCCGGCCAGGCGAGATGCTCAGCCTACGGGAAGGGCATATTAATTTATCGGACAAATGGATGGTGTTTCCACATCCAAAAGAAAAAAACAAACCCAAGTTTATTAATTTGCTGCCAGAACATATTGAGGTCATCCAGGAAATTCAGGGCATGACCCCAACCGCCCTTCCCGAAATGTTCTTTTTCCGGCACTTAAAAACCAAGTCAGGCGTAAAAGCCGGAACTCCATTTGGCCCAAAATATTTTAATATTTGGTGGAAAAAGGCATGTAAGAATTTGGGAATATCTGGGGTTTCAGTTTACCCAGGCGTCAAGCATTCTACCGTAACCGCCCTTGGGCAGGTTTTGTCACCAGAAAGAATACAACATGACGTAACCGGTCATGTATCAGATGCGTTTAAAAGATATTTTTTGCCAGATAAAGAAAGGGCCGTCACGGCTACCCGGCAGATTAACAAGATCAGAAAAGAAAAATCCGCAACCATTATCAAATTGCGGAAGAAAAAAGGATAATCATCTTGTCACTTTTTTGTCACTGTTTTTCTACCCCTAAAAAATCTCTAACTACTTGATTTTATAGAGGTTTGATGGTGGAGGCGGCGGGAGTTGAACCCGCGTCCGAAAACAATCAACCCTGGCTTCTACATACTTATCTCAAAATTTAATCTTAGCTGGAATGTCTCCTTTGAGAGGGATACAAAACAGTGTGGTCTGAAAAATTCAACCTTAAAAGCTCAGACAACATTAAAAGGCGGTCCTGCAATTATGACGTTCTGACCTGAAATCTGCAAGAGGGATTTCAGCAGAACGGAAGCAGCCTCTAAGCTGCTACAGCGTAATTATAATCATCTGCGATTATTTTAAGTTTTTGTCTAGTTTACGAGCTGACAAAAAGCTCGGTATGCTACCATGGGCCTCAAATATCTCCGTCGAAGCCATTTCGCCCCCAAATTGTAAAAGATCGTGGTTTTAATATATGCTATAATGTGTAAAATGTCAATACAGAAGGCTAATTGGAATTTTTCTTGCGTTCCCGGTCAAGGTCTCTTTTCATATCTTTTTTCTTGATATCCTCTCGTTTGTCATAGAGTTTTTTACCCTTGCCCAGGCCGATTTGGACCTTGATCTTATCATTTTTAAAATAAATTTTTAAAGGCACTAACGTGTATCCTCTTTCCTTTATCTTTGACCAGATCTTTTTAATCTCATATGAATGAAGCAATAGTTTGCGCGCTCTTAATGTTTCATGGTTGGCATTATGGGCATACTTGTATGGCGAAATATGCAATTGCCTTAAAAAGAGTTCCCCATTTTTAATGTCAGCATAAGAATCCTGAAAACTGACCTGCCCTTCTCTAATGGATTTGACTTCAGTGCCCACAAGAATAATCCCGGCTTCATATTCAGATTCGATAAACAAATGATGCCGAGCCTTTTTATTGGTAGCAATAATTTTAATATAATCTGAAGTCATGACGTACTTTCCGGTTCATTAAAAGGCATACTGTCTTTGAACTCTGTTAAAATATAATCTGTAATTTCTCTGGTCGTGTTAAAAGTCATGATTTTTTTAGCAGCCTTTTTGGCATGTTTTGCATCCAGATTCCGGATTATTTTTTTGACCACTGGAATTGACACGGTGTTCATTGAAAAATTAGTCAGCCCCATGCCCACCAGAAAAGGAATATTAACCGGGTCACCAGCCATTTCACCGCACATGAAAACTTCTATATTATTCTTTTTGGCTGCCTCCCAGGTCATTTTAATCAATCTTAAGACAGCTGGATTCAGGGCCTGATATAGATGTGCCACCTTCCTGTTTCGTCGATCAATGGCCATGGCATACTGAATTAAATCGTTTGTACCAATGGAGAAAAAATCCACGTGACAGGCCAATTGATCCGCTATAATAGCAGCAGATGGTACTTCAATCATAATACCAAACGGAATATCCTTGTTAAATATCTTGTCTTCTCTTTCCAGTTCAATGATCGCTTTATTGATGATCTGCTTGACCTGAATAATTTCTTCAACACAGGAAATCATAGGAATCAATAATTTAATATTTCCAAACGCAGCCGCTCTGAAAATGGCCTTTAATTGAGTGATAAAGACATCCTGGTTTTCAATACAAAACCGGACAGCCCTGAGCCCCAATGACGGGTTGGATTCTTCCACGCTTGCAAGATGTGGATTGACTTTATCACCATTAATATCAAGCGTACGGATGGTCACGCTTTGGGGACTCATCAACTCCACAAGTTCTTTATAATACTGCAATAGTTCTTCTTCTGTGGGATAGCGTTCTAAATCCATATAAAAGAATTCAGATCTAAAAAGGCCGATATCTGTGGGCCCGTAATTCTTGGCTGCCACTACCTCTTCCAACAATTCAATATTGGCCAAAAGATTTAATTGAACACCATCTTTTGTGATTGACGGGAGATAAGACTCTCTTTCAAGGTCGGCACGATAGGCCTCAAAACGATGCAGTCGCGCTTCATATTCAAAAAGGGTATCTTCATCAGGATTGATAATTAATGTTCCGGAAGAGCCGTCTACAATGAGGATATCATCATTATTAACGTAGGTTGTGGCCGTACCAAGGCCTAAAACTGAAGGGATTTTCAAGGATTTAGCCACAATGCTGGTATGAGAATCTTTTCCACCGCGATCAGTAACAAACCCTTTAATCCGTTCAAGCTGAATCTGGCTGGCATCGGCAGGAGAAAGATCGTGGGCAACAAGAATAACGCGCTTGTTGATATCAGAAATTTTAATATCCTGAGCCCCTACAAGATTGGCCATTATTTTATCTGATACCTGAACAATGTCATTCACCCTGGCTTGAAGATATTGATCATCAATCTGCTCGAACATGGCTTTTACTTTACTGCAAACCTTTCGTAACGCCCATTCCGCATTGATTTTATCTTCAGCAATGGTATCAATGGTTTTGCCGTACAACATCTTATCCTTGAATAAAACCATATGGGTTTCAAGGATAGTTAAATTTACTCCCAGGTCTTTGTCCAGAGCTTCAATCACTTTGGCATGATCATTTTTAGCTTTTGAAACAGCCTGCTTAAACCGGTCAATTTCATTAAGAACAAGGTCCTGGCTGACCGGATATCGTTTTGTAATATTGACCCCTTCCCGGTCAACGATATAGGCCTTACCGATACAGATACCAGGAGACCCGGAGATCCCATTGATCGTTCTCTGCTGTGATTTAGACATGTCCATTGTTTAGGTTTCTCCAAAACCGGATTCAAAAAAATCAACAATCTGATCAAGAATTAACAGATCAGCCTTATTTTCAATTTCAACACTGATCTGTGTCCCCTTGACCGCACACATGGAAAGGATATCAATAATACTGGAAGCATCATTTTTTCTTAAGCCAATACAAAGCCAGACATCAGATACTGCTTCTTTTGCCATCTGTGCAATTTTAGACGCCGGTCTTGCGTGCATGCCAAGTTCGTTTTTAACCATTGTTTTTCGTGTCAGTATTTTATTATTGTTCAATTTCTTTCTTTCTATGATTTTTTTTCTTTTCTTTATCCTTTTCGATAAATAAAGTCAATCTAAGGGAAAGTATATTAATTGACTGCATTATATTAGTGTGATAGGCCTTTTCTACTGAATCAATTATTCTGATGATTTTAATTATAAGAAATGAATGGAAAATATCTACATGGGAAAAAATCAAATTAATGGAAAATATCCGATCAATGATTTTAAAAGCGGCGAATCATGGCGGCTCTTTAAAATCATGGGGGAATTTGTTGAAGGTATTGATGCTTTACATAATTTAGGCCCTGCTGTCTCGATTTTCGGATCGGCCAGAACCAGTGAAGATCATCCCTATTATAAAAAAGCCGTTGAACTGGCAGCCCTTTTTGGAAAAAATGGTTTTTCCGTTATTACCGGTGGCGGCCCGGGTATCATGGAAGCTGCCAACAAAGGTGCGGCATCTGAAAATGTCGGTTCCGTTGGCCTGAATATCACTCTGCCATTTGAACAAAGCTCCAATCCCCATGCCACAACTCAGATTGAATTTAAATACTTTTTTGTCAGAAAAGTCATGTTTTTGAAATATGCCCAGGCATATATCATTATGCCTGGCGGGTTCGGTACCCTGGATGAATTATTTGAAACCATCACATTGATCCAGACCCAGCGAATCAGAAAAATGCCGATCATCATGGTGGGCACCGAATATTGGGAAGGCCTGATCCAATGGATAAAAGACCGATTGCTAAAAGAAAAAATGATTTCTATAAAAGACCTGGACCTTTTCCACCTTTTGGATGATCCCAAAGATATTGTAAAGGTTGTCACGGATTTTATACAAAAACAAAACAATAGTTAAAAAATCACAAAGCGTTTATCTTGCCAAACCTCTGGAAAAATAAAAACCTGTATCCTCGGGTAGTGTTTCAATCCCTATCCGCTTGATTATATCGTTTTTAGCCTCATCCATGTTTGAAAACCCCTGTTTTGTATAAACAGATTTGCAAAACATTTCACCCCAGGAATTCAAATAAACAATGGTATACTCTGTGATTTTTTGCTGTTGGCGAGGAGCATAAAAATTAAGCGAGACAAAGAGACGGACGACACGACTTTTCATGAGTAACTGATCAAAACTGACGTATTGATCGAGGTTTGGCGCAAAAAAATCATTCATTGTCTTGAAGAGTTTTCGAACATCATCAAAGGTCACATAGGTGGGATTGGGCACAAGATTGATGACAGCACTATCATTGTACAGGCCGTTATTGATGAGCCAGGCACCGATCTCTTCAATGGTTTTTGCTTTAATCAATTGTTCTTCATGATGATGAAGGGCTTTGGTATTTTTATTGAACAACTCCCAAAAACCAATGGTATTGGAAGGGTTCAAATATCTAAGGTTAAGCCCATGAAAATGCTGATCACTTCTGGAAACCAGCAAGACTTTTTCCACTTTTCCCGGTTGTTTTGAAAATTCAATAAATATTTTTCTGCCTAACACGGTTCGGTCTTCCGGACTGATCTGTGATCGGCCATGAAACAGGCTTTCAAATGTTTTGTTAATCGTTTTATATTTTTTAACCATATATTTTTCTATGGTAGCAGACAATTTTGCAATCTGAGAATACTGCCAGTTTTTATAGTTTCCAACCTCAAAAATCTTCTCTTTTTCCCATCCCCATTTGTGTATGCATTTGTCTAATAGAATCTTTCGAAGACCAAAGACAGTATTGTCAATGTCCTTGTCTTTTGAAATTTCAAGTTTTAAAAAAAAACATGTCAACAATAAGGAAACCGATTCCAAATCTTTGGCAGATTCATAATAAAGAAGCAGATTTTTCAATAAAATATAATAGGAATCGTTCTGTGCCAGTTTTAAATGGGCGCCTGAATTCATCCACTCATCTTTATATTTATTGCACAGCAAAGATTCTTTACCATATTCATAGATATATTTTTCAAGCAGAGCCATTTTTATGACTGATTTAAACGGACTTTTCAACCATTTAAACATCTGCCACATGGAAGCACCAAAATATTCACTGGTGGATATGGCATGGATATCTCCAAGATCAATATATCGGGATAAATTGGGCATATTGCCGGTATGATGTAAAATTGTATTATAATATTGAATACTGATGGCCGTTGGCAGGACAGCCCATAATGGAATTTTTCCAGCCACATGAATCATGGTGCGGTAAAATTCTTCCTTTAAAATCCGTGTTTGAGCTGATCCCGAACTTTCAATAGTAGAATCACCAAAATAATTGTTTTGAGCTCTAAAAATATCAACCTTAAAAAAAGTAACCTGGGTCTCAAATTGCTGGGCAACCATTTTTTCAAGTAGTTGTAACTTTCGATTAAGAAGTTCAATATCTTCCTTTGTATATTTTTTTTCATTAATACACACCCAATAGTCAATATCAGAGTCGGATGTCTGAGCAACCGAGCCAACGCTGCCGATGGTGAACAAACCTTCAATTAAAGGATTCTGACTATTCACACAATCCTTATCCTTAAGTTTAATATATTTGTTTATGATGTCAATTGATTCACGATTCGGTGTATATTCACCAATACCGGCCGGCGTGGATGGATCGATCTGTCCTAATCCAGGGAATTGGATATTATTGTGTAACAATAATGGAATAATCTGAAAAAGGTCGGCCTGTTTGGCTTTAAAAATATCAAATGCGGTTAGCAGACTCAGTTGATTTTGTTTTAAAAATTTATTTTCACCATAATGAATAAATTCACTGAACGTCAGGATATCTATGTCTTTAACAATGGTTGCATCAATTTTGGGCATGTCATTGAAAGACAATTGAAATTTTCTGTCATTGAATTCGATATTGTCCTTTTTAATCAAAGCTCTGGAACTTGAAGGCAGTCTGCAGAACCGAGCTTTTACATAGGAAAAGTCAGCCTGGTCGATATCGGTTGTTACAAATGAAACAGCCGATATTTTTGAAAATGAAAAAGACGAACAAAATAAGTTTGCCCGATTAAAAGAGGTTTTGGAAATAGTGGAATTCAAAAAACAAGCGTCTTGAATGTTTGCATCATTAAAATTACAATTAAACAAAGTTACATTTTGAAAACTGGCACGATCAAATATTGCAGATTTAGCATTCACATTTATAAAAACAGCATGATCAAAATTAGCAGTATCAAAGTGTGCGCTTTCCATATTCACATTGTAAAAAATCGTTTGTTTAAAATAGGAATTGAAAAATGAACTGTCAGAAAAATCACAATTATTGATAATGGAGCCATTAAAATAAACCGGGGAGGCACGAAAGGTAATTCCTGAAAAATCAGCATCTTTGATCAACCCCTCTTCAAAATCAATTGAGCCTGATTGATTGTTGGTTTTTAAAATGGAAATCTTTTTTTCTGTGGGAGTTGAAAAAAAAGTAGATAACAGCCCTTTGGAATTATCAGATGCATTCTTTACTTGTTCGATCACCAAATCAAATTCGGTTTCAATATCTTTTTTTTCCTTAGACAACAAATCTTTTGTTTTTTCAATGAATTGAATGACATTTATTCTTAAATTATCATCAGACGCATTATCATATTTTTTTAAAATCCTGACGACTCGTTCAGGCCTTTTTTTGATCATTCCAAGAACACAGGCAAGGTTAATCTCAAAATTCGAATACAGGTATTTTTCTTTGTTAAGAGCAATATCCTGAATAATAAGAAATGATATTTTAGATAAAGATGAAATCTCAATATTGATATCAGGCATCAAGGTTGGATAATTTTCCCTGACCATTTCAAGAAGTGTATACACAGGCAGCTTACCTGCGACCACAAGCGCTTTAAATGCACAAAGTGCCTCTTTTTTATTGCATTTATAAAATAATTCCAAAATCGGATAGAAGAGTGTTGAATATACACCCACACCAGAATTTTCTATTATGGAATAAATAGTCATCCGAACTTTTATCACCTCTTCAGTGGCCAGAATATCTAAAAGAAGTTCGGAAGGAACTTCATTAACCATCATGGATAAAGCCTTTAGACCCATTATTTTAATCTCAGGCAAATCAGATTCCAATTCATTGGAAATAATGAGTAAAGGATCACGCAGTTCAAAATCAATGTTGTTTAAAAAAGGGTCTGCATCTCTTTGTCTATCAAAAAGGCTGGCATAAAAAAGAAGAACAGAATCACGATCGCTGATGGATTTTAATATTTTTCTAAAGGCGCGGCCAAATTTTAGCCTGATGCCGGGACTTGCTTGAATATATTGGTCAACAAAAGCCAGTTGTGCAGACTCTGACAGCGCACCGATAATTTTGCCCATGGCGCCGGCAGAAATAGCACCTTTATATAGAATTTTGAAAGCAAAGCAGGGCCCTTTCCCCCCAAATTCGAGAAGCGTTTTAAAAAAATAGCTCATCTCCTTTAAGAGCATATCAGAACCGATTTGACTATAAATCCGAGCACAGACAGATTCAGACATTTTCAGCCCCTGTTCAAATCTATCCTTATCTGAGGGATCTTTCAAACGCTCACAAATATTAGACTGAATCTTTTCTAAACCTTTTCTTGCCTGCGTTCTCACATTAAAATGGTAGGCGTTAATCCCTGCCAACACAGGAAGTATGGCAATCTCCGGATCAAGGTCGATTGAATTTTCAATGAGGAAAACCTTTTCATCTTCAGAATAGTTTTCCCATATTGCTTCAAATGTTTTAGAATCAAAAGCTTTGACTAAGTTATCCATATTGACTACAATTTCTCGGTTTTTACTTTTACAAATAAAAATGATATAGGGTGTGTTTAAAAATTTTAACCTTAATTTAATATCTATACCATAATAGAATAATTTATGAAATTATTTGAGCCCGAGAGTGATAATAAAAGAAGTGGAAGCACATATAACGCTGAATCAATAGAGGTTCTTAAGGGACTTGATCCGGTTAAAAGACGACCGGGGATGTACACGGACACAGCAAGCCCGGACCATCTGGCCTTTGAAGTGATTGATAATTCAGTTGATGAAGCCATTGCTGGTTTTGCCAACCAAATAGATGTGATTTTAAAAAAAGACCAATCTCTTATGGTTTCTGACAATGGTCGAGGCATGCCTGTGGATATTCACCCCTTAGAAAAGGTTTCCGGTGTTGAATTAATCATGTCAAAACTTCATACAGGTGCCAAATTTTCCAACAAAGACTACTCTTATTCCGGCGGTCTTCATGGGGTTGGCGTCTCTGTTGTAAATGCCTTATCAGCCCGAATGGACATTTTAATCAAAAGAGATGGTCATGAATATGCCATCAGCTTTGAAAATGGCTATAAAACATCAGAATTGACCGTTGTAGGCACAACCAGCAAGAGCGAATCCGGAACCGCTATTCATTTTTATCCTCAAGGCTCATATTTTGATACGCCTAAATTTTCCACACAAGCCTTAAAAACAGCTTTAAAATCAAAAGCTATTTTATGTAAAGGTCTTGTCACAACCCTTTATGATGAAGCTTTGGATGAAAAGCATACCTGGAAATATGATCAAGGCCTTGATGATTATTTGAATGAAAATCTAAAAACAAAAAAATGCATATTCTATCAACCGTTTACCGGTGATACCAAAGGAGATGATCTTCAGGCTGTCTGGGCAGTTAACTGGACCGAAGAGTCCGGGCAAAACTGTGAAGAAAGCTATGTTAACCTGATCCCCACAAAATTCGGGGGAACCCATGTAAATGGTTTTAGATCCGGGCTTTTAGAATCGGTTAGAGAATTTTGTAAATTTCGGAACCTGTTGCCTAAAGGATTGTACCTGGCCCCTGAAGACATCTGGAATCACGTTGGATATATTCTTTCCATTAAATTGTCTGATGCACAATTTTCAGGACAAACCAAAGAAAGATTATCATCAAGGCATTGTGCCAATCTTGTCAACCTTCAGGTTCGAGACTCATTCAGTTTATGGCTGAATCATCATACAGAAGCTGGTGAACGCCTGGCAAATTTTGCCATAGAGAATGCCAGAAACCGGGTTAAAAAAGCAAAGAAAATCACCCAGAAACAAACCTCAAACGGCATCACTTTGCCTGCAAAACTATCTGACTGTTCCAGCATGGACCAGGTTCGACGGGAATTATTTTTTGTTGAGGGTGATTCTGCCGGTGGCTCTGCAAAACAAGCAAGAGATAGAAGATTTCAGGCTATCATGCCTTTGCGCGGAAAAATTCTGAACACATGGGATATTGATTCTTCAACCATATCCGAATCCAAAGAGATCAGGGATATTTCCCAGGTATTGGGGGTCATGCCCGGCTCTGATGATATTTCAAAGCTACGCTACAACAAGGTCTGTATCCTGGCTGATGCGGATTCAGACGGTTTGCATATTGCCACATTATTATGTGCCTTATTTTTAAAACATTTCACCCAGATGGTTATAAACGGCCATGTCTTTATTGCCATGCCACCTCTTTATCGGATTGATTTCGGCAAAGAAGTCTTTTATGCTCTGGATGAATCTGAAAAAAATAATATTATCAAACGGATCCAGCGGCGGAAAAAAAAAGCTAAGTTCAACATACAACGATTTAAAGGTTTGGGTGAAATGAACCCGTCTCAACTCAAAGAGACAACCATTTCACCTGATTCTCGACGACTGGTCCAATTATCCATTCCAAATGGCCAGGACAATGATGAATCTAAAACAG
Organism: Pseudomonadota bacterium; assembly: GCA_043826275.1. GTDB lineage: Bacteria > Desulfobacterota > Desulfobacteria > Desulfobacterales > Desulfobacteraceae > Desulfobacula. The sequence goes on from JBDRQO010000019.1 coordinate 14,121, forward strand.
CATTCAAAAACGTATGGGAAACCATGGATATGCTGTTGGGCAAAAAAAGAGCAAACGACCGAAAGAACTGGATTGAAATTAACGGGGATATAAAAGAGATTGTGTTATGAAAGAGACCCTGCCATCTGCCATAGAAGATTATGAACGAATACCCTTTCAGGACTTTGCTGAAAAATCTTATTTAAACTATTCAATGTATGTTATTTTAGACCGTGCCCTGCCCCATATCAGTGACGGTTTAAAACCGGTCCAGCGCAGAATTGTATATTCAATGAGTCAATTGGGACTGACAGCCACGTCCAAATTTAAAAAATCAGCCCGTACAGTGGGAGATGTTTTAGGTAAATTTCATCCCCATGGGGATACTGCCTGCTATGAAGCCATGGTATTGCTGGCCCAGCCGTTTTCTTTAAGATACCCCCTGATAGAAGGACAGGGTAACTGGGGTGACCCCAATGATCCAAAATCCTTTGCTGCCATGCGATACACTGAATCTCGACTGTCAAAATATGCACAGCTTTTTTTACAGGAACTTGAATTTGGCACAGTCGACTGGACACCTAATTTCGACGGCACTCTGGATGAGCCTGTAATTTTGCCGGCTCGGCTGCCAAACATACTGCTCAATGGATCAACCGGCATTGCGGTGGGCATGGCAACCTCTATCCTGCCACACAACTTAAAAGAAGTGGCAAAAGCCTTGATTCATTTGATTGACAATGAAAACGCTGATATTGATTCCATATTCAATTTTATCAAGGGGCCGGATTTTCCCACCCTGGCTGAAATCATTACACCTCCCTTAGAAATTCAGGAAAATTATCGAAAAGGCAAGGGCCGGATAAAGATGCGTGCCAAATTTATTATTGAAAATGGTGAAATCGTTTATACCGCCCTTCCCCACCATGCATCCACGGAAAAAATCTACGAGCAGATTGCCGCACAGATGACAGATAAAAAGCTGCCCATGGTCAGTGATATAAGAGATGAATCAGACCATGAAGACCCCACCCGTCTTGTCATCATCCCTCGATCAAACCGGGTGGATTTAAATGCTTTGACAGATCATCTTTTTGCCACCACCGACCTTGAAAAATCCTATTCTTTGAACATGAACGTGATTGGGATCAATGGTAAGCCAAAAGTTAAAAATCTATTAGAAATCTTATCAGAATGGCTGGAATTCAGGGCAGATACGGTTCGTAAAAAATTGACGTTCAAATTGGAAAATATTTTATCCCGTCTTCACATTTTAGACGGTTTTTTGATTGCCTATCTCAACATTGATGACGTCATTAAAATCATAAGAAAATCAGATCATCCTAAAAAAGACTTGATCATTGCCTTTTCTTTAAGTGATATCCAGGCTACGGCCATTTTAGAAATCAGACTACGTCAATTAGCAAAACTGGAAGAAATCAAGATACAGACAGAAAAAGATGAATTAGAAACCCAGCGCGAATTTCTGGCAAATATTCTGGCAGATGAAACCGCTTTTAAAGAATATATTAAAGATGAAATAAAGGAGGATGCCAAAACATATGGAGACCCGCGACGTTCTCCGATAAAAGAGCGCAAAGACGCTGAACGCTTTTCCATCACCGATGTCATCGATATTGAACCTGTCACGATTATTCTGTCTCAAAACGGCTGGATAAAGTCGGCCAAAGGGCATGAAATTGATCCGGATCAGGTCAAATTCAAATCCGGTGATTTACCAATGGGCCATATACGAACCAAAAGCAATAAACCCATTGTTTTGCTTGATAGCGCCGGCAGAAGTTATATGCTCTATTCTCATAGCCTTCCGTCTGCCAGGGGTAATGGTGAGCCATTGTCCGGTCAACTTTCTCTCCAACCCGACACCCAGATCAAATACATGATCGCTGGTGAAGAGACTGACCATTTTATCGTTGGATCAGATCGTGGATATGGTTTTATCATACAATTTTCTGATTTTTTAACCCAATACAAAAATGGTAAAGCAGTGGTCACATTAAAAGATAACTTTGAATTGTTACCACCCGAATATGTGGTTGATCTTAGGCAAGATTGTATTGCTGCTGTTACATCAAAGGGAAGATTGTTGATCTTTCCTTTAAATCAATTGCCTTGCCTGAAGAAAGGTCTTGGAAATAAAATCATTTCCATTCCTAAGAAACAGTTCTTGTCTTGTGATCCGGAACGGCTTAAGTTCCTTAAAATTTTACCTTTAAATTCCAATCTTATTCTTCATTCCGGAAAACATTTTTTACGTTTAAATCCTGGAAATCAAATAGATTATACCGGAAAGAGAGGCCACAGGGGCAAAATGCTTCCCCGGGGATACCAGAATGTCAGTAATGTTAATGTTGTTTCTATTGATACAAGTGATGACACATGATAAAAAAAAAAATAGTTCGTAATTTTATTTTTATTCAGCTGATAATTATCACTTTACTGCTCTTATTTTTTTCAGTTCAAATTCACAAAAAAGAGGTCGGCTCTGATCTGACTACTTTTGAAAGAATTAAAAAGACCGGCGTTTTGCGAATGATTACCAACGACTCGATTAGTACCTACTACCTTTATAACGGCAAACCAGCCGGATTTGAATATGACCTGGCCATGGAATTTGCCAACTATTTAAACGTTGAACTCGATATTGTCACCCCGGGTTGGAACAATATGTTTACTTATCTTTCCCAAAGAAAGGGTGATTTTATTGCATCCGGGTTATCTATTACTCGTGATTGGCTTGAAAAGGTTAATTTTTCAATTCCTTATCAGACCATTCAACAGCACATTGTCCATCACAAATTAGTCTTTGGCCCGAAGAACATTGACGATTTGACCTATCGGACCATCCATATTTCAAGGGGATCATCCCATCAATTACGGCTTGAACAAATTAAAAACTCAGGTATTGAATTTAATTATATTCTTCATAATAATACACCCACTGAAGAACTGATCCGCATGGTTAACACCCGGGAAATCATGTTCACTGTTGCTGTAAACAATATTGCCTATTTAAATCAGCGATATTATCCGGATATTAGTATTGGCATACCTATTCAGGAGAAACAATATTTGGCATGGGCGGTGAATAAACAGGATTCACAAATGCTTGAACAGATCAATAAATTCTTTTTATATGCCAACGAAACAGGAATTTTACAACGTATTTCCAATAAATATTATGCCAATATAGAAGATGCCGATCCTTTTGATCTTAAACAATTTCATCAACGAATCAAGACCCGGTTGCCTCAATATCAACAGATCATCAAGGATGAATCTCTCAAATACGGGCTTGATTGGAAACTGGTTGCAGCGGTTGTTTATCAGGAATCGCATTTTAATCCAAATGCAAAAAGTTTTACCAATGTCCGGGGATTAATGCAGGTGACACTCTCAACAGCTGAAGAAATGGGTATCGAAAACAGGCTCGAACCGTCACAAAGTATCAAAGCCGGTATAAAATATCTTGATAAAATGGTTAAAAACTTTGATTTCATTGAAGATGAATATGAACAATTATTATTTGGGTTGGCCAGCTATAATATTGGATATGGACATGTGCTTGATGCCATGGAACTGGCAAGGAATCTGGGACTGGATGAAAACAAATGGCAGCATTTGAAAACAACACTACCATTGTTATCCAAATCAAAGTACTATAAAGATACCAAATATGGCTATGCTCGAGGGTGGGAACCGGTTGAATATGTAAAACGGATCTTGACCTATTATGATATATTAAAACAAAAACAAATAGATTAAAATCATGTTTTTATTTCTGATTTAAAAGGACTATATGAATCCACAATCAGATTTCAATCGTTTTATGGCTTTAATGAAAGCCTTTTATGTATTGGTTTTTCTTTTATTCGGCTCTGTTATATTTTTATATCTTTTCCCTATATCCAGTCACAACAGAATCATCCAGCTTTTTGTTATTGCTTTTTTATCCGGACTGATCATTATCAGTATTATTCTTTTTTTACTGATTAAACACATAAAAAAAATAGATCTGGGCAAACAAGACGTAGAAAAAGCATTATTAACCAGTGAAAAAAAATACAAATCCATTGTTGAAAATATTCAGATTGGTTTTGCAAGATCCACTCCTGGAGAACAAGGGCAATACATAGAGGTCAACTCTTATTTTGCCCAAATGCTTGGTTATTCAAAAGCTGAACTGATTAAAATGCCAGTGGCTGACCTGTATGAGGATAAAAACAAAAGAAAAGAATTTTCTGATAAAATCAGTGAGATGGATTTTGTAAAAAATGAGGAGGTCGTTTTTCGTAAAAAGAATGGCGACGTTATCACTATTTCAGTCACCGGCCAGACCATCAGGGATGAAAATTCTAAAATCATATTTTTTGATTTAATTTTAGAAGATATTACCGATAAAAAATTTCACCTTAATGAATCCATTAAAAGTGAAAAATTATCATCTATTGGTATTTTAGCCGGCGGAATTGCCCATGATTTTAATAATATCCTGACAGGACTATATGGCAATATCGCTCTTGCAAAACTTGAGCTTGATTCAGATTCTGAAGCGGCTTTACTCATCCTTGATGCGGAACAGTCCATGTTAAAAGCAACTGATTTAACTCAGCAACTGCTCATCTTTGCAAAAGGTGGCGATCCCATCAAAGAAACCATCTCCATTGGCCAAACCATTAAGGATACGGCAAAATTCAATCTGTCAGGAAGCAACATAAAGTTGGAAACCCATTTTGATGAGCAGTTATGGCCGGTCAATGCAGATAAAGGGCAGATCAATCAGGTCATATCCAACCTTGTCATCAATGCCCGCCATGCCATGCCGGATGGCGGACATTTAACCATTACTGGGACAAATATTGAACTTAAAAACAATGAAATTGCATCTCTTGTTAAAGGCAACTACGTCAAAATCATTGTTCAGGATGATGGAATTGGAATTCCAAACGAGTGTTTGTCTAGAATATTTGATCCGTATTATACAACCAAACATGCGGGTTCCGGTATGGGACTTGCCACATCATTTTCTATTATAAAAAAGCATCAAGGATGGATTACGGCTACATCAAATCCTGGCAAAGGGGCTGTTTTTCATATTTTTCTGCCCGCAGATACCACTAAAGAAGATATTATGCTATTGGAAAGGGATGTTGGTGATTCCAATGTTGCTTCTGCCAACATCCTGATCATGGATGATGATGATCAGGTCTGTATCATTGCACAGAAAATGATCACCCGGTTTGGATATCAATCTTTTATTGTTCATGATGGTAAACAGGCTATTGAGGCCTATCAACAGGCAATCAATAATGCAGTTGCGTACGATCTGGTTCTTATGGATTTGACAATACCGGGTGGAATGGGTGGAAAGGATGCTATTCTTAAAATATTGGACATTGATCCTGATGCAAAAGCAGTGGTTATCAGTGGTTACTCAAATGATCCGGTTCTGGCCAATTATCAGGATTATGGATTTAAAGGGATGCTGGTTAAACCGTTTAAAATCTCTGAACTCAAAGAAGTACTTGAAAAAGCGCTCAGATAGATGTTGATTAAAATATAATTTTCTCATGGTTGTAGAATAAAGAATTTGACTTGAATGATTCAATTTACTACTTAAGGCGCAATACTAATACATTGTTTAATTTTATAATAACAATAATAAAACGATTAATTTCGAGAGAAAAAAAAGTGATGAACAAAAAAATTCTGATCAATGCATTGGATCCAGACGAACACAGGATTGCAACAATCCAGGAAAACAAACTCGAACAATTTCATATTGAAACCACTGCCAGGCAGGCCACCCAGGGTAATATTTACAAAGGAATTGTAACCCGGGTTGAACCCAGTCTACAGGCTGTTTTTGTCAATTATGGCGAACCCAAGAATGGTTTCCTTCAACAAAATGAAATACATAGAGACTATTTTCAAGATGTCCCCTCCGGGGAAAAATCATTATTTAACCTGATTAAAAAAGGCCAGGAACTTATTGTACAGGTCACAAAAGATCCCATCAGTTCAAAAGGCGCCATGCTGACCACCTTTATTTCTTTACCCGGACGGCTATCCGTCTTGATGCCCGGAAATATAACCAGAGGGGTATCCCGTAAAATAACTGATGAAGATGAAAGAAAGACTTTGGTCAATATTGTTAAAAAAATGAAAATCCCGGAAGGATTCGGCATGATTGTAAGAACCGCTGGAAAAAATGCTAACAAAACAATGCTTGCTGCTGACTTACGCTACCTGATGCGGGTCTGGAATAATATTGATAAAGAAGCAATAAAAAACACAGCCCCTTCCCTGTTGTACCGAGAGCAGACCTTAGCGGTTCGATCAATAAGGGATTATATGACATCTGATGTGTCGGAAATTTTAATTGACAGCCCTGAGATATATAAAGAAGTCAAAGATTTTATTACCATTATTGCCCCTAAACAACAAAATATTGTCAAACTATATACGGGTGAAAAACCCATATTCACCAAACACCAATTAGAAGAACAGATCGCATCAATATATAAAAAAGAAGTCTCCCTTAAATCCGGTGGTTATCTTGTGATTGAACAAACAGAAGCCCTTGTTTCCATTGACGTTAACTCCGGCAAATCCACTAAAAAGAAAAATATTGAAGAAACTGCTTTTCATACCAATCGTGAAGCGTGTGAAGAAGTTGCCCGGCAACTGAGTCTCCGGGATATGGGTGGGTTGATTGTTGTGGATTTCATTGACATGAGAGAACGGCGCCATAAGGCTGAAATTACTAAAACACTGAAAAAATTTCTAAAGACAGATAAAGCCAAAACAAAGGTTGGTGGTGTCACCACCTTCGGTCTGGTGGAAATGTCACGCCAGAAAATTCGACATTCCATCACCTTTGGCAGCTATGAAACATGCCGGCATTGCAAAGGCAGGGGGCAAACACCATCTGTTGAAACCCAGGGGCTGGCTTTTTTAAGACAATTGAGCCTGAAAACCATCAAGTCAGACATCTCAGAAGCAAAGGGTATCGTTCCCAATGATGTCGCTGTTTACCTGCTCAATAAAAAACGAGAAGAGCTGTTACAAATTGAAACTAAACGAAATGTTTTGATTACAATTGAAGGCGATCCTCTCATGGTATCCGGAGAAAACAAAATTATGCTGAACACCCAAACGAGTTGAAAACCTTGCTTGACATAAATCAATCTATTGAGTATCAGAAACAATTTCGAACTTTATATACTGATCTTTATATACTAAGGATGATTGATGCCCATTAAAAATAATTCAAACAGGTGGCCACTTATATTGACAGCCATTGTTCTGACGGGTTTGATATCTTTGGGCGTATTGTTTTTAAACAAAAGTCCCGCACCCAAACTCATTCTGCCAGAAAAGAAAACCAGCATGTCAACTGCTTTGAAAACTCAAACCGGACTTGTTAAAGGAAAAATCATTGTTGCACCGGATATTGACTACCAGAATCTTAAAAAAGATACAGAACTCAAACAATTGATGGGAACTCGCAAAGAGAATCTGGGCATTAAAAAAAGTCTGGATATGATCGTCAATTCTGATGAGAGTTTTAAAGTGGGTGGCAACCAGGTTTCCATGCAGGACATCTTAGAAAAATCTCATATTCAGAAAGGCGAGATTTTTACTCAAAAAATTGAAAGTTCCGGAACAATTACACCTGAAAGAATTAAAGAGTATGGCATATATGTTGTTCAACCCAATGATAATATATGGAATATTCATTTTAATATTTTAAAAGAATATTATGAAAACCAGGGAATCAATTTGTCACCCAATGCAGATGAACCCATTCAAAAAGGGTTAAGCTCGGGTGTCGGTAAAATTTTAAAGTTTTCAGAAACCATGGTAGTCATCTATAATATGATTGAAAAAAAAGTGGTTTATAATATTGATCTATTGGAACCATTGAGTAAAATAGTTGTTTATAATATGGAAGAGGTATTTTCACTGCTTTCAACAATCAACTATAAAAATATTGACAGGCTCCAGTTTGATGGCAAAACCATCTGGATTCCTGCAAAAAAATAATAACATTTTTTTTAATTAAGGAGGATTTATTTTGATTAGCACAGCATATGCAGCAGGTGAATCGGCAGCTTCCGGTGGAATTGCAGGCTTCTTACCCATTATTGGTTTATTTGCCATTTTTTATTTTCTTTTGATCAGACCCCAGCAAAAGAAAGCCAAAGAACACCGGGACATGGTAGCCAATCTTCAAAAAGGAATGCGCGTCATCACATCCGGCGGTATTCACGGAACCATTACCGCCACAGATGATGACACCGTAGGTGTTGAGATTGCAGAAAAGATAAAAATAAAAGTTGCCCGTGGAAATATTGCAATTGTTGTTTCAAAAAATGAGACGACCGACAAAATTGATAAAAAATAAATCCATCAGGAGAATTTAGATTGAAACTATTCACCTTTAAACGTGTAACCATACTATCTGTTATTCTTGCTGCGGTTATCTGCCTGCTGCCGACATTTCTTGATTCCTGGCCTCATAAAAAAATAAATCTGGGGCTGGACCTTCAGGGTGGAATGCACCTTGTTTTAGAAGTACAAAATATCAAGGCGGTAGAAGCGGAAATTGACCGGACCATTGGAGAATTAAAAAAAGAACTTAGAAAAGAAGAAATCATTCACCATGGTATTTCCCGCCTAAAAAACAATGCCATCCTTATCAAACTTGAAGGTGACAATAATAAAAACAAATTTGAAGAGTTTGTCTCTAAAAATTATGGGAATATGGGCGTTCCAAAACCCAGAACTGAAAATGGGTTTGTCCTGTTTGAACTTTCGCTACTCCAGACAGAAATTGATACCATTAAAAAATTTGCAACCGACCAGGCGCTTGAGACGATTCGCAACCGGATAGATGAATTTGGCGTGAGTGAGCCTGACATCAGAGTACAGGGTGGAAACCGGATTTTATTACAATTGCCGGGGATTAAAGATCCTGAACGTGCTAAAAAGCTGATTGGAAAAACAGCCCAGCTCACCTTTCAGTTGGTTCATGAAACAGGAGATATTCAAAAAGCCCTTGAAACCGCCCCGCCCGTTGGCAGTGAAGTGCTTTACAAAACCCAGGATAACGGTAACGGAACCACCACTAAGATACCATTTTTAATCAAAAAACAAGTCCTCTTAGATGGTAGTCTTCTGACGGACGCACGGATTGAATTTGATCAGAACCAGCGCCCTCAGGTCGGTATTGCTTTTAACCGAAAAGGGGCCAGAATTTTTGATCAGATCACAGGAGAAAACATCAACAAACGGCTGGCCATTGTCCTGGACAAATCTGTCTATTCCGCCCCCATGATTAATGACCGGATTGCCGGTGGAAAAGCGGTTATTACCGGCAATTTTACCTTGAATGAAGCCAAAGATCTTGCCATTGCCCTGCGCGCAGGTTCCTTACCTGCTCCGGTTACCATTATTGAAGAACGAACAGTAGGCCCCACACTGGGTGCCGATTCCATCCGCATGGGATTGATGTCCATGGCTGTTGGCGGACTTCTTGTCGTCTTGTTTATGGCTATATATTATAAGACCGGTGGCCTGATTGCCGACATAGCCCTGTTAGTAAATATTGTTCTTATCGGTGGCGGTTTGGCTGCTTTCCAGGCAACCTTAACCTTACCGGGTATTGCTGGTATTATCCTGACAATTGGTATGGCTGTAGATGCCAATGTCATTATTTTTGAAAGAATCAGGGAAGAATTCAGGGCAGGCAAAACCCCTCTCGCCTCTGTTCATGCCGGTTTTGAACGAGCAACCTTGACCATTCTTGATGCCAATGTAACCACTTTAATTGCTGCATTGGTTCTGTATCAGTTTGGTACCGGCCCGATAAAAGGTTTTGCCGTTACCTTGTGTCTGGGGATTGTTGCCAGTCTTTTTACAGCGCTGATTCTTTCACAAAGTATTTTTGAATTTATCCTGAAAAAAAACCCGGGTTCAAAACTCAGCATATAAAGGAATTATAGAATGGAAATTATCAAGTCTGGTATCAACATAGACTTTATTGGAAAACAAAAAATCGGATTTGTTTTGTCCGCTATACTTATTATAGTGAGTATCGGCTCTTTAATCATTCACAAAGGTCCGAATTTTGGTATTGATTTTGTCGGTGGAACACTGATTCAAGTTAAATTCTCAGAATCGGTTGAAGTGGGAAAAATACGGTCTGCCATGACCGATATGGGCTTTAATGATGCATCTGTTCAAAACTTTGGACAAGCTGGCGATAACGAATTTTTAATTCGTACCTCCAGCCCTGAAGCCAGTACAGAAGGATTATCAAATAAAGTTTCCACGGCACTTAAATCATCCACCGGAGTGATGCCCGAAATTAGAAGAACGGAGATGGTGGGTCCCCAGGTTGGAAAAGATTTAAGGGGAAAAGCATTACTTGCCATCTTTTATTCTCTTTTATTTATTGCCATCTATATCTCCGGCAGGTTTGAGCTCAAATGGATGGTTTCAGGAATCACTGCGGGTTCCTTGATGACAGTTGTCTATTTTATGTCGGTTTTTAATGTTAGTATGGCATTTCTAATTTCTACAGCCCTGATCATTACCCTGATTATTTTCTGGGTGTTACATTTAAAATATGCCATGGGAGCCATTGTGGCCTTATTGCACGATGTAATCATTACTGTGGGTATTTTTTCAATTCTGGATCTTGATTTTTCTTTGCCCATCATTGCAGCCTTACTGACCATCATTGGATATTCATTAAATGATACGATTATTGTCTTTGACAGAATCAGAGAAAATGTAAAAGGCGAGAAATCAATAGATGCCCTCCCGTTATTATTCAATAAAAGTATTAACGAAACATTATCCAGAACCATTTTAACTTCAACCACGACATTGATCGTTTTGTTTGCCCTTTATTTTCTTGGTGGAGAAATCATTCATAATTTTGCATTTGCAATGATTATCGGCATATTCGTTGGTACTTACTCATCCATTTTTATTGCAACTCCCATTGTGCTTGCGGTTAATAAAAGGTAATTTAAATATGAGTCTTAAAAAAAATATTCTAAATATTGTTTTTTTCAGCCTGATATCACTCAGTCTGGTTTCCTGCGGATCTTTTGATTTTTTTAAAAAATCCCAAGAACCTGTCACATCTACAGATCTTAAACAAGACAGAATATCAACATTAGAATCTGAGCTTTTGGCTGTCAAACAGGAACAGCTTGATTCTCAAATTAAGATTAAAGAAAAAGATGCCTTTATTAAAAAGCTTGAAAACGACATCAACCATTTGACTGAAAAGGTAAATGCGCTTGAAAAAGCCAGGCAATCGGCAAAACCGGTTGATTTTAAGATTGAATATACCACTCCGGCCCAATTGTATAAAAAAGCCAGAAATCTTCTGCTTGAAGAAGATTATACCAACGCTGCAACATTGTTTAAAAAATTCATTGCAGCCCATCCAACAGATAGTTTAGCAGACAATGCTGTTTACTGGTTAGGTGAATGCTATTATTCAATGAAAGACTATAAAAAAGCGATTTTAATTTTCAAAAATCTTGAAAACCAATATCCTAAATCGGAAAAAGTACCGGATGCTATTTTAAAGAGCGGGTATTCATATTTATCTCTGGATGACACCAACCGGGCCAATTATTTTCTAAAAAAAGTGATAAAAGAATATCCATTCTCACCGGCTTCTGAAAAAGCCCAGGAAAAACTTAAAGATTTTGAATAAAGTTCATTTTTAAATAATGCTTCACTCTTTTGATACATATTTACCCTGGTTTATTTTACGGGAAATCCCTTTTATCGGTAATACTGCTTATAAACGGTTAATTGATCACCTCGGATCTGCCCTCCATGTCTTGAGCGCCTCACGCAACCAATTACAATCTATTGATAAAATAAGTCCTCGAATAATACAGGGTATTCTCAACCATAAAATTTATGTGGATAAAGCCAAACAAGAACTAGAACTGGTGTTAAACAATCATTATAAAATCTTGACCCTAACCGATTCTGACTATCCAACACTGCTTTGCAACATCCCTGATCCACCACCGATTTTAACCTATCTTGGCAGTATCGACAATCAATCCCCTTGTATATCCATTATCGGGTCAAGAAATGCGACCCGCTATGGATTGAGCAGTGCCCAGGACTTATCCAGCCGGCTATCACGAAAAGGATTCCAGATTGTATCCGGCCTGGCCAGAGGTATTGATTCAATGGCACACAAAGGCGCATTAAAAGCAAATAAAAGAACCATTGCAGTCATGGGCTCCGGGCTAAATAAAATTTATCCCAGAGAAAACAAACAACTTTTTCATGACATTGCTCAAACCGGAACGATCTATTCAGAATTTAAGATCAATGCTGATCCTGTTCCATCCAATTTTCCAGTGCGAAACCGGATTATTGCAGGACTATCTTGCGGCACGGTTGTGGTTGAAGCAGCCAAAAGGAGTGGGTCTCTGATAACAGCCCGACTGGCTGGAGAATACAATCGTGAGGTTTTTGCTGTTCCCGGCAGTATTGTGTCATCCAAAAGCCAGGGAACCCATTCTCTGCTAAAACAAGGCGCAAAACTGGTAGAAAATGAAATGGACATTATCGATGAACTGGGTCAGTTTATCCATGTTAAAAATGAAGCACCCGCCTTTAAAAAAGAAAAAACAAACCTTTTATCTCAAAATATAACTTGTAAAAACGATGCCGGTTATATTATTCATTTTCTTGAGCCCTACCCTGTTCACATTGATTTTTTAATTCAAAAAAGTGCCATGGACAGTGCCAAAGTCACGTCACAGCTTCTTGATCTTGAGCTTTCCGGACAAGTGACGCGTCATCAAGGGAATTACTATTCGATCTCGGAGGATTATAATTGTCAAAACCGTTAATCATCGTTGAGTCACCGACAAAAATAAAAACATTAAAAAAATATGTCGGCAAAAATTTTAATGTTGCTGCCAGTGCCGGACATATCCGGGACCTTCCTGTTAAAACCCTGGGAGTTGATGTTGATAAAAATTTTGAAGCCAAATATGTTAATATAAAAGATAAAACAAAGGTAATTGCGAATCTTAAAAATCTGGCCAAGGATTGCAACGAAATCTATCTGGCGCCTGATCCGGATCGTGAAGGAGAAGCCATTGCTTTCCATATTATGGATATCCTGAAAAAGAAAGACAGAATTTTTCATCGGGTGCTGATCCATGAATTAACCCAAAAAGGAATTCAAGACGCCCTCAAGAATACCCAAGAACCTGATGTTGATAAATATGATGCCCAACAGGCTAGAAGAAAATTGGACCGACTGGTAGGCTATCAAATCTCTCCTTTACTGTGGCAGAAAGTGCAAAGGGGATTAAGTGCCGGAAGGGTTCAATCTGTGGCAGTCAGGATTATCTGTGACCGGGAACGTGAAATTAGAATGTTTATTCCCGAAGAATACTGGACCATTACTGCCGATCTTTTAGGAGACGTTCCGCCTCAATTTAATGCCGCTTTGATCAAAATAAATGATAAAAAAGCCAAGATTGAAAATAATGATCAATCTTCAAATATTGTCATTGATCTGGAACACGCCGATTTTAAGATTGACCAGATCAAGACCAAAACAATCAAACGCAATCCTGCTCCTCCTTTTATTACCAGTAAACTTCAGCAGGATGCCATCAATCGACTGCACTTTTCAGCAAAAAAGACAATGATCGTGGCCCAGCAACTCTATGAAGGCATTGAAATCGGGACAGCTGGTCCTGAAGGTCTGATCACCTATATGCGTACCGATTCAACCCGAATTGCACCGGAAGCTGCCTTAGAGGCTTGCGAATATATAACAAAAAATATCGGTATCGAATTTGCCCTGGCAAAGCCACGGTTTTTTAAAACCAAGAACAAAGCCCAGGATGCTCATGAAGCTATTCGACCCACATCGGTTTTTCATTCACCAGACAAAATCAAAAGTTTTTTATCACCCGATCAATTCAAACTCTACGACCTGATCTGGAAACGGTTTGTGGCTTCCCAAATGGCCCAGGCTATTATAGATCAAAAAACCATCCTTATTCAGGCCACAAAAAAATACACCTTTTCAGTCAGTGGATCCACGATAAAATTCCCAGGTTTTATGGGCTTATACTCCCTGGAACAAGATACCAAAGACGAAACTCAGGTCTTACCTGATGTAAAAGAAAATGATCTTTTAAAAACCATTAAAATTAACTCCAAACAACATTTTACCAAACCAAAACCCAGATTTTCCGAGGCGACCTTAGTCAAAGAGCTTGAAAAAAATGGTATTGGTCGACCCAGTACCTACGCCTCTATTTTATCGGTGATCCAGGATAAGGGATATGTTGATTTTGTAAACCGCAATTTTATTCCCAATGAACTGGGTTTTATTGTAAATGATTTACTGGTCACTTGTTTTCCAAATATCTTAAACATTTCTTTTACCGCTCAGATGGAAAATAATCTGGACGATGTAGAATCAGGCGCTTTAGATGAAGTTAAGCTATTGAGCGAATTTTACGGGCCATTCAAGCAGGCCTTAGATGATGCTAAAGACCAGATGATCAGTGTAAAAGGCGTTGGCGTTGAAACGTCTCTTTATTGCCCAGCGTGTGGAAAGCGATTAAATATTAAAATTGGAAAAAACGGTCATTTTCTGGCTTGCACAGCATACCCGGACTGTTCATTTACATCTAACTATGACAGGGATGAAAAAGGTGATATCGCCATTGTTCAAACCATTATTGACAATACCAAGGTCAAAGATTGTGTAAAATGTGGCAAAGCCATGGTTAAAAAAGATGGAAAATTTGGACTCTTTTTAGCTTGTACCGGATATCCGGAGTGTAAACATACAGAATCTGTGAACGGAGGAAGTAACGCTAAAAAAATCGGTATGAACTGTCCTGAAACAGATTGCAAGGGCGAACTTGTTGAAAAAAAATCCAAAAGAGGGAAACTTTTTTATGGTTGTTCTAAATATCCGGAATGCACCTTTGCTTCCTGGGATAAACCAGTGGATCAATCTTGCCCGGATTGCGATAGTGCCTATCTTTTATCCAAAGAGACGAAAAAAGATGGGCTGTTTTTAAAATGTCCCAACCGGGAATGCCAGTTTAAAAAACACCTTTAAAATCGTATAAAACCTTGTTTAAAATATAAAAGCCCTGAAATAGTTAAATAATATTCCAGGGCGTTTTTAATATCAGAATATCAAATAAATGGCTGGTGTTAAAACCCGGTCAGCTAATCCATTTGTTAATGGCTTGGAAAACAATATCTCTATTAATGGGTTTGGTTAAAAAGGCGTCCATTCCAGCCTCATCACATTTGTTTTTAAAGTTATCAAGAACATTGGCAGTTAATGCCAGAATGGGTATTCTCATATTAAATGCAGCCTTGTTTTCAAACTCACGAATTTTTACAGTGGCCTCAAAACCATTCATAACAGGCATGTTAATGTCCATAAATATTAAATCATATGCTTCAGGAGTTTGCGTATATTTATCCACTGCTTCTTGTCCATTCACTGCTATATCGATCATATAGCCGGCTTTAGACAGCATCAATCTGGTCATTTGCTGATTGACCGGATTATCTTCGACCAGGAGTATGGATGCACCATATTTTTTATTTTCAGACAAAAGGTGAGCCGTGATGATTTCTTTTTCAGATGCTTTAGGATCATTCGTTTCCCATTCCATACCAATGACATAGGATACCATTTCAAATAATTTTATTCGAGATATGGGTGTGGGCAAAAACCCTTTAAAACCAGCCTTACAAAAGGTATCTGCAATGCCGGGTGCCGGGATGGAACAGGCAATAAAATCACAATGGAACTTTGAGGGTTGAATAAATCCAATTTTTTTAATCAGGTCTGTGTCAGAACTTTTAACGATTTTCCCAAAATCGATCACTACAATGGAAATATCAGAAAGCAAAGACTTTCCAAGAAAAGAATCAAGTTCTGTAAATTCTGCAATACTGACATCCATTCCGGCAAGGGTAAATTCATATGAAAGTATTTTAAGCGTCTCAGAAGATGCAGATGACAACAAAACCTTTTTTCCTTTTAATTGAGCGGGTCGAACCCTTTTAATTTTTTTGTTGGGACTATTTTTAAAACAGGAAGTAAAATAAAAAATTGAACCTGAGTCCCCTTTTTTTTGGGCCCATACATCTCCACCCATTTTATGGGCAATCTTTTTACTGATGGCCAGACCTAATCCAGTGCCGCCATACCGGCTGGTAATATCATCTTCCGATTGAACAAAGGGTTGAAAAATTGATTCAAGTTTGTCTTGTGCAATCCCAATTCCAGTGTCCTGGACACTGATGGTCAATAATGTCTTACCCTCATCAACCGGCCTGGCATCAATAAAAACTTTAATCGACCCTTGGTGCGTAAATTTCACAGCATTGCTTAACAGGTTTAACAATACCTGCCGGAATCGATGAGGATCTCCTTGAAGCTGGCCCGGCACTGCTTCTGAAACAGAACAGATCAACTCAACTTGGGATTCATCGACTTTGGTCCTGACAATATCAATGGTATTAAAACATAACACTTCAGGATCAAAACCAATATTTTCAAGATTCAGTTTGCCTGCCTCAACTTTTGAAAAATCAAGAATATCATTCACAACAGACAGCAAGCTTTCACAAGAAAATTTGGCATGGTTTAAATAAGATTTTTGTTCATCATCCAGTTTAGTATCCATAAGCATATCGGTATAGCCTACGATACCGTTAAGGGGTGTACGAATCTCATGGCTCATACTGGCAAGAAAAAAAGTTTTGGCCTTTGATGCTTCCTTGGCTTCCAATGCAAGCCTGTTTGCACGATCAATGGCAACACAGAGTTCCTGATTGGATTTTTTCAAATTGATGAGGTGTTTCTTTTCCCTTGAAATCCGGTCGATTCTTGCCAGCATTGACATGATGTCAAATGGCTTGGACATGTAATCGGATGCACCGGCATTCATAATATCCACATAAGAATATTGAGAGGCATATCCTGTCATGATAATAAAATCTATGCCAGGGTTATCCGCTTTAACTTTTTTTAAAAGTTCAATCCCATCCATGCCCGGCATTTCAATATCAGACACGATCAGATCAAATGTTTGCGTTTTAATTAATTCAAGGGCGGATGCGGCATTGTCAGCCTGTTCACAGATAAAACCAGATTTCACCAATGCGCGAAAGAGTATTGATCGAAGGTCTTTTTCATCATCAACAATTAGAATCTTTTGAATGGGAGAATCACTATGATTGGTTATGATATTATTCATTAGCCCTTTCAACATATTCCCGGGTACGAGTATCGATTTTAACCATTTGCCCTTGATTGATAAACGGAGGAACCTGAACTTCGAAACCTGTTTCCAGTACAGCCGGTTTGGTGCTTCCGGTGGCTGTATCCCCTTTTGCCCATGGTTCTGATTGAACCACCTTTAAATTGATAAAATTCGGCAGGGTAAGCCCAATGGGCAAACCATTGTGCAACAAGATGGTACATACAGTGTTATCTTTTAACATATCTGAAGCATCCCCGACCTGGTCCTTGGTCATAGAATACTGTTCATAGGTGGATGTATCCATAAAACAATAATTGTCTTTATCAGCATAGAGATATTCCATTTCCTGCTCTTCTAAATCAGCTTTTTGAAATTTTTCACCTGATCGGTAGGTCCGTTCAAACAGGTTACCAGTAATCATGTTCCTTAATTTACATTTATAAAGAGACTGTCCCTTACCTGGTTTTTTAAATTCAAAATCTACAACTACATAAGGTTCACCATCAATTTCAATTTTTAGTCCCTTTCTTAAATCACTTGCCAAATACATGGAATACTCCTAATTAATTTATCTTTAATATACAACTCATATAATCAATATTCCATCTTTAATCATATTCAGTATCAATTGGCAACCTTGCGTTAAAAACAACTTGCTTTTTTAATGGGTTTATAGGAAACAATATGATCTATACCAATATAAAATTAGGAAAATATTTATGATCATTGTTATTGATTTTGGATCACAATTCAACCAATTAATTGCACGAAGAGTACGAGAAAATAACGTCTATTGCCAGGTAGAACCGGCTGATATATCCATTGAGAAACTCAAAGAACTTAACCCGACCGGTATTATTCTTTCAGGCGGTCCGGCCAGTATTTATGAAGAGAACGCTCCCAGCATGGACAAATCCTTATTTGACTTAGGTATCCCTGTATTGGGTATCTGTTATGGCATGCATTACATGGTCCATGCCCTTGGTGGTAAAATTAAAAAAGCTTTCAAAAGAGAGTATGGATATGCCAATCTAAATATAAAAGAAACCTTTCCATTGTTCAAAGATATGGAAAGCGGTTTTCAATGCTGGATGAGTCATGGAGACTCTGCAATCGAGCTGCCCCAAAATTTTGTCATTACAGCCTCAACAGATAATACAGCCATTGCTGCCATTGCCAACCATGATAAAAAGTTTTACGGTCTCCAACTTCATCCAGAAGTTGAGCATTCAGTTAATGGATCAAAAATGATCAGCCATTTTTTATTTGACGTGTGTGAATGTGATCAGAGCTGGACAATGAAATCCTTTTGTGACGGAGCCATTGCTCAGATTAAAGAGGCCGTTGGGGACAAAAAGGTTATCATGGGATTGTCCGGCGGTGTGGATTCATCCGTTGCAGCCACCTTGATTCATAAAGCCATTGGTAAAAACCTGTATTGTATCTTCGTTGATAATGGCCTGTTAAGAAAAAATGAACAAGAAACATTGGAAAAAAACCTGATAGCCAATCTTGATATGAATATTCAATTTGTAGATGCAAAAGATAAATTTTTAACTGCTTTAAAAGGCGTGACAGACCCTGAAAAAAAACGAAAAATCATTGGGAATATGTTTATTGACGTCTTTGATGAACAAGCCTCTAAAATAGATGGTGCCGATTTTCTAGGCCAGGGCACGCTTTATCCAGACATTATTGAATCTAAATCGGCTTTTGGTGGACCAACCTCCATTATAAAATCCCATCATAATGTGGGTGGTCTTCCTGAAAAAATGAAACTCAAACTAATCGAACCCTTACAATTGCTGTTTAAGGATGAAGTTAGAAAGCTCGGGCTTGAACTGGGAATCAATGACGATTTGATTTGGCGTCAACCTTTCCCCGGTCCCGGTCTTGCCATTCGAATAATGGGTGAAATAACCGAATCCAGGCTCACCGTTTTAAGGGAAGCAGATGCCGTTCTTCTAGAGGAGATCAGGAAGGCCGGACTTTACAGGAAGTTATGGCAATCATTTGCTGTATTGTTGCCGATTAAAAGCGTTGGGGTGATGGGAGACAAGCGAACCTTTGCCAATTGTATTGCCATCAGGGCCGTTACCAGCAACGATGCCATGACTGCTGACTGGGCAAAACTGCCCCATGATCTTCTTGGAAAAATCTCTAACAGAATTATCAATGAAGTCGAAAATATTAACAGAGTCGTTTTTGATATCACCTCTAAACCACCCGGAACCATAGAATGGGAATAATATAATACAGATAGGATAACAAAATGGATTCAATGAATTTAAAAGATTTCAGACCAAACGAATCAGACCTTCTGCCGGATCAATCAAGTCCTGAAGAAGATGAAAATCAGATACAAGGCTCGAACTATCATGAAGAAATGAATACCCTTAAAATTGACAAACTGTCTAATAAAATCACCATTATTTCCATTATTATCCCTGTTATGATTGGTGCACTTCTAATATTTGCCTACCTTGATATGAAAGAACGAGTCTTTGATGCAGACCAAACCAAACAAAACCAGGTGGATCAAATATCCAGACAATTGGAAGAAAAATTAAATGCCCTGGATGTCAAAATTGCAAAAAATCGTTTTGATCTTGAAAATACCCTGCCTGCTTTACAGGAAAAAACCATTGCATTGGATGGAAAACTTGTAAAACTCAATAATAACAAGGCAGAAAAAGAAACGATTCAAACACAATTTTCATCACTCATACAGAATGTCAACGCCAACATTGAAAAAATGAAAAATGACATCTTGGTCACTATCAAAACAAATCAGAAACAATTGGATAAAACTGCTCAGCAATTAAAAGAAGAAATTACACTATTTAAAGAAGAATTCGATGCCAGATTATTGGAATTATCCGATTATGAACAACAGATTGGGGTTGCCAGAAAAGATTTATCCCTTTTAGATAAAAAATACAAACGACTTGAACAAGATCAATTGTCCAAAGAACATTTTAATACACAAATGGATCAAATTGAAAAAGATATGGCTGCGCAAAAGGCTGCATATAGTCAAGAGATCATTCGATTGGAAAACAAACTAGCCAATGATAGTGCACAACTTAAAAAAAAGATTGATCAGCTAACCCAATCAGCCCCATCAAATAACAAAACCAACCCACCTGTAATAAACACAAAGCCAACGCCACAGGTCAAGATAGAGCCCTCTCCCTCAACAGGGATTAAACAAAAACCATTGTCCCAATAATAAGATCACCTGTCTTTAGCTTTGGTCACTGCCGCAGAAAAAATCCACACCCGGATTCAAACCGAAAACCAGCTTCTTGAAATAAAGCTTGGTTTTTCAGCTGCTTTTATGGGGGTTCAATATCTTGAGTCCCATATCCAGAAATATTCAGACACCATCACAAAAAAGACGATTCAGGTTCTTTTACAACTGATTCAATCCAGGCGATTTGAAAAAAAAAAGCAATCTTATTTTTTATACAAACAAGCAGCCTTTGCCATTGTTCACATTTCAAAAGATCATACCCATTTTTTGGCCGGATTCAGTATAACAAACCTTCAAGATATTTTATTATCCTGTACCGGCTCAAAACATCGAGCAGTTTCAGAGGCTCTTGGCTCCTTGCCGTTAAAAATAAATGGCCCCAAAATAAGTTCATGGGATACAAAGACTATTTTGACTGTATCTTTTAATCGATTGCTTGAAAATTGCCACCAACACAAAATTAAAAAATATAAATGGCAGGGCCGAACTCTTGTTTTTTCCATGCAAGATAAAAAAAAAGGCTGTATTAAATTTATTAAAAAAGGAGAATCTCCTAATAGTTTGGCAATGGAAATAAACTGGCTGAACTATTTAATTCATCATCCAATCAACTCAGACATATTTTTTGATATTCCAGTTCCTGTCACTATTGAAAAAAAAAATGTTTTCAAACTCACCAATCTTCCTGATTGGATCATTGATCAGCCAGTAATTTCAACAGAATGTATCGCTATTTGTTTTATTGCCCATGAAACTTATTTCCACTATCCAAATGAACCAAAATTCTTAGAAAATTCAAAAGATTCTATTCTTGATATTTTTGCCCGCAATGCCTGGTTGCTTGGGAAATTAACATCAAAGGGTATCATTCATACGGCTTTGATTCCCCTATTTCATAACCGGGCCCAACAATCCAGGCGCCAGGATCAAGGCCGTTATAACTGGGAACAAGGCGGCAGACTGGATCAATGGCTTGAATCCAGCAAATACCCCAATTTTGCAACTTCAGGTTTAAGAGATTTTGAACACATGATTTCCATCCCTGAAACCAAGGATCTTAGACATTTTATTGGTGAACATATCCTTTCTTTTATTTTGGTTGCCGGTAGTTTTTTCAGAAACAAAGCGCCAGGGCAATCTGGTCTTGATCCCAATGGATTCCCATTGGACATGCGTTATCTTTTTGATATCACTTTATTTTCAGATCTAATCAAAATAATTATTCACCAATATTATTTGGGTATTACAGGGTTTGAGTTAAAAAGAATCGATCATTTATTAAAAGCCGATTTGATCCAGGGACTCGTCCAGGCCATGGGTGTCGATCTCCATATGGAAGAAACGCTTCGTATACAAGACCAGGAAAATATGAGTGAGAATGAATTTAATAGTTTTTTAAAAACCAGGGGGATAGATCACGATCAGATAAGATTTATGGTTAAAGCCAAAGAAGATATTATTTTACAGACAGGGCCACATTTAGGTGGTTTTAATCAGGCAATATCTGTTCCTGAGCTTATCGATTTTCTATTTTGCCTGTCATCACTGTGTGTTTCAGACCGCTATCTTATGGAAAATGGGTTGAAAGCTTATCTAAATTAAGATATGTATAAGCCATTCATTGGGGGATAAAACTGAAAAAGGAATAAAAATGTCTAAACAATACCCAGAATGCCCGCTTTATAACCATGCAACATGCAAAGAATTACACAATCCAAAATTGTGTTCAATTATACGAGATGATAAGACTTGCTTAAAAAAACAACAAAAACCAAAAAAAGAAAATTCAAACGATACTGACGATCAAAACGATTCTAGTCTACCATCAACCGGTCACCCGGATGAATAATTCCTTTTATTGAAAGACCATTCTTTTTTAACAAAGACGAAACGGACATCCTGTATTTTTTTGAAATCCCTATAAGACTTTCACCGTTTTGAACAATATGAATTGTGTTGCTATAATCTTTTTGCCAATTTTTATAATGAACATTAAAACTTTTTTTAAACCCTTTTGCGTGTCCTTTAGGGATTCGTATTGTAATTTCACCTTTATCCAGAAAATAGCCACGCAGTTCCGGGTTATAATCTTTTATGGTTTTAAATGGAATGTTTGCCGCCTGGGCAATTAAAAAAATAGGCAACTTGAAATCAGAGTTGAAATTGACTTGATCAAAGGTAAACTTAGGATAAAGATCTGAGGGTTTTAAACAAATGCCATAGGCGTTTTGATTTTCAAAAATCATCTTAGCCGCTATCATTTTAAAAGGATATCGTTGGGTTTCCAGGGGTAAATATAAGGTAAAAAAATCATTGTTTTTCTGAGCCTGAATTTCACTCTTTAATCCATATTCTCCCATATTATACGCGGATAGTGCTAACAGATATGATCCGAACTTTTTATTCAGATCTTTTAAATATTTGCATGCAGCATGGGTGGATTTAAAAATATTCAGTCGCTCATCCACATGGGAATCAATCCTGAGACCATATTGTTTTCCAGTTGATCTTAAAAACTGCCAGAATCCGACAGCACCCCTGGAAGAACTGGCATGTGGACGTAATGCGCTTTCAATCAAAGGGACATATTTTAAATCCAATGGCAGGTAATACTCTTTTAATATTTTTTCCACGTGGGGGAAATAACGGGCTGATCTCTTTAACCACAAGATGACCTGGGGACGATCCCACAATGCCAGCAACACTTCTTTTTCAAGCATTTCTTTGACTTGTTGATCTTCAAGAGGAATATTAATATTGCAATAGGTTATCGGTTTTTCGAATCGAATGCTTTGAATCAAAGAGGGGATGGTGGGTGATTGCTCGTTTGATGCTGCCGTCATCTGGGCAAAAGAGTTTGAAACCAAGAAAACAAAAAAGAAAACCAATATTAATCTTAAAGCAAAAAAAGCGATTCGGTTAACCATACAACCAATCCAATATTTAATTAATTCTTGATTGATTAATCATCTCAAAAGCAAGGTTCAAAGTCAATGTATCGATTCTCTTTGAAAAAAAAACCATGATATGTCATAATTATCACTTATTTTGGTATCTTGGTTAAAATTACCAATTTTGAAAGTGTCTGTGTCAATATTTTTTTTCCAGGATACTTTAAAAAAGGCAAATAAAGATGATTCAATGGTTTCCGGGCCATATGCTCGAAACAAAAAAACTGCTTAAAACTGCAATTTCCCGAGTGGATGTGATTTTAGAGATTCTGGATGCAAGGCTGCCCATGGCCAGTTCCAACCCTGTTTTGAATAAACTGAGTGCTGATAGGTTCCGTTTAAAAGTGTTAAACAAAAATGACCTGGCAGATCCACAGCAGACCATGGCATGGCTCAATCATTTTGAAAGCAATCAAAACCATCCAGCCATTGCCATCAACGGAACAGATAAAAAACAAACCGATAAAGTATTAAATTATTGTATCAGTAAAATAAATCGCAACCGTGCCAGAAAAATTAAAATCATAGTAGTGGGTATCCCCAATACGGGTAAATCAACCATACTCAATACACTTGCAGGAAAAAAAATAGCTAAAACCGGAAATGTTCCGGCCATAACAAGGCAGCAACAGCGGACCAGTCTAAAAAATAATATCGACATTTATGATACTCCCGGTATTTTATGGCCCATAATAGAACCTGCCAAAAAAGCCTTAATTCTCGCCGCCAGTGGTGCCATATCAGACACAGCCATTGATTATATGGATATTGGATTGTTTGCAGCCAAGCTTTTGCTGCAACGGTACCCGGAGCTTATCATGCAACGATTCACATTCATAGATAAACTACCTTCAGATGAATTGACCTTAATCGAAAAGATTGGTACAGCAAGAGGATGTTTAAATAAAGGTGGGGCCATTAACCTCCAAAAAGCATCTGAAGCATTGATTCGGGAACTTCGATCAGGTAAAATTGGAAACATCAGTTTTGAATCACCAGAGGATATTCAACATGACAATGAAATATGCTAAATTTTCACGTTTAACATCATCCCTTATTTCAATCTTTCTTATTATTTTTATGGCATTAACAGGCGACTTGATCGTCTTTGCAGATGATATTACAGCCCTTGCTCCCCAAACCGATCATTCTGTTCAATGTATTAGAATATTAAGAACATTGGAACAATACCATTATTCTGAAAAAAAATTAGATAATGCCCTGTCATCCATTATTTTTGACAAATATTTAAAACGGTTGGATCCTGGTAAAAAACTATTCACTGTTCATGATATTGCTGCAATGAAACAATATAAATTTCGTATGGATGATGAATTAAATAATGGAAATTTAAAACCGGCTTTCCAAATATTCAACTTATATCTTGCCAGATCTTTGGATCGTCTGGATTATATCTTATCTTTGATCAAAACATGGGACACCAAATTTGATTTTACTAAAGATGAATCCCTTGTTATTGAAAATGATTTAATACAATGGCAACCTGATTATCCTTCGCTTATAAAAACCTGGGATAAAGATTTAAAAAATCATATCATTACCATGATGCTGGATGAAAAAGAAAATCAAGCAATTACCAGTCAATTGGAAAAAATCTACACCAATAGAAAACAACGACTATTACAAACCGATAGCAATGATGCGTTTGAAATATTCATGAACACAGTTACCACTTGCTTTGATCCCCATACCCAGTTTTTTCCACCAAAGGCATCTGAAGAATTTGCTATCCATATGAGTTTGTCTCTTGAAGGTATTGGGGCGCTTCTTCAAACTGAATATGAATACACAAAGGTTGTTCGACTCATTCCAAAAGGCCCTGCAGACAAATCCAACCTGCTCATGCCAGGAGACAAAATCATTGGCGTGGGCCAGGGTGAAGATGGTGAAATGATAGATACCATTGGTCAGCGGATGGATAATGTAGTCAAATTAATCAGAGGTCCCAAAAATACAATTGTACGCCTTAAAATCATTCCTGCCAAAACGAACAGTACCACAAAAACCATCCAGATAAAAAGGGACGAGGTCAAATTAGAAGATCAGTCAGCTAAAAAAGACATTATTACCCTAAATTATAATAATGAAAACTACAATATCGGTGTCATTGAGATTCCAAGTTTTTATGAAGATTTTAATCCTACAAATCGAGGCGATATTAATCGTAAAAGCCTTAGCCATGATGTTTCAAGGTTATTGTCTGAATTAAAAAAAGAAAAAATTGACGGCTTAATCATAGATTTACGAAATAATGGTGGCGGATCATTACCCGAAGCCAACCTTCTGACGGGTCTGTTTCTTGAATCAGGCCCAACGGTTCAAATCAGATACAAGAAAAATAACATTGATCGAATATATGATAAGGACCCAAAAATTGAATATTCCGGCCCGCTCATAGTCTTGATCAACAGGATGAGTGCTTCAGCTTCAGAAATTTTTGCCGGTGCTATTAAAGATTATAACCGAGGGGTTATTGTCGGCACCCGCAGCTTTGGGAAAGGAACTGTTCAATATCTTCAACCATTGAGTAAGGAAAGACCTAACTTGAGCAGTGCAAAACTCAAATTTACCAGCGCAAAATTCTACCGAGTGTCAGGCGAAAGCACACAACATAAAGGCGTTTTGCCGGATATAGAATATCCACAGTTTTATAAGATTGAAGATACTGGAGAAAGCGCTTTGGACGGTGCGCTGCCATGGGATACAATTGACAAAACTTTTTATAAAGCATATCGACCCTTAAAACCGATCTATTCTAAACTTTTAGCAGAGTATCAAAATAGGTCCAGGAACAATCCTGAATTAAAATATATCCTTAAACGAATTGAAATGGCATCCACCATCAATGACCAAACAACCATTTCTTTAAACCTTAACCAGCGTAAATCCAGAAAAAAAGAATATGAACAAATGGAGTTATCCACTGAAAATGAATATCTTCTATCTGTGGGTAAGCAGCCTTTGGAAGAACTAAATGCTGAAGATGCAACCATCAAAGATACCAAAAAAATTATAATGGATCAGACCTCCCTGGTTATGGCTGATTTGATTACCTATTCCAGAGACCTTGGATTTTCATGGTAAAGGATTACATCTTGATATATTTTAAATCTTTCATTAGACTTAAAATAAGATCATAAGCAATTTGATACAATAAAAGGAGAAAAATATGTCAAGAGCGACTGCCAGACACATCCTTGTTGAAAATGAAGAATTCTGTCAAGAACTTATCAATAAAATTAAAAATGGTACTGACTTTACTCTCTTGGCTAAAGAACACTCAAAATGCCCTTCTGGAAAAAATGGTGGGGATCTTGGTGAGTTTGGTCCCGGCCAGATGGTATCCGAATTTGATAAGGTTGTGTTTAATGAAGCAATTGGTATTCCCCATGGACCTGTAAAAACAGATTTTGGTTTTCATATTGTTGAAATAACTGACCGTACAGAATCATAACACTCTTTTTAACGGCACCCAATAAATTGTCGTATTACCGTTAAACAGCATTCTATGAAAAATATTTTTAAAGAAGGCATCAAACAGCCCTTAGTTTATGGTTTTGTCCTGCTGATTGTCCTTGTATTGTCCTTTCCATTGATGATTAACGGGTTGATGAATACAGGCCTTGTTAAAAAAAAAATATCCTCTATCATTTTTCAAAAAACCGATACCTTAATAGACTCATCAACATTGTCAATTACCGTTTTCCCACAACCCGGCCTTGAAATCGATAACTTTAATATTCAAATTGATAAATCATTTCAATTGAATATATCTCATTTACAATTTAATATTGATCTTAAACCATTGTTACATGGCCGGATCCAGGTTGACCAAATCTCAATTGATCGTCCAAGTATTATTCCATTAAACCATAAAAAGAAAACCTCTGATGAATACATTCATTCAATGTCATTTGCTGATTTTGAAGGTTTGACCCAAAAAGTTTTTTCACGCTTACCAGGCCAGCAAAAATCCATTAAACTTGTTTTTAATAATATTTTATCTCCCTATTTTGAAAGAATGGATGGCAGTTTAATCCTTTCCAGAAAGAAACAAGACATAGTATTAAATTATACCATCAAAAATCTAATTTTACATTTGAATGATCTAAAATCATTTGATATCCAGAAGCACCTGGTCACGAATAAATTACAAATCAAACAACTAAAATCATATATTCAATTCAATGATTCAGGAACAATTCGTGGAGAATCTGATTTTGAGAATGTCCGTCTTTACGGAACCAGAAACGATATCCTCTTTGATTCAAATCTGATTCAATCAAATTTTATACTCTCAGACCATCACCAGCAGATATCAATCCTCCCCTTTGATATTAATACTCCCAAAGCACGGATTGGTATTGTTTTATATAATAACCTGGAAAAAAAAGAATCCAGAATAGATTTTAACGGGTCAAATATCAATGTGGGTCAGGCTCGACAGATGGCTTTAAATCTATTCAAAGATAATGAAATCGTTTCAACACTTTTTGATATCCTTTATGATGGATTTGTTCACGAAATTCATGTCAGCTTTTCAGGCGACAGCCTCAATACGCTGTTTGATGAAAACCATCTTCAATTAAGCGGGACTGTGGGAAATGGACAAGTAAAAATTCCCAATACAGATTTAATTGTCTCAAAAATCACAGCAGACGCTTCTGTCAACAAAGGCGTATTGGATATTCAAGCGAAAACCGGACTGGTTCAGGGCTCTAATATTAAAAAAGGAGACTTTTCAATTGACCTGTTAAATTATAATGATTATCCGTTTAAAGGTAATTTTCAACTTGATATTGATCTGTCTAAAATTCCCCAGACCTTGATCAGTTTATTGCCGGACACTCAGCTGGCTCATGAACTGGCTCTGATCAAACAAATTTCCGGTCGGGCAGATGCATTTCTTGGTTTAGTGTTAAAAACAGGTTCTAATGATTTAAATGTTATCGTAAAAACAAAGGATTTTTCAACCACAGGACAGTATGCCCGTATCCCGGGCGATATTCAAATAGATCACATAAATTTTGCTTATGACTCAGATGTGGTTACGCTTGGCAATCTTACCGGAATGGTTCAAAATTGTTCTTTGTCCAAAATTGATGCAATGATTGATTTTAATAAGGATGTTTATTTAAATATTAAATCAGGTTCGGGTCATATTGATCTGTCACACCTGACCCCATGGCTGTTATCTTTTCAAAAACCACAGCAACTGCTTTTTCCTTTAAAAAAAGCCGAAGGAAAACTCAATTTTTCAAGTATGTTGTTATCCGGCCCGGTCCTGAAACCTGAGCTTTGGACGTATCAAATAATGGGAAATGGACAAAATATTTCTGTCTCCACTCAAGCCGATCAAAATCAAATTGAACGACTTCATTGCCAATACCAGGCCTCTGACAAGCATTTAAAATTAAATGGCATCAATGCAACTTTGACTAATCTGCCTGGATTTGATCTGCTTTTAAAAAAAGAGATTATAAATACGATAAAGGTCCCGATTAAGATTAAAGACGCTAACTTTGATGCCACACTTGACCAGAAGATTTTAAATGGAGACCTTACTTTTAATAGTGGCACTGCAGTTCAGCTCGATTTAACAGGACAATCACTGAACCAGCTTAGATTCAACCGAATCCGATTAAAAGACAAATCAACTTCAAACATGATAATTACTTCTATTTATAATCAAAAAGAGACATTGTTTGATTTTAAAGGACGATTTAATACACAAACTTTTGATACCATATTTACCCCCAATAGTTATTTAATCAAAAAGATTAATACAATTACCCGGAATCAACCCATTATTATCCATTCAGATGAAAGAAATGATTTAAATATTTATACCAAGCAAATTGATCTGAACCCTTTTCTTTCCTTTTCTGATTCTTTGGATTTTGATCGTCTTTATCTGCCCAATCAGGGCATCAACTTAAGAACTGATATTTTGGGAATAAAAAAAATGGAATTCACCAATATAAAAGCACGGATTTCCATGAATAAAAATCATTCGTATATCCGCTTGAATCAGGCATATTTATGTGACCTTAAAGCCAAAGGTTATTTCAATTTTAAGGACAATATGATTTTTGTCGATCTACCCTTTGAGTCGGTGGCCTCAAATAATGTACAGAACATTTTCACCTGCTTGATGAAAAAAGAAAAATTTATGGATGGACAATATTCTTTGAAAGGAAACCTTTTGTCTTCCAGTATGAAAAAAGATTTTCTTGATACAATCCAAGGCGGATTAAATTTCAATGCTGACAATGGAAGAATTTATAAATTAACCCTTTTATCCAGGATTCTTTCTGTTTTAAACGTATCCAATTATTTTAAAGGAAAAATTCCAAATATTTCTCAGCAAGGATTTGCTTACAGGCAGATCATAGTTGAAGCGGACATCAAAGAAAGTAAAATTGTTCTTCAAAAGGCGGTTATTGACGGAAACGACATGACTATAATTTTCAAAGGCTGGATAGACCCTATCAACGATCAATTGGATCTAACCTGTTTAGTTGCCCCATTTAAAACCATTGATTTAATCATTAAATATATACCCATAGTCAATACCATGTTAAATGGACGGCTTATTTCAGTACCAGTCAAAGCCACAGGCAAATTATCTGACCCCGTTGTCACCCCTTTACATCCGTCTGCTGTTGGAACGGGCTTGATAGATATGATGGGTGATATTTTGAAAACCCCGATAAAATTGTGGGATAAAATCAGCAATGAATGATAAAATATTTAATCAGGGCTTAGATCTGGCATATCGATATTTGTCTTATAAACCAAGATCGATTCAAGAAATGGCAATTTATTTAAAAAAAAAAGATGTTGAAAAAAATCTTATCGCCACAATAATAAAGTATTTAATTGATCAAAAATTTCTTGATGATCATGAGTTTACAAAATGGTTTATTGAGAACCGGACAACATTCAAACCCAAGTCTACATTTGCAATGGGGTATGAATTAAAAATAAAAGGTATCCCAACATCAATCAGCGAACCAATTTTATCAAAATATGATGATATGAGTTTGGCATTAAAAGCAATTGCTCCCAAACTAAAGCGGTGGCGGTCATTAGACAAAGACGGATTTAAAAAAAAAGCGTTGAATTTTTTAAGATATCGAGGCTTTAGTTATAATGTCTGTATGGTTGTGCTTGATTGTTTACAACAAGAGGAAAACAAATAATGAAAATTAGTTTTTTCACAATCGGTGGGACAATTGATAAAGTCTATTTTGATGCTAAAAGTAAATATGAAATCGGTGAATCCATAATTGATACCATTCTGAAAAATGGTCGTGTTAATTTTGAATATGAAATCTGTTCGCTTTTAAAAAAAGACTCCTTGGATATGACCAAAAAGGATCGATCACTCATTTTTAAGGCTGTCCAAAAAGAAAATAATGATAAAATAATTATTACCCATGGGACCGATACCATGGTTGAAACCGCTCTTGTCTTGACACCCTTAACTGACAAAACAATCGTTCTAACGGGTGCCATGGAACCTGCTCGATTTAAAACCAGTGATGCTGTTTTTAATCTTGGCCTGGCTGTTGCAGCTGTTCAATCCTTACCTAAGGGAATCTATTTGTCTATCAGCGGTAGAATTTTCACCCCTGACAATGTCCAAAAAAACACAGACTTGAAAATGTTTGAGGAAAAAGTTTCACCTTTTTAGGTAATAAAATGCCTAATTTTATTACCTAATTTTCCTTAAAGTCACCAATAATGTCAAGTTTTCCATGGATTATCGACAAGTCATTGACACAATAAAAAAAAATAAATATTATTTTTAAGGAATACTTGCTTTTATTCCCTGTTTATATTAGGTTTTTTGAAAACTTATCACTTATTTTTTTTTGATTTTTGAAATGGCACATATTATGCATCTTTATTTACTCAAACTTTTTATATAAAAATATGGATGAAGGGAAATACGTTCATGGTAGGTAGAAAAAGAACTGTCGAAAGACGAAAGCATAAACGGTATAAAGCGGTTGAAGGTGCTTACGCTGCAGTCAGCCCAAACTCTCATAAACTCGGTCAAATCATTGATATCAGCATGAGTGGATTGGCATTTAAATATATTGATACCAGCAATGATAACCCCACCGAGGATAACATGCCTGAAGAAACTATCTTTTTAAGCAGTATGGGATATTATGTGGGTGATCTGCCCTTTAAAACCATATCAGATTATGAAGTAACCAATGCCCCTTCGTTCAGCTCAATGAGGGTAAGGAAAAGACATGTTCAATTCACTGATTTAAGTTTTAAACAACTTTTTGATCTGGATTATTATCTTAGAAACAATGTTTCTGAACCATTGGAGAAATTACCCAAACAATATAAATCTTAATATTTCAATGTCTTTTCATTCCCGCCTGCTGATATATTTTGCAGAAGTCTTTTTTTTTCTAAAAGCATTTAATTCTTTTTTTGTTCAGGAGTAATCACAATCAAAGCACTGTCCTTGACCTTTAGATATTTTTTTGCAAGCGCTACCAAATCGTCGTTGGTGATATTCTTGTACCCGGTCAAAATATTCCTTGCCCAGTCAAATTTAGCCGGATAGTTGCCAGAATTAGCCATGACAGAAGTCAACCAATAATCATTTGTCTGACGTAAAGATCTCAAATAGGTTAGCACAGGATTTAATGCATATTGTGTTTCTTTCTTTGATATTCCGTTTGAATGCAATGACTCAATGATTTCTTTAATCTTCTGAAAGACGATCAAATGATTACCCGGTTTAACACTGACCACTGCCTGCAACACACCATAACCCTTATATATGGTTGAACCCTTATTATAAACATAAGGAGAATAGGATTCTCCCAGCTCTTCTCTGATCACCTGGCGAAGCCGCTCAGAGATAACCCTTGATAACACGGACAATTTGCGGGTCTGCATAATATCCCAGAAATCATCTGTCAAAAACGCAACATGCACAACCGCGCTGTCTATCTTTGTATCCACTGAAAGCTGCAATGTTTCTCCTTTAGGAAAAAAAATTTTACCTAATTTTCTAGGAGGAAGTGGAAAAGTCCGTCGTGTTTTCAACGTCCCAAGATATGTAGCGGTTAATTCTATCATTTTATTTTCATCAAAATCACCAACAATGGAAATTTCAAGAGGTGCATCATTCAAAGATGGGCTCAGCCAGTCCTGGATATCCTTTATGGAGTATTGATCAATGGCTTCAGGTGGCGGCATTCCAAATCGTGGATCTTCTTTTGCTAGAAAACGATTTCCTTTTAACTGCATTACTCCATCTATTGTACGAACAAGGCTTTCATATTCCTGCTTGTATCGAATCCTGACCAGGTTCAAGGCAGAGTCCTTTAATCCCGGGTCTTTCAAATAATGATGGATTAATTCAAAAACAGTGGCGGCATCTTTTGGGTTCCCAGAACCGGAAATAGCAAAATAATTATCATTTACTTCAATTTCAGTGCCAACTTGCTTACCTGCCAAGGCTTCTTCCAGTTGATCCTTGTCAATGGATCCAAAACCGCTTTCGGTTAAAACGCGTTCTGCCAAAAATGAAATACCTGGTTTTGAAGCGGGTTCGGATCGTTTACCCTCACCAAAACAGACCTTTACAGCAAATTCATTGGGTTTAAACTTGGTTTGTTTTAAATTCAGCCGAACATTATTTTCAAACTCAATTATTTTAATTCCAAGATCATCTGCCCTTGAATCAGTGGATCGAATGCTTCCTTTAAGTAATGGTGTTTCAAGATATGGAAACCCTTTAGACTGAAATTCCTTATTGGAACTGACGGTTTGTTGTAAACTATTATTAAATACATCTAAAATTGTTTTTTGGGCTTGTATGGGTTCAATCCGTGCGTTTCCCGTAACCGTTACCAAACGATGTTTCTTTGCCCATGCGGTCTTAAATGCAGCATGGGCTTGATCAATGGTAATCGATTCAATATAGGGTTTTAATACACTTAATCTCTGATGTTCAGAAATCAGCAAATGCCTATTATTAATCAAGGATAGTATTTTTTGGGAAACAGAACTGCTTTTATGGGATAAGGACAGAGTAACCGCCTGCTCAAGATCGGCTATATATTCCGATTTGACCCGGTCTAATTCTTTTTGGGTATACCCGTATTCAAGTGCCTGACGTAAAATTTGTTCGATCTGTTCAAGTGCCTTTGTCCAGTGTTCAGGTTGACAGGTCGCATAAATTACCGAGGCCTGATTATATTGCAGATATGACCCAGAATAAACTGATGCCATGGTGAACTTGGCTTTTTGTTGATTGATTAATCTTGAAATCCGATGTTGAACCATTGCATTAGCAAGTTGATTTAACGCCTGTTTTTTAAGCATCAAAAGCGTTTGCGGCCTAAGCGGAACATAGGATAAGGCCTGGATGGCAATCTGGGTAGTAGCGGCCTCCGGTTCATAATAATAGAATGCCTTATTGCCCTGGTGTGGTTTCCACTCGACAGATTGATGCCGTGATGGGAAAAGGGATCTGGATTGAAGTTGAGAAAACCGCTGAATAATCAGTTGTTCGGTCATCTTGACATCAATATCACCAACAACGACTAAGGCCATATTGTCCGGTCGATACCATTGATCATAATACGCTTTTAGCAGTTTTCGATCAGCTTTTTTTAACGTGTCTTCAATACCAATGGGGAAACGGTCCTTGATCACAGAGCCATCAAGTTCAAATGCCAGGGTTTTTTGAAATATTCGAGAAGAGACAGAATCTCTTTCTCTTTTCTCAGCAAGAATTATTCCCCGTTCACGATCCACCTCAGATTCAATAAGCAACGCACCTGCTGCATAATCCTGGATGATCAAAAATGCTTTATCCAATTGTTGCTGATCTGAAGTTGGCAGGGCAAGATCATATACAGTATTAAAAAATCCAGTATGAGCATTGGCATCTGCACCAAAATCCATTCCAATGGAATGAAAATAGTCCACCAGCTCTCCGGGTTTAAAGTGCGTTGACCCGTTAAACATCATGTGCTCTAAATAATGAGCAACCCCTTGTTGATCATCGGCTTCATGCACTGAACCGGAAAAAACATCCAAATGGATGTATGCCCTTTTTTCAGGGATTGAATTTTTCTTTAAAACATACTGGAATCCATTGGGAAGTACACCATATATAATACCAGGGTCCGTAGGGAACCCGGAGTGGGGAATCAGGATTGGATGCTGTGGGCCACAGGAAAACAGAAAAACAATACAAAAAAGGACAAATGTCTTACCAAAAACGGACCGGAAGATCATAACCAACCTTTTACAACTTATTAGGGGTTATAAATTAATAAATTTAGGATCGTAAATAATATCATGTTGTTTTCTTAATGCTGCCAGCCATGCCTGGTAGGATTGAACTTGTTTTTTCCAAATGATTTCCTGTTTGGTTGCTTCAAGATCTTTCATAATCTCTGATTCTTCAGGAAGCTGTTGTTTATTAAATCCGATAACAAAATATCCTTCAGCGGTTTCGATGATTTCAGGATGGATTGGTTTGCTTTGATTTAACCCAAATCCTGCCTGAATAAATTCCCGGCTGCGGCCCACGCCTTCAATGGTATCACTCCTGGAAAACAGTTTCGTAGTTTTGACGGTAAGCTTATTGAGTTGAGCAATGGCCCCTAATGTTTTAACCGAATTAATTTTTTCAATGATCGCTTGAGCATCTTTTCGGGCTGTTTCATTTTGCAGTTTTATCGTAAGGTCCCATGTCACCTGCTCTTTTACCATGGCAAGGGCTTGTTCTTTGGTCTCAATCTTCTCAACAACCTTGATCAGATAATAGGCATCTCCCAATTG
Source organism: Pseudomonadota bacterium (assembly GCA_043826275.1). Classification (GTDB taxonomy): domain Bacteria; phylum Desulfobacterota; class Desulfobacteria; order Desulfobacterales; family Desulfobacteraceae; genus Desulfobacula. Next base: position 49,517 of record JBDRQO010000019.1, read on the forward strand.
TTTAACATCACTGATATCCCCTGTTTTCAATGCAAAGGCAGCCTTTGCAAATCCCAAATTATCAGCAACGGCAAGGTCTTCGCCTTTAATGGAAAAGGCTTTGGTTTCAACTGGTTTTATCTTAACAATACGAGAAATTTGTTCAATGTCATCACCATCAATCACTGCTTCAAATGCTTTATCTGCTTGAGCATAAGCCAGATTCTGCATTTCCTGCTGCTCGAGCTCTCTTTTAATTTGGTTTTTTACCTGATCAAAACTCTGTTTTGATGCATCAATTCGTGAAACCACATTAATCACATGCCACCCGAACTGAGTTTTAACAGGTTCACTGATTTCTCCTGCTTTCATGGAAAAAGCTTTATCACCAAAGGGTTTTACCATACTTTTTTGTTCAAAAATACCCAGATAACCACCTGTTTTTTTAGTTGGGCCTTCAGAATATGTTTTGGCAAGCAAGGCAAAATCTTCACCTTTAAGCGCCTTTTCATAGACATCTTTTGCTTTTTTAAAAGCCTCGACATTTTTATCTTCAGATGCAGTGGCATCAACCAAGAAAAGGATATGCCTGGCTTCTACCTTTTCAGGAGTTTCAAATAGTTTTCCATTTTCCTGATAAAACACTTTGATATTTTCATCTGTGATACTTACCTTGGCCTTATGATCGGCTGGATCGAATCTTAAATAAATCGCCTTTACCTTTGGTTCAGATTTATACTTGGCTTTATTCTCATCAAAATAAGCCTGAACTGCATTATCATCCGGATGGATATCTGTATAAGTTCTTGGATCAAATTTTAAATAATCCACAGCTATTTTTTTATTTTGAAATAAGTACCAGTTCTTTGCTTCAAGATCGCTAACATTAACAGCACTTAAAACCATTTCGCGAACTTTGAGTTGTCGGAGTAAATTGATTTGGTCTTGCTCAAATATTTCAGTTGTCATACCTTCCAGATTTAACAGCCTTTGATATTGCGTAAAATTAAATTTGCCATCAACCTGGAAGGCTTTAATGGACAAAAGATTATTCTGCAACTCTTTATCAGAAATCGTGATTCCCAGTTTATCTGCATGTTGTAAAACTATTTTTTCGTTAATTAAGGCGGTAATTGCCTGCTGATTAGCCTCAACACGAAGTGCTTTTAAAATAGTATCATTTAATTGATTACCATATTGTGCTTTCAATTGGGATAGAACCTGTTGGTATGACTGCCCGGCCACAACCTTGTTATATGACTGCTGAAATTCTTTGATTGAAATGGGTTCATCATCAATGGATGCAACCGAATCGTTTCGTTTTGATCCAAGCGAACCCACACCCAGAAACACAAATACAATGACAATAATTCCTAAAAAAAATTTAATAATCCAGTTTCCAGTGTTTTCACGCAAGTACCCCAGCATTACCTTCTCCTTAACTCTATCTATAAAAAAAATGATTCACTTAAAAAACAAAGCATAGTATCTTTTCATAAAAGCCTGTGTCAATAACTTATTGACATACATATTGGGTTTAATTGGTCTAAGATAGATTTTTGTTGACACAACAGGATCAATCTATTATTTAAGTAGTGCTTTTCAACGTGGGGCTGTAGCTCAGCTGGGAGAGCGTACGGCTGGCAGCCGTAAGGTCAGGGGTTCGATCCCCCTCAGCTCCACCATTTTATCTTTCTATGCTGGTCTTCGCTGGTCTTCGCTGGTCTTCAGGAAAAATCCTCAATGGAAAATAAAAAATGCATTAATGGATTTAAAAACGACTTGGTAATATCCTGGAACTCTGCCCCAACCAGAAGCTGGCCTTTTTCCCGGCTGACATTTCTGACACATGCCATAGCACCGATCTCATCAGATACGCCGGGAAACTGGCAATAAACCCTTACAAGATCGCCTTCTCGTAATGGGGTCATATTATTTTTATTGTCCAAATATTTAAATCGACAACCTTTTTTACTGACATCGTTAACAACTACTGGAAATTCTGTCTTTTTGGCCTCGACTCTGCCGGGAATAACCACATCGTTTCGTTTCACCACCCTTAGTTCTCTTTTTTGAATCACTTTGGGGTATTCAATAGCTATGGCACGTATCGGAGTCGTCATGATTTCAATCACGGTAGTCTGGAAAGCATACACTGAACCGTCATATAGATATTTAACCACCATTTTATTGTTAGGAAATAATTTATTTTTAACGCTTTTGTATCGTCTGGGTAAGGTGACAATCATAAATTCATCTTTGAGCAGTCCCACAAAAACACTGGTGACTGAAAAATTGACTCCCTCAATCTCAAGATAGACTCTGGTTCCAATATCGATATAAATTCCTTCTGATTTATTAAGTTCCAGAATACCTTCCAGTTCCTCCATTCAATTTTCCTTTCAAAATTTTTATTAAAAAAGATGATTTTAAATTAGATATTGATTCAAATTTTTTTTGTCAAGCACAAAACAGCATTCAATCCTTATTTTAAAGGATCAAATGCTGTTGTTTTAAATTTAAATATGGGTCTATTATTTTTTTATATTTATCCTGAGAACATGGCTGTTTCCCCTTCGGAACAAGAGTTGTACAATCTGACCTTTTTCAATGGTTTCAAAAATTTGGTAATATTCTTTTATATCTGTCACCGGCTTTTGATTAATTTGAATTAAAATATCACCATGCCGGACCATGGTTTTTGAAGCACTGGAAGAAGGATCAATGTCAATCACTACCAATCCTTGGATATGTTCAGGATATCCTAATTTTTTAGCTGTTTCAGGATCAAGCGTCTTGAGTCTGAAACCGAAATCATCGTAAGTATTATTTTGTGCTATGACCTCTGGTTTCCTTTCAGACCTTTTTCCCAATTTAACTTTAATCATCTTCTCTTTCCCATCACGGGTAATAAGGACCTTAACCTGTTCTCCAATTGATGACCCTGCAATGATAAATTGAAGATCTCTTGTGGATTCAATCTTCTTATCATTGATTTGTAAAATTATATCCCCAGCTTTAATCCCTGCCTTGTCAGCAGGTTCACCTTTAAAAACCCGATCAACGAAAACACCATTAGGCATTTTCTTATCGTGTTTATCCTGCCTTTCAAAATCAAGAATAGAAACACCCAGCCAACCTCTGTCAACCGTTTTATGATCGGTCAGCTGATTAATAATTCCATTGGCAAGATCTGAAGGAATGGCAAATCCAATGCCCTGCCCGGACCGAATGATAGCAGTGTTGATTCCTATTACTTCACCGTTAAGATTCAGGAGCGGACCACCTGAATTACCCGGATTGATAGACGCATCAGTCTGAATAAAATCATCAAAGGGTCCGGAACCGATAATTCTTCCTTTTGCACTGATAATGCCGGCAGTCACTGTTTGCTCAAGGCCAAAAGGGCTGCCAATGGCAACCACCCATGATCCCACCGGGGTATCTGCTGATGAACCCAGAGTTAATGGAACTAAGTTGTTAGCTGTTATTTTAATCAGAGCAATGTCGGTTATGGGGTCGGTTCCAATGACTGTGGCGTCATATTCAGTTTCATCATACAAGACAACCTTAATTTGGTCTGCCCCTTTAATCACATGGTAATTGGTGACAATATATCCTGATTCACTGATAATAAAACCAGATCCCAGGCTTTCTTCTTTTCGATTCTGGGGTCTTTGGTTAAAAAAAGGCCCGAAAAAATGTTCAAATAATTCTTTATTATTTCCAAACGGCTGCCCAAAATATTGCTCATACATATTTGAGCCACCTTTAATGTTTTTCACCGTCTGAATATTAACAACACTGGGTTTGGCTTTTTGGGCCAATGTGGCAAAACTTGCCGGAACCATTGGGACCACATCCTGATTAGCATTGGATATAACCGGAAAAATAAGGCCGATTATGATTAAAGCTGTTATTGTCCTTTTTAGTTTTACTTGCATAAGAACCTCCGTTGAGTAAGTTAGACAAACCATTATTATTGTTAACAACATCATAATATCCTAATATGACGATGAAATGATCCCAAGATGACGATATGGTAATCTTACAATAAAAACAGATCCTGACCCTTTATAATCGGATACGCTGACACTTCCTTTATGCTGGTGAATAATAGTTCTGACCAGGCTTAAACCAAGCCCTGTCCCCGTACTTGTTCTGGAAGATTCAGCTCGATAAAACCGTTCAAATATTTTTTCATGGAGTATGGGATCAATGCCTGGACCGGTATCTTTGATTTTAATAATAAGCTGATCTTGGTATGTTTGGGCTATTACATGAATTTTTCCATTTTCAGGTGTAAATTTAATGGCATTATCCAGAAGATTGGACAAAACCCGTTGAAACATCTTCCTGTCTGCTTCAATAACTATTTTTTCCTGGATACTCATATTGAACTCAATTTTTTTATCCTCTGCCAGGGGCAGGTATAAATCACATGCATTTTGAATTATTTTTGAAATATCAATATTTTCAAACTCAAAGTCCCCTGCCCCGGCCTGGGCTTTTGAAATCAACAGCATGGTATTGATCATATCGATCAACCGGTCAGATTCTTCAATGGTATTGGCAGCCATGGCCCGGTAATTATCCATGGTTTCATTTTGGGTTAAAGACAACTCTGCAAACCCTCTGATACGAGCAATGGGGCTCTTTAAATCATGGGCAATATTATCGCTCATTTCCCCAATACTTTTGACCAGAGCTTCAATCCGATCCAGCATTGAATTAAACGTTGTTACCAGAAGATCTAGTTCATCTTTTCTTCCGCTTCCAATGACCCGATCATCTAAGTTACCTGCTGAAATGTTTTGTGCTGTTTTAGTGATCACAGACACATTGGCAAGTGTTTTCCTGATTAAAAGCCAGCCGGAAAATGCTGAAAAAACAATGATAAACCCCATGGCACTGATATAGACCTTCTTAAAGGCTGATAAAAATTGATCGGCAAATGACATCACAAGACCGGTCTGTAAAATGACATCTTGCGCCACATATGTATATAGTAGTCGGGCTTTTTGACCGGTTGCCGGCAGGATAATGGTCTCATAACGATTCAAGTTCTTGGTCATCAAATCAATAATCGCTTCTTGATTCACACTGATATCTTTCCAATAGGACATGTGAGACGAAGCAAAGACTTCACCACTTGGATATATCAAACGAATAAATATTGATTTTTCTCCTGCGGCCTGTGCTTCGAGAATAGCCAATTGACTGGCTCCCATCAATCCATTTCTTTTAATAATGGTTGAAAATTTAGAGGCATTTTCCATTAATTCAATATCGATCTGTTCTTGAATCGTTTGAGTGGCAAGATAATAAAAAAGGAGAAAGGCCACAGCCGAACATATGGTGAAAATTCCGGCAAACCAGACAGTTAATCGAAAGGCAATGGTATTAAAAAAAGACGTTATCATGATTATTTCAGTACATATCCGGCGCCGCGAACCGTATGAATGAGTTTGGGTTCAAAACCTTTATCAATTTTGTCTCTAAGACGACAAATTCTAGCCTCCACTACATTGGTCATGGGATCAAAATTATAATCCCAGACATGTTCCATGATCATGGTTTTGGAAACCACTCTCTCCTTGTTTCTCAGTAGATATTCCAACAAAGAAAACTCCAAGGGCTGTAGTTCAATCAGGACCTCATTTCGTTTGACCTGGCGTTTTATGATATCAACAGTTAAATTTCTATATGATAGATTAACAGGATCAATCACATTGCCAGCCCGACGTATCAAGGCTTGTACTCTTGCTAAAAGCTCAGAAAATGCAAAGGGTTTTGTCAGATAATCATCCGCACCCGCCTGTAAGCCGTCCACCCTGTCATCCACTCGGTTTCTGGCGCTTAAAATGATCACAGGCGTATTGTTGTTGTTTTTCCTGATCTTTTGTATCACAGAAATGCCATCCAGCTCGGGCAGCATGATATCCACCACAAGGGTATCATAGGGTCCTGCAAGCGCCATATCAAGCCCAATCGTACCCGTTCCGGCATGATCGACTGCAAAGCCTTCGGCTTTTAGCCCTTTTTGAATAAACTCAGCAATTTTCAAATCATCTTCAATCACCAAAATTCTCATGATAAATTAATCTCCAACCCCATTTAATATTGTCTATATATATAACATTCATTTACCCTTTCAAGTACTTTCATTTTAAATGGTTTCATATTTGTGTTTGATTTTTCAAACCCGACACGATAGACTTGCGCCTGATTTTAAACACGATTAACTATTTTAAAGGTTGTTAATAAATGAAGTACGCATGGTGGCTTTTACAGGTGAGCATGACACTGGCCAGTGTTTTCTTTTGTGTCTTCGGCATTGACCTGCTGTGGTCATCATATTCATTAAAAGATCCATTTAGTTTCATTATGACCTTTTTTGCAGCCAGTTTTATTATCCTCATCAGCCTGACCTTAGCCATTACTTTTATAATTAAAATGGTCCGTGTCTATCGAAAATTACACAAAACAAATGCGTGATCATCTATCATGAGCCTTGCTTTCAGTCTTAAAAATATTTCCAAAGCCTATGGAGATGATACCCTTTTCCAGGATCTTACCATTGATTTTAAATTCAATGAACAATTGGGAGTCATTGGTACAAACGGATCTGGTAAATCTACCTTATTAAAAATCATTGCTGGAAATACTCTGCCTGATTATGGAGAACGACTTGTCAAAAAAACAACCAGTTTTGTTTATCTTGAGCAGGAAGACCGCTTGGACTCGGATCTTAGTGTGGAAGAACTATTATATAATACCCTGGAAGGCACCACGTTTAATGAAAAAGAGCGACACAAGATCGTTCAAACTGCTTTGGGAAAGGGTGAATTTGAAAATCCTGATACCCTGTGTAAAAATCTGTCAGGCGGATGGAAGAAAAAGCTTGCCATTACCCGGGCCTTATGCACCCAACCCGACATTCTTTTGCTGGATGAACCCACCAACCACCTGGACATCAACGGAATTTTATGGCTTGAAAACCTTTTGAAGACAGCTCAATTTTCATTTATACTGGTCAGTCATGACAGAACCTTTCTTGATAATGTCTGTCAAAATATTATGGAAATCGGTCGGTATTACCCATCCGGTTTTTTTAAAATTCCAGGCACCTACACAAAATTTAATCGAGAAAGAGAAAAATTTTTAACTGCCCAGCAAAAAAAGCAGGAGTCTTTGTCCAATAAAATGAGGCGGGAAGACGAATGGCTTAAACAAGGAGCCAAAGCCCGGACAACAAAAGCCAAGTATCGAATTGATCAGGCCTATGAACTTCGTTCCCAAGTAGGTGCAATAAAAGAAAGAAACAGAAGTACAGCCACAGTTGACATTGATTTTCATGCTACGGGCCGGCAGACAAAAAAATTATTGCGGGCCTGGCAAATTGGGAAAACCATTGATAAAAAGCTATTATTCGAAAATATTACCTTTGAAATCGGTCCAAAATTCTGCCTGGGCATTGTCGGTCCAAATGGTAGCGGTAAATCCACTTTTTTATCCATCCTTGAACAAAAGACAGAACCGGACCATGGCACCATAGAATGGGCCCAGGATTTAAAAATTTTAGTTTTTGATCAAACTCGGTCCACACTCAACCCCAATCACACATTAAAAGAAGCTCTCAACCCGGCTGGTGGCGATAGTGTAAACTACAAAGATCGATCCATCCATATTGTTTCCTGGGCCAAACGGTTTTTATTCATGACAGACCAGCTTGATATGCCAGTGAACCGATTGTCAGGCGGAGAAAAAGCAAGGATCATGCTGGCAAATATTATGTTGAGCCCCTGTGACGTTCTTTTGTTGGACGAACCCACCAATGATCTGGATATACTCTCATTAGAAGTGTTGGAACAAAGCATTCAACAATTTCCCGGTGCTGTAATCATTGTCTCCCATGATCGGTATTTGATGAACCGGGTATGCCATAAAATGCTCTTTCTTGATCCTGGAAAAGATGCTCAGTTTTTCAAGAATTTTGAGCAGATACTTGCCTATCGGAAACAATCACTGATTCAAAAAACAAAATCAATTCCTGTAAAAAAATCACCTAAAAAACAGATTAAAAACTCTTTTTCATTTAAAGACAAATATGAGCTGGACCATATTGAAGAAAACATCCTGGCTGCTGAAAATGAGGTGGCCCTTTTATCTGAAAAAATACAAGACCCGCAAATTCTTAATAAAAGAGATGAGATGGATCTTTATTGCTCAAAATTAAAAATCGCCCAGGAAACCGTCCATACATTATATGAACGATGGGAAGTTCTTGAACAAAAGAAAACAGATGCTGATCAGAATTAAACTTAAAAACCTTTAAACCAGACCCAGGTCGATGGCCTTTATAACCTGTTTGGCTTCATCAAATCCCGGATCTTTTTCCAATGCCTGCCTGAAATAATCTTTGGCCTGTTCCGTCTCTTTCATATCCAGATAAAGTCTGCCAATATTATAATAGATATACGGTTCTTCCGGATGAACCTTTAACGCTTTTTTATACTGAGTCAATGCAATGGCTGTGTCCCCTTTTTTTCGATAAAGCACGCCCAGCGTATTAAATACATTCAATGAATCCGTACCTGATTCAAGGATCTCATTTAATACATCTTCTGCCGGACCTAATTTATCAGTATCCATATATATTTCAGCGGCCTGATGCATAAATTCTTCAGCTTTGGCCAGATCACCCATGAGCTTATAAACCCGCCCGATCTCTTCATAAGCTTTTGCAAAAAGCTTATCCAGCCGGGTGGCCATGGAAAAGGCTTCAATGGCTTCATAATGCTTGCCTTGTGAGGTTTTAATATATCCAATATTAAAATAATATTCTGGGTTGTCCTTTTGACTGATCAGTTCACTGAACACTTCAATGGCCTTGTCATATTCCTTTTTCTCTATCAGATCCAATCCCTGTTCAAAGGTTTGTTTTGTCTGCTCAATTACAGGATCTTCGTCTCTATTTAAAGCTGAACGTATTTTTAAACCAACAACATTTCCATCATAGGGGATAACAAAAAGACCGGTAACTCCTGATTGTCCTGCCTTAAGCACTTTAATTTTTGTAAAAGCGGCATCGGTTAAAAAAAATGGGATATCTGAAAATCCATCTTCTCTTCGTGTGATTTTAAGCAGCGCCAGTCCGGACATCTCCTGCATTTCATAGGCACAAACCACACAATCCACCTGTTTATTTTTCATCACCATCCAGGCCTTATCTGCGCCATTGGCCCGGACAACGTTTTTGTGACCGGAATCTTTAATAATTTTTTCAAGATCTTGTGTAGGGCGGTTATGATCATCTATGAGAAGAATCGATTTGTCATCCATAGGTGTTTCCTATAATCGGTCTAAATATGGTTTTTTCTTATATTTCAATGGCCTGCTTTCTTCTATGAGAAGCATATTATATGCTTTTTTAACCTGATATACAATATTTGGATCATACTTCCTTGAATATTGGCAGATAAAGATTCTCAGATCCTTATCTTTATATTTACCCATCTGTCTGGCAAGATGAGTACATTGATCTTCTCTTTTTTCAATCTTTTTGAAATCAACCCTGTCCATATATAATTCTCCCCAGGAATTGCTGATCAATAGTTCTGCCCGTACCAATTTTTCCCAGTCATAAAACAAGAGAACAAGCATTTTTGACCATGTGGCTGTCTGTTCAAAACTATCATCTGACAACGGTTTTAAGGGTGCAAATTTCAAATATAAATTGTCCGGATCAATCTTGGTTTCACCAGTTTCAAAAAGTGTACATGAAGAATTAAAAGCAAACGAGGCATGTTGACGATGATATAGCTGATTTTCTAAAACCCATCCCAATACTGCCAGCAAATCAGGGTGCTGGTAGATTCCATCGATATTTTGCCCCTCTTTAGTTAACAAATCGAGTTTAAAAACATTTGATTTTTCATTGATATTCAACCGAATGATATTTTTACGTTTTAAATAGGTTGAACATTCACTGATCTTCTCTGGACTTATGGTTAACCGTTCCTTGGTTTTATTTTTTAATATACCCCAGTTCCTTTTCTCATTTTCTTTGATCAAATGATCCATTTGACCAATCTTTGTTTGAGCCTGGTTAACCATCTGAGCCAGCCGCTGGACAAATGATCTTTCTAATAAAAGCTTTTCTGATTCAGACCAGTCAGAATAAGACAATAATTTATTGACCTGGTTTTTATTCAAATTCCAGATACGGATATATTTATCCAGCAAAATTCGTTTTGGCGAATTGATATCCGGCATTTTAACATGGGGATAACCACATAACCGGTAAAAAATTGCATTTTTGACAAGATTGATCCCTTTTGGATCTTTTTGTTCATGAAAATCAAGAATTTGATCAAACAGGATCTTATATGGATCAACCCCATAATCATCAATACCAGCCATTGAATACCCCTGCTTGATCTTTTCACACAATAATAGATCTGATTTTTTTGAGTCAAATCCATAAGAAAATATCATGGTGGCCTTGATTAGAGCTTTAACCGGATCTGATTTGGATTTACAGATATGCCATAAAAGTCCTTTGTATACTTCTTCCTGGGGAATGGCGCTAATTTGTCCCAGATCAATTAAATCATTATTTTGGGACAAAATTTGTCGAATATCCGCCTCAATTTTTAATGAGGTATTTAATGACATATTAGATGGTAGAACAGCCCAGAGCGGAATTTTGCCGGCAATCATTAGAAATGTTCGATAAAATTCCTCTTTTAAAAATATCTTGGGCGCGGTCAGGGTTTCCTCACCACTAAACGGCAAATACTGATTTGTTTTAATCTCCTTTTGGTCCATGATAAAAAAACTGACTTTTTGTTCATGTTTTTCCCGGCAATAGTTAACAATGGCATCCAGTTTTTTCTCAAGAGATTCATACCGCTCCCGTGAAAATTTTTTTTTATCTATTATTACCCAATAATCAAAATCCGACCCCAGGGACTGGGTAAACGTCCCCAAACTGCCGATGTGGTAAAGCCCTAAAATAGCCGGATTATTTATCCGGCTTGTCTCAACAATAGATTTAGGAAAAAAATTATTATTAACCGCTTCTTTATAAAACCCTGAATGTTCAAAATTCCATATTCCATAAGGCATACTTTTGGTATTGATGCACCCTGGATAATTAGGAGAATTGATGTGAAGAAAAAACGGAATTTTCAAAAAGAGCTGTAATTTTTTTTTTGTAAAATAACGCAGCGCTTCTCTCATTCTGACCATATTAAAATTGGAAAAAGCAGAACGGTTTTTTTCAATTTGAAGATTCAGCTCGTTTGACATGGTCTTATGTAATGATATGACGAACCTCCTGACCGGGTATAACTCTTGAAAAAGAATGAGAAAAAGATTATCATGTGCGGTATTATATGGCGGATTACCGCAGTTTTTCAAGTTTGTTTTTCATTTGGGGCTAAAATGTCAGATTATGCAACACCTCATATGGGTATTGAATTGGATATTATTGATCTATCCTGTCTAAACAGGACTCAAGATATTGTTCAAAAAGTCCGGCCCCGAATGGATAAAATCGATCCTACAATTTTTGTTAAAAATATTTATAAAAAAATGCATGGAAATGATTCATTCTTATCATTTTCCACTCAAATTGCGGATATTAATAAAATTCTTGGCATGAAATACTCTTCAGCCAAGGATATTGCAGATGTGATTTTAAAAGATATGGCCTTGACCACCAAACTCTTGAAACTGGTTAACTCATCCTTTTATGGCCACTTTACCAGCAAAGGCGTTGCAACGGTTTCAGAAGCAATGATTATTTTAGGCACAGAAGAGATCAAGCTGGCCGCTGCCAACCTGAAAATTTATGAATTCATGAAAAATATTGCCAATGTGACTATCTTGAAAGATAAAACCATCAAGGCGCTTCAAAGAAGCATCATTGCCCGACAGATTGCTATTGACGAAGGGATAAAGGATGCTGAGGCCATTCAAATTTCTGCCATGCTCTATGATTTTGGTCAATATCTTGTGGCACTATTTTCTCCAGATGTTTTTATAAATGTAGAAATTCTTGTGGATGAAAGCGAAATGACCAGAAAAGAGGCTTCCAAATCGATTATTGGCATAACCTATAGTGAACTGGGTCGATTTATTGCCTCAAAATGGAACCTGCCTCATTCCATTATTTATGCCATGAAACCACCGACTGACTTATATATTGAAAAAAACAAACTCTCACTTGATGACCTGCAGCGCAATATCTGTGCATTTACCAATGATCTGTGCAATATTGAATTTTCAATGGGTGGAGATAATATTGGTAAAAAAATTCTTGAAATTTCTGATCGCTACAAAAAAACCTTGGAAATACCGCCCACTAGATCTATTGACCTGCTCAAAATCTCCAGAAAAAAAATCAAAACCTATACTGATGTTTTAAATTCAGCATCAAACTAATCTATTTTTCCATATAGTCCACCAGCATCCCGGTAGTTCGCCTGAGATGCTGACTGACCAGTTTTGAAATTTTCCACAGTATCTGTAACCCAAGTTTTGGATGGTCCTCGGATAGTTCAAGCAGATTTTCTTTTGAAATAAAAAATATAATGGAATCTTTGGCAGCAACGCCTGTGGCAGAACGCGGTTCACCATCAATAAGGGCCATTTCCCCAAAGGTTTGAGAGCTTTTCAAGGTTGTCACTTTGATTGTTTCAGTCTCACTTTTTTTAAAGATATCTACTGCACCCTTAACAATAATGCCCAAACTTTCTTCTCTTGCACCTTCTTTGAAAATAACAGCATCTTTTTTGGCAATGACCGGATGGATATAATTGCAGATAATACGAATGCTCTCCCATGAAAAATCGCTGGCCCACTTGGTTTTTTCAAGAATCAGGGCATATTTGGCATATTTTTCAAAATCCATTTTTTTTTCAGATTTGCTTACCATGAGCCGCCCTTGTCTAAAGTTAAATACAATCAAATTTTAAGGGCTATGAGAGGTTCTGTCAATTTATTCTTTTTTTGTTACTCTTTTTTCACAATAAATTCATCCAGTTTTTCAAACAGAGCATCGGGCCAGCTTTCTTCGTAAAGAAAGGCATGTTTTTCCTCTTCTGTCAGACTCTCTTTAATACCTGGTGGCAAACTGTCATATGACATTTGTCTTTCTTTCTGAACTTTTTTATCTTTCTGACTTTTTTTATCTTGCATTGTTCTTTCCTTATTTAAAATAAAGGGCTTCTAATTATTTTTTTTATACTAAATAGTTAAGAATACAGTCGTGATACTAAATATGTGACTGCTGTTTCAACTTTTAAAATTCTTGGCCCGATATGATACGAATTAAACCCGTTTTTTTCAAGGGTTTGGATTTCAATATCAATGAACCCGCCTTCGGGTCCAACAACCAGGGTAATCGGCTCATTAACGCCAACAGGACATAAACAATCCGTTTTGGGATGGGCAGTCATACATCGAGTATGCTTTGAAATTTGGGGCAATTCTTTTTCAACAAAGTCTTTGAAAAATCTTTTAAAATAAATAGCAGGTAAAACAGTATCCTTGCTTTGTTCGAGCCCCAGAATCATCTGATATTGCAAACTTTCTAAACTTAAAACAGGAGATTTCCAGAAACTCTTTTCCACCCGCCATGAATTGATCAGATAAATCTCTTTAATTCCAAGACTGGTCACTGCCTGAACAATTCTTCGGATCATTTTGGGTCTTGGCAATGCCAGCACAAGAGTCAACGGCAAGGGTTCAGGAGGTGCGGTGTCCAGGGTAACAGCCATCTGACAAGAGTTGCTACTTATCCGAGTAACAACCCCCTTTCCCATTTTACCATTGAGTTGACCACACATCATGATGTTGCCCTGCTGAATCCTGTTCACAGTTTTTAAGTGATTAAACCGGCGACCTTGAATTTGAACATGATCATCATCAATAAAATCATTATTCTCTAATAAAATAAGATTCATTTTAAAATGGAACCTTTTCATACCGGGTTAAATATGTCTTTAATTCTTTTTCCCATTCTTTCCCGCCAATCAATTGTGCCAGTTCCACTGCCAGATGGACCGGTTTAATCCCCTGTGATTCCAGTCGACCCAGTCCTTGCAGGCAGGACGGACAATTGGTCAACACCTTGATCGACACCTTATTCCGCACTGGGAAAGAATCATTTTTCAGAACATGTTCAACAGCCTTGCGTTTCCTGTCCAGCATGGCATGACTGATATCCGGCCGAGATAAAGCCATGGTACCGGCTTCAGAGCAACAGAATGGTATGGATGATACCCTATGGTCTTTTAAAAGCCGACCAAACAGGCCTAAGGCCTTGTTTTGAAGCGAGTCATGACAGGGTTGGTGATACAAATAAGATTGATCCAAGCTAAAATCCAATCCTTCATCAGGATCCTGGTCAATAATATATTGTGAAATATCTTTAACCTGACATCCCAGAATTTTGTCGACCTCAATTTTTTTCAAGGATTCCATGCAGGTTCCGCAACTGACAATACAGCCATCAAACGTCAGATCTGAAAACATCTCTTTGATTCTGGAAAATATAATTGTATTTTTCAGAACAATGGTATCATAGGCTTGTTTTTTAGCATTCACCTGAAATGGATACCCACAGCAAAGATAAGGCGGTGGCAAGATAACCCGATTTTGATTTTTTAGCAGTAAAAATAAAGCTGCCTTTGAAATTTGTGAAAAAACTCTTTCGCTGCCACAGCCTGGGAAATATAATATAGTAGAACGCACCTCTTGTTCAGGTTCGATCACAAGGGCCTGTGTTTGATTGGTCTCCGGCAGGATTGATCTTAATGTTTGCAAATCTTGTTTCGCCACAGGGGTTTTGAGCAAAGACAATGGCCAGCGGGAATCACCCTCTTTTATAACACCAGATACTAATTTGCTGGCACTTCTCTGAAGTGTAGCCCCAACACCTAAAAGTGTGGTTTGCAAAATCTTATTTATAGTTGGATTCTTATTTTCAAGATACGTTAAGGTCGCTTGTGTGGCCAGAGGCTTTTTTTTGAATCCCATCTTATCCAAAATATTTCGTTCATCAATGGATATAACTCCGGAATCAATGTTCACCGGACATTGATCAAAACATTTATGACAAATGGTACAATGGTCGGCAATCTGCTCGATATTTTTCAACACATTAAAGGCCGTGGATTGATTTCGCTGGGTGACATATAACAAGGCTTCAATCAAAGCAATTAAGGACAAATTCTTGTTTCTGGGATGAAAAAACATATTTTTTGCTGGATAAAATACCGGACAATTGGGTTTGCACCGACCGCATCGGACACAATTAGAAATTTTTACGGCAAGATCAGACAATGACCCATACTCCAGAATCCTGGCTTCTACTTCAAGAAGGTTAAAGGACGTGGTAAAAACCTTATCAATCACATCCATATCAGAAAGCTTGCCGGGATTCATCAATCCCTTTGGATCGTTTTTTTTCCGGTATTGAGCGAATTCCTCAATCAGTTCAGAATCAAGATGCCTGAGTTTTGTTATGCCGATACCGTGTTCACCGGAAACCACACCGCCAAGTTCTTTTGCTTTTTCCATCACATGATCTGCGGTCTGATTTGCCCGTTTCATCATTTGACGGTCATTGGATAATACCGGTATGTTCACATGAACATTTCCATCCCCGGCATGCATATGTGTGGCAATCACGATCAGTCGTGATTTTGTCTGGTCATAGCTTTTTGTCAATCGATCAACGACCTGAATGTATCCTTGCAGCCGATTTGTGGCCTCAGTATAAAAGTTTTTAGAGTGAATCATAGCTTCAATCGCATCTTTTGAGGATATATCAAGTTTCTTTTTAATCTGAAAAGCAACATTTTTTACCTGGCTGACCCGTTTGTTAAACAATTCCAGGTCTGACACTGGGACGATGCTGTCCAGAGTGGTAATCATATCCTCTATGATTTGAACCTGATTGATCTTTTTTTCCTGAATATTATATTCATCTACAAATCTTGCAAACTGGGCCAGAGAATCAATGGGAAGGACAATATCCTCATTGAGTTTAAAGGCATTTGTATGGGCGGCAATGGCGCCAAGGCGTTTTCTGTCCTGCCAGAACCGTTTGGCCTGCACATCATCCTTGGCCTCACTGAAACCGGTTTTGTCATAAACAGATAAAATATTTTGTAACAGCGTTGTTCCTTCTTTAATTTTGTCTGAATCATTTGAAACCATATCAATGAGCAAGACAGCTATTATGGTACTTCCCTTAGATGTTTTGGCCTTATATTTAATGGCCTTGACATATTCCCGGTCAAAGTGTTCCAAAGCAATCAATGCCGGATCAAGATTGTGAAATGTTTTTGTGATCTCGGCAATAACCTGCCCGGCCTGGCTCATATCATTACCAAAAAATTCAATGCAAAAGGTTGTTTTGAATTTAAATTCAGGGTAAAGAACAAACCGGGCAGCAATGATCACACCATCGCACCCTTCTTTTTGAATACCAAAAAGACCGTTCAGTGTTTTATTGGTTACATCCTTTCCCAGCCCTTTTTTTCTGATCTGTTCACCATCAAGGATAATGGTATGACTCAGTTCACCTGTGGAATGAAAAATATAAAATTCAATTTTATCACCCGGCAGAATTTTTCTTAAGGGATGATCAATACGTTGAACCGTATATAAAGTTCCATCCGGCATAACAATATTGAAAGAAAAAAGATTATCTATAGCGGTTCCGTAAAGAACCGCTGTTTTTCCACCCGCATTTTCTGCCAGATTTCCGCCGATGGTACAGGCCCATGCGCTGGTGGGATCAGTGGCAAAGATATATCCTTTGGATCTGGCAAAATCAATGGCATCCTGGGTAATGACCCCGGCTTCAAGGCTTAGAACCGCAAATCGGTTCCCATTTTTATCCGTTTCATACTCAATGTCAGAAATTTTGTTCAGCTTCTCTGTATTGAGCATGACACACGATTGAGTTAACGGCGTGGCTCCGCCGGTAAGACCGGTCCCCCCGCCTCGGGGAATAATATTTAACCCCAGTGCTTCAACTTTTTGTAAAATCAAAGGAACCTGGGGTGCTTTATCCGGCCGAAGAACTGCAATGGGCAGAAACATTCGCCAATCGGTTGCATCAGTGGCATGTGCTGTTAAATTAAACGGGTCAAAGTAAATATTGTCTTTACCAAGAATTGGGATTAATTGTTTGCGGATGATATTCTGATCGACCCTGACTGATTGGATCTTTTCTAATAGACAATCCAGCTGTTTTCTGCAGGCATCATAGATGAGTTGTACATCTTTTTCTTTTGCATTTTTTTTAATAAATGCCAGGTCGTCTTTAAATTCTGAAAAAAGTTTTTTCCGTTGATTTGGATGTTCAACAAGCTCCTGGAAAAGGAAGGGATTTCTTTGAATAATAAACAAATCCCCCATAAACCGATGAAGGAGTCTGGAGGATCTGCCGGTTTCTTTATTCTTTTCAAGATTCTGGATGACCTTGAGTAGTTCAGATCCAAAAAGATGTTTAATAATCCGTTCATCATCCGCTGATGTATAATTATACGGAATCTTTCTATTTGGATCTAACATATTTACAATTCAAAGGTTGTCATACTGATGACAAGTTCCAGATCCTCAATTTCTTTTACAACTTCCAATGGAACCGGAGTGTCTGTTCTCAAGAAAATAATATTCCGGTCTCCGTCATCTTCACGACCCACCATCATGCGAGAGATGTTGATATTATGCTTACCAAGCGTCGTACCCATCTGACCAATGGAACCGGGCTTGTCAAGATTATGGATCAAACTTAAAAATCCTTCCGGAATAACCTCAAGGCGGAACTTATTGATTCTGACGATTCTGGCATCGTCCTTACCAAAAATTGTGCCTTCAAGAATATTTGTTTCTTTGTCAGAAACAATGGTAATTCTAATCAAATTTAAAAAATTACCGGCTTCTCTGGACGTGGATTCAGTGATTTTTATTCCGGATTCCATGGCAAGCGAAATGGCATTCACTGAATTGACTTCATATTTAACATATTGTGACAACAATCCTTTCACGCCTGCAATGGTGATCGGCTTAAGGTCAAGGTCAGGAAATTTTCCAATATATTCAATATTAAATTCTTTGACACCACCTTTAGTAATCTGGGCCACCATAACGCCCATTTTTTCACTCAGATATAAAAAGGGTTTAAGTTGTTTTAAGATTTCACCGGTAACTGACGGCACATTGACTGCATTAATAACCGTATCATGAAGCAGATAAGCGATAATCTGCTTGGCAGCAGCCACTGCAACATTGGTCTGGGCTTCAGCTGTGGATGCACCCAGATGAGGTGTTGTGATTACCTGATCAAGAGTCAGCAGAGGATGCGCACCCGGAGGTTCTGTTGCAAATACATCAAGGGCGGCTCCAGCAACCTTACCGGATTGAATGGCATCATATAAGGCGTCTTCATTAATAATGCCACCTCTGGCACAATTGATGACCATAACGCCATCTTTCATTTTACCGAATGCCTCAGCATCCAGAAGATCAATGGTGGCATCCATTTTAGGCACATGAATGGTAATATAATCCGCACGCTCATATAATTGATCCAGAGTCACATATTCAAACCCTGCTTTTTCAATATGTTCCTGGGAAATATAGGGATCAAATACAATCACTTTCATTTTTAAACCCTTGGCAAGACCGGCAACGATTGACCCTATATTACCAAATCCGACAACCCCGAAAATTTTATTATTTATTTCATGTCCCTGTAATAATTTTTTCTCCCATCGCCCTTCTTTCATGGACTGGGTTCCCCTTGGAATATTACGGGTCATGGCCATCATCATGGCAATGGCATGTTCTGCTGTGGTCACGGTATTACCACCAGGGGTATTCATCACGGCCACGCCTTTTTTGGTGGCTTCATCAATATCAACATTATCAAGGCCGATACCTGCTCTTGCAACCACTTTAAGATTGGTTGCGGCCGCAAGAATTTCCTTAGTGACTTTGGTGGCACTTCGAATGGCCAATGCGTCATATTGACCAATAATTTCTTTTAACTCTTCAGGGGTCAGCCCGGTTTTGACGTCAAGCTCAATACCCTCTTGATTTCTAAAAATATCAAGACCGGCCTCGCCCATTGTATCACTGACAAGAACTTTCATTAATTGTTCTCCTTTGCGAATGTATACATAAATTTAACCAGCGTATTAATGCCTTCCATGGTCGCTGCATTGTAAATAGATGCTCTGCATCCTCCCACTGACCGATGGCCTTTAAGACCACCCAGTCCGGCTTGAGTGGCTGCGGCAATAAAATTCTTTTCCAGATCTTCAGATGGCAGACGGAACGTGACATTCATCAATGATCTTGAGTATTTTTCAGCCGTGGTCCGATAAAAGTCGCTGGCATCAATAAAGTCATAAAGAATATCTGCCTTTTTAATATTGTATTCTTCCATTTTTTCAAGACCGCCCATATCTTCTTCAATCCACTTCAACACCAGATCAATGGTATAAATGCCAAAACACGGCGGTGTGTTGTACATGGAATTTTTAGAAGAAAATGTTGTATATTTGAGCATGGATGGCAGATCTTTATTGACCATATCCAGCATATCCTGACGGATAATCACCATACAGGTTCCGCTTGGCCCCAAATTTTTCTGAGCACCGGCATAAATCATTCCAAATTTGTCCATATCCAATGGTCGAGAAAAAATATCAGACGACATATCACACAAAATAGGAACCCCATTGGTATCTGGAAATTGATGGTATTGTGTTCCTTTAATGGTGTTATTGGAAGTCAAATGAACATATTTGGCATCTTTGGAAAATTTAATATCCTTGGGAATATAAGAAAAATCTTTATCTTCTGATGATGCCACAACCTTGTGGTTTTTGTTCAAGATTGCAGCTTCTTTAATAGCCTTGGTTGACCAGGTACCGGTATTGACATAATCAGCAGAATCATTGCCTGACAAAAAGTTCATGGGCATCATGGCAAACTGAAGCGATGCACCGCCCTGTATGAAAAGAACATGAAATCGATCATCAAGTTTAAGCAATCGTTTTGCCCGGGCCACAGCATTATTGATTACATTGTCAAAATAGGAGGATCTGTGGCTAATCTCGGTAATGGACATTCCAGAGTTGTCAAAATTTAAAAAAGACCTTTGTATTTCTTCTAAAACTTTTAATGGCAGGGCTGCAGGTCCTGCATTAAAGTTAATGATTCGATTGTCTGTCATGTATTCTTCCTTTATATAATTTAATAATTTTTAAGCTCAGGAATATTAAAACGCCTGGGATTTAAATTTTAAGTGGAAAAATTATCAAAAATCCACAATTTTATCAAGATAAAAAAGGATTAAAATCTAAATTATCTATAATTCCAATATATTAGAAAAGATCATATAATTGATGTTTTCCGCAATCATACCCAAACTAAAAATACGTTTTGTTCAAAAATACCACTGTATATATCTGATTATCATCTGATAATGTGTTTTTTAATAGACCAGGAAAGAGTATGCCGGTCCCTTTTAATCCCATTGATAAAAAAGAATTTGATGCCGCTATAGCAAATCCGTAAAGTAGCGACAGATCATTTGTCATTATTTTTTTTCGATGGAGAAAAGAATCCTGTAAAAGAATTTCTATCTTTTATCAAAAACGCCGAAGACCGCTTTAATCTAAAAATCATTGATGGCAGATGATCCAAAGATTTCACCCGAAAGGATTTAAAAATATCGGAACAGTCAGAATCCAACAAATTCGCATTAACGGTTCAAGATGATTTTAAAAAAAATGAAAAATTGACACCATAAATCGATACCCAAAACAAAAAAAGACCTTCAGGAAATTCTTGAAAGCCTCTATTTCAGTTGGTCGGGACGGCGTGATTTGAACACGCGACCACTTGTCCCCCAGACAAGTGCGCTACCAGGCTGCGCTACGCCCCGAGCTCAATTTGAAACAAAGCGATTTCTACCACCCTTTAAAAAAACTGTCAAGGAATAATGCCATTATCAGGCTTGGTAATGGTAGACAAAAAATAAACAATGCTTGATTTATAATGGATAATGTATTGTGAAATATGGCTATTTTTGTCTCTTGGAGTGGATGATGTTATACGAGTAGCAATAAAAATTCAACAGATTAAAGCACTTTTTAGAATATCATTTGACCTTTAATATAATTATATTGTATTTTGTAAATACCAATATTTATCTCATCTAATTTCAAATACTTGAAGGTGTGTCATGGAAAAACAAATGCACTCGGTACAATTATCATTGATGTCGGACCAGCAATTTCGTCAAACCATCTGCGACTATATTTTAAGCTTCCAGGCAAGAGACCCGGAAATGGCTGCCTCATCTGATCTGTTTCGGGCAATTGCATACATTGTCCGGGAACAAATGATTCGAAAATGGATCAGTTCCCAGAAAAATAGCTATAAAGAAAAGAAAAAAAGAGTCTATTATCTTTCACTTGAATTTCTCATAGGCAGGTCCCTTGGCAACAGCCTGATTAACCTTGGCCTTTTTGATAAAATCCAACCGGTTTTACAGCAGATGGGGTATGATCTGGATGAAATAAGGGAAGAAGAAGAAGATGCAGCCCTTGGTAATGGAGGGCTTGGACGTCTTGCCGCCTGTTTTATGGATTCAATGGCCAGTTTGAATATCCCAGCCTTTGGATATGGCATCAACTATGATTACGGTCTTTTCTATCAACAGATCATTGACGGTTTTCAGGTGGAAACCCCTGACAATTGGTTACGTTTCGGCTCCCCCTGGGAAATTGAAAGAACCCAGCCCCTATATCCGGTTAATTTTTATGGAAAAGTAAGTTCATATACCGATACCGACGGTACACTTGTTTCTTCCTGGATAGACACCCAAACCGTCCTTGCCATTCCCTGTGATGTCCTGGTTCCCGGCTATCAGAACGATAATGTAATCAATATGCGGTTATGGCGGGCAAAAGCATCAAGGGAACTGGATCTGTCTTTTTTTAATCGTGGCGATTATATTGGTGCTGTGGAGAGCAAGGTTGCGTCCGAAACCATTACCAAACTGCTTTATCCTTCAAACACCGCGGCAGAAGGCCAGGAACTAAGGTTCAAACAGCAGTATTTCTTTGTTGCTGCAACACTGATGGATATCCTTCGACGATTTACTAAAAAAAATACAAACTTTGATTGTATGCCTGATGAGGTAGCCATACAGCTGAACGATACCCATCCAGCCATTGCGATTCCTGAAATGATGCGATTATTGATGGATATTTATCGGATCGGCTGGGATCAGGCATTTGATATCTGCTGCAATACCTTTGCATATACCAATCACACCCTGTTGCCTGAAGCTCTTGAGACTTGGCCGGTTGACCTCATTGGTAGGGTTCTGCCCCGGCATTTGGAAATCATCTATGAAATTAATTCAAGATTTCTGGCCCAGGTTGAAGCGTCTTACCCTGGTGATAAAGACCGAATAAAACAAATGTCCATTATTGATGAATCACAACCCAAAAAAGTGCGCATGGCTCACCTGGCATTTGTCTGTTGCCATTCAGTCAATGGAGTTGCCCAACTGCACACGGATCTATTAAAAAAAGATCTTTTTAAAGATTTTAATGACTTTTACCCGGGTAGAATCAACAATAAAACCAATGGCATCACCCAGAGACGATGGCTATTAAAATGCAACCCCTCTCTTTCAAAACTGATCAGTAACACAATAGGCAAAGGTTGGATCATAGATTTGGATCAGCTCAAAGACTTAATCCCCCATGCTAAAAATCCTGAATTTTTAGATCAGTTTTTACAGGCTAAAACAAACAATAAAAAACAACTGGCCAGTATTATCAAACAAACCTGCAATATCGATGTTGATCCAAACTCCCTGTTTGATGTGCAGGTCAAACGAATTCACGAATATAAACGCCAGCTGTTAAACGTTTTGCATATCATCCATCTTTATAATACCATTCTTTCAGATCCCGGAGAACAGATCACACCAAGAACCTTTATCTTTGCCGGTAAAGCTGCACCCGACTATTCAAAAGCCAAACTCATCATCAAACTCATCCACTCTATTGCAGATGTGATCAATACAGACAAACGAATTGACGGACGGATTAAAGTGGTGTTTATCCCCAATTATAGTGTTTCTCTTGCGGAAAGAATTATCCCGGCAGCCGACCTTTCTGAACAGATCTCAACTGCTGGTACAGAAGCCAGCGGGACCGGAAATATGAAGTTCGCTCTCAACGGCAGCCTGACCATGGGGACTATGGATGGTGCCAATATCGAAATCCTTGAAGAGGTGGGGTCAGACAACATCTTTATTTTTGGTATGGATGCAAAACAGGTCCAAGTGATAAAAACAGGTCAACATAGAACCCCACTTGATGTGTATAATGGGAGCCAGGACATCAAAAATGTGATTGATCTGATCAAGAACGGATATTTCAGTGAGGGTGAAAAATTTTTCTTTCATTCACTCATTAATGATCTTTTGGATATCCAGTCAGACCCATATCTGCATCTCCTGGATTTTCATTCCTATATCGACTGTCAGAAAAAGGCTGGCCTTTTATTTAAAAACCAGCATCTATGGCAGGAAAAAGCAGTTTTAAATGTCGCCAATATGGGTAAATTTTCAAGCGATAGAACCATTAAAGAATATGCCAAAGACATCTGGAACATTCCGATTAAATCATAAAAGGCATGCTGCCCCGGCAACACTTGCGCATTCAGTCCTCTTGGATAGTTGTTTCCACCTATCTTTTAATCGCTTTCCTTTAATTTTGCCCATAACAAAAATGCTGCTAATATTATTGCACTATTCATTTATTTGCGTTAACATTCTGTCATGTTTAATCAGAATCAGCTAGATGAGATTGATAATGTGATCCAGGAAACCCTGATTTCAGCAGGCATTGATGATGTTATCTTTATCGACATGGCCGGCAATACTATTACCAAACATGATAATGGTAAAAGCCATCTGGATGTCATTGCTTTTGCAGCCTTGGCAGCCGGGAATTTTGCAGCCATGGATGCCATGGCCAAGCTGATAGGAGAATCAGAGTTTTCACTTTTGTTTCATAAAGGCGAGAAATTGAGTATCCATTTTTCCAAGGTCAATGAAGAAACTCTATTAATTACCATGTTCAACAAAGAACTTTCTTTGGGGATCGTAAGATTGAAAGTGGCGGATACCATTGAAAGTATCAACGCCATATTGACCAATGGGTGATCGTTTTTTGCCCGATAAGGATCTATCTAAGACCCTTTTACCTTGTCTGTTGAGTTGAGGAGAGTTGACTTGGCCCTCATTAATGTAAAAACCAAAGAAGTTCAGATTAAAATTGTTTATTATGGCCCCGGCCGTGGAGGAAAAACCACCAATCTTGAATATATCAACAGGACCTATCGAAGTCAGATAAAAACGGAAATGGTCAGCCTTAAAACCCAGGATGACCGGACCTTGTTTTTTGATTTTCTGCCTTTTGATGTTGGACAAATAAAAGGATTTGACATCACTATTCAATTGTACACAGTTCCCGGACAGGTGAAATATAACGCCACTCGAAAACTGGTACTCCGTGGTGTAGACGGCATTGTTTTTGTTGCTGATGTCCAGAAAGAACAACGCAAAAAAAACATAGAATCCCTTAACCAACTTTATGAAAATCTTGAAACTTACAATATTGATCTGTTTAATATTCCTCTGGTCATGCAATATAATAAAGCAGATCTTAAAAATAGCCAGATTCCGATATTGCCGTCTAACATTATGCAAAAAGATCTTAACAGCCTATTACATGCACCCGCCTTTGAAGCAAGTGCATTAAAAGGTGGCAATGTCATTCCAACCTTAAAGAAAATCATATCAATGACCTTGGCATCCATTCAGGAACAGATTTTTTAGGAGGTTTTTTTGAATTTAGATACTCAACTTACACAGATCCTTTCCTCTTTAGAAAATAATTTTGAAAATTCTGCGTTTGATAATTACTTTCGAGTATTGTCACAGATCGAACAGGAAAATACTGCCCATTCTGCCCTTGTCTCTATTTTAAAAATGATGCGAGCTCTTGGATCTTATCTTAAATCCAACAAAGAGAATGTCCATCCAGACACCTTAAAGACTTTGATACTCATTTCAGAAAATGCACAAAGACTGAATAATTTTAAAGACCTTGATAAAAATCAGATCCATAAAATTTTTCAAGAATCCCATAGGTCTTTTAAATCAATAAAACAGAAAATCGCCTCTCATCCTGCCTTTTCTGATATTGACATGGATGAACTAAGAAGTGTTTTCCTGGCCATTGACTGGGAGATAACTGATACGACTCTCAATAGTTTTGAACAGGTCGTTACCCGCTTTTTGTCCAGAATAAAACCAAACTCTATCTTTCATTCATATTTAAAAATGATGCAAAGCATTGGCAGATATATCGGGACAAAAAAAGCAAATATCCATACCGATTCTATCTCTTTATTAAGAACAATATTTTCCAATTTTGAACGAATCGTCCAATCCCCTGAAATGGACCAACATACAAAAAAACAGATCATTGGAACAGATATCAAACGATTTGAAATATTTAAACAAAAAATATCTGATAAAAGTTCTCAAATAACAAGATTGATTTCACAAGAAGATAGCATGAGACCGGCACTCTCCCATGTTAAATCATCCATGGCGCATCATGCCGGTCAGAGTTTTGAATTGACAGAACTGCCCGAGGTCCAGGAAAATGCTCTTCCAGCATCTGCTGCGCAGATTGAGGACATACCCCCGGCCCTGGCTGGCAAAGGCTCTTCAAACACACCTGCCATAGACGTCATGGATGATCTTTTCAATGCCAAAGAAACACCGGCAGATGAACTGCTGGATGCTATTCACTTGATGGATGTCCATGGCAACGAAGACCATGCTCTAAAGATGCTGGACAGGAAAGAAGAATTACAAGCCCAGGGTATTCAAAATTTCACTCCTAAGCGTTTAGATACCGACCCCATACCGGAAATAGGAAACCGACTGGATCAATTTTTCAGCCTTAAGGAACCAGATAGTTCCCCAGACAATTCAAATGATGAGATTTCTTTTTCATATGAGGACCCTGAACCTTCCCTGGTATCAAAAATACCATCAGCAGATCCAGGACTTGTTCCATTTGAAGATGAGGATGAATCTTTTGATTCGACTCAAGAAGCCGAACACACAAATGTTATAACGGATGATGGGGGTCAACACAACACTCAATCCGATGATCTGAATTTAAAAACACTTCAATCTTTTCTTTTAAAACCTGGCTGGGAAAAAGACCGCTGGTCTTTACAATCCATTCAAAAAGAATGTTATAATCTAAAAGATCTCAGGCCAAATAATATCCAAACAAACAAGCTACTTGAAATTATACTTTTATTGAGCCAAAACCTTGAAGAACATGCCAATCAAGACCTATTGGAAGAGCCCTCTTTGAGCCCGCAAAAAGGATCAAAGGGATTTTTTGGAAAAATAAAAGGAATATTCACCTCTTAATCCATCTTTTCGATTTAAAATTGAAAACATATAAAATGATTCTTTTTTGTGAAGATTGCGGAAGTAAAAATCATCTGGAGCAACCCCGGCTCTTTGCCAATAATGCTTTGTTTAAATGTACGTCCTGCGGTTATCAAAATAAGATTAAAACTGAATCCCAAAACAAGAAAGCTCCTTTAACAAGAACAGTTAAAAATGCCAAACAACAATCCAACAAAATCGATGACTACTTTCATGCTATTCAGTCTACCCCGGATATTGTCGGATCTTTTTTGTACCATATTAAAAATGGGGTTGTGAAAAACCATATGCCGGATGTATTAGAGTTGGAAGACCTGATATTCTTGGGGAAAACCCTGGTTAAAAACTATAAAATCTGCTCCTTTGTCTTTCCTGATATTACCAGAATGACATTAGTCATTGACAAAAAGAATCTTGTTTTACAAATGATTAATACAGATTTAGCCCTGATTTTATCTTGTCAACACTTCCCAATCCCAGAACCCATTGAAAATCTGCTGACCGAAGAAAGCCTGGGCAAAATGAGTATAGAGGTTTAACATGGGATTTTTTATCGATCTTCTAAAAATATCCAAAATCAACGGGGTTGCCCATTATATCTTTGTGGATACGCAAGGAGATGTCATTGCCCATAATATGATAGACTACCAAAAAATCGGCCCCATGATCTCTTTTTGCGGAAATCAATCTTTTGCTATTGGTAAACGTCGCTTAAAATTTTTAATCTTTTCTCGAAAAAATCAAAAAGATCTTTTAATATTTCCTGTTGGCAATTATTATCTTGGAGTGATAAAACAAAAAGAGATTAAGACTGTCGAGATAGCAGACAATGTGCTCATTTTTTTTACTGCGCTTTTTAAAAAAACGGGCTCAATCAATAGTCTCAATAAACGGAGGGGTTCATGACAGCACAAACCATTATTCTTATTTTCACACTGATCATATATCTGATTATCATCTTTGTTTTCAACAAAGCACGAATTAAATATGCCGGTGGCAAGGTTGGAACAGTCGTCAACCTCATTCTGGTCACAGTCTGTCTTTTATTTATTGCTGATTATGTCATTGTTTTTGATCATATCATCCCAAATGATATGCTTGATACAATTCGGGCATTGTTCAGAACAGCAGCCCTCGCCTTTTTAGCCTATGGGGGGGCCAAGGTCTCAAATTCATAATCATTTGTTGTTCATGAAAACAAAGAGAAAATACCGCCTTTGCTATTGCCTTGTTTCTCAAGCTTGAATTCACTTGATATCTGGGCCACGGTATTTTTCATATCATTAACAATTTTACTTTTTTCATGGGATCCAGCCTGGTATTTTTTTACATACCCCAATACTTTATCGATATCTTTTAAAATCAGTATCAATGGTTGTGTTCCTAATATTTCACCGACTTTTTTTAATACAAGGCCACTATATTCAACAAAACCTGAGATCAGAAAATCTTTGGGGTTGATCACCACTTCCATCTGTTCAAGGCCAGTGGTGATAGCCTGAAGATTTGCGTTTTTATGATTGTCCGGATGATAGTGAACGAACAAATCTTTATACTCAATGGATAGATTTGCTTTGATTTCTTCAAACAGAGAATAACTTCGGTCACCCAGTTCATCTGAAATGTTTTTTTTAATTGAAGATAAGATATCGTTGAAAACAGTCAGGATAGCTGAAAAATTATCTTTTCCTCCACCATCTTCCAGGTCAATTTCTTCTTTTTGTTCAATCAACCCGGAAGATATCACACTGAAAAAGATTTTATAGACTGCAAACTCATCATATCCGCTTTCATTAATGATCTGCCGGACGGTTCGGGTGCCGTCAATCAAAGACAATATCCGCCATTCATTGGCATTGAGTTTGATTTCCTCTTTGCTATGCACCTTGCCGGACATCTGGAAAACAATTCTATCCGAGGGGATGGATTTTTGAAGCACCGATAATTCATCAATTCTTCGAGATGCTTCAAGAATCAACTTCATGGGGTTAAGCTGGGTGACAATCATGCCTTTTAAATTTAATTTGGCATCTTTATATTCAAATCGACCTTTTTTCCAGAACAGCAGGTTATATAAAATGGTTTCAACCTGTTTGGTATTATATTTTTTAAGTGTATCAAGGGAGATATATCCTTTATCCACAAGGATTTTGCCTAAATGCATTTTTTCTTCTTTAGCAAACGCAAGGCATTTTTGAAGTTGCTGAACTGAAATAATCCCATCATTTCGCATCAAAAATCCAAGCCTGGCCTCCTTTAACGAGGCAGACGCATAAATAATGGTTCCCTGTTCAAAAAAAACCTTGGACTGGTCTTCATCACAGGTAACTGTTAGTACTCCTGTCTTTTGATCGTTGCACAAAAGCTGCAGGATACTTGCCAGTGTCAAGCCTTCAAAATCACCTTGAAGATTCATTTTGCCCTTATCATTTATTACAATAGTCCATCAACCATCAGCCGCCGTTCAACCGTTTGAAAGACTGGCTGATCCATACTATAACTCTACTTGGTTTTTGTGTCAAATAACACTGTTCTAAAAGCAATCTGTGGTAACAAATAATCGGAACTAAAAACCATCATCACCTGACAGGCATACGCAACAGACAGGGGGGTAGGCAACTCATCCGGTAAAAACTTTTGATACTGAACTGCTTGAACCGTTTTATATTTTTGTTGACAAAAAAAGGATTTTCTATTGTTATACTTATTAACAGTGACGATACCGGTTCTGTTTTAGAGGAAAACAATGGCGAATCAAAAACAGAAAAATGCGCGGATTATAATTTTATTTCTAATAGGGGCTTCTTTTTTCAACTATCCTTTGTTGTCACTGTTCAGCAGCGAAGAGGGTACAATTTTTAACATTCCCTTGCTTTATGCCTTTGTGTATATTGTCTGGTTCGTGATAATTGGGTGTACGATTCTCACTGTTGGAGTTCATCAGGATTATCCATCATCCCATACTGATTAGGGGACAGGATGCTGCAAAAATATGTGGTAATTTCGGCAGCTTTTATTTATCCGGCCCTTTTGTTTGCCATTGCGTTTTATGCGGAGAGACGTGCTAAAACAGGGCGAAGCATCATTAATAACCCCTGGGTGTATTCTCTGACAATAGCAGTTTATTGTACAGCCTGGACCTTCTACGGCAGTGTCGGACGAGCTGCTAATACAGGCCTTGAATTTCTGGCAGTGTATACAGGCCCCAGCCTGATGGCTCTTTTATGGTGGTTTGTCCTGCGTAAGATGATTCGTATCAGTAAAATTCATCGAATCACCACCATAGCGGATTTTATTTCCTCGCGATATGGTAAAACCCTCTTACTCAGCGGCTTGGTGACCATTATTGCCGTTGTTGGCGTTATGCCCTACATTACCCTGCAGCTGAAGGCAATTTCCACCAGCCTTGATGTCATTATCCAGTATCCCCAAATCATTACCACTCCGAAACTGTCTCCTGTGTGGCATGATTCAGCGTTTTATGTGACTCTCATTGCCATCGTTTTTACCATTTTATTCGGAGCGCGTCATATAGATGCGGCTGAAAGACACGAAGGGATGGTCGCAGCCGTCGCTTTTGAATCAGTGATAAAATTATTTGCTTTTCTTGCAGTGGGTTTGTTTGTCACCTATGGCATATACGACGGTGTGGGCGATATTTTTGAAAAAGCACGGGCTGTTCCTAAGTTACGGGCCCTATTCACATTTGAAACAAGCGGTTATGGCAACTGGACCTGGATCACATTTCTTTCCATGATGTCCATCATGTTTCTTCCCCGCCAGTTTCAGATAATGGTGGTAGAAAACGTCGATGAAAACCATGTAAAGCAGGCTGCATGGATTTTTCCTTTATACCTTTTGATCATCAATTTTTGTGTATTGCAATTGGCTTTTGGGGGAATGCTGCGATTTCCTGATGGTAACGTCAATCCAGATACCTTTGTGCTGACACTGCCAATGGTTGAAAAAAATGAACTTCTGACTTTAATCGCCTTTATCGGCGGTTTGTCTGCCGGCACCAGCATGATTATTGTGGCCACCATTGCCATGAGTACGATGGTGAGCAATGATCTTGTGCTTCCCCTATTGCTGCGGATGCGTTTTTTGAAGCTGGATAAACGCAGGGACTTAAGCGGTCTGATCCTGGGAATCCGGCGTATAACCATTGCGATGATCATATTATTGGGTTACATCAATTTTCGATTGATCGGCAACTCTTATGCTCTTGTGACAATAGGCCTCATGTCGTTTGCAGCTGTGGCTCAATTTGCTCCGGCCCTTTTGGGAGGCATTTACTGGAAGGGAGGCACCCGCCTTGGTGCTTTGACAGGATTAAGTGGGGGGTTTCTGCTCTGGCTTTACACCATGTTTCTTCCATCGCTGGCACAATCGGGCTGGCTGCCGATCAGTTTTATTGACCAAGGCCTATTTGGAATAACGCTTCTCAAACCCTACCAGTTATTCGGCCTGGAGATGAACGGCTGGCTTGGGCATGGGTGTTTCTGGAGCCTGTTAATTAATATGGGGTGCTATGTCATTATTTCTTTACTCACCGGTCATAAGGACAGAATCGAAGAAAAACAGGCGGCATCATTTGTGGATGTATTTAAACAGGAAAAAGAGGTGCTTTTCTGGAAGGATGATTTTAACATAGCGGATTTGAAAAGGCTCTTAATTCGTTTCCTGGGCCAGGAGAAAGTGGAAAAAGCGTTTGACGATTATGCCCGGACATTAGACAAAGAGATCGATGTCAGCCCTGAACTGGCAAACCATGCTGAAAAACTTCTGTCCGGGGCTATTGGTGTGTCAGCCGCGCGTATCATGATATCTTCCATTGTTCAAGAAATGCCCCTAAGGATAGATGAGGTGATAGATGTCCTGGACGAGGAAATATCAGAACGTAAGCTGGTTGAAGAAGCCCTGGGAGAAACCGAAGAAGAGTATCGTATAGTTTTGGAAATTTCTCCATATCCCATGGTTGTCTATGACATGGAAGGCAATGTTCAATTTGTAAACCTGGCGTTTACCCATGTGTTTGGCTGGACTTTGAAAGAAGTAAAAACAAGGAAGACAGATTATGTTCCTGAAAATAAATGGGCAGAGACCCAGAAGATAATAGAAAAGGTCAAGCTGGGGGAGAACTTTTCCAACTTTGAAACCAGTCGGTATACCAAACAGGGAAAAAAAATTGATGTCAATATGAGTCTTGCCATCTTGAAAAATCTTGATGGGACCATGAGGGGCACCGTTGTTGTCATGCAGGATATTACGGAGCGCAAACGATCTGACAAAGAATTGAGAAATTACCGGGATCATCTTGAGAAATTAGTTGCCGAACGTACCCAGCGCCTGGAAAAACAAACAAAGGAATTAATCAAGTCCAAGGAATCAGCCGAGACTGCAAACCGTGCCAAAAGCGTATTTCTGGCGAACATGTCACACGAAATCCGCACCCCCATGAATGCGATTCTTGGTTTCACGGAAATTATAAAGGGAAAGGTTTCTGAACCCCAATTATCCGGTTATCTTGAGTCGATCCATTCGAGTGGGAAATCTCTCTTATCTTTAATTGATGGCATCCTTGATCTTTCCAAAGTGGAAGCAGGCAAATTGGAGCTCAAGTACACAAATGTTTCTCCACAACAACTTTTTGATGACATACGGAGCCTGTTCAGGCAGAAGATAAAAGACAAGGGGCTGGAATTGATGATAGACATTCCACCTGACCTGCCCAAAGTGTTGCTCCTTGATGAAACCCGGCTCAGACAGATTCTGATCAACCTGATCGGAAATGCTGTAAAATTCACAGAAAAAGGACATATCAAACTAACGGCTAATTACCGGTACCAGGATGATGCACAGCATAACAGAATTGATTTCATTTTTTGTGTGGAAGATACTGGAAAGGGAATTTCTGAAAACCAATTTGATTACATCTTTGAATCTTTTAGCCAATTAAAGGGGAAAGAGGTCAGCCAATTCGGTGGTACAGGTCTTGGACTGGCTATAACAAAGCATCTGATAAAAAAAATGAACGGCGACATTAGTGTCAACAGTGAAGTCGGCAAAGGTACTGTATTTACTATTATCCTGAAAGGCGTAAAAATCGTTTCCTTACAGGCTACTGAGCCACGCCAGCAGAAACGGATCGATATTGATTCCGTGCATTTTAAAAAAGCCAGTGTCCTGATTGTGGATAATATTCAATCCAACAGAGAAATTTTAAGGGTCTTTCTCGAGAATTATGATTTCAACCTGGTTGAAGCCGAAAATGGATTTGAAGCAATTGAAATAATCAAACAACACCATCCACATCTGATCCTGCTGGATATGAGAATGCCGGTGATGGATGGATATGAAACCGTGTCCATTCTCAAAAATGACAATGACCTGAAAGAGATTCCTGTGATAGCTGTAACAGCCTTTGCTATGAAAGAAGATGAAAAAATCATAAGCGCCTTATGTAATTCGTATCTAAAAAAACCAATAAATAAAACCGACTTGATTTTTGAGATGATGAAATATCTGCCCTACACCACAACCAAAGAAAAACCAACTAATATTTCTGAACCCGGGTCAAAGGAAGCTCTCTTTGAACCGTCCAGGAAGACGTTAGATAACCTTCCTGAATTATTGGAAATATTAAAAAATGAGCAGGTACGCTGCCGCAAAGTATCCAAAAGAATGCTGTTAAACGAAATAGAAAGTTTCTCAATCGAATTAAAAGAGCTTGGCACCCGATATGACTATCCTCCCCTTGCCAATTGGGGCGAAGGGTTCTATTCTTCTGTTATAATGGTTGATATTAAAAAAATAGAAGCATTTTTCCAGGATTTTCAAAATATTATTACCACCGTGGAAAACCAGATCGAAAGATCAAGAGAGGATTGAATTAATGGAATTGTTTCAGAAGAAAGATCAGCAAATACTGATTGTGGATGATGTACCAAAGAACATCCAGGTCATTGGAACGATTTTACGCGGGAAGGGTTTTTTGTGCAGTATTGCCCAAAGCGGAAGTCAGGCACTGGAAATTGTCGAGCAGAATCCACCCGATCTGATTTTGCTCGATATAATGATGGATGGTATGGACGGTTTCGAGACCTGTAGCCGTCTGAAAAAAAATTCAACCACAAAAGATATCCCAATAATTTTTTTAAGCGGGCTTTCTGATACGGCAAGCAAAGTAGAAGGATTTAAGATCGGTGCGGTTGATTTTATCACCAAACCGTTTCAATCTGAAGAGGTGCTGGTCCGAATAAAAACACACCTGACTCTGCGGACTCTGCAAAAGCATCTTGAAGAAAAAAATACCCAGCTTCAGGAAGCGCTTGATAAGATCAAGACATTAAAAGGGTTGCTCCCCATATGTGCAACGTGTAAAAAAGTACGGGATGACAAAGGATATTGGAACCAAATAGATGTCTATATTGAGAAACATTCAGATGCATTATTCAGTCACGGCATTTGTCCTGGCTGTTCAAAAAAGATGTATGGGGACCAAGACTGGTATAAAAGAAAATATGGTGATTCTTAAGACCAGGGATTGCCCACCGTTTTTTGTGTCCTGATCCTGACAGGTAACCGACACAGACAGAATGCTTGTTCTCAAGCCCATGGTTGGCTTGTAAAAAAAAAGATGAGTACAAGATTCAATCACTATTCATTTACAGGAGACCGTGGCAATGCATCAAAGAATTTTAGTCATTGAAGATAACAAAGATCTTGCCAGTCTTCTTGAACTTCACCTGACAGATCAGTCCTGGACCGTTGATCTTGAGGCTAATGGAAAAACAGGATTTAAAAAAGCAAGTACCCAAAATTTTGATCTGATAGTTCTGGATATCATGCTTCCGGATATGGATGGCCTTGAAATTTTAAAACAACTGAGAAGTAAGCATGTCCACACACCAATTTTGATGTTAACGTCCAAGTCATCTGAAATCGACAGGATTTTGGGATTGGAATTGGGCGCAGATGATTATGTTACCAAACCGTTCAGCATCAGAGAATTAGTCGCCAGGATCAAGGCAATTTTCCGTCGAATCGAGACCTTTCAAACCTCAACTGATAAGAATGATGAGCCCATTTTAACCTTTGGGGAATTAACAATTATACCTGAGAAGCGAAGGGTGTTGATTCAAGACAAACCCATGGATCTGACAGCAAAAGAGTATGACCTTCTTTTGTATTTTGCAAAACACCCTGGTCGAGTATTTAATCGATCCCAGCTTTTAGATAGAGTCTGGGGGTATGGACATGACGGGTATGAACATACAGTAAATTCAAATATCAACCGACTAAGGGCAAAAATTGAAAAAAATCCTGCACAACCTGAATATATCCTCACTGTCTGGGGTGTTGGGTATAAATTCACAGATAATTAAAAAGGATAAATTTTTCTATGTTTAACTCCCTGTATTCCAAAATAGCAACAGGACTTGCCATCCTTTTTTTCATTGTCGGCCTGATTTTTATTGGCGTCACAATTTTTTCTACTGATATGTATCAGCAGGAGGTTAATCAGAAACTCAATACCAACCTTGCCCAACAGATTGTCGACGAACGATTGCTCATGGCAGATGGCCGTGTTAACCAGGATGCATTAAAAGATATTTTTCACATGCTCATGGTGATCAATCCCGGGATTGAAATATATCTGCTGGATCTTGATGGAAAGATTTTAACTTTTTCCGCCCCAAAAGGAAAAGTAAAGCGCAAAACAATTGACCTTAAACCCATTCAAGAATATTTGACCCGGACCCTGACCGCTCCCCTTCAAGGAGATGATCCCAAAAGTTATGATCGTAAAAAGGTTTTTTCCGCAGCACCCATTGTCCGTGATGGAAAGCATGAAGGATATCTTTACGTGATTTTGGGCGGTGAACAATATGACTCTGTTGTTCAAAAATTAAAAGGCAGTTACATTCTTCAATTGAGCGCATCCATGATAATTGCGTGCCTTTTGTTTGCATTGATCACAGGACTGATGCTGTTCGCCCTTTTGACTGGACGGCTGAAAAAACTTGCCAATATAATGGATGCCTTTACGCCGGGGGATACGCTTGAATCCTTTTCTTCCCCTTTTACAGACAAAATTCGCCCCTCTGATGAAATAGACCGGTTAAGTTCAACCTTTAAGGATATGGCCCATCGCATTGAAACCCAGATGGATGAATTAAAGGCTTCAGATAAAATGCGCCGGGAACTTTTTGCCAATGTTTCCCACGATTTGAGAACCCCCCTGGCAACCCTGCAAGGATATATTGAAACACTTTTGATTAAAGAAAATCAGTATACCAGCCAGGAAAGACGGCATTATCTTGAAATTGCGATTCAACATTGTCAACGTCTGAATCATCTGGTCTCCGAACTTTTAGAACTTGCAAAACTTGAGTCTGTCCAGATGCAGATCAATCCTGAGCCATTCAATATACAGGAACTTGCCCAGGACATCATCCAGAAGTTTTTTTTGACTGCCAAAGGAAAACAGATTAAGCTGGTCACTCAATTTGATGATTCACTTTCCTTTGTATTAGCAGATATTGCTTTAATTGAACGGGCACTGGAAAATCTTATTGAAAATGCCCTGCATTATACGCCTGAAAATGGCTGCGTCACTGTTGAAGTTTCACAGGCCCAAAATGTTGTCATTTCCATCCGAGATACCGGACCCGGCATTTCAAAAAATGAGCTGGACCATATTTTCAAGCGGTTCTATCATTCAGATCGGGCCAATAATGAAAATCAAAACCATTCAGGCTTAGGGCTTGCCATTACCAAGAAAATTGTTGAACTCCATCATCAGCATATATCAGTTTCCAGTGATCCTGGAAAAGGATCTTGTTTTTCCTTTACCCTGCCCAAAGTGCATTCTTTTTAAAAAAACTTATATTTTTTTATTTTGTGATAAACTTGTGATCTTTATAAAATAAATCTGTGACCTTTTGCATCTATATTAATAGTTAAGGCTTAATAGTAAAGGAACAAACCTTAACCAGGGAGATAAAACATGAAAACATTAATTATAATGCTTATAATGATTACAGCGGTATTTATTTTTGGATACCAATCTTTTGCAGAGAAACCCAAAAACATGGAAAATGACATGAAATCAGATATAAAATCCAAGGACATGAAATCAGACATGGGAAAATTGGAAGTTGCTACATTTGCCGGTGGATGCTTCTGGTGCACCGAGTCTGATTTTGAAAAAGTCAAAGGCGTTAAGGACGTCATTTCCGGATATACCGGCGGTCATAAAACAGATCCGACCTATAATGAAGTCTCCGACGGAATCACAGGCCATACAGAAGCCATACAGGTTCATTATGACCCGAGTATTGTGACCTACAATGAACTTTTAGATGTATTATGGCGGCATATTAACCCGACCGATGCCGATGGACAATTCGTGGACAGAGGCAACCAGTACCGGTCTGAAATTTTTTATCATAAT
Source organism: Pseudomonadota bacterium (assembly GCA_043826275.1). Lineage (GTDB taxonomy): Bacteria > Desulfobacterota > Desulfobacteria > Desulfobacterales > Desulfobacteraceae > Desulfobacula. The sequence continues at coordinate 86,566 of JBDRQO010000019.1, forward strand.
GACACACAAAAAGAACAGGCCATGACATCAAAAATGGCCCTGGAAAAATCCATGATATTTGACAAACCCATTGTCACCCCCATTACAAAATTTGAAAAATTTTACAAAGCTGAAGACTATCATCAGGATTATTATAAAAGAAATACAATTCGGTATAAATATTATAGATGGGGATCAGGAAGGGACCAGTTTTTAGAAAAAACATGGAAAAATGCTGCCATGACGGATAAAAAAACAGAGATAATGGATGACAAGACAGATAAAAAACCGGCAATGATGGAGGAAAAAATGGATAAAAAAACTGAACTGATGGATAAAAAATCCTCTATGAGTAAACCATCCTGGTCAAAACCAAATGATGATCAGATTAAACAGAAACTAACCCCTTTACAATACGATATTACCCAGAAAAACGGCACGGAACGCCCGTTTAAAAATGAATTCTGGGATAATAAAAAACCGGGCATTTATGTGGATATCGTTTCCGGAGAACCGCTTTTCAGTTCAAATGACAAATTTAAATCCGGTACTGGATGGCCAAGTTTCACAAAGCCCCTCGAGCCTGAGCATATTATAGAAAAATCAGATAGAGGTCTGTTTATGGTTCGGACAGAGGTCAGAAGCAAATATGCCGATTCTCATCTGGGCCATGTTTTTGATGACGGACCCAAACCCACCGGCCTGAGATATTGTATTAATTCTGCTGCATTGAGATTTATCCCCAAAGAAAAACTCGAAGAGGAAGGATATGGTAATTACATTGTCTTGGTCGAATAAAAATATTTTAATTTAAAATACACTCACAACCTGTCACAAGATCCATATCAGGGTCTTGTGACAAGGGAAGCCTGATAATAAATATAGTGCCTTTTCCCACATCTGATTCCACATTCATCTCACCGCCATGATCCTCTGAAATAATAAAATAAGAAACCGAAAGGCCAAGCCCCGTGCCTTCCCTGGGACCTTTTGTGGTAAAAAAAGGTTCAAATATGCGACCTTTGATTTTTTCATCAATCCCGGGCCCATTATCTTTAATTTCTATTTGAACATTTCCATCATCTTTGAATACCCGTAACATCAATGTTGGACGCCGGGTTTTCGTTCCTGAACCAAACATCGCTTCTGCCGAATTTTTAAAAATATTGAAAAATACCTGCTGAAGACTGCTGGTACGGCATTCTACACAAAAATGGCCTGATTCATATTCCCTGATAATATCTATGGATTTAAAATCATATTTTAATTTCAGATTATAATTATTCCGGGCCAGATCAATTGATGCCTCCAACACAGCGATGATGTTGTCCGGTTCTTTTTTATAATGTTCTTTCCTGGCAAAACTGAGCATATTGTTTATAATTTTTGCAGCTTGAATTCCAGAATGATTAACAGCGTCAAGCAGTTTAAAAATATTTCTTTTTTCCATATATGATTTTATTGCTGCAAAAGTTGTTCCTGCTTCCTGTGCTGTATGAATATTAATCGGCAGATCCTTTGAGAGCCTGTTCTCAATTACCTGGGCGCTCTGTATCATGCCTGCCAGCGGATTATTGATTTCATGGGCCATCCCAGCTGCCAGCCCTCCCAGAGAAAGCATTTTTTCTGTTTGAACCATCAGTCTTTGAGACTGATTTCGCTGGGTTATGTCTCTGATAATCGCCTGGATATGCCTGCCTGACGGCAGATCAATACATGTTAAATTCACTTCTGCATCAAAAGCTGTTTTATCTTTCTTTGCATAAATCCATTCAAAAAGCAGCGGCTCATTAACAGATGCAGCTTCAATAATCTTATAATATTTTTGTAGGGACAATGACCCGTCAGCCTGGTTTTCAGGTGAAAACACACACAGGTCTTTCCCGATAATCTGTTTTTTTTCACAACCGAAAAGCACCTGTGCCATTTGATTACAATCAATGATCATATCTTCTTTTAATAACAGAATCGCATCGCTGGCCGATTCAAAAAGCATCTGATATCTTTTTTCATTTTCCCATATTTTTTCCAGCATCTGATTGATATTGACAGACAAAGAAGTTATTTCGTCATTGCCGTTTAATGATACCCTCTCTTTTACATGCTCCTGCAATGTTATCTTTTTTACATCTTGGCTTAATTTGGATAACCGGTAAAGAATAGTTCTTTCAAGCAAGAGCAAAATCGCAATAATAAAAACAAAACTGATAATCACAAGTGCAAACAAAAAAGACCAGAGACTGTTCTTTCCTTGCAGATAAACATCTCTTCTCTTTTCTATTTCCAGAACAAAAAGAGGTCTTTCAGATAAATCTTTAAATACTAAAGAGGCAACAATGGTTGAATTATCAGGTCGTTTGATTGTAAATTTATTTTTTAAGATACTGCCTGATTCACCATCTGAAAACGGTTCAACCGGTTTTTCAGGATCAATTTTTTTTATAGATACAGGAATTTTTAATTTTTCTTCAAAAGACTTCACAGCCTGCACATTCAAATATTTTCCCACAACAAGGGTCCCTTTGACAGGCCCTTCAAATTTGCTGGTCAAAATTGGAGATGATGCCATAAGCACAATTTGTTCACCCATAAAAGCATATCCTGAAATAATGTTCTTTTGGTTTTCATTCCTGAGTAAAACCGGGGTTTGTTTTATTAAGCGCACAAAATTTTCATCACATTTTTCTTTGGTCTTATTTTGCAGATCAAGCGCGATACAGTATCTGACTATTCCTTTATTATCTATATAAATCATGAAATTTACATTAAGGTTGGATATGGTGGAGTACATAAGATTATTTTCAATATAATCAGAATTTAAATCCTGAATAAACTGATACGTATCATCCCATGGCGCCCAGTCGCCTGCAACGCTTCTAATGGCCGACAAATCTTCTTCCATCTGATTGAACGTCTGATCACAGGTTTTTATCATTTCACGGGTTTCTAATTTAAGATATCCTGACATCAGTATAATATGGGTAATAGAATAAATAATTGTACCCATGACCAACATAATTGAAAAAATCACACCCAATGTCTTTTTACGGATTGTCATGAAAATAAGCCTCCCATAAAATTCAAGTATGAACACTCAGGCAGCATTATTTTCTTGTCTCCTCCAGAATGCTGCGGATCAGGACTGTAAAATCATAACTGTAAATGGGCTTTTGAAGATATCTGCGAATACCGATTTCAAGTGCTCTGTCTTGAGTAATCAGATCACTGTATCCGGTACACAGGATAACGGGCAGGTCAGGCCTGAGCTTCAAAACTTCGATTGCCAGGTCATCCCCTGTCATTTTCGGCATGGTCATATCAGTGACAATAAGATCATACCTGTACGGTGCTTTTTTAAATTCTTCATAGGCTTGACAACCATCAGGGAAAGTTTTTACCTGATAGCCGCAATCTTCTAAAAGTTCCCTGGTTGAAAAAAGGATGCTCTCTTCATCATCAACCACCATGATGCTTTCAGTCCCATTTGGCATAGCGTTCACAGGAACGTTAAAATGTTCATCTGTCTGTATGGTCTGCTCAACAGCAGGGAAAAAAAGTCTAAAATCTGTTCCGCAACCAAGTCTGCTGTCAACCGTAATCCCTCCATTGTGTTCCTCTACAATGCTGTGAACCAGGGCCAGGCCCAGGCCGGTTCCCTTCCCCAGTTCCTTGGTTGTAAAATACGGATCAAACATTTTCTCCATTATTCGTTTATCTATCCCGCAGCCGGTATCACTGACAGAAAGTTCAATAAAACTGTCCGAAAAGACGCTGGGACGCAAAATCCATTGCTGTTCTGCTATTCTGACATCTTTTAATGTAACAATTAATTTGCCTGTTCCCTTGTTTTCAAGCATCGAATGATAGGCATTTGTACACAGATTCATTATAATCTGGTGAATTTGAGAAGGATCTGCAAAAATCATTGCATTTGAGACAATTTCCTTTTTCATTTCAATAAATGTCGGGATGGTTGCACGAATAAGCTTAAGCGCCTCTTTTACAATAACGGCAACTTTCAGCGGTTGTTTTTCATATTCATATTGCCGACTGAATGTCAGAATCTGCTTCACCAGCTCCCCGGCCCGTTTTGATCCTTTAATAATCTGGTTAAGATGGTGATTCAAATTTTCCGGCCGATCTGTATTGATCTTGCCCAATTGGGCATACCCGAGGATTCCTGAAAGGATATTATTAAAATCATGTGCAATACCTCCGGCCAGCGTTCCCATGGCTTCCATTTTTTCAGAACGGGCCAGCCGCTGTTCCATCTGTTTTTTGCCGGTAATATCTTTAATATGCGCAACCACACTGACGGTATGTCCATAATTGTTTTTATAGGGGAAAAAACAGGTTTCCACATAACGCCTTCCTATGCCGCAATACTCCACTTCGTCCTGGTATGTCACCACTTCACCCAAAAAAGCTTTGTCAATATAGGGCTTTATTTTTTCTTCAAACACACAGGTTCCATGCGCATCAGACAGGGTGTTGCCGATAAGGTCCTGCTCATGGCAGGCATAGGCTGTAAGATAACTGATGTTTACTGCTTCATATTCATATTTTCTGTTGATCAAAGCCATCTGGTCCATTGAAGTTCCGACAATCCGCTCATATTTTTTCAGCCGGTCTTCATATTCGTACTGTGCGGTGATATCTTTTGCCATCCCCACAACACCGGTGATTTTTCCCTGCTGATCCATGATCGCTTTTTTTATGATTTCAAACCTTTTTTCCCCCTGCTGACTGTCAACCAGGATTTCTTCACGGTGACTCATCCTGGTTGCAGTTAAAATATCATTGTCATCCTTCTGAAACTGGAATGTCGTATTGGGGGAACGGATTTCAAAACCGGTTTTACCGATAATGTCTGTCACAGGAACACCGAATGCATCAGCAAAGGGTTTGTTTATCATGGTAAATTTTGATTCATTGTCCTTGAGCCAGACGAGATCCGGAATATTATCAAGAATGGCTTTAAGTTTTTCTTCTCTGTCCCTTACCTTATTTTTTTCTATCTTCAAATTCTGCATCGTAAAGTGAATGACAAAAGAAATAATCAGGACAGCAAAGATAAATGTAAAATAATTATCCATAAACATGGCTTTATTGTTGTCATACGCAACAACAAAACCCGGCTTAAAATATTCGACCACATAAAGCAGGCCAAGAAAAAGGCATAATATTAAAATAGATGCTTTTCTGCGTTGCTTTTCTGTAATCATATTAATAATGGCAAGTATAATCAGAGAAATAATTGTCGCTGTTCCTGAAATACCTCCGGTATAAAACCAGGCAAGGAGTACAAACAGACACCCGCAGAAAAAAACGATCCAGTAGACAAGATAAAAATAGCCTTTAAATCTGCTCAAATAATAAAAAAAACTGAACAGAAAACCAAACACCAAGGTGCTGATTGTTATTTCCAGGTTCAGGCCGATCAAAAAATTTATTCCAACACTGATGAAAAAAATAATTGCCGAAAAAAAGCAAACAGCGATAAAGCTTTTATGTTCAAGAACAAACTCTTTCTGAGTTCCAAAAGCGCGAACCAATAGGTTTGATATCCGTTTATTTGATTTGATCATTATTTTATGGAGGGAAAGGAATTGTTCCTTTTTTTCCGGCCAGGATTTAATATCAAGGACTTTTTTTATTGGGTTAAAAAATCAATTTTCATTACATAAAATACACAAAATAATCGTTTTTGTCTATACAAATATTTGTATACAACTATTTTTATTTTTTTTACCTTGGTATCAGTCGCATGAAAACTTTGATCATCTTCAGGATGAGGATCAACATTTTGCGTGTTGTAACAAACAAAAAAAACAGATTGACAAATTAATACTTCACCCATAAAGTTGCCTAGTTAAATATCAAGGAGACAAAAAAAAATATGGTTGAAGAAGATGAACCTATTGGACGGTTGATATATTTGACAGCCCAGGATATCCGAAATATAGCAGAAAAAATCCTGAACCCCTATAATCTGACTGTCGAGCAGTTTCTTCTTTTAAAAAACATATCCATTGAATCTGGAGTCATTCAAAAGGCGCTTGGCAAAATAGTCAACAAAACACCTGCCAATCTGACCAGAATACTGGACCGTCTTGAAATTAAAGCATTAATTATTAGAAAGCCGGACTCAAATGACCGCCGGGCCTATCTGGTATTTTTAACGGATAAGGGCATGGATCTGGTAACACAGGTACACGAAACATTCCAAAGCGTTTCTGATCAAATGCTTATAGGAATCAGCCCTGAAATACAAAAAACCGTCAGAACCTGTTTAAAAACCATAGTCAAAAATATTGAGCAGATGACAATTGAATCAAAAAAAGAAACCTTATAAAAATTCAATCGATTTTTTAATCACTTCAATCAGGAGAACAATGATGCGGTATTGTATACTGGTAATTATGATTTTCATCCCAACCTGGCTTATGGCTGCCCCATCCGGTCCAAACCAAGCGCCAACGGTTATCATGGCAACCATAATAGAACAAGACATTAACCCATCAACAGAATATATAGGCCATGTCGAGGCCATTCAAGCTGTGGATCTGCGGGCCAGGGTGGAAGGTTTTCTGGAACAGGTAATGTTCAAGGAAGGTCAAAATGTCCATAGCGGCGACCAATTGTATCAGATCGAAAAAGCCGGCTATCAAGTAAAAGTTGATGCAGATAAGGCCAGAGTGGCACAGGCAGAGGCAAACTTTGCCAGAGCCAGCCAGCGCCTGCAACGACTGCAATCCGCACGCAGTGAAAGCGTGCGTGCAACGGATATGGACAATGCCAGGGCTGATGTCGCACAGACCAAAGCCCAGCTCCAGGAGGCAAAAGCAATATTGGCAAACTCTGAAATTAACCTTGGATACACTCAGATTACATCACCCATAAACGGCCGGATAGGCAGAACCGCCTTTACCCGGGGCAACCTGGTCAATCCATCTTCCGGCTCCCTGGCTCGCATTGTCCAGCTCGATCCCATTCGGGTGGTTTATTCCATCAGTGAAAATGAAGTGGCTGCTATCCAGGCAAGCTTAAATGATGCGCAAAAAAACATAGAAACTGCCAGTCTGGTACCACGGATTAAATTATCCAATAACAAAATTTTAAATAACATAGGTAAAATTGATTTTATCAATAATGAGGTCGATCCCAGCACCGGCACTATCATGGTAAGTGCGGTTTATGACAACCATGACCACCTGCTGCTGCCCGGACAATATGTAAGTATTATGATCAGTCAATCCCAGCCCAGATTATTACCGGTTGCTCCCCAGGCAGCGGTATTGTCCAATCAACAAGGCCATTACGTTCTTATGGTGGATGAACAGAAAAAGGCGATTGTCCGTCCAATTATTATAGGTCCTGCGATTGGGACGATGTGGACAATTGAATCCGGATTAAAGGCTGGAGAACAGATTATTGTCGGCAATATTCAAAAAGTCAGGGCTGGCCAGCCTGTTCAGATTGCTTTGGCCCAAGCAAAGGAGAAATAATCCATGCTGTCACGCATATTTATTAATCGACCGCGGCTTGCAGCGGTTATCTCCATTGTTATTACCATTGTCGGATTAATTGCTTTGTTCAATATCCCGGTGGCCCAATATCCGCGCATCACACCACCGGAAATCCGAGTGACAGCCTCCTATCCCGGGGCCAGTGCACAGGTACTGGCAGATACAGTGGCAGCTCCCATTGAAAAAGAGGTAAACGGTGTTGAAGATATGCTGTATATGTCTTCTTCATGTTCTGACTCAGGCACATATACATTAAGTGTTACCTTTGAAGTGGGCACCAACCCTGCTATTGATCAGGTCAATCTGCAAAACCGTGTTCAACTGGCCACAGCCAAACTGCCGAAAGAAGTAGTGGATCAAGGGATCAGTGTCCGTATGCGATCCAGCGATATCATGGCTGCCATCAGTTTTTATTCGCCCCAGAAAAGTCGTGACATGCTGTTTTTAAGCAATTATGTCAGCAGCAATGTCAAGGATGTTCTGGTTCGTTTAAGCGGTGTCAGTGATGTGTATATTTTTGGTGAAAAGGAATTTTCCCTGCGTATCTGGCTTGACCCTAATCGTTTGACCGCCTTGGGTTTAACCTCTGATGATGTAAAAGGTGCGATTCTTCAGCAAAATATTCAGGCGGCTGTCGGTTCAGTGGGACGAGAACCTGTGGAAGATGGTCAGCAGATCCAGTTTTCCATAAAATCAAAAGGCCGTTTGAACACTGTGGAAGAATTTGAAAATATAGTCATCCGAAGTAATCTTCAGGGTGGAATGGTGAGGATAAAAGATATTGGCCGGGTGGAACTGGCAGCCAAATCCTATAGAACCAAGTCTGCTTTGAATGGTAATCCGGCAGCCACTATCGCTGTCTACCGCTCCACCAGTGCCAATGCCCTGGATACCATGGAAGCGGTGAAGGCTGAACTTGAACGATTAAAAAAACAGATGCCTTATGATGTAGAATATCAGGTTATTCTCGATACCACTAGATATGTATCCGCAGCAATTGATGAAATTATCTGGACCCTTGGTTTGACATCCTTATTGGTTATCCTGGTAGTTTTTGTTTTCCTGCAGGACTGGCGGGCAACACTGATCCCGGCCATAACCATTCCAGTATCCTTAATCGGCACCTTTGCTGTGCTGCTTGCCTTAGGATATAGTGCCAATACCATTTCTTTATTTGCACTCATCATGGTTATCGGCCTGGTGGTGGATGATGCCATTGTTGTGGTGGAAAATGTCCACAGGGTAATGCAGGACGAAAAACTTGCACCCAAAGAAGCCACCCTCCGTGCCATGAGTCAGGTTACCGGCCCTGTTATTGCCACCACTCTGGTACTTTTTGCGGTTTTTGTGCCTGTCGCTTTTATGCCCGGAATCACCGGACAACTCTACAAACAATTTGCAGTGACTATCTGCACTGCAGTTTTGATCTCAGCCATCTGCGCATTGTCTTTAAGCCCAGCCTTGTGTGTGACAGTGCTTCGCCCGCCGCAGCCGCATACCCGGGGACCGTTTGGCTGGTTCAATCGTTTGCTTGACCTGTTTCGAAAAGTGTATGTGACAGGTTCCAGCTGGATGATCCGCCGACTGGTGGTGCCGATTGTGTTACTGGGCGTGATTTTCTCTGGTGCCGGATACATGTTTTTCCACAGCCCCATGAGTTTTCTGCCAGATGAGGACCAGGGCTATTTTTTCATGAATATCCAACTGCCTGAGAATGCCTCTCTCTCCAGAACGGCCAATGTGCTCAACAAAATCACTGAAGATATGCGCGCCATTGATGGTGTAAAAAATGTAATCGGGGTGGCCGGTTTCAGCCTGTTAAATGGTGATGCAGAAAATGTTGGGTTTGCCATTGCTATTCTAAAACCCTGGGATGAGCGAAAGCTTGCCCATCAGCAATTGGGTGCTATCGTTGGTCAGGCTCAGGGAAAATTAATGGCCTTAAGTGAGGCCAATGCCTTTGCATTTGCTCCGCCACCCATTCTGGGAATGGGGAGCAGCGGCGGTTTTGACTTCCGACTCCAGGCACTGGAAGGCCAAAGCCCCCAGGAACTCTTTGGGGTAGCCATGAGTATGATGATAGCGGCCAATCAGGACCCCACATTGAAAAGGGTTTTCACCACTTATACGGCAAACACTCCCCAGATTTTTGTGGATGTAGATCGTACCCGGGCCCAGTATCTGAAAGTTCCGGTGAGCCGGATATTTTCGACCTTGCAAGCCCATTTTGGTTCCAGCTATGTGAATGATTTTACGATGCAGGGACACAGCTATCAGGTAAAGATTCAGGATGAAGCTGTTTTCAGAAATGAGGTGTCTGACATTACAAAGCTTTATGTACGCAGTGACGACAAAAAAATGGTACCGCTAAAAAGCCTGGTCACTTTAAAGACCATTCTGGGACCACAGATTGTCAAACGCTATAACCAGTTTGCCAGTGCTGATTTTAACGGCAGTGCCGCGCCCGGGTTTTCATCGGGTCAGGCCATGGCTGCAATGGAACAGCTGGCGGCCAAGATTCTGCCTTCCGGCTTTGGGTATGACTGGTCGTCCATGTCGTACCAGGAGCGTAAGGCCGGCGGCCAGGTTACCGGACTTCTGGCCCTGGCTCTGATTTTTGCTTATCTTTTTATGGTGGGCCAATATGAGAGCTGGAATATTCCAATATCTATAATTATGTCGATTCCGGTAGCCTCCCTTGGTGCTCTGCTCGGTCTGTGGATCGTTAACATGCCCATGTCCATCTATGCCCAGATCGGAATGGTGCTGCTGGTCGGCCTTGCTGCAAAAAATGCCATCCTGATTGTTGAATTTTCCAGAGAGCGAAGGCAGGACGGTCTATCCATTGCCGAGTCAGCTGTGGATGGGGCAAAAATTCGTTTCCGCCCCGTCCTCATGACCGCTTTTACCTTTATTCTCGGAATTTTCCCCATGGTGATCGCAACAGGGGCCGGAGCCGGCAGCCGGCAGGCCATTGGCGTAACCGTTTTTTCAGGGATGCTGTTCTCGACATTGGTGGGTATCTTTTTTATCCCTGCCCTTTATTATTTTTTCCAGGTTGCCAGTGAAAAAGGCAATGCATGGCGAACAGGCAACAATGATAAAAATGATTAACTTTTTTTGTATTTTCCATATAAGAGAGAAAAAGATGAAAATAAATCAATTTCGACATGTTGAAGCCAAGATAGATACACGCACTGGGTTATTGTATCAGCTGTTTTTGTGCACAGCCCTATTACTCACTGGTTGTGCAATGGTAGGACCTGATTATAAAGGTGTGCAACCCGACGTCCCCGTGGTCTGGCATACACAGCTGCAAGGTGGTCTTCAAACAGGTCAAATTGACCCTGCAACCCTGGCCAACTGGTGGAAAACTTTGAATGATCCAATACTTGAAGACCTTGAAGAACAGGCTGTTAAAGGCAGTTTAAATTTACAGACGGCCAAAGCACGAGTCCGTGAGGCCAGAGCCCAGCGCAGCAGTAGCAAGGCCGGTCTGTTCCCCAGTCTAAACGGATCAGGATCAGTTAACAGATACCAGACCAGCAAAAACAACCTGGGATCAGGAGCAGAAAATACTGTCTATGATATCGGGTTTGATGCGGGTTGGGAAATAGATCTATTTGGTGGAGTCAGACGATCTGTTGAAGCGGCAGATGCCACCCTGGCAGCAAGTCGTGAAGACCTGAACGATGTCCTGGTCAGCCTGATGGCTGAAGTAGCTTTAAATTATGTGGATGTTCGGACGTATCAGGCCCGGCTGACAGCCGCAAAAACCAGCCTTGTTGCCCAGCAGAAGAGTTATGATCTCAACCTTTCCAGCTATAAAGCCGGGCTTATCAACCAATTGGCCGTCAAACAGGCTGAATATAATCTGGAACGCACCCAATCACTTGTCCCAAGCTTAGAGATTGGACTTGAATCAGCAAAAAACCGGCTGGCTGTGTTACTGGGCAAACATCCGGGAACCTTGCACGAACAATTGGCTGAATATCACCAGATCCCGGCCATTCCCATAAGCATGACCATTGGCATTCCAGCTGAAACATTACGGCATCGACCTGATATCCGCCGGGCTGAATATAATCTGGCCGCACAGACCGCAAAAATTGGCGTGGCCACAGCAGATCTTTATCCTAAATTTCGTTTGATGGGTACCGTGGGATTGGAATCAATTTCATCATCCAATCTTTTCCAGTCAGCCAGCCGCGCCTGGAGTATCGGCCCTGGTATTTCCTGGAATCTGTTTGATGGCAATGCTATCCGTAAAAACATTGAGGTTCAGACAGCACGTCAGGAACAGGCCATGGTCGCCTATGAATCTGCCATACTCCATGCCCAGGAAGAAGTTGAAAATGCCCTGACAGCCTATGCTAAAGAACAATTACGACAAGATTTTCTAACCCGGAGCACAGTTGCAGCACAACTGGTCATTGACCTTGCAGATGATCAATTTAATGCCGGCCTGGTTAATTATAATGTGGTGCTGGATGCCAGAAGGTCATTTCAATCTCTTGAGGATGAACTGGCTGTCAGCCGTGGCAAGGTAACTTCTAATATGATCAGACTTTACAAGGCATTGGGTGGAGGATGGGTCCCGGAAAACGACATTCAATAAACGATTAAGGATAATGCTTGAACAATCCAAACACCCATTTATTTAAACACTGTCCTGGCTGTGGCGAAAAAAAGTTAAGCCCGGATGGTGAAAAATCATTCATCTGCCAGGAATGCGGATTCAAGTTCTTTTTGAATTCTGCTGCTGCCGGAATAGCCTTGATTTTTAATACAAAAAAACAAGTATTGGTCACTGTACGCAAATATGATCCTGTCAAAGGAACCCTTGATTTTCCCGGTGGATTTGCAGAACCGGGCGAAACCATGGAAACCTGTCTGATCCGGGAAATCAATGAAGAGCTTAATCTTGATATTATCGATCTTAAATATTTTTGTTCCATTCCCAATCAATACCTTTATAAAAACATTTTGTATTCGATCACAGACATGGTATTTATCTGCACGGCAAGCAATTTTTTAAAAATAAAAGCACAAGATGAGATAGCCGGGTTTCATTTTTTTGATATTGATCAATTGGATATCACACAATTTGGTCTTAATTCAGCCAAACTGGTTATTGAAAAAATCAAAGCTTCTAATTTTTAAGGCCAATTTATTTATGAAAAAAGATACTTATCCATACAAATCATCCTTTAAAAAACCGTTAAAGAAAAGGGGTTACCAATCTGATCGACGAAAGAAACCCTCAAATTTCATAGCATCTGCCATGAAACCCGGCTCTGATAAATCTTTAAAAGCAATATTTGAAAAAATTGGAAAACCTGTAAAATCCATTTTTATCCCTGACCCATTTCAACTTAAGGCTGTCCAGGCCATTAACGAATTTGATTGCCTGGTCACAGCGCCAACAGGTGCCGGTAAAACCTGGATTGCCGAACAAGCTGCACAAAAAGTGATCAACAAAAAAGGGAAGGTCTGGTATGCCACCCCGCTAAAGGCCTTGACCAATTCAATTCATGCAGGTTTTTCATCAATTTTTGGTAAAGAAAATGTCGGCATTCTCACAGGGGATATCAAACAAAATGCTGATGCATCCATTGTTATCGGTACCACAGAAATATTAAGAAATCAGCTTTATGATGCCATGCACACTGGAGAAAATTTAACCTGTGACTTGATTATTCTGGATGAAGCCCATTTTTTAGGTGATGAACAACGCGGTGTTGTCTGGGAAGAGATCATGATTTATCTGCCGGTTCGAATCCCATTACTCCTGCTGTCTGCCACCATTGGAAATCCATTTCAGATTGCTGGATGGCTTGAATCCATCCGGGGTAAAAAATGCACAGTGATTGAAAACAAACACCGACCTGTGCCTTTGTTTCCTCTTTTTTTGCACCCTTCGGGTACCTTGTTCCCTTTGATGGAGAAAAAAACAAACCAACCAAGGCTACATAAAAAAGTGTTGAAATTTGATGACAAATCAAATCAACACCGTTTTTCCGGCAGAGGCCAATTGCCGCCTTTTAATGAGATTCTTCAGATTCTTGATCAATACCGGTTACTGCCGGCCATCTTTTTTTTAAAATCCAGGGCTGAATGTGACCAGGCTGTCCAACTATGCAATGGACAATTATTATACGAAAAACCAAAGCAGAAAGAACAACTTAAACAAAAAATTGCAGAATTGGTTTCAACCAATCCCCATCTCAAACATCACAGACAAAGAGCCATTCTTGAACTAACAGGAACAGCCGCCCACCACAGCGGGCATCTTCCGGCCTGGAAAGTGGTGGTTGAAACCTTAATGTCCCAGGGGCTTTTAGATGCCATGTTTGCCACATCCACTGTGGCTGCAGGTGTCAATTTTCCGGCACGATCCGTAGTAATTTTAAACTCTGATCGATTTAACGGGGTTGATTTTATGAAGTTATCTTCCAGTGAATTTCAACAGATGACCGGACGTGCCGGCAGAAGAGGAATGGACAAGATTGGATTCGGCATTGTTCTACCTGGAAAATTCATGGATCTTCAATATATCGCAACTTTGATTGAATCCTTGCCATTGGATATTGAAAGTCAGATTTCAATCAATTTTTCCATGGTTTTAAACCTGTTGCTCTCCCATACACCCGATCAGATCAAAATGCTGTTGGAAAAATCCTTTGCGTCTTATCAGATAGATTCGAGTCAGATCGGTTCAGGTAAAAAACAAGGCAAAAGTGCCAGAAAACGATTTGGACAGGATCTTGAACTGCTCTGGTACGATTTTATAGATCACATGGATTTTCTTACTGAAGAAAACTTTGTCACCAAGGATGGACAACTGACCGAAGATGGCCTTTGGGCATCTAAACTCAGGCTTGATTCCCCACTTCTGGTTGCCCAGAGTATTAGAAATAATTTATTGCCACAAAAAGATCCGGCATTATTGGCCGCAATCATTGCCTCTTTTGTTAACGAGCGAGAATTCAAAGACGACCCGTTATACGATCAAGCCTTGCCCAAACGGTTAAAAGAGGTTTTTTTAGATGCCAGACAAGGATTAAAACCTTTTGCAATTAAATTGTTAAAAAAAGAGTTCGAAGCGCCCAATCTTTTTATCCAACCAAGCCTGATGATCTACTGCTGGGCCCATAACGAACCCTGGGAAGATCTGATTGCAAAATCATATTTTGCTGAAGGTGACTTTGCCCGACTGATTTTAAGAACCAGTGAAAACTTAAGGCAGATCACAAAATTGGAAGATACCTTTCCAGATATTGCCAGAACAGCCAAAAAAGCCATTGAACTGATATTAAAAGAACCTGTGGTAACCTTTTATAATTAATTTAAAGAATGCATTGTTGCATTGAACCAAGGAGAGCAAACATGTCACAAGATACTAAAAAAATCATCTATTCCATGATCAATGTCAGTAAATTCCATGGTACCAAACAAATACTCAAAGATATCTCTCTTTCGTATTTTTACGGGGCTAAAATCGGTGTTTTAGGCCTGAACGGATCAGGTAAAAGTACGCTGCTTAAAATCCTGGCTGGAGTTGATGAAAGTTATACAGGAGAAACCATCCTTTCCAAAGGCCTCACCATTGGGTATCTTGAACAGGAACCTCTGGTTGACAGTAACAAAACCGTTAAAGAAATTGTTGAACAAGGCGTACAGGAAACCATTGAACTGTTAAAAGAATATGAAACTATTTCAGAAGAATTTTCCAACCCAATTTCAGACGATGAAATGGACAAGCTTATTGAACGACAGGGCAAACTTCAGGACAAACTCGACCACATTCAAGCCTGGGATCTTGAATCAAAACTGAAAATGGCCATGGATGCTTTGCGATGTCCGCCCGGAGACAGTTTGGTCAGTGTCATTTCAGGCGGTGAAAAACGACGGGTTGCCTTATGTCGCCTGTTACTGCAAAAACCGGATATCCTTTTGCTGGATGAGCCCACCAACCATCTGGACGCTGAATCGGTTGGCTGGCTGGAAGAGCATTTGAGCCGGTATGAAGGAACCGTCATTGCAGTCACTCATGACCGGTATTTTTTGGACAATGTTGCCGGATGGATACTGGAACTTGACCGTGGTATCGGGATTCCATGGAAGGGAAATTATTCGTCCTGGCTAGACCAGAAACAAAAACGGCTGGCCACTGAACAAAAATCCCAGTCAAAACACCAGCAGACCCTGGAAAGAGAACTGGCATGGATCCAGATGTCGCCCAAAGGCAAACAAACCAAATCCAAGGCCAGAATCAAGGCCTATGAAGACCTTTTGAAAAAGGATGTCAACGAGCAGGAAAAGAACCTGGAAATCTTTATCCCGCCAGGACCCCGCCTGGGCGACAAGGTTGTTGTGGCCAATGATGTATCCAAAGCCTTTGACAACAAGTTATTGGTGGATAAAATGAGTTTCACCCTTCCTGCCGGTGCCATCATTGGTGTGATCGGCCCCAATGGTGCCGGTAAAACCACGTTGTTCAATATGATTATTGGCAAAGAAAAACCTGATTCCGGAACCTTTGAAGTCGGTCAAAGCACCAAGCTTGCCTATGTGGACCAGGACAGGGATACGCTTGATCCTGATAAAACTATTTTTGAAATCATTTCAGGCAATAATGAAAAAATGATCATTGGCGGACAAGAAATTAATTCCAGAGCCTATGTGGCAAAATTCAATTTTTCAGGATCTGATCAGCAAAAAAAGGTCAAAGATATTTCAGGCGGTGAAAGAAACAGGGTTCACCTGGCCACCATGCTCAAGCAGGAAGCCAACCTGCTATTGCTTGATGAGCCCACCAATGACCTGGATGTCAACACGCTTAGAGCATTGGAAGAAGCCCTGGAAAACTTCGCCGGTTCTGCTGTGATTATCAGCCATGACCGCTGGTTTTTAGATCGTATTGCCACCCATATCCTGGCATTTGAAGGTGACAGCCAGACCCTTTTATTCGAAGGTTCATATTCTGAATATGATAAAGACAGGAAAAAACGATTGGGCATAAAAGCGGATCAACCCACACGGATTAAATACCGGCAGTTAACCCGATAATTATCCATTAGGCTTTTTTGCAGGAAAAAAATTTAATGATGGCTTTACGACGGGAGAGCAGTGCAAGAATGACAACACCAGCAAAAACATATTGAATAACTTGGAATCGCTGTTCTAAAAAATCAAAGCAATAAAACCAGATAATGATGGCAGCTAAGGTTCCGGAATATGTTGCGGTAAAGTTCTTGACCAGGTTAATTTTGAGCAGATATCCGATCACAGATCCCATCACCGGCCCGGTAACCGGAAGGGGCAGCATGACAAAAATAAAAAGACCGATCCACCCGAACGATTGGACCTTCTTTTTTTGTTCTTCTGCTTTTTTGGCAAGTTTTTCAATGAGGTTGGTCACCCATGTGATTCTGATATAGTTGTTTGTTGTCAATACAAAAATCGAATATGCAAAACAGACTAACATTATTTCAATATAAAAATTATATCCAATGGTGACTATCGGACCGAATCCATTCATGATGCAGAGCCCAATCCCTGCGGCACGCCCTCCGAAAGTATTGACCAAAAAAGCCAGGCCTAATGTTTTTGAGATTTCAATGTCGATATACGAAAAGTACCCGATGACAATCAAAAACAATAAAAGCAGCATGAAGCCTGTGAGAAGAATTCTACCTTCAGAGGTGTAAAATAATTTTTGCTTCATATTTGGTATTCAGGTACCTATTTTAAAATTTTATCTATTTAATTGAGTAGCCGAATATTTATAAAAGAAGTGGATTATAAAGTCAAGAATAGAACAAAGGCCCAAATCCGATTAAACTTCTGTAGTGATATCAAAGAACGCTTTGATTTCCTCTTTTTTTCTTCGAAGCTGATCAATAATCAAGTCTAATTTGGATTGATTAAGGCCCATCATTCTCATAGAATTTTTAAGATCCATTGAAACCAAAATTCCAGTGTGACCAATGCCTGCTTTTTGTGTCACATAATCAGCCAGGTTAATGATGAAAGCCTGGGGCTTGAATTGAATCGGAGCTGAATCAGGATTATGATGAAACCTGCAGGGCAGAATGATAGATTGGGGGAAATGCCAGCGTTTCATTAAAAGAGCTGAAAGAATGGCATGATTTAATTTAAAAAAAGCGCTTTCGGCAAAATACAAGGGTTTTTCTTTTTCCAAGGCATATTGGTAGACTTTTATATATTCATCGTTAAAATATACTGAAAAAATCACTTTACCAATATCATGAAGAAGTGCTGGAATAAATATTTTGCCGGCAATCACAGTATTTGTCCGTTTTGCAAGTTCTTGAGATGCCGTGGCAACACCAATGCTATGTGTCCATAAATTGGTCAGATCTATCTTTGAACCTGATGCATCTTTAAAAGAGGATAAAATTTTCATGCCAAGGGCAATGCCGATAATTTCATCAAAACCAATAACAGCGATGGCCCTTTCTATGGTCTCCACTTTTGTTGTTTGTGCATAATACATGGAATTGGAAAGTTTCAACAACTTGCTTGTCATGGCTTGATCATAAGATATGACTTCTCCAAGCGCTTGGGTTGTTGTTTGGTTATCTGAAGCAGCACTAATAATTTTATTGATAACAATGGGAAGAGTGGGCAGGTCACTTTTTTCTTCTTGAACCATTTTTAAAATTTTTGCTTGTAATTGCATTTTTTCCTTGATTGAGATGGGACTTTAATGATCACTAAAAAAATATAGTATAAGTATATTTTTTTTTATCTGTTAAATAAAGAACTTTCTTGACAACACATAAAGTATACAATAAGTGTTTATAAAGTATAGGAGATGAACAGCATGAGAACGGAATCCTTACGAACAAAAGTCTACACTGCCCTTCGGCAGGACATTGTATCCGGCAAAATACCCGGTGGCACCCGGATCACTGAGGTAAGTATCGCAGATTCACTTAAGGTCAGTCGTACACCGGTCCGGGAAGCATTACAAAAACTGTCACAGGAAAGATTACTGATTTCTATTCCCAAGGCAGGTTATATGGTTGAAGATCTGTCAGATGATGACATCCAGGATCTATTTTCCACACGGATGGAAATCGAACAGATAGCCATTAAAAAAGCCATTAAATACATTAGTGCCGAAGAATTAAAAGCATTGGATGACAACCTTGAAAAGACAAAAACAGCCATCAAATCCAAAAAAGATTTAACCTTGACCGAATTGGATGTTGAGTTTCATTCAATCATCTATACGGCTGCCAGGAGCCGGTCTCTATTCAGGGTCTGCAAAAACCTTGGGGATTTAACGTTAAAATATCGTCATGGTTTAAATCTGTCACCGTCTTTGAGGAATCAACTACTCCAGAATCATATCCAAATTTATCAGGCAATGATTTCCAAAGATATTAGCATCGCTGTTCAGGCCATGGAAAATCACGGCAAAAGAGCAAAAGAACATCTTCTGGTTGTCATGAAAAAAATTCGTTCAGATAGTTTTAGTTTAGAAAAATACTAAAGGCTTTTATTTGTCGGTTTTATGGATGAAAATTAAAAACAAAGACCATATCTTTTTTTCCTTGGCAGTTCGAAAAATCCACTCAATCCTGAAACATCTGTTATGTTTTTAAAAGATTTATAATCGTCTTGCTGCCCGGATCATGGATCAACGATTGCTCCAAAACTTTTTACTGCTGATTTCTTTATATAAAGCCTGGTACTCTTTTGTCAATTTATGCCCTGGACTCAGAAAAATCATTGGGGTTGACTCCTGGTGAGATTCACGGATTTTGACTGATGACGAAAGTTTAGTTGAAAGAATCGGCAGCCCCTCTTTTTTAAGGCTGTTGACAACCTGCTGCGGATATTTTGCACGTGCCATGTACTGATTGACGATGATTCCTTCAACAATAAGGCTGTTGTTGTGGTCACGCTGGATATCACCGATGTGCTGTCCGACATCAAAGATGGCATCTTTTGAAAAGGCATCGCAGTCAAAAGGAATCAGGCACCGGGTGGCAGCGATCAGGGCTGACTGGCTGAAAAAGTTCATTGCAGGGGGCGTATCAATAAACACGGCTTGAAAATCCGTGAAATTTTTTACCATTTCCTTGAGCTTATAAATTTTGTGCTTGTTTACAAGCTGAGTCTCAATGCCTGCAAGGCCTGGGTGAGATGGGATGATATAAAGATTTTTAAACCGGGTTTTGTGAATAAAGAACTTTGGTTCCGGGCCGGCAGTATTTTGATTGGAGGAAAATGGGTTGAATTTAAAGACACTGCCGCCTTCCAACGTCGCTTTAAAAAAATCAAAAACGGTCTGACCGTTATCCATAATTTTATTGAACTGATTATTCATCAGGTACTGGCTGGAATTCGCCTGTGGATCAAGGTCTATGACAAGTGTTTTTTTACCGGATGACGCACAGACTGAAGCAAGGTTGCATGTTATGGTTGTTTTTCCCACTCCGCCTTTTTTGTTAAAGACCACGCGGCTGATCATCATTAAGGTTCCTTTTTTTGTTTTTACTTTTTTATAAAGTTCTCTCAGCAGCCTTTCAGAAAGTCAAGTGAAATTTACGGTTGAGGTCAGGAGCAGCCGACCAAACAAAGGGTTGATGGCGTATTTTCAAAAAGCCGCCCCAGGTTGTCCAATGCAATGATTGTTCAAAAAAATAAGGCGGTTTGTCTGGCAAAGCACTCACAAACATGTTTAAAAAAACATTTGTCATTGATCATACAAGTGACAAATGGTGAAAAAAGAATTTAGCCTTAACCCCGACGTTGGGGTTAACAGCATCTTAACAATTGATTTCGATCCTGTTTCTGCCCCTTTTTTTTGCCTGGTAGAGCAGTTGATCCGCTTTCATGATCAAATTGTTTACATCTTCATCCTCAAGTGAACAAACACCACCGCTGATCGTCACGCTCAATCCTTTTTGGGGTAAAGTCTTATTTTGAATTTTTGTTCTTATTTTATTTGCAGCATTAACTGCCCCCTGACCATCTGTATTCGGCAGGATGATCAAAAATTCTTCTCCACCATACCTGCCGGCAACATCTTCTTTCCTGAGAGATTCTTTAATTAATGAAGCAACCATCACAAGAATTTCATCTCCGGTTTTATGACCATATGTGTCATTGATATTTTTAAAATGGTCCAGGTCAAACATTATAACCGATACCGGATGTTTTTCCCGTCGGGACCTGCTGATTTCCTGAGCAAGTCTTTCATGGATAAACCCGTGATTGTAAAGCTTTGTCAATCCATCCGTCAATGCCATCTGCCTTAAAAGGTCTCTGCTGGATTTAAGTTCCAGCTGTGTGTCCACCCTGGCTATCAACTCAATGGGATTAAAGGGTTTGGTCACATAATCAACCACACCGATTTGAAATCCTTTAACAATATCACTGATTTCGGTTTTAACCGTCAGGAAAATCACTGGTGTGTCTTTCAAACCGGGTAATAGTTTGAGTTTTTTACAGACATCAAATCCATTCATTCCAGGCATTACCACATCAAGTAAAATTAAATCAAATTGTCTCGTCTTCACCCATTCCAGAACTTGTTGTCCGCTTGTGGCCGCTTCAAGCATATATCCTTTTCCCGCAAGTGTCTTGCCGATTAGATGGATGTGTTTGGGGTTGTCATCAACAATCAAAACAGAAGAGGTGTTTTGTTTATCCATATCTTCTTTAAATAAATCATCCAGCTCATCCATACTGTCTTCAAAACAAACAGAGAGTGCCGGAATCTCTTTTTGTTGGCTGTTCTCTGCCTCATTGGGCCGGCATTGCTTTTGGACCGACTTGAACCTTTCAACCAGTTCTGGAAATTCATAAAGCAGTTTTCTTGTATTCTCAATGTCAAAGTCTCCGGCATAATCAAAAAGGTCCTTGGCGAATTCTTCCAAAGGGGAATTGGCGGTTATGGTTCCAAAACGATTCATGGCAGAAGCAAAGCGTTTGACTGCCGGTATAGACAGTCTGTTTTCAAGAAGCTTCCAGGCAGGCATAAACTTTTTTTCAAGGGTTTCAATCAGAACTGGAAGCATTTTTAACGCTTTGGAGTTAAGAAATCTAACCGGTTTTTCCATTGGAAAATCAGGGGTGGAATGTTTCAGGAAACCTGAAATTATGTTAAATAAAGCTTTCCTTGTAATGGGCTTGCACAGATAATCCTGGAACCCCTTATGTTTTAATTTATTGCTTCCCCCCTGAAGGAATACGGCTGTAACGGCAATAATCGGAATATGGTTGAGGGTATCATCTGCTTTGATCAATCGCGTGGCCTCGTACCCGTCCATAACCGGCATGCTGATATCCATTAGGATCAGATCGGGTTTATACTCTTTTGCCAAAAGCAGTGCCTGCTCACCGTCTTCAGCACTGATTACATTTAATTGAGTGGACTTTAAGTATTCCCGGATCAAATTTAAGTTGGATTTAACATCATCAACAGCCAGGACCGTGGCAGGCTTAAATTCAATCTGTGCAGGATCGGGTTCAATATGGGAGCGAATCCGGGAAACTTCAGCGATTCTAATATTATGAAAATTAACCTTAAAACAGGACCCTTTATTTTTATCACTAACAACGGATATTTCACCTTTGAGCATTTCCACCAGGCGTTTGCAGATGGCAAGTCCAAGACCGGTGCCGCCGAATTTTTTGGTATTCTGACCATCCTGTTGGGTGAATGCCTCAAAAATACATTCATGTTCTCCTACTGGGATGCCGATCCCTGAATCTTCCACAGATATCTGAACATCCAGCATACCGTGGCCGTCATCGGTCTGAACAACAGGGGTTTGCTGGATTGATAATTTTACAAATCCCTGGTCTGTGAATTTAATGGCATTGCCTACAAGGTTGAGTAATACCTGCCGAAGCCTGACCTCATCCATCATTAAATATTCCGGTAATTCCGGATTGATTTCCACAAAAAAATCAAGACCTTTCCGGGACAGTTTCATTGAAAAGATATTTCTTATCTCATCAAAAATCATGCGCGGATTTACCGGTTCATATTGAAGTTTGAGTTTTCCTGCCTCAATCATGGATAGATCGAGGATATCATTTATAATCGTCAAAAGTCCCGTACTGCCGGATTTTATGGCTTCAATATAATTTTTTTGTTTTTTGTCGGTAACAATGGAATCAAGCAGTTCTGTGAATCCGATGACTGCATTCATGGGGGTACGGATTTCATGGCTCAGATTGGTGAGAAATTCACTTTTTGCCCTGTTGGCATCCTCGGCCTGCACCAGGGCTTTTTTAAGATCACTCAAATCCCTTGCAACACAAACGCTGCCGATATCTTCTCCAGACTTGTTTTTCAACATGGCAATGGAAATTTCAAACGGGAGAATGCACCCGTTTTTGGTAATCATATCAATTTCATATCCTTTTACAAATCCGTCATTTCTAAGCTTACTCAGCATTTTTTCCAATTCGTTTTTATCCGGATAAAGGTCAAAAGGTGATTTTGTCCTGATTTCTTCCTGGGAATACCCATAAAGAGATACTGCAGCAGCGTTCCATTTAATAAAATTCCAGTTCCGGTCAACAAGCCCGATGCCGTCAGCAGAACTGTCAAGAACATTCTCAAGATACTGGTTGGCCTGTTTGAGTTCAGCTGCCATCAAAGCACGGTCTTGAATGTCGTGTTCAACCTGCTCATTTTTTGCGCCCAGCTCTGATGTTCTTTCTTTTACCATCATCACCTTCCCTCCAATGTTTCTGACGATTAATGGTTACCGCACCCAAAACAGGTTGTGTCTACTCGCTGAAAAACTCCTCAACTTTTGCAAAGTTTTCATCAAGCATTTTCTTAAAATCTTCACTTCCCTTTTTATAATTGTTCACCCAGTCCTGCACGGCTTTTTTCCCTTCTTCAGGTAGCGAGGGATTCTGATCCATCATTGTGGTGAACATTTTTTCAGTTTGTCCCTGAACAATCATCATTGCGCTTAAAGTATTATCAAAAGCTGTTTTGTTAAAATCAATCATTTGTTTAATAATGGTTTTCTGATCCATTTTTTCCTCCATATTTCAATAGTTATGTTTATGTTCCTGCATGAGCCCTATTCATTAGAATAGGATTCCACTTTTGTATAATTTTCATTCATACCTTTTTTAAGGGAATGTTCTGATAATTATCAGCTTTAAATTTTATGTTATCCTTGCTTATAAGCTTCCTCTTGCTGGAGTATGGTCATAAGATTGACTTTTTTATTGGCGATATTGCATTTCTTTCTAATATTTCTTCTATGAGTAAACACTGTTTTTTCGGAAATATACAAAAGAGATGCGATCTCTTTGGTGGAATGACCGTTTTTTATCAGATTGGCGATCTGAACCTCTGCCGGAGTTAACTTTGAAAAGAGTTTGGTTATTCGACTTGCCACAGGTGAACTGATCTGTTTCAGATTACTTTCAATGGCGCTAAGCATATCTTTTTGAGTGGAATCTGCTACACTCTCCCGCAACTTGGAAAAAAAAGGTAAAACCAGGTTATCAATATTCTTTTGAAGGTCTATACCCATGGCATCTTTATCGATCTCCATTTGCTTTAAAAGCATCTTGCTCAGTTCACGATAATGTTCTTCACTGGCCCGCAGGGCATCTTCAGCTTTTTTACGCCGGGTTACGTCCTGAAGCGTTTCAATCGCACCTATGATTTCTCCATTCACATCCCTCAGGGGTGAAGCCGTAAAGAACAGCCATTTTCCATCTATGCCAAGGTTAGGAAAAAAATCTTCAACTTCGTATCCTTCTCCGAGCAACGAATGGCGGTACTTGTCGCCATATTGACTGGCAATCTTTTCCTCTGTCGCTCCGTCGATGATCAAATCTGCAAGAACTGGACGCTGTGCTATAGAAAATGCCTTCCATTGATCCTTTGTACCGGTCATCTGTTTTGCAGGGACACCTGTCATATTTTCACAGGCAAGGTTCCATTCACTAATGCGATGTTCACTGTCAATTACAAATGTCGGAACAGCACTGCCCTGGATAATCTGTGAAAGCCACTGACGATTTTTTGCCAGCGCATCTTCAGCCTTACGACGATCAGTGATGTCCTGAAGTGTTTCAATTGCACCGACCATCTCCCCTGATGCCGACCGCAATGGGGAAGCGGTAAAGAAAAGCCAGGATCCGCCATCTCCCAGATTGGGATAATAGGCTTCAGCTTCAAAACCACTGCCGAGCAAGGACTTTCGATATCCACTGGTATAATGTCTGGCAATTTCTGATTCAATAACATTGTCAAGTATCAGGTCTGCCATGGTTTTTCGGGGATGCTTGTAAAAAGGGTGCCAGTGTCTGGAAGTGCCTATCACCTGGCTGGAAGGCACCCCTGTAATTATTTCACAGGCATGATTCCAGTGTGTAACCTTATGGTTAATGTCAATGACAAAAGTGGGCACTGAACTGCAGTTGAGAATTTGTGTCACCCAACGAGCGCTTTTCTCTAATTTTTCAATAGCTCTGCGGTGTTCACTGATGTTTTGAAGTGAAGCAACAGCTCCGAATATTTTCCCTTTTTGGTTACGCAGCGGGGCTGCAGTAATAAAAAGCCATTCACCACCTTTAGGAAAATCCGGGAAAAAATCTTCCGCCTCATAACCGTATCCAAATGAGGCCTTACGATATTGGCCAGAGGAAACCTTTTCAAGTTCATTGTCAATTAGGCCATCAACAACCAATTCTAATATTGTCGTGCGTGGTGAAGCATAAAATGCCTGCCAGGAATTTTTCGTACCGATCATTTTTTCAGCAGACAAACCAGTCAACACTTCACACGCCTTATTCCATTCCGTTATACAATGTTGCTTATTGATGACAAATGACGGAATCGTACTGGCTTCTACAATCCGTTCCAATCGTTCTAAATTTTCAAGCAGGCCTTTCATTACTTCTTCTCTTGCCATACGATCATTGTGGTATCGCCTGCTTTCATTTAATGCAGACGGCAGCTTGGAAAATGGGTTGGCAACAGAAGAATCGACCAGAAAAGTTTCAATTCCAAAAGCGCTTGTGTTTGCGCGGCCGGCATCAAAGTTATCAGGGACCAGCAGGACCAATGGCAGTGTCAGGCCTTGTCCACGTAATTGCTGGCAAAATTCAAGACCGGACAATTCCGGCAAATCCTGATCAACCAGAACAAGATCAAACGTTTCAATTAAATTGGATATTTTCTCTTTGGCTTTACTTGAAGAATTGCAAACATCCAGGATATCTATCCTGGCATCTGATTTTAGATAGTCCAGATATTGCTGTTCAATATTCTCAGTGACAAACAAAATTCTCATATGCTTAACCCCTTCAGGTTAATTTATGTTGTCCAGAATCTACCCAATTTTAAAAAAACAATCACAGGTAATAAAGGATATAATCTTTATATACCTGACTATTTATAACGTTTGAAATTCTTTTAGACAAGAGCAGTGTCGCGAGCCTGTACAAACCTTAATTGATTACAGCACTTACATTCCGCTTGATCGAAATAATGTATTTTATGAATAAAACCGAATGTTTAAATGCACTTCTTACCTCAAAAAAGATGCTTCTGAAAAGTTGTTTTAAGTACGTCACATACCTATTATATACTAATTTTTTCCACATGCAGATTCTTTTTTTAAAATCCATTCCATTATTATGACATCATGACATCAATTTTGCCGCATCCCCTATCTCTACTAAAAAACTCTATTAAAAAACCTTGGGATGTTGCCCCAACAAATCTGTAAAAAAAGAATATGCCACACCTGGTTCGCGAATGACTTGGAATGATATGACAAGTTTAACCTTAAATGAGCCGCAAATCCGGCAGGTTAAGTATACCAGCTACTCAATACGTACTAATTTATTCAACATTGTATTTTTATTGTAAATCAGGGAACTTGAAACCAGATTACTTGCTTTTGATTTAAGCAATCCCGTGGCAGTAGATGCCTGAAAATATCTCGGTTGAGAGACGGATTCTGCCAGGAAAGGAGAATAAAGTATGAGAGATGTCGTTATTGTTGCCGGTTTGAGAACCCCTGTCGGTGCATTTGGTGGACGTCTGGCATCTGTGCCTGTGGTGAATTTAGGTGCTTTGGTGTTAAAGACCGTATTAAAAAAAGTCGGGCTGCGGCCTATTGCCGATTTTGCAATGACCTCGGTCGAACCTCAAGGTATCAGCGGTAAAGGTTTGCTGGATCTGGAAAAACAATATTATGACTATGATGATACGCTTGCGCCTGTAACCATTGATGAAGTGATAATGGGAAATGTTATTTCTGCAGGCCAGGGCCAGAACGTTGCCCGCCAGGCCATGATCCAAGCAGGCATCCCCAAGGAAACTGCTGCATATACTATAAACAAACTGTGCGCCTCTGGAATGAAATCTGTGGCCCTTGCGGCCCAGGCCATACGATGTGGAGAAGCTGAAGTCATCCTGGCCGGGGGGATGGAAAATATGAGCAGGGTACCCTATGCCATCCCAACTGCAAGATGGGGTGCCCGCATGGGTACATCCGAGATAGTTGACTTAATGACGTATGACGGCCTGCATGAAATATTTTACGGATACCACATGGGTGTTACTGCAGAGAACATTGCATCAAGGTTTGAGATCACACGGCAGGAACAGGATGAATTGGCTGCAATGAGTCACCAGCGTGCCCGTGCTGCGATTGTTCAGAACTTGTTTAAAAACGAGATCGTGCCTGTTGAGATACCTCAAAAAAAAGGGGAGCCAATAGTATTTGACACAGATGAACGTCCCATGGAAACCACAGCTGAAAAAATGGGGAAATTGCGTCCTGCCTTTAAAAAAGACGGGACTGTCACTGCAGGAAATGCTTCAGGAATAAATGATGCCGCAGCTGTGCTACTGCTCATGTCGTCTCAAAAGGCGAATGAACTGGGTATTAAACCTTTAATCAGGATCAAGGCATCGGCCTTTGGCGGTCTTGATCCCGCCTACATGGGGCTTGGCCCAATACCTGCTGTTCGAAAGCTGTTCGCCAGAGAAAACCTGACAATGAAAGATATAAAAATTGTCGAACTTAACGAAGCTTTCGCATCCCAGGCCATCGCCTGCATGCGTGAGCTTCAATGCAGTGAAAATAAAACCAATCTTTTGGGCAGTGGGATATCCATCGGGCATCCGATAGGCTGCACCGGAGCTCGCATCCTTGTTACTTTAATGGAGCAGATGATTCAGCACGGCCATGACCTTGGATTGGCTTCTCTATGCATAGGTGGCGGCCAGGGGATGGCGATGGCATTGGAACATTTATAATATAAAGATCGTTTTGTTTTAGCAGTTAGGAACAAGGCAGAAATATCAAACTTTTTAAAAAGGGAGTGAGTAAAAATGCTGGAAATTAAAGGATCTGTTGCAGTAATTACGGGTGGCGCAAGTGGAATTGGATTGGAAATGTCCAGGTATTGGCTGCAAAATGGCGGCAGGGTTGTCATCGCAGATGTGGCACAACAAGCTCTCGAAATCGCAGCCAGAGATCTTCAAGGTGACTTCACAACCGTCAATTGTAATGTCACCAGGGAAGAGGATTGCGCTCGATTGGCAGATACTGCCATAGAAAAATATGGCCGGATTAATCTTGTCGCCCCTTTTGCCGGTATTATCAAAGACGGGTTTATGGTTTCTCCTGACAGAGAGACCGGAAAAATTGAGAAAAAAATGAGTCTGGAGCAATTCCAGATGGTCATCGATATCAACTTAACCGGCGTTTTTCTGACAATCCGCGAATGTGTGGAAAGAATGATCAATCACAATTGTAAAGGACTGATCTGCCTGATTTCTTCGACCGGGTCCCTGGGAACAGCCGGTCAAATAAATTACTCTTCCACAAAAGCGGCCATGTCGGTTATGCCCAAAGTCATTACATCTGAATTTTTCCGCCGGGGAATCTCCGATAAAATTCGATGTCTGGCCGTGGCTCCCGGATATGTTGGTACGCCAATGGTAAAATCAATGCCGCCCAGGGTTCTGGACAAAGTTGTCGGTCAGATCCCCATCGGCCGGTTGATAGGGCCTGAAGAAGTCGCTTCTTTTGTTGGGGATCTGTATCGAAATGAAGCACTGGCCGGTGACGTCTACTTCATTCACGGCGGCCTCAGGCTTGGATCAAAAGGATAAAGTTGTTCAATAGGTTGATTCGATTAAATGGAAAATAAATCGATATTAAACGTGAATAAAGAAACAACCAAGGGGGGCAGCATGGATAAAAATAGTACTGGCGGTGACCAGGGGTATGCATCCATGGATTGGAGCAAGACAATGCAACAAAACTGGCAATATTTATTTGACGCGTACCGTATTGTTTCCCAGGTGCCCGGGGCCGGTGGTCAGAATGATCTTAACAAAGGGCGGGTAAAAGAATCATTAACAACCAGCACAAAATTTTGGCAGTCCATACTGGCCGCCATGGGTGAACCAAGTACATTTGAACAATTCCAGAAATTAACCGCTTTGATGCCGCAAATCACCACTGGATTTACCCAGGCCTGTGTGCAAAGTTATACCAAAATACAGGCCCAGGCCGGTGAGTGGATCCAGAAACGAGGAACTGCCCTTTCCACAAAAGATATTCAAGAACTGGACAGCGAGTTAATTAAAGACCTGATCCAGATCTATCAAAACGAGTTCAAAAAATACTTTAACGTACCACAAATCGGGCTCAACCGTTTGCAGCAGGAGCGGATACTTCACGCTGCCGACAAAAGCAACTCTTTCCAATTTGTGTTGTCGGAATTTCTGCATATGCTCTATCTGCCCATTGAAAAGTCGTTTCAAAGTCTCCAGGAAAAGATTGTTGAAATGACCGAAATCGGAACTTTGGAAGAAAAATCCAAAACCTATTATAACCTATGGATAAAATTGCTTGAAGGCAAGTATATGGAATTGTTCAAACAACCCGAATATGTAGAGAAATTGACTGCAACACTGAGCGCATTGAATGAATTTGCCAGAGCCCGGCAAACCGTAATCAATGATGGCTTAAAGCAATTTCACATCCCATCTTACCAGGATATCGATGAGCTGAGCAAAGAAATATACCATTTGAAAAAACGATTTCGTGCCTTTGAAAAAAACAATAGCCAGAATCCGGTATAAACTATTTTAATCATAACAAAAAAAAGGGAGGGGGATTGTGACCCAGGTGAAAATACCGATTGATCTTATTTTGAAAAATATGGCAGAGGATGCCGAATCCATTCATAAGAAAATGGAAAAAGGTGCAGATGTGCTGTTGGGGGACATAAAAGCCGATATCGCCATCACCCCCCATGATACCGTTTATCAACAGGACCGGGTCAAACTCAAACACTACAAACCCCTGACAGATAAAAAGGTAAAGACCCCCCTGCTGATTATATACGCCTTGATCAACCGGGAGACAATGCTTGATCTTCAGCCGGGACGAAGTGTGATTGAAAATTTTTTAATGGAGGGTGTAGATGTCTATATGATCGACTGGGGTTATCCGACCCGTAAAGATAGGTATCTTAACATTGACGATCATGTGAATGGTTACATAAACGATATTGTCGATTTTATCCGTCATCAAAATAAGGTACCCAAGATCAATCTGATGGGAATCTGCATGGGTGGAACATTCAGCGTCATCTTTTCGGCCCTGCATCCGGAAAAGGTCCTTAACCTGATTACCACGGTAACGCCGACCCATTTTGATATCGATACCGGTCTTTTAAATATCTGGATGCGAACGATACCGGTAGATCAAACCATAGAAACTTTTGGAAACATCCCTGGTGATTTTTTAAATTTTGGATTTTTACTTCTCAATCCTGCACGACTCATGATCGACAAATACGTCAGCTTTTTTGAATCACTTGATGATAAAAACTTTGTAGAAAATTTTATCCGTATGGAAAAATGGATCTTTGACAGTCCGGATATTCCGGGTGAGACTTTCCGTGAGTTTATCAAATATTGTTTCCAGGATAATCTTTTGATCCAGAATAAAATGGTGGTGGGCGAAAGGTTGGTGGATTTAAAAAAACTGACCATGCCGTTGCTCAACATTTATGGGCAATTTGACCATCTTGTGCCACCGGAAGCCTGTGAGCGGCTAACCGATAATGTAGGCAGTAAAGACACTGAAGACCTTTGTTTAAAAACCGGTCACATCGGTATTTATGTGAGCTCAAAATGCCAGCGAATCTTTACCCCCAAAATCACACTATGGCTTATGGAACGAGACAAACAGCCGAAAACGCGCCTGGGGACCAGGACAACTAAAACAAAACCGGCCGAAACTTTGGCTAAAGGATAGGCAGCACTGACCAATCCCCTTCAGAGAAAGGAGAATATAGATGTCCACGATGAAAGAGTATTTCCAAACATTTTGCAATCTCAGTCAGGCCTTTGGTACAGCGGCAACCATTGATGATTTATTGACGCTTATCGTGCGGAATGCAACTGAAACCATGAGCGCCAAAGGTGCCTGTCTGTTTTTAGCAGAAGAGAAAAAAAATGTATTTGTTCCCATGGCCAGCTTCGGGTTATCCGACAACTACATGCACGCAAACCCCATAACAGCAAAAAAACTGGTTAAGGCGATTCAAAAAACAGGTTTTCTGTTTTTTGAAGACGCAACAACCGACCCCAGACTTGAAAACCATGAGGCCAAAAGAAAAGAAGGGATCGCCTCTATCCTGACTGTCGCGGTGGTGGCCAATGGCCGCACGATTGGTATCCTCTCGGTATATACGGCTGAAAAAAGACCTTTCACGGAAAACGACATTTTTTTCATAAAATCCCTGGCAGCAAATGGAGCCATTGCCATTGAAAAAGGACAATTGCTTAAACGCATTAAAAAGAATGCCTCTCTTTTTTTAGAACTCTCTTCGGAAATCAACTCAAGCATCGACATCAAAGATGTATTGCACAGTATGACAGAAAAGACATGCACAGCATTTGGAATGAAGGGAGTCGCTATCTTTCTTTTTAATGAAGAAACCAATACATTGGATATCGTGGCAAGCCATGGCCTGAGCGAGACCTTTCTTAACAAGGGAGTACTCTCGGCCGATATCAGCATTGCCCCGGAACTCAAAGGAAAAGTCGTTGTCACCGAAGATGTATCCAAAGATGGCCACTTGCAATATCCCAAGGAAACCAGAGCCGAAGGCATCAATTCGATGGTCTGTCTGCCGATTCAATCAAAAGAAAAAATCATTGGTGCCATGCGGCTCTATTCTGATTCTGTCCGCAATTACCCAGAGGATTTTATTCTTGTTGTCCAGGCGCTGACTCATGCCGGTGCCCTGGCTATTCAGAACGCCGCAATGTATCTGAGTTTGCAGGAAGATAATAAAAGCCTGATAGAAGATATCTGGAGTCATCGGCTATATTTTTAAACAACACTAACCATACAGAATTTAAATAAAAGGAGGAGACACATGAAAAAAATTCAAACACTTAAGCAGATAATGCAAGCCAACAAAATGGCATTTGATTATAACTACACCATGATGATGACCGCATTCGAACAAAACAAATATTTATTGAATACATTTTTAAATCAATCTGCCGATATCCCGGCTGAAACACAGAGTGCCATAGAAGAGTGGCTGCAGATGTACCGCAAAGGTTGCGAAGACCTTAAAAAGTTTACTGATGAAGGATACCAAACTGCAAAAAATTATATCAATTCTACTGAAAAATAACACATGTATATCAATCGTTTAAATTGAAAGGACACAAAAATGAAAAATATCCTGCTTGTTGACGACGACATACTTTTACTGAAGATTACTTGTGAAATTATTAATATGCTGGGTTATAGTTGCATGCCCTTCTCAAACCCCAAAGAGGCCCTTGAAATTTTCCATGATTTGCCAGATCAGTTCGACCTGGTTATGACAGATTATGAAATGCCTGAAATGAACGGAGTTGAGTTCAGCCAGGAAATCCGAAAAATCGAACCCGAATTCCCCATCATTGTATATTCCGGGTGCTGTAAAACATTTATCAAGGAACATTTGGACGTTTCCAGTCTCAAATGGTTTATTCAAAAGCCTATGGAGATCAAAGATTTTTGTCAAACAATTGAGTCCGCCTTAACACCGGTGAAGATATAAACGGTTTTGAAATCATTGAGGGGAAAAAATGAACATGAAAAAAACAAATGGTCTTAAAGATTTTTCTGAGCTTGATCATATCTTAAAACAATGGCCATCCATTTGCAACGACATGGTATGCAGTTTTCAAAACTACTCAGCTGGAATCTCACGATACAGCAGCGACTTTTATCTGGCCTTTGCCATTTCAGCCAAGTATTTCAAACAGGTTGAAACAAAAAAAATGCTTTCCTCTGCCCCTTCGCAGACTTTGGCTGCATACTTTCAACTCTCGCAATTCAACAATAAACTGTTGAACCGTGCATTCTGGCCGGCTTTAGTATCAAGCCTGAAATACAATTTATTTGAAAATCAACGTTATCTTACTGCCTTTTTGAAATCATTTCTCAGTTTTGATTTCAAGGAACTTGCGGACGTGTCCAAGCGGCAGGCACAGTTAACGGCTATTCTCACTGAACACTATCCCCAGGCGATTAAGGAAATAGAACCGGAATATGGTTTTCACTTTGAAAGGGGAATAAATCCTCTTGTAGATGAAAGCGATCGATTTTTTCTCTATCAGATAATGCCGACAGACCCAGAGGTGGCGGTTAAGATGGATGCAAAACCTGTAATCATCATACCCCCTTATGTTTTAGGGGCTAACATCCTGGGATTTTTGCCAAAAGAAAACCGTAGCTATGCTCATAATTTTGCCAATCATTCAATTCCCACCTATATCCGCATTTTAAAGGACATCAAAAACACCAAAGCAGTTCAGGTGATGACTGCTGAGGATGATTGTCTCGACACGCGTCAATTTTGTTGCACGGTCATGAAGCGACATGGGAAACCAATTACCTTGAACGGGTACTGCCAGGGGGGATTTTCCAGCCTTTGCAATATCCTTTCCGGAGAGCTGGACAATCTGGTGGATGCATTTATAACCTGTGTTTCACCCATGGACGGCACCCGAAGCAAGGGCCTTTCCGGTTTTCTTAAAGACCTGCCGCAAAGATATAACGATCTTGCCTATGGCACCAAAACACTTGCCAGTGGCGTCAAAGTAGCAGATGGCAAATTGATGGGCTGGATATACAAACTAAACAGCATTGAATCTGAATTCCCCATTACTGCATTCCATCGCGACTTAATGCTTTTTTCAAAAAGCAACCCGACTGAGCCGGGAATCAGCAAAACAGCCGCCGCCATCAACTATTGGCTCCTGAATGAACGGTCAGACCTGCCATTGGACATTACCAGGATGAGTTTCGCCTCATTTACAACTCCCATAACTGATGACGGTACTCTTCCGGTCAAGCTTTTTGATCATAAGTTGAACCTTAAACGAATAAAAGAAAAACAAATCCCCTGGCTTATTTGTTATGGACAAAGCGACGATCTGGTTGAACCCGAGACTGCACTGGCGCCGATCGATTACATTAATGCAGAAGTCTCACCCTTTCCAAAGGGACATATTGCAATCGCCACAACCTGGTCGAATCCAAAATCAGACTATGCGCTGCATACCACTTTTGATGACGGCAAACACCGGGGACCGGTAAAATTCCAGTTGGATCTGGATATGAAAAAACATCCTGTTTAATATTACCAGTTGAATGGTCTGCGCCTATGCTTAATATCTTGATTATCATGTCACGGATTTGATGTCTGGCTTTAGGCGCAAAACAATAGCCGTCCTGGAAGGGATATACAGGCTTAATAGATTCCTTTCTTGAGTTTTATTCTGATCAAAAAAAGTAAAGTGATTCTGACTGGACTTTAATCGGCCGGGTCCGCCAAATCTTTTTTCATCAGAATTAAAAATCATTTCATACTCCCCAGGCGGCGCATCAAACATATAATCTGAATATGATTGTACTGGATGAAAATTAAAGACAAAGATCATAGCACCTCTTTTAAATGCAATAATCTTGTCATCTTCATGAACCCTCAAAAGTGCCATGTCTGAACAAGCAAAAAGATCTGCTGATTTAACCATATCGATCATTTGCCGGTCAAATTCAAACAAGGAAGAATAAAAAAGAGTGGAATCGTATTTTAACGACCATTGACGCCGGGCATAATCATAGGCAAACTGATTTTGGTGTGAGGGAAAATCCACCCATTCAGGATGCCCGAATTCATTACCCATAAAATTCAGATATCCTGAATCTGCTGTAGAAATTGTGATTAAACGAATCATTTTATGCAATGCAACCGCCCTGAAAGTGATTGCATTTTTATTGGTTTTTTCCATGGAAGAGTAAATCATTTCTCCCATCAGACGCATCATAATGGTTTGATCGCCCACCAGGGCCTGGTCATGGGATTCTGCATAACTGATGGTTTTTTCTTCTCTTCTTTTGCTGGTCAGCTCATACCACAAAGTTCCCATATGCCATTGTTCATCAGTATAATCTTTTAATAATTTAATCCAGAAATCTGCAATCCCCATGGCATATCGATAATCAAACCCGATGCCGTTGTCTGACAGAGAACTGGCAAGGCCTGGATATCCACTGACATCTTCAGCAATGGTGATACACTCAGGATTGATATCATGGGCCACCCGATTGGCCAGATATAAATATGACAGCGCATCCACATCCAGATCACCCTGGAAATAATCTTTATAATTGGTGAATGCCCGGCCCAGGCCATGATCTTCAAACAGCATGGAGGTAATCCCGTCAAACCGGAACCCGTCAATCTTGAACTCTTCAATCCAATACCGGATATTGGACAATAAAAATTTTAATACCTCTTGTTTGCCATAATCAAAGCACCGGGAATCCCATTGCCGATGATAACCTTTTGGACCATCATGAAAAAACTGAAAATAGGTTCCGTCAAATCTGGAAATACCTTCCACCTCATTATTCACGGCATGGGAATGGATGATATCCATCAGGACACGAATACCGGCGGCATGTGCGGCATCAATCAGGCTTTTAAGCTCATCCGGCGTGCCAAAACGCGAAGATGGTGCAAAAAAACTAGAAACATGATAGCCAAATGATCCATAGTAGGGATGCTCCTGGATAGCCATCAATTGAACGGCTGTATATCCGGCATCAATGATTTTGGGGAGAATATGATGCTCAAAATCACAATAGGTTCCCACCCTGCCCTCTTCCAGGGCCATTCCCACATGGGCTTCATAGATCAACAAAGGTTGTTTTAAAGGAACAAACCATTGAATCTTCCATTGAAATGCATGTTCCGGCTGCCAGACCTGGGCATTAAAAATCAAAGTCGATTGATCCTGGACCACCCGGGTGGCTGCAGTGGGTATCCGGTCGCCCTCTCCGTCTTGCCAGACTATTTTTAATCGATAAAGATCTTCATGACAAAAAGTATTTTGATCAAATCGTCGTTCAAAGACACTATTTTCTATTCTTTCAAGCTTAAAATCTTTGTTTTTCTGCCAGGATGTTTTTTCGCAAAGAATATAAATTTCATGGGCATTGGGTGCCCACTCTCGAAAGAGCCATTGTTTTTTATCAAATTGGCTTTTATTAAATTGTTTTTTATCAAAATGAAGCCCAAAGATTTGATGATAATCGCAGAACGCGTATAAAGAGCTGTTTCCGGCATTCTTCAACACCATTTCAACAGCCCTGGCACTTTTTTGTCTTGCACAGATCACTGGTGCATAAGCTGCAAGATAGGGATCATTATAATAAGAAAAATCAGACAAGGAATGGCCTTTTTAACATTTTTTCATACAGGTTGATATAATCCTCGGCACATCGGGTGTGGTTGAACTCCAGCACACTTTCAATCATAATCCGGTTAATCTGCTGCTCTTTAATATCCGGGTCAAGAGAATGAAATTCCATGGCCTGATCCACAGCCCATTTTAGTCCCTGGGCATCATGAACATTAAACAAAAAACCATTCCCTGAATTGTTTTTTGGGTTCAGCATTGTAATTGTATCGTGCAATCCACCGGTATCATGAACAATGGGCAATGTGCCGTATATCCCACCCACCATCTGAGGCAGGCCGCAGGGCTCAAAAGAAGACGGCATCAATAGATAATCACAGGATGCAAATGCCTGGTGAGAGAGGCTTTCATTAAACCCACAGATAGAAACCCTTTTTCCAAACCCATGATGCCGGACAATATCATGAAAATGTCTTTCATATTCTCCGCTGGCCACCGAAACAATCTGAAGATTGGCATCCCAGTACTGGGAAACCATGTCGTACATAATCTGCGCTAACAATTGACACCCTTTCTGGACCGGGTCCAGCCTGGAGGGCCAGAAAAAGAGCACTGCATTCTCATCCTGCTCAAGATTTAAAATTTTCTGAAGATAAAGTTTATTTTTAGCTTTTATCTTTTTATGATTTTTCGGGCCATAATTATAGCGAATTCTTTCATCCACTGCTGGATTAAATTCCGGTTCAGGTGCATTGAGTATTCCAGTGGCACAGCCGGCATGGAATTTATTGACCAGTTCTGATTTTAAACAATTTTCAACAAAGGAATGCCTGTCTTCCACAATTTCAGTTAAGAATGTGGGACTCACCGTATTCACATAATGGGCGGAAAATACTCCGGAAGTTAAAAAATCAACCCGGTTCCAGTCCCTGCTTTCTTCATAATTAAGCGGCGTTTTCTTGAAAAAAAGCCATTGCCAGAAAGAGGCTGCATCAATCCCTCTATCTTCGATCTCGGCCATGGTGGATGTCATTGTGTGGATATTGTGAATGGTAAACAGACAGGGTATTTCAAGATACCTGGCCATGGCCGGGATTAAACCTGTCATCCAGTCATTGCAGTGAATAATATCCGGTTTTACACGTGGGATGATATTGTTAATGACTTCTCTTTGAAACGCCAGAGAAACCATTAAATCTTTATCAGAATAACCGGAATAAACATTATCCAAATAGTAAAATGCCCGGTCAGCTGCCAGATGAATCCGTTCTTCATCCAGGCGTTTCCTGATCTTGGCAAGCTCTTTGTTGTGTGATTGAGTCGTTGTTCCATTAAATATGGAACGATAATTCGGAAGTGCCACATGAACATCACACCGAAGATCAAACAACGCGCTGATCAAGGCTGCTGACACATCAGCCAAACCGCCGGCCTTGGCAGAGTAGTTTGATTGTTCTCCCATATCCTCGGGCAAATAGGTAACCTCTGGGGTGACAATAAGAATTCTGGGTTTTTTAGCCATTTTAACTTTCCCGGGTGTTTATATACATTAAAACCAAAATTATGCTCTCATGGTATTACTCTCCATCTCCGGCCCAGGTTATAAGACCGGGAATATAACTTAAGATTTCATCCCCTTTGGGTATCACCCGGGCAGTATACCCGAAACGACCCGAATCTGCGCAGGTGATGGTACATGCATAGATATGAACCCCTTCTGAAATGGTTTCCTGTAGCCACATGTTTTCTGACCGGCTGCCTTCAAGCTGTTCTGACGTTCTGACCCTGCCATGGTATACCTGAAGCTCTACTTCATCCGGTTTCAGTTCTCCTAGAAAAACCTCAACTGTAATTCTAAAGGTATCACCAACCGTAAAGTCTGATTCCATGGTCAACTTGGGTTGTGACAACCGGATATTTCCCCACTTTGCAATCAGCCTGGATTCGATTAAGGCAAGTTCATTGGCCTTCAAGCAATTGTCTTGTGTAAGAATTTTAAACTGCTTTGATCCCGGAATATAGAACCTGGCTGAATATTCTCTGACCATCCGATCACTGGAAAAATCTGTAATCGCCATTATCATGGCTTGTTTCATCATTCCAATCCATTTTAGCGGTGGATTACCGCGTTTTCGGTCATAAAATTTGGGGATCACATCATTTTCAAGAATATTGAATAAAGCCTGACTTTCAACTTCATCCTGGTAATTATGATCATCATACGTATCTCCATTTCCAATAGCCCATCCCCGATTCTCGTTGTATCCTTCACACCACCAGCCATCAAGGATGGAAAGATTTAATCCGCCATTTGCAGAGGCTTTCATACCAGATGTGCCACAGGCCTCATTGGGACGTCTGGGTGTATTCAGCCAGACATCACAACCCTGAACCATATATCTTGCAATATTAATATCATAGTCTTCAAGAAAAACCACCCGGTGCCGGACATCACTGCGTCGTTCAAACTCAACGATCCGTTTGATGATATCTTTTCCCTCATTATCATTTGGGTGGGCTTTGCCGGCAAAAACCAATTGGATCGGTTGCTCTTCATTTGTAATCAACCGTATCAACCGATTCGTATCCTTGAGCAGAAGCCCTGCCCGTTTATATGTGGCAAACCTGCGGGCAAAACAAATGGTCAGCACCCGATGATCCAGAACACCGGCTACATCATCTAAGATATTTCTGGGAACATTCCACCGTTCGTGCTGGGCCAGCAATAATTGACGGCACTTCTGGATCAGATTGGACCGATCCATTTCATGAACATGCCAGAGATCAGCATCTTCAATATTTGCAATCCGTGAAATTAAATTGGGATTAGACAACCGATTTGCCCAGTCTGATGACAGATACCGCTCAAACAATGAATTTTTATGCCTGGAAAGGTAAGAGCAGATGTGCACGCCGTTTGTAATATGGGATATAGGGGTTTCATCCACACTGCGCCCGGGCCAGAGAGATTGCCACATGTTCCGTGCCACCTGTCCGTGGAGTCGACTGACACCATTCAAATAACCTGAAAACTTCACCCCGAGAATAAACATGGAAAATTTTTGATTCCCCTTGCTGCCCGGAGCTGACCCCCAATTGAGAACCTCGTCAGTAGAAAGATCGTATTTTTCAGCATAAGGGATGATATACGGAAGGATCAAATCTCTTTCAAATTCATCATGGCCGGCAGCAACCGGCGTATGGGTAGTAAATACACCGGTTCTTTTACATACCTGGTAAGCGCCTTCAAATTCAAGATTATACTGATCCATGAGAATAGAAATCCGTTCCAGGCCGGCAAATGAACAATGGCCTTCGTTCATGTGACAGATGTTAGGAAAGATGTCCATGGCTTTTAACGCTTTAATTCCACCAATACCCAGCAAAATTTCCTGGGCAATCCGGGTTTCACTGTGGCTGTCATATAAACGGGAAGTGATATTCCGAATTACTTTCGGGTTTTCCGGTAAATTCGTATCTAACAGCAGCAGCCGGATTTTTCCAACCCTCAGTTGCCACACACAGGCTTTAATAATGCCATGTGGTCCGGGAACATCAATGATAATATCAAACCCGGAATTTTCTTTTATCCGGTTAACCGGCAATTCAAATACATCATTGATGGGATAGGTTTCCTGCTGCCAGCCATTGTGATCCAGGTATTGCCGGAAATATCCTTCCCTGAATAACAGACCGATGCCTGTTACCGGAAGCCCCAGAGTGGACGATGCTTTGAGATGATCCCCGGCCAATATTCCTAACCCGCCGGCAAAAAACGGCAATGATTCATGAAGACCAAATTCCATTGAAAAATAGGCAATGGTTTCTTTTGAGCTGAAATTAAATTCATTAATATGCGAAACATAAGAAAACATACGTTCAAATTTGGCTTTCACACGCTCCAGATGTCCTAAAAAACTCTCATCTTTGGACAACTCGTCAAACCGCCTCTGGGAGATTCGAGAAAGAAAAGCAACAGGATTTTTACCCACAGCATTCCACTGAGCA
Source organism: Pseudomonadota bacterium (assembly GCA_043826275.1). Taxonomy (GTDB): domain Bacteria; phylum Desulfobacterota; class Desulfobacteria; order Desulfobacterales; family Desulfobacteraceae; genus Desulfobacula. The sequence goes on from JBDRQO010000019.1 coordinate 126,871, forward strand.
GGATTAATTCTTTGAAAAAGATCAATGGCCTGTGGATTCCAGCACCACCAAAGGTTACGGGCAAGGTAATCAAGAAAAGACAAGGGTTCGGGAATGGCCGGATATACCTTATAAATCTGTATGTTATTCATAATAATTAAGACACTCTCCTGTAATTATTGGTCTGACAGCTTGTGGACAACCCTGGCAGCTTCACTGACACCCCAGGCCTGGGCATCACACCCCCTGGGCGTGTGAGGGTAGTCACCATCAAGAATTTCAGGAATATATCCTGCAGCCCCTTTTCTCATCAAAGAGATCACACTGCCCAGCCATGCAAGGCAGGTGGAATGACTATTGGGGCCGAAAACATGTGCCCACGCCTCACAAAAAACCGGAAACGGCCAGGTCCATGCAGTCCCGTTATGATAGGCAGGTTTTCTCTGGGTATCTTCATCCCCTTTATATTCTCCAGAATAAGGTGACAAGGGATCGTTTATTAATTGGCCATTATAGATAATATTAATCGGATAATCAAGCTTTCTGTCTGCAAGGCTTCTGATACCGCCGGGGACAAGCAGCTCAAGGCAGGTTTCCACAGTTTTTTGAGCAATATGTTTATCTTCAACAACATCCAGGGTCAATAAAAAAAGCTGATTGGGCCTGAGCGCATCGTCGGGGGTTGCATTTTTTGCTCCCACAGGGCCATCACAATGGAGACAGTCCACAAAAAAGCCAAGGGTCTTGTTGTAAAAACAATCAAGAATTGCAGAACGCAAAGTGTTAGCCCGGGTCATCCATTTTTGTCCGGGTTCTGAATCAATAGATGAAAGAAAGATCAGGGTATTGTACCACAATGCCTGTATTTCCACAGGATATCCCTGCCGGGGAGACCCTGCCGGAAAATTGGTATCCATCCAGGTAAAATGAGACGGGCTATATACCAAAAATGTTTGTGGGTCAACAACCACACCAGTGGGGGTGCCGATAATCATAGAGTTGGCAATGGATAAAAGAATTTCTCTCACTGTCCGGCCATCAAGGCTTTCATCTAAAAAATCTTTTGTTTTCTCTTTTTCCACCAGGTCTTTGCAGCAGGCGAAAAACCATAATGGCGCATCTGAGGTTTCAATATTTTGGGCATCCTTGCCACAAATCATATTAGGCAGGGTTCCTTTGTTCTCAAAACGCCCGAATAACCTGAGAACGGCCTTGGCATCAGAAAACCGTTCCAGTTCAATCAAGCTTCTGCAGAAAATCAGGCTGTCCCTTCCCCAGTCCAGGAACCAGGGATATCCGGCAATCACACTTTTATCTGCATTCCGGTTCACCAGGAACGCATTCATTGCATTGACCAGGGATTGAGAAAGATCCATTGATGTTTGAAAGCCATTTATTTTAAGCTTTTTTGCCCTTTTTGTCATGTCTTTTAGTTGATCTTTGGTATCCAGAACAGCAGCATGGAGCAATACAGATTCCCCGCCGTTGCAGGCAACGGTTAAATAGCCGGGACTGAACAGATCTGAATTGGCATCCAGTCCTCTTTGCGCTTCCAAGGGATGATGAACCATATAATGCCATTCAGGTTCATGCACAAAATGACCATTGGACAAGGTTACACACAAGTATTTTGTATTTGCCAATGAAAAATAGAATCCATTTTCAAAAGATTCTATGGCCTTAGGCCAATTATTTTCAGGACCGGCAAAGGCTTTAACCGTATCATGGAAACTTCTGTCTTCTATATCCGGCCGGATGATCAGGGTCACAGGTTTCTCATCTTCTAGCAAACCAAGTATTTCATCAGTTGCACTCGGCCTTATAATATTTAAAAAGACCTGATTTTGGGTAGTATCCAGAGACAAGTGCAATTCCAAAACATAATACTTGCCTTCTGACGTGGGGACATGGAAACGCCATTTTCCACCAGCATCATAAGAAAAGGTAAATGTTTCAAGACAATCAGGAACCAATTCTCTGGAATATCCTTGAAAGATCGCCCATATCCTGTACCGAGACAATACCATCCAGCGATTTTCCGGAACTTTTGAATCCATATTGGCGGCAAGAAGAGCATCATACCGACTGTCAAGACGACCCCACCAGGCGGCGGCACGTAACATCCCGCCCTGTTGGGTGGTGGACAGCAATTTCAAAAACGGACTGTTTACAATTTCCTTACGGGTAAAAGACGATCGCATTATTAAACGTTCAAATGGTGCCAGATAGAGCAATGGTATGTTTTCAATTCTTGTTTGATCAAGCTCAAAATTTCTCAGGTTTAATATGATGGCCCTGTGTTGTTTACCCATTTTCTGGGGAGAGAAAAGAGCAAAATACTCTTTCTTATTCCAGGTTGGAATCCCTTCTTCATATCCCAAAGATATCTGTGTAGATCGTTTTTCTTCCAATAACTGGGCTCTAAACCCAAAATTACTTTTCACCAGTAAAAAGAATCCAGGCGGCACCATGACCTGACGTTTACCATCTTTTTGAACATTAAAAACAATGACCCGGCTTTCTTTGGATCTTGTGTTCAGTGACCGGATAAATTCAATTGGATCTTTGCCAAAAGCCTGGGCCTGTTTTGAAATATCGAGTTCTTTAACATCCCCATAACCATTAAGTACCGAATGAATTAAAAAAACCTTAGCCTGTAATTTTTGATGATAGACTCGTGCGGGTTGGCTATTATTGGTTTGTTTTTCAATTAATGCAAGGTCATCCATGTCTTGCGACAATACCAGAACCTGACCGGGTGAAAGCTTGACTCGACAATCATTTTTGTTCTGTTCAATATTTATCTTTGACCCGGATATCAGGTCAACCATCATGGAATGATTCAAGCCGGCTGCCTGGCAATACCAGGATATTTCAGTGTTTTTTTCGCAATCCAGATTAATAAGAACCAGTACTTTTTTATCCTGTGCTTTGTTATAACGCAGCAGAACCAGGCCCTGGGATTGATTCTGTGAAATCAATGAAAGCCTTGTATGAGCAAAAAAAGCAGGGTGACAGGAAAGAATCCGGTTCAACCGTGTGATATGCGCCACCTGATTATGGGTACTATTCCAATTGAGTGAACAAGATTCATGAACATCAATCTTCTGGGTGGCAAACCATTCCACGCCATTGGCAAAGCCAAATCCACCGCAAATCGAAAAAAGTGCACAAAGAGAAGTTCTCATTTTTGCATACAAGGGTGACACTGATGCCAGTCGATTATTATCATGGGTTTCGGCAAAATGAATCAAATGACCGCAGGTATTTGATATATCATAGGCAATGGGCAGATAATCACTGATCTGGGATGGTGTGTAATTTTGAAACAGTTCAGAATACGCCCAGTTGAAACCTGCCTGTCCCAGGATGTGACGGGTGGTTTTCACAGGTCCTCCAAGGCCTTCTAAAAAAAACAAAATATCCGGATATTCCTGCCTGACCTTGGCCACGATATATTCCCATGCGTCCACAGGTATCATGTAACCTGCATCACACCGAAAACCATCAACTCCCCGATGACACCAGAGTAAAAAAACCTCTGCCATATATTTCCACAAATCTGTATTTGAATAATCCAGTTTTGTTAAATCTGCCCATTCAACCCCCCAGGCACCGGGTACCTCGATTTTGCCCTCTTTATCCCGCAAGAGCCACTCGGGATGACTTTCATGAATGGATGCAGCCCATCCGGTATGGTTAATGGCAATATCCATAAATACATATCCATGATGAAAATGGACACAATCCACCAGTTCCATAAATTGTTCCAATGGTGTGGCTTTTGGATCAAATTGGGCCAGGGCCGGATCAACTTGAGTAAAATTCAGTGCCGCATATGGACTGCCATACCGGCCCATACGAGCATAGGTGGTGGGGGTTGGATGGATGGGCAGCAAATGAAGCACCCGGCAGCCCATCTGTGAAAAAATAAAAGGGATTTCTTTGATCAGGTCTCGAAATTTACCTGATTCCGGAATAACCGTAAATCCTTTTTGATCCAGATCGCTGATGGCTTCTGATAATTTTTCATCAACAATTGTATCGCGCTTTGTGGCGCCAAATTGTCTAACAAAGGCATTGTAAATGATATTGGCGCAGCAGGTACCTGCCGGCTCAATATTGATAATTATATTATCACCCGGCGGCCAGACAGGGGTATTACTGTTCTCTGGTAAAAAAAAGCACTTGGCCTGAAAATAGCCGGTTTGATGCAGCGGAAGAACAATGATATGGTTCAGGTCGTTGTCTGAAGACATTTGTATATCATACCATGCTTCATCCAGCTTGATTTCATTTTTTTCAACCCGGTTGATAATCTCTTTTCTTGACAGTCCTACAGATCCAAGATTTGTCCGGACAAACGCTTTTCCCTTTGCCTTGAACGAAAGGGTCAATCGAAGTGTCAGACTATCCCCGCAATACATCACACAAGCATATCCTGGTGACGGGTCCTGTGTTACCCTTGGCTGTTTTTTCATGAACAAACCCCCGGTTGAACATTGTTTTTATTTTTTTTAAATATGATCTCTTGTTTTTAGGAATCAGCAGCAAATGAACTGGCGCATTCCGGCTGTTTTTCCCAACCGCCGACCAGGTGCAGGTGAATATGGAAAATCACCTGCCCACCCCCTTTTTCAACATTAAACAATAATTTATATCCAGACTGATCAACACCCTGCTCTTTTGCCATCTGTCCGGCAATGGGAAACAAACCTGAAATAATGGCGCTATCTTCTTTTTGAAGGTCATTGATACTTCTGATATGTTTTTTAGGAAGCAGCAGCAAATGAACCGGGGCATGGGGATTAATATCCTTAAAGACAACATAATCATCATCCTCATATAAAAACTCACTGGGAATCTCTTTCTTTATTATTTTACAAAACAGACAATCAGTGGACATTTTAAGGCTCCTTTTTAATTATTACAGGTTATCGATTTCTTCCATCACTCGTTCCATGACGCGGCTTGCACCGTCCTGCAGGAAAATATCAGTGATGGAATGGGTGTATTCAGACGGTTCCGGATTGATTTCAATAATGGTCGCACCATTGGATTTTGCCATTTGGGGAATCCTATTGGCCGGAGCCACCATTCCTGTGGTACCGATCAAAATAAAGCAATCTGCTTTTTTAGCAGCATTCATGGACTGGGTGGCCGCAGGCTCAGGAATGGATTCCCCGAAAAAAACAATGTCTGGTTTTAAAATACAATTGCAGCGATCACAAACAGGTGGCAATTGATTCAAATCAATACTGGATATATCAATTTTTTTACTGCAGCCCAGGCAGACCAGTTTTTTTAATGTCCCATGAAATTCATGGACCTTTTGACTGCCGGCCTCTGTGTGCAAATGATCAATGTTCTGGGTAATCACACAGGATAGCAGTTTTTGTGCTTCAAGTTCTGCCAGCGCATAGTGTGCTGCATTGGGCTTTACACTTCCAAAAAGATCATAAAAAATATCTCTTAACACTTCCCAGGCTTGTTGGGGATGTTGATTAAAAAACCGAATATCAAATATGGAAGGGTCATATTTATTCCAAAGGCCGTTCTCGCCCCTGAAAGGAGGCACCCCACTTTCCACTGAAATGCCGGCTCCGGTAAACCCGACAGTCCTATTTGCCTTTGAAATGACCAGCGCAGCTTTTTTATACATAAAAAAACACTCTTTCAATTTTAAAATTTTCTATGATTAAAAAAAAACCAAAAAAATACAACAGAATATATAATTGATCATACAACAGAACATCATATCGATAACACAAACAATCCGTATTTGTCATATTTTTTATAGTTTACTCTTTTTGATAGTGCTGTTATTTAAGAAAGACCATTATATGACATAACACAATTTTTTTGAACAACAATTTATTAAATAATGGAGCATCATGACACAAAACAAAAAACAGATACTCACCCTGGAAAAGCTGGCTAACAATCTTGCTACATTTGCCATTGATCGAACTGATCTGAAACAGCTGTTAGCTGCCATTCCAAAAGGCAGTCAATTAAATATAGCCACCATTGAATATGAACTCCAGATTCTTAAAATTCTCAGTGTGGGCTGGGCAATCGCTTTTTATATGCCGGTAAGTGATAAGAACAAGGGACAGCTGGCAGAACAATTCTGGTTACATATCAAGGAAATGGCTGATAAAGTCTCCACATTGACACAAACCACGTCAGGGAAAAACATTGACTATTTTGGAATAATAAAAGAGCGGCTTGATACCTATTTAAAGGTCATGAAAAATATCCCGGAAAGCGTAAAAAACCCGTCCAGTGTTATGGGTCCGGCCTTTGGAGTCACCTGTAATCATCCCAATGACGCCATTACTGTGCTCACCGGCACAAAAATGTTTACCCTGACCCTGGGTGCAGTTAAAGAATATTTAAATGCGACCCGCATTGACAACATCAAAATAAATTAGGACCGCAGATGAAATAAAGTGAACATAAATTGCGCCGAACTTTGACTCATATACAAGGCGCATCAAAATATGGATTTTATAAAACCAAATAACGATGACATCAAATAGAACATACAGCCCTTCGAATTATTCCCCGCATGGGATCAAGGTCATGATCGTTATCAATGTGATCATGTTCATTGTCAGTTTAATATATAGTGGTAAAAATATCGGCCTGACCCTCAACCCTTTATTTGCTTTTACACCATCCATGGATGTCCTGACTTTTCTTGGTGCATCGGGCAGGCATCCGATTGAACTGTTTGAAACATGGTGGTCTTTGATCACTGCCAACTGGCTGCATGGTTCATTATTACATATTATATTTAACATGATGGCTCTTCGAACCGTAGCACCTCTGGTAATCAAAGAATTTGGCTTTTGTCGAATGTTTTCCATTTTTACTTTAACGGGTATCTCCGGTTTTTTATTATCCTATGCCGGCAATGTCTATATGACCATTGGAGCGTCTTCCGGTCTGTGCGGGCTGATCGGTGCTGCCCTTTATTTTGGAAAATCCCGGGGCGGTGAATGGGGAAAACTGGTGTATAAGCAGACGTCCGGATGGGTATTCAGCCTTATCCTTGTCGGGTTCCTGATACCCAATATCAACAACTATGCCCATGCCGGCGGACTGTTTTCCGGTATTGTTTTTGGCTGGGTGTTTGGATATCAGGAAAAAAGAAAAGAATCATTCTTTGATCTTATTTTAGCCCTGTTCTTTACTGCTATAACTCTTTTTCTTTTGGCACGTTCTGTTTTATCCGGATTTATCCTGATTTACGGATAAAGATTTTTAGAACGGCTTTTGTCTTATACCATGAATTTTACACAAATTTTACATTGCTTTCTTGCAATCATCGCACTTTACAACTATATGAGCCCATATGATAAACAATGGTAAGAAAAAAATCGGTAAAATTGCAGTGGTGGGGATTTCTGGTGTTTTCCCCCAGGCCTTTGACATTCGACAATTTTTAAATAATATTCTCAATAAACAGGATGCGATTGTTTCTGTTCCGGATCACCGATGGGCAGGCCCGGTGGACAATTTTATCTCCAAACATGCTATTGAGGACAAAGCCATTTCCCAAAAGGCCGGTTTAATTGAAAATTTTCATTTTGATCCTTCAGGTTTCCTGGTGGACAAAGATCTTTTGGCCCAGCTTGATCCGGTTCACCAATTGGTTCTGCATGCTGGTCGAGACGCATTTTTACAATGTTCTCATACCCTTGAAACCATAAAACGAACAGGAGTCATCCTGGCTGCCATTGCCCTTCCCACCCAGGCAGCCTCACAATTTTCAAGCCGGGTATTGCTAAACCCCGACGTATTCCATGTTGAACCAAAAGATTTTTCAAACACTTCAGTTGTATCATTTCCAGCAGCTGTTCTGGCAAGATCGCTTGGATTTGAGGCAGGCAGCTTAACTCTGGATGCAGCCTGTGCCTCTTCCCTGTACTCCATCAAACTGGCCTGTGAACACCTTCATTTTAAAAAAGCAGATATTATGGTGGCCGGTGGAGTTTCAAGACCATCGTCCCTGTATACCCAGATTGGTTTTACACAGCTTCAGGCATTGTCTGCTACGGGCAAATGCTCCCCGTTTGATAAACATGCCAATGGATTGGTTGTGGGCGAAGGCACCGGCATTGTTATCCTTAAACGACTTGAAGATGCTATGGCCCAGAAAGATAAAATCCATGCAGTGATCACAGGGTGCGGCGTATCCAATGATATTGAGGGGACCTTGGTTGGTCCGGCTTCTGAAGGCCAGCAACGGGCAATGTTCCAGGCATATGATCAGGCATCCTGGTCCCCTGAGAATATTCAGTATATGGAATGCCACGGATCAGGGACACCAGTGGGAGATCAGGTGGAATTATCAAGCATCAAAGCCCTGCTGGATCAATTTGAGTGCCCGGATAAGGATCTTCGCATTGGTTCTGTTAAATCCATGATTGGTCATCTGCTTACTGCCGCAGGGGCTGCAGGATTTATCAAAACCGTACTTTCCATGAATGAGCACATTCTGCCGCCCTCACTCAATTTTTCACAACCTGCTGAAAAAAGCATCCTTAACCACAGTCACATAAAGGTCCAGGCTGATTGTGAGAACTGGGACCCTGAAAACTATCAGACAACAAGAAAAGCTGCGATCTCGGCCTTTGGTTTTGGCGGTATAAATGCTCATCTGCTCATCGAAGAATATCAGAACAGCACAAGCCGGTATTTTGTTGAAATGCCGGTTGAAACACCTGACATAGTCGCTGATAATATGCTTAAAATAGTCCCCTGTGCCATTGTGGGAATGGAAACCATTGCCAAAGATTGTGAAAATCTGGATCAGTTCAAAGATTTGATATCTGGCAGTACCCGTGTTGCCGCCTGTGATTCAAGATCCAGATGGAGACGTCCCAATGCCCCATATGAATCCTTTGACGGATTTTTCATTAAGGACTTAAAGACCCGCTTGGGTGAGTTCCATATCCAACCCAATCAAATGGCGGACATTTTACCCCAACACCTTTTTTTACTAAAAGCAACCCAAGGGGCATTAACACATGCCGGCATACCTTCCCGACCCACCGCAGATGATCCGGTTCGAGATGATATCGGCTGTGCCATCGGCATTGATTTTGATTACGGGGCTGCTGATTTCAATCTAAGATGGCAGATCAATTCTCTGGATGACACGCTTAAAGATGCTGTCGCAGCACCCCTCACCTTCAACCGGACCCTGGGAGCATTGGGCGGTATTGTGGCCTCCCGTGTTGCCAGAGAATTCAAGCTGGGTGGTCCGTGTTTTACTTTGTCTGCCAACATGGCCTCGGGTATGAAAGCCGTTGAAACAGCCGTTCATTCCTTAAGTTCCCATGAAACCCGCATCTTTGTCTGCGGGTGTGTGGATCTTGCCGGGGATCTGAGACAAGCTCTTTTAAACAATGCGGCAAAGACAAGAAAAAATCATATCCTTCCTTCTGAAGGGGCGGCTGCCATTGTTTTGAAACGTCTGGATCAGGCCATTGAAGATAAGGATAAAATTTATGGGGTTATTTCCGGGACAGGTGGTTCCAGCGGTGATTACATTCCAGGCGAAAGTCAGATTGATTCCGATCTCAATCCTGGCCTTAATCCGAACCAGTCCATCCGGCGATATACCCGATCTTTACAGACTGCGCTTGAATCATCAAATACTTTGTTTAAAGATATCAGCCTCTATGAGGCCTGTTCATCCGGTGCCATTGCAGATGATGCTGTTGAGTCCAAGGTATTGGGCCAATTTTGCAAATCCCATGGCCTTTTGGATAAAAAATTTGTCACTGCAACCACTTCAATTATAGGCAATACCTTTGGATCATCCTCATTATTTTCTATAATCAAAACAGCGCTGTGTCTTTTTTACGAATTAATCCCAAATGATCTGGCATCTTGCAGCACTTTTTTTAAATCCAGACAAACAGATCCCGGACATGAGGGCGCACCTCTTAAATGGGAATTAACAAACGGTTCAAGTCGTCGCAAGGCCTGTGTGGCATCCATAACCAATGACGGGGGATGTTCACACATCATTCTTGAAGGACACCTGTCTGACAGACAGGCATCACAAAAGGATGATCCTAAAAAAGAAAAAACCAGCAACTCAAATATTATCCTGGTTAAAACCAATGGACATCCAATTTCTGAAGACACGGTGTTAATGATTCAGGAAAAACAATATCCTGACTATAAAAATATTTATAACAATAATCATATTGATCCCTTCCTGATTGTTCAAGGCACCCGGGCCACTGCCGATGCCCACCAAAAATTTCTTCAATTTTCACAAGAGAGCATGCTCAATATTGAACATCAGTTTAAAACTCTGACACAGCTTGCATCCCAAGTCATGGCCCATACTCAAGGTTCTATTACTGAGAACCAACCGAATAAGGATCAAACTGATGAGAACCAAACCCATGAAGTTGCGATGACACAACCTGAAAAAATATTTTTAAACCGAAACCAATGTCTTGAATATGCCATTGGCAAAGCAGGCAATGTGCTGGGCAAGGAATTTGACATCATTGATACCTATCCGGTCCGGGTCCGCCTGCCGGCTGAGCCGTTGATGCTGGTGGATCGGATTCTGGATATCAAAGGAGACATGCTTTCACTGGGTCCGGGTAAAATCATCACCCAGCATGATGTCAAAGAAAATGCCTGGTACCTGGATGGTGGCAAAACCCCGGTCTCCATCTCAATTGAGGCAGGTCAGGCTGATCTGTTTTTATGTGCCTGGCTGGGGATTGACCATGTGATCAAAGGCACTCGAAAATATCGGCTCCTGGATGCCCGGGTCACTTTTCACCGAACCCTGCCCGAACCCGGTGAAACCATTGAATACCACATTGAAATTGACAGATTCTTAAAACAAGGAGATGTTTACCTCTTCTTTTTTCATTATAAAGGTTATATTAACGATCAATTGCTGATATCCATGCAAGATGGCTGTGCGGGTTTCTTTACCGAACAGGAGGTGGAAAATTCCGGCGGGATTATTCTTAAAAAAGAAGACCTGGTAAAAGTTCAACCCCAATCAAAATTTCAAGCCCTGGTTCAGGTTTTTAAAGAAAGCTTTTCAGATCAAAAAATTGATGCCTTAAGAACGGGTGATCTTAAAACTGCTTTTGGCATTCCATTTAAATCCATTACCCTGGGAAAAAATATGCTCCTTCCCAAAGGCCGGATGCACTTGATTGATCGGGTCCTTGAGTTTGACCCCCATGGCGGGCGATATGGGTTGGGTTCCATTATTGCCCAGGCTGATATCCATCCGGACGACTGGTTTTTAACCTGCCATTTTATCGATGACATGGTCATGCCCGGCACCTTGATGTATGATTGTTGTGCCCATGCCCTGCGCGTGTTTACCCAGCGAATGGGATGGGTCAGCCAGAGAGATGATGTGTTTTATGATGTTGTACCAAACAACGAAAGTGACTTGAAATGCCGGGGACCGGTAACCACCCAGACAAAAAAAGCCCGGTATGAGATAGAAATCAAAGAGATGGGATATTCCCCGGAACCGTATGTTATTGCTGATGCACATATGTTTTCAGATGATTTAAGAATTGTTTTATACAAAGATATGGGAATGAAAATAGTGGGCCTGACACAGACTGAGCTGGAAAATTTCTGGAGAAAAGAATGAAGTATTCAAAGGTTTTTATTGAATCTTTTGGCTATGAACTGGCACCCTGTGTGGTGACCACCAATGATATTGAACGCCGTTTGGCCCCTTTTTTTGACTCCATCGGGTTTGGTACAGGACAATTGGAAGCCTTGACCGGCATCAAGGAGCGTCGATTCTGGGAGCAGGATCATATTCTTGCTGACAAAGCCGCCCTTGCCGGCCAAAAAGCCTTGGATGAAGCTGAGATATCACCCGATCAGATCGGTGCCCTTGCCTTCTGCGGTGTCGGCCAGGATGGATTTGAACCCGCCACATCCTGCTCTGTGGCCCACCAGTTGAACATCAGCGAAGATGCCCATGTCTTTGATGTTAAAAATGCCTGCCTGGGCATGATTACCGGAATGGTCCATATTGCCAATGAGATCGAGCTGGGCAATATCAATGCCGGTCTTGTGGTTTCCTGCGAAACCGCTCAACAGATCGTGGAATCTACCATTGATGAAATCAATACCCACATGAGCCTTGAATTTTTTAAAAATGCCGTGGCCACCATGACCGGTGGTTCCGGGGCAGCTGCCATATTATTGACCAATGGATTGATCGGCAATCCCGATACCCCGCGGCATGCCATAAAAGGCGGCGTGGTTAAAAATGCCAGTCAATATCACGATCTGTGTTATTGGGGGTTTGAGAAAACCGGCATGCCAACCCATTCAAAAGTCATAATGAGAACCAAGGCCCAGGATGTCCTGGATAACGGCCTTATTCTTGCCAAAAAAACCTTTGAGCAATTTAAAAAAGAATTTCATTTAACTCCTGATCAGCCTGACAAATTTATCGGCCACCAGGTCGGGTCAATCCACCACCAGAAGTTTTACCAGACCCTGAATATAGATATAAAAAAAGATTTTGCAACTTTTCCGTACCTGGGCAATATTGGAACGGTCTCCCTTCCCATCACTGCAGCCATAGCCGATGAAAGAGGTTTTTTACAAAAAAACGATTTTGTTGCATTCATTGGAATCGGCAGCGGCTTAAACTGTTTTACAATAGGTGTTCAATGGTAAGCAAATATTTTAACAACCAGCTGACCTCTACAAAAGGGTTTGATGATCTATATCCGTTTGAATCCAATTTTCTTAACATCAATGGGCACAATCTGCATTATATTGATCAGGGCCGGGGAAAACCGATTATCATGATTCATGGCAATCCCACCTGGTCTTTTTATTATCGTAATCCGATCACAAGCCTTTCAAAAACCCATCGTACCATTGTATTGGATCATATTGGGTGTGGTTTTTCCGACAAGCCGGATACACAGGCATATCATTACACCTTAAAATCCAGGGTGAACGATCTGGATTGCCTGATCAATCATCTGGATATCAAAGAAAAAATCAGCTTGATTGTCCACGATTGGGGCGGCATGATTGGATTGGCATGGGCTGTGGACAATATTGATAGAATTGATAAAATCGTGATCACCAACACGTCTGGATTCTTGTTGCCCAAGGACAAACGGTTTCCATTGCGATTGTGGTTAATCAAATATCTTGGTTTTTTTGCCATCCCGGCTGTGCTCGGACTCAATGTTTTTGCCAAAGCTGCTCTTTATATGGCCAGTGAAACACGATTACCCCCAAAAGTTAAAAAAGGGCTGATTGCACCCTATAATAGTTGGAAAAACAGGATTGCCACCTTAAAATTTGTCCAGGACATACCGATAAGTAAAAAAGATGACGGTTTTGCCATTGTTGATCATGTGGACAAGCATCTGGATCAACTGGATGAATCACAATTGTTATTTTTATGGGGTGCCAAAGATTTTGTTTTTGATCTCACGTTTTTTAATGAATTTAAAAGACGGTTCCCCAATGCTCAATCAAAGATTTTTCAAGACGCAGGCCACTATCTTTTTGAGGATAAACCCAAAGAGACTATAACTTTGATTAAGGCCTTTTTAAACCAGTAAGAACTGCTTTGTTAAATATTTAACATTCTTTATTTTGACATATGCAAGGGGCTTGAGGTAAAACACAATTATGCTTGGTTTTCTTAAAAAATTAAAAAAATTCATACCATCAAGAAAAAAACAGAGCCCATCAGACGAACAGGATGCAACTGCTTTAAAAACAGATGAGACCCCAAAAAAAGACCCTATAAAAGACCCTAAAAAAGATTCCCCAAAAAAAGGCTCTAAAGATAAAGAACCCCAAGAAAATGAACTCAAAAAAGAGCCCAAAGTAAAAAAGAAAAAGAAAATTTCAATCAAACTGATTTTGATTATCTTTCTTGTCCTGGCCGCTATAGGTGGTGCAGGTTTTGCGGCTTATACATTTTTTCTTGCCCCTAAAAATTCTGAAGCTCAAGCCCCAGTACAAAAATATAAAAAAATTGAACTAAAGAATCTTCAATTGCCTGAAGAACTCTTAAAATTCAGTTTTGACTATTTACCAGATGTTTACTCTGCCCTGGTTACCTATAATAATGAAGTTATCCTTCTTGATGCTGAGATAAAACGCATTGATGCCATAGGTCTGCAATACCCGGAGCAGAAAAAAATTGCAGATAAAGAAAAAAAAATCTGGGAAAAAACAAGAGCCGGGCTTGAAAAAACCTTTTTAAAAATCCAAAAGCCTGTTAAAGAGATCTACGTCCTGTTTCGTGTGAACAAAGAACAGGGATTGGCGCAAATTGAAACCCGGCATGCAGAACTTGCCCAACTTGCCAATACCGCTCTTGCACCGGTGCAGGAGTTAACCCGAAAACTTAAAACAGAAGAACAAGTACCAGAGGGACTGATCAATAGTACCCTGTACAAAATAAAAAAGAAATTTTTATGACAGCCTATTCCAATATCGCACTGGGTCTTAAACGAACACAGGAAAAATATCCCCACAAAAGAGCGGTTGTTTATCCCCAGGGACGAGATAAACAAGGCCGTGTTCTCTACAGCCAGATCACATTTTCTCAACTTGAAAAAGAATCAGACCGACTGGCCTTTGGCCTGGAAAGAATCGGCATTTCAAGAGGCACACGGACCATACTGATGGTCACACCGGGCATTGATTTTTTTGTCATCATCTTTGCCATGTTTAAAGTGGGTGCAATCCCCGTAGTGGTTGACCCGGGTATGGGCATTGATCGCATGCTCGAATGTCTCAAACAGGGCAAACCCAAGGCGTTTATCGGTATTGAAAAAGCCCATATGTTAAGGAAACTCAAACCTGCTTTTTTCAGGTCTGTCAAACATTGGGTGACGGTTGGCAAACGATGGTTCTGGGGCGGATATACCCTGAATCAACTCATGACCGATATCCATGACCCCTATCCAATGGTCAAGACGACCCGTAACGAGACAGCAGCCATTGCCTTTACCACAGGCTCCACTGGTCCTGCCAAAGGGGTTGTCTATACTCATGGCAATTTTGAGGCACAAATCAATCAGATTCAGGAACATTGGCAAATAGAACCGGATGAAATTGATTTGCCCACCTTTCCATTATTTGCCCTTTTTGATCCGGCATTGGGTATGACAGCTGTGATCCCGGATATGGATCCAACAAAACCTGCCCTCGTGGATCCGACAAAAATTATTGAAGCCATTGAAAACCATGGGGTGACCAATATGTTTGCCTCTCCTGCCCTGTTAAACCGGGTCGGTAAATACGGTAAAGAAAACAAGATCAAACTGCCCTCTTTGCGTCGGGTGATTTCAGCCGGCGCACCGGTAACACCTGCCAATATTGAACAATTTTCCTGTATGCTGAGCGACCATGCCCAGATTCATACCCCTTACGGGGCCACAGAGGCTGTTCCGATTATTTCCATTGCCTCAAATGAAATTCTTTTGGATACAAAAAAATTGTCCGAGCAAGGATTTGGCATGTGCATTGGCAGACCCATCTGCAGTACCCGGATAGAACTTATTAAAATCAGCGATGACCCCATTACTCAGCTCCAGGATTGCATGAAGGTTGATGACAATGAAGTGGGTGAAATAATAGTTAAAGCCGATCTGGTAACCGAACAATATTTTGATAACAGGGAGGCTGATCTTTTGGCCAAAATACCTGATTCAAACGGTGGTTTCTGGCATAGGATGGGGGATCTTGGATGGAAAGATTCCAAAGGAAGAATTTGGTTTTGCGGCCGTAAAAGTCATAGGGTGACGATGACGGAAAAGACCCTGTACACCATCCCTGTGGAGGCTATTTTCAATAATCACAAAAACGTTTTCAGAAGTGCCCTGGCCGGAGTGGGTCCTAAAAACAATCAAATTCCTGTGATATTTATTGAACCCCATACAAAAATAAACAATAAAAAAATGTTTATCCAGGAACTCAAAGCACTTGGAAAAGCCAATCCATTAACCAACGGGATAGACCATTTTTTTATTGAAAAAGCATTTCCCGTGGACATCCGCCACAACTCCAAGATTTTCAGGGAAAAGCTGGCCGTAAAGGCAAAAAAAAAATTAGGGCTGTAACCTAAACCCTTTACCGAAAAATTGTACAAATAATATGTATTAATTGTGATTTGATCTGACAGTGGTTGTAATATTCCCTAATTAAACTTAAGGTATGTAATCAGTTAAATATTGCGTTTTCAGACTGGGAATACTTAGTCTCCAATTAAAATGTAATCGAATTTTGAATAATTTGATTGTGTATCTTTCCATATAGTGGAATTTTTATTTAAAATGTTAGAAAGGAATTCATACACCTCACCAATTAGGAAAAATTTTACCCATAATTAGTTCATTTTTTTTCATTTCATTATATTTTTTACATAGTTCTTACGTCGAAGCATAAATATTAAAAATCAAAAATCGGCTTTTACTAAAATATATTTTATAATTCTATATAGTTATAAATAATACAATGCGACGCAATATGTCCGGCTCGATTTTTGCTTTTATTTATAGATAGTAGTTTGTAGTTGTATTTGAGATTATTAAAGGAGTCTGATTATGAAATATTGTAAAAGTTTTTTGTTATTAAACATCTTGTTACTGGCGTTAGTGACATTTGTCACTCAAGCCAGCGCATTGTTAATAATCGATCCTGATACTACCTCCATTTTTGATCAAGGGCCAAAAGGGAGTATAAACCCAAACAATAGTACCAATCAGATAATATCGTATATTGAAACTACTTACTCAATAAACGAAATTTTCAAAGCTGAATCAGAAGGAGAATCTGGGGTTCTGAACGGTAGTTATGACACTAATATAGATTGGAGCATCGGTATTGGAGGCACAATAGCCTGGAACAATGGTACCTCGACTGCTACTGACGTATACCTTCTTGTTAAGGATGGGAACAATGAACCTTTTTGGTATCTATTTAATTTGAGTGATACAAGCGGTTTAGGTTGGGATGGTATGGATACTATCCAACTGCAAAATTTCTGGCCTGGAAATGGGGGCATATCTCACGTTTCATTGTTTGGTGGCGGGACGCCTGTCCCCGAACCGGCAACAATGCTTCTTTTTGGTCTTGGTCTTCTTGGCGTAGCTGGAGTTAGCAGAAGAAAAAAATAGTTAGAAGATTTTAATCAAAATTGAGAGCAGGGTCATTGAGTTGGCCCTGCCTTTTTAATTTATAACGACCCATTTGTTCTCCAAAGTCAGATTAATCTATATGACCAGAAACGTCTTCATAAATCATTTCCCCATATTCAACTCAATAATATATATAAAACCATTTTAACAAAATCACCCATTAATTTTTATAAAGTTTAATAAAACCCAATTTCTGATATTCCTGTTTATAAAAAGCATCAGATTAAATCCGGATTTCTACAAATAATAATTTAAAATTATTAATCCAGTAAGATTTTTAATCCGGGAGCAAGTCATAGAAATACAGCATAACGTCTGACCGGGTAATGATCCCAACCACCTTACCCTCTTCCACCACCGGAATTCGACCGATATCATGCTTGATCATCAGTTTTGCCGCTTCAATTGTATTCTTATCGAGAGAGATGGATACCACTTTCCGGCTCATAAAGGCTTTGATGGGAGATTGCATATGGTTTGATTTTCGAATTCTTTTAAAATCTCTTCTTGAGACCACGCCCACGAGGCGATCCTCATCATCTACCACAGGCAAACCCGAACATCCCATATCCCTTAAAATCAAGGCAACATCTTCAACACTTGTGTCTTGTGTAACCGTGACAACAGGATAGGACATGATATCAGACAGCATGATTGACGAATGTTGATTACCAGTAATCAATTCCACAAGGATCTCACGAATTTTGTCCGGATGAACCTCTTTTAATACTGCAGAGCCAGCACCGGGATGGCCACCGCCACCGACACCCCTCATTATCATACCAATATTAACCTCATCCACGGCGCTTCTGCCGATAACCATGCATTTATTACGCTCAAGATCATGAAAAATACCAAAAGCTGCGTCAACATTGACAATCTCCCGATACATCTGAAGCACTATGGAAAGATTCTGAATCCTGCCGTCGATCTCCATTATAGAAATACTATAAGAGAAACCTGAGGTTTCTTCTCTTTTAGCGTGTTCGATCATATGGCTTAAAATATCTTTTTGTTTTTTCCCATATGCCTGGCGCAAAAAAGTGGAAAGGATACGAAGATCTGCTTTCCGATCCAGTAAAAACCCGGCTGCATAGGCATCTTGGGCTAAAGTAGAAGGAAAGGTCAGGTTCCCGGTATCTTCATAAATCCCCATTAAAAACAGAGTGGCCTGGATCGGGGTGATCAGTTTTCTTTGTTTTTCAATTTCCTGGACCAGTATGGTAACGGTTGCACCGGTTTCCCTGATTTCTTCCTGACTCCCCTTTATATCGCCCTGGATATGATGGTCCCAAATAATAATTTCAAGATCTTTTCTCTTTTTTAACGCACGCATCCCTTCCAGCCGATCCCAGGAATGGGTGTCAACTAAAATAAGTGTATCCACATGATCAAAGGTAATATCCTCAGGAAAATAAAAATCAAACAGATCCTTGTGAATGGATAAAAAAACTTTCAAATTGGCATTTATACTGTTAGGTAACACCGGCCTGGCATCCGGATAAATCAGACTGGCCGCAACCAGGGATGCCAATGCGTCAAAGTCAGATCCCTTATGAGTGGTGATAATCTTCATATTTTCCTCTTTGTTTAATTTTAATAGAAGTATACCCAAGACAGATATTAATTCAATGTTTATGTAAAAAATGTTTATGTAAAAATATCAGAGAATAAATTTGCCTTACTCTGCAAGATAGAATACCATCGTATAGATAAAAAAGGAGAACCGGTTATGAAAGAGTTGATTCAGTGCATTGCTCGCGCTCTGGTTGATAATCCAGATCAGGTTATTGTTCAAGAAATCACAACACAACAGACCCTTGTCCTGGAATTAAAGGTGGCAAAAGAAGATATAGGAAAAGTCATTGGGAAAAAAGGTAAGACCGCCCAGGCCATGCGAACTATTTTATCGTGTGTCGCTGCAAAAGAAAAAAAAAGGGCCATCCTTGAAATAGTTGAGTAATATCATACAAAAAAGCCCTGAACCGCTGAAAGGGTTAAGGGCTTTTATTAATCGATAAAATATCTCTTAGAATAGATGGTACAGGAATGCTTGCAGCCTCAGGGATTGGGCGCGATCCAATTGCGTTCTTTTTCTAAAATAAATGCACCCAGTTTTTTATCATTATGCTGAGTATCCTGCCACAAAAATCCTGTCTGATAATCGATCTCAATGCTCATTGCGATCACTCTTTCTATTTTGTTGCGGCCAATTTCTTTTCATAAGTAAGAATAAAGTCGCCCAGTATCTTATCGTCTCCAAGGATATGGCTGAGTATCCATTCGCCCATACGCATCAGCAGATCGTCGACACCCTCTTCAGAATAATCGTAATTTTCCGAGCGGAATATTTTAAGCTCATTTACATAATCCTTATGCTCTTGAATATGTTTTTGTTTTCCCGGATAATTGTATTTATCCATATATTTTTCTTCAAGCTTGAAATGATGATTTACATACATGGCAAGAAAGGCAATGGTGTATCTATAAAGGTTTTTATCCTTGTGGTTTGATTTTGCCTCTTTGACTTTTTCGAACAGATCGATTAACTGCTTGTGCTGAAAATCCTGCCATACCACTCCGGTTTCATATTGTGCATCCAGGGACATATTCTCTCCTTTATAACAAAGATCATCACTCGTTTATGATGATACGATAAAAGATATGCTGACAGTCTAACAAAGCTGATTTATAAATTCAATCTTATTGACGGTCATCTTAAAAAAGAAAATGACTTATAATTTGTCTGACAAATACTCAATTGCCGCTTTATCCGGTTTCTGAAAAAAGACGCCATAATCTGATTTAAACACAGGCTTCATCCCTCGAACAAACAAATAAAAAACACCTCCCACATCTCGATCATAATCATAATTATTTAACCGCAGCTTCAGATACCGATGCAACGCCACCAGGTACAGATGGTATTGCAGAAAATAATGATGTTCCGACATGGCATCAAACACAGCATCCGAAGAATAGTGCTCGTAACAATCACCTAAATAATTGGTTTTATAATCTAAAATATACCATTTGCCCTCATGGCAAACAACCAGATCAATAAATCCTTTAATGAACCCTTTAAATGAAGAAACACTGATTTGTGACAATTTGTCAACATATCCTGAGTGTAAAAATAGTGGGTCAGAAAGTTTGAAACCGGTTTTAATTGATGAAATATCAAAGACATTTACATTAAAAGAAAATTCGAGTTCATTGAACCGCTGATGATTGTTAATCTGATTCAGATAAAATTGTGAGTATCCTGTCCAAAGTTTTGTATTCAAGATTTCTTGAACCGATTGAATAGCTGTTTTTATCCAATTGGACTCTGAAAATCCGGCAAGCCTGGCCTTTGCCTGTATCAGACTTCCAATAGTGCTTGAATTAGATGTAAAATCAAGGTCCTCATAAATGGAATGGAAAAAATCCCCTGCCCCTGCCCCTTTGGGAAAATCTGAAAGAGTGATCCTTGCACCTTGAGTATTTTCTCCCTGTCCTTTGGGTTCCATATTTTTTGTACCCGTATTTATGTCGGGGGTATGTTGAGAAAAAACAGAATGGGTGATGGCTGAAAAACTGGACATTGACCAAACAGGCGCTACCTTGCGATTTATCGTTGCTGCCCAAAGACGTGCCTGCAATTCCTGATTCGGTTCAACATATCGGGCCTGACCGTCACTGACCTGGTTGTTGACCGGATGATCAATCCGGATGCTTTGGGGGGCACAGGATCGGAGTTGTTCAAGATCTGCGGTCATGATTTGATCATCTGTAACGCCCTTTGGATGCAACAAGCTTCCCAGCGCTGACGTCTCAATAGTTTTAAATCTGCCCCATATGATTCGGCAAGCTGCAGATGCCCGGGTTAATGCCACATAGAGCAACCGTCGTTGCTCAGCTTGTTCCTCTTTTTCAAACAAGTGTTGTGATGTTTCCTGTTCATCTGATCCCAGATCAAGGGTCAGGCAATCATTATTTTGGGGATCATGAAACAAAAAATGATCCTTGGGTTTAACACTTGTCCCTTCCCACAGATACGGCAGATAAACAATTGGATATTCAAGTCCTTTGCTTTTATGAATAGTGACAATGGCAACTGCTTTTTTGTCACTTTCCAGCCTTAACTCATCTGCTGTTTCATCCCGAAGATCCCTGCTCAATTGGCCGGTATACCATTTGAACAGATAATGGGGTGACAATTGCTGCTTTAACAGTGCCTGACTGATCAATTCGATCAAATGATAAAAATTGGTCATCCCCCTTTCATCAAGTCCTGGACTTTGCTTTAAGAATGCCTCATCAGAATGGAACAAGGCCATGATCATGGAGACAAACCCACGGGTTTCCCATAAGATTTTGTATGCTGTGAATCGCTCCTGCCATTGAAAGGATTCATCTTCATTTCTATCCAGCCTGACCATGTCGCTTGAAGAGCATCCAAATACAGATGTGGCCAGCGCCGCTTTAACATAACCTTTATGATCCGGGTGTTGAACTGCCCATAAAATATCGTGCAATTCAATGGCTTGTGTTGAATCAAAAACAGAGCCTGTGCCTGACTGATATGATGGAATGCCAAGTTTTGACAATGCAGACTGAATCTGGCCGGCCTGGGCATTGGTTCTGACCAGAACAGCAATATCTTCAGGACTGACCCGGTTTGAGTTTAACTGGTTTGAGTGTGTCGTGTCAGGACCACCCTCTTTCTTTTTTAATAATCGATTGTCTGATTGCAAAAGCGCAAGGATATCATTGGCCACAATTTTCGGAATTACTTTTCCGGCTGTTTCTTTGTTGATCATTTCCTGTTTGTCTACCATTTGATCCACTTGTAGAACCGATTTTAAATCTGATTGTTTAATATAACAAAATTGCAACGGTTCAACTTTTTTTTTATCCTTGATCAGACGATTGACTGCCGTAGAAGGGGTTGTTACGGATGTAAATTCAATGGCATCATAATAAAAAGGATTGTCATGCCTGGAGAATATGGATTCAATCCCTGCCACAAGCAATGGTCCTGATCGGAAATTTCTTTGTAAAGTAGCACTCTGATCACACCTTTTTGATGCTTTCAAATAGGCAAAAATATCGCCGCCCCGAAATGCATAAATGGCCTGTTTGGGATCTCCCACCATGAAAAACGGAGTGCCTGGAGAAGAAAACAGTCGAGAAAAAATATCATATTGTTTAGGATCAGTGTCCTGGAACTCATCAATCAGACAGGCATCATAGACCTGGCGAATCGCCTTGACCAGATCAGGTCCTTCCTGATTATCAAGAATCTTTGCCAAATCATTGATAAGATCATCAAAAAAGCAGATGCCCTGGGCTTTTTTCGTTTTTTCCAGTTCCAACTTAAAATAATCCAGAAAAGAGACTTTCAAACAGATAAGATTTTCTTCAAGCACATGATAGAAGGTTAAAAGCTTTTGGCATAAATCAAAAAATTCATGTTGGGGAGATGTATGCCCCTTTTTTGTTTTTGATTCCAGTCGGGTATGGGTAAATTTATAAATCGGATCACCCTTTTCCGTCATTTTAAAAAGGGTATTTACGCCTTGTGCCTCTATTGCCATTCGTGTTTTTTCAAGCCATGATGGAACAAATCGTTTTGCATAGCTTTGTTTATTGATCCCTTTATTATTCTGGATCAAGGATGCAATCTGATCTTTGGAATTCAATAAAAGACCATGGATCTGGTCCACGATTGAGCGATATTCGTCAAACTGATTTTTTGACTGATTTTCAGACAGGACAACCAATGGTTTTACCACCAGATCCTGGCGGGCAACCAGATTTGAAAACATATTTGCAAGACGCTCGGGATTAAAGTTCTGCTGGGCCAGAAAACCCAGCAACAAGGGATCAAGATTATTGATCCGGGACATGAAATAATCACAGGTTACTTGTTTTAAAAAAGCCGACCGGTCCGGAACCAACTCAATATCAAACAGAGAACGACTTTCAAAGGCGTTCTCTGTTAACACTTTAAGACAAAATGAATGGATGGTCATGATTGAAGCCTGATCAAATGAGGTAATGGCTGTTTGCAACCGTAATACAATAATGGACAGATCTTTTGAACAGCGTAAGGCTTTGACTAAATCATCATCATTGCCAGGCAATTTCTGATCTGATGGTTCATTATTGAGTTGTGCAAGGGCATTGGCAAGCCTATGCCGAATTCGTATTTTCAATTCTGCTGCTGCAGCTTCGGTAAAGGTAACCACTAAAATGGACTCAACAGAATATCCTCTGGCAACCATTCGACAATACAGTGTAGTAATGGTATAGGTCTTACCTGTCCCGGCACTGGCTTCAATCAGGGTCGTTTTTGTAAGATCGATATCAAAAGGGTTAAGCGCTTTCATGATTGGTTCTCTTCATTTTCCAGCAAGGCCAAATTTTCAAACAAGGGCTGATAAACAATCAAAGCATTTTTAACAAATCCGGAAGCCAGCAATGTATCCACGCTGTCAAACGGATCATTGTTTTCCACACAAAGCAAAATGGTTCTATCCTGTTTTTCACCTGTTTGAAAATCATTGCCCAGCCAAGTGGACTTGATTTTTGACTGATTCATGATTTCAAAAATACTTTCCCGACTGGTATCAAAATTTTTCCTGGACAGGCTTAAAACAAACTGCCAGGCAGTTTCACAAAACAAAAAGACTGGATTTTTATTGCCCTGACAAAACAATTGAATTAATTTTTCAAAATACAAAAAGGCGTTGGAACCAAGATCTTTGAAAACATAAGTTACCACAGGATTTTTCTTTAAAGGATCCCGACCGATCAGAAAGGTTTTTTGGGGATATCCGGCAGGTGCTGAAATATTATAAAAAAGATGCTCAATCCAGGCAGACACAAGACGGGACCCATTGAGTCTGCCATAGTTTAAAGAGTATCGGCCATTTTCTCTGATGTCAGACAAATTGCCGCAAATTGTCATGCCTGCCATGTCTATCTGAGTGATAAGTGCCGGCAAGGCCTTTGTATTTAAAAACGCTTTGGCCTTTTCAATAACAGGATGTGCCTCTTTCCAGATTCTTTCATATTCCACCCGCCCCTTTGTACCATAGGGAAGTTGGCCTGTGGCCTTAAAAAATGGATACCAGTCCGCGCCTTTTGTCTGGTCCACAGTTTTTTTCTGATCCATGGCCTTTTCAAGTAAACCTGTGCCAAGAAGATATTGATCAAGCCCGTTAATTGAAAAAAGTTCTCTATCCGGATACGATTCTGACAATTCAGGTATCTGAAGGTTTAATCCATTCTCTACCCAGGTTTTTAAAGGATGCTTATAAAATCTGATTATCTCGTCTATGTCTATAGTGTCTGAATTCATATGGTCTGGCGTACTATTGCCTGAAATACTTATGGGTTCGAGCTCATTGTCCTTTTCGATCAAATTCTTTTCGATCAGGTCCTTTTGAATAAATATCGATTGAGCAAAGTTTTGGTTGGCCAGGGATTGGGCAATATTTAAATTATCCTTTGAATAAGAGCGGTATAATGAACCAACCTGGTGGGTACCTGACGTTATACGACCGATTTGATCAATATAATATTTCCTGTCAAAGGGATGAAGCGGATGGAAGCTATGAATATCTCGTCCCTGGGATAAAACAAAACCCTGATCAATGGTTTCTTTCAATTCACTGACCACTCCTGAACAGGGGATCAAAGAATTATCCTTTATGCTCATGCCGGTATAGGTAATGATAAATCTTGACCGGGCTGACAAAAGCGCTTCAAGAAAAAGAAAACGGTCTTCATCTCTGTCTATTTTATCCCCTTGCCGTGGATATTTTTTAATCAGATCAAAGCCCGGGCCAAAGGTTTTTCTGGGAAACGATTTTTCATCCATGCCCATGAGTACGACAATCTTAAATGGAATACTCCGCATGGGCATGATATTGCAAAAAGTAATATTTCCAGCCATAAAATTGCCATGGGCAATGGAAAGATCCAGTTTCTGCTCAATAAGGGTAAATATGATATCTGGTGAAAGTTTGTCTGAAAAATCAGCGGCCAGAGCATCATCACTCATTTGATCAATGGTCTGGAACAAAAAACCGAAATCTTCTGAATTTTGATCATTTCGTTCCATTAAGGAATAGATCATCTTTTTTAATTCCCGGCACCATTGTTCAATGGTCATGTTTTTGCTGATCTCATCCATTCGAGTAAAAAGGGCGTGACAAAAAGCTGAAAGCTTGCCAAGGGCCTCAAGTTCAAGCCCTTCCAGACAATAACATGGCAGGACACCTGCCACTAAATCATCATGATTCTGGGCCATGGCCATACCCATGAAAAGTCTGTTAAGTCCGAATTCCCAGGTATTTTCTTCAAACGGCGACAGCCCCAGGCTCTCACGATGCCGGGCATTTTTTCCCCATAGGATGCCGGCATCTGTGACCATTTGTTCAATTTTTGAGATCTCATCCGGTGTGATTTTAAATTTTCGTGCAATGGATTCTGACAATAACAGATCAAGCACCTGACCACGCTCAAATCGCAAGTTTTTTAATGCCAATAATTTTAAAAATGAATTCAAAACCTCTGATTCAGACTTTTTCCTGCGATCGGAAATAGCAAAGGGCAATGCATTTTCAAGGCTGAAACATGATTCAATAAAAGGTGCATAAGACTCAATATCAGGCATCATGACAATAACATCATGGGGGGCAAGATCTGGATCTTTTTCAAATTCATCCAATAACAAATCTTTTAATACCTGGGTTTCTCTCATGGGAGAGTGGCAGGCATGAATTTGAACCGACCTGTCCTGATCTGATATCAGGATGGGTTTGTCTTCATGGTCTGTTTTTCGGTTGACAAGATTTAAAATATCTGACTGAAGATAATTGAGTAACCCTTTTTGGGGGTCTGGTTTTTCATTTGTATTTTCATTTACAGGATCACAAAACAGATCAATGTCCGGTTCCACATAATCATAGGCTTCAAGAATCGAACAAAACCCCTTGATTGATGATCCTAAAGAAGAAAGCAAAGGATTGGTCATTTCATAATACAATAGTTCAGGATCGATCCTGTTTTGAGTTTTCAAGGCAATTTTATCTAATTGTTTTTGCGATTGAATATCAAAAAAATACTGGTTGGACGGCACCAGGAAAAACAGATTAATATCCATGATATTGGATATTTTATTAAACACCTGTAAAAACTGAACCGGAAGCGCAGACACACCAAACAATGACATTTGCCCGGGAAGATGATTTTTAATTAATTTGTCTGAAGAAAACGAGTTTAAAAATAACTCTATGTTCCCAGGCAGATGGTGATGCGCTTTAGGGGCAATCGCTTTCCAGAGTTCGGCCTGCCAGACTGCCAGAGTATCGTTGACTTGTGAAGACACTTTGTCTTGCTGCCAATCCAGCAGCATCCCGGGCCGGTATATCTGATAATCATCAAATACTTTGGCCATTTTTAAAGCCAGCTGGGTCTGTTTTTTACCTGTGGTATCGGATTGAATATATTTGGCAATACCTGCCAGGGCTCTGGTATCTGGATTTTCTTTAATTTGTTTTAAAATTGACCAGAACAGGACATCCTGATTCAAACCATCAGCTCTGTCAGACTGATCTTTTAGATCTTGTAAAGGTTTAAACCCGGCCAGGATGTAATCCACCATTTGTCTTGGGAAAACAAAGTTCATGTTCGCGCAGACCCCCAATTTCTCGGCGGTCTGGAGCATGATCCATTGTTTCATTCCTTTGGACTGAATGCCAATCCATTCCGGCTGCATGGGGTTGTCCGGTACCTGTTGTAGCACAGAGACCAACACATCCATTAGATTTTCCATTTTATTGCTTTTAAAAATCTTGAACAAACTTAACTCCTGCAAACCAAAAAATATAAACTATCCTTACAAATTCTGACCCTAACAAATCCTGATCAGCCAATCAAATGGATTTAATTGTATTAAAAAAAGTGGCATACAAAGCCTTTGGATTCTGGCCTGACTTTTCCTGCGCCTTCACCATTCTTCCACCCAAACCAAATTCAAATCATCATAAGTATGTATAAGCAGCCCTGTAGCAGAGATTCAGATAGGACTTTTAATCCAGTAAAACTCCCTGTTTCACCCGCTATGGCATTAAAGCTGTCAGTTGTATTAGGCAGATCACCTGAAAGCTGGTTGCTCATGCAAGATAATTTTGACTTATGGAAAGCGCGAAAAGAAATTGATTTAAATAACTACGATAGTATTGAATTTGCAGTCTAATTTGAAACGTCGGAGAGTTTATAGATAGACTGGATCGCTTTAGAACCCCTATCCCTATTCTGTTTCAATCCAATTTTCCAACCGCAAACCCTCGACTCTCACAAACTCAGACATGTTGTTGGTGATCAGGATCAAAGATTTACTTCGGGCATGCCCGGCAATGTGCAAATCATTGACCCCTATAGGAGTGCCTTTCTTTTCTAAATCCACTCTGATATTTCCATAGTGGGCAGCGGCATTGTCGTCATAGGGCAAGACCTCCAAGCGGGATACAAAATCCTCAACTTTGCGCAGGTTGTGGGACACCATAGCACTTTTTTCAACACCATGTAATAATTCTGCCAGCGTGATTGAACTAATACACATCAGTCCTGCATGGGCGTTAAAAATGTTTAATACTTCAATTGGTCGACGCTTAATCACATAAATAACAATATTGGTGTCCAACATATACTTTAACATCAAAAAGATTCCCTTTCAGATTGTTGTTGTAAAGCACGTTCCGTCATAAAATCATCGGACACCCCATCTTCGGAAAGAAAAAAGCTATCCCATGTATTTTCTACTGGTGAAAGTACACGGTCTTTACCGATAATACGTACAACAACTTTTTTCACATTTTCGGGAAACCTGCTGTCAACAGGCAATCTTACCGCTTGGGTTCTATTATTTACAAAGACGGTTCCTACATCCATAACTTTATCTCCTATATTCAATTTATTATATATGAAGTATATAGCACAGGTATGTATTTGGCAAGCGTATATAGCATTATTTTTATAAAAGATGGCTTATCCCCAGACATTTAAAACCATCTTTCGCTTTTCGGCTTCCACGGGACGATTAACATTTTGACGGCCTGGGATGCAAGCTTTTTGGTGAAGTGCACCTTTACGCTAGTGAAATCGTCACCGTGGAATATCCTACCGTAGTCTGTACATTCTGTCTTGACATCCAGCAGAATCCTATGGATTATCCCAAGCAGCAACTTGTCATTTGCATTGATTTTGTTCCTGTGTATGAAAACCAACGGAGTGCAAAAATTCTCATTGGAATCCTCATATGTCATTACGTCAATTAAAATCAGATATGGCTCTTGCTTTATTTTTAAATTGAAAACTGCCGAAACCTCGTTTTTCTTGCTCAGTATGGTATTTCTCTTGCGAGAGCTTTTGTCAGGCAGGAGTTTCTCCTCAATACGTTTTCTCGCCTTTAGTCTGCATTCATCGGCACGTTCTGATTCAAATACGCCATAGTCAGTTTTCTTGCCCTTTTGCCCGGTTAGTTCAAGGAAACATCTATGCGGACATTCCATATACGAAATCAACGTCTCCTTTGGAGGAATAATTATTAGATGTGGCAAAAACTATTGTTGCGAAAATGGCTGATTGAAGGATATAATAGACAAGCTCTTCAAAAACAAGGGGGATATAAATGGGCCAAGAAAAAATAAGACAGGAAATTGATAAACTTAATTTCTCTGAAAAACTTCTACTGGTAGGCGATATCTGGGATTCCATTGCTCAAGATGCTGGGCAGCAACCGTTACCGGAATGGCAAAAAAAAGAGCTGGACAAAAGATATGCCGAATACAAAGCTGGAAAAATAGAAACCTATGACTGCCAAGAAGCCCACGATGAGTTAAGGGAAAAGTACGGATTCAAATGATCCCCCGATATACTGCCCGTGCGTTGACTGAAATCGACTTAGGGATTCTATGGTACGAAGAGCAAAGAAGAGGTCTGGGAGCGAAGTTTCTGAATTGTGTTGAAATTGCTGTGCAAAACATTTCGAAAAGTCCAAAAATGTATCAAAAAAGGTATTCCAATTTTCGAGGATGCCCGATTCGGCGTTTTCCTTTTTCGATTTTCTATACGATTGAAGATTTCGAAATCATAATACATTCGGTTTTCGATAACAGACAAGATCCAGACAAAAGACCATGAGTACTAATGGTATCATTAGTGACGAGTCATTTTCAAGCAATGGGCGACTATTTCTTTCACCAATCCGAGTTTTTTAAAATTTATCAGAATACCAGATATGGTATGGCAAGATTTTTCAGTTTCAGGCTTGAAATTAAGATATATGGGAAATGACATCTTCAAATTGATCAAGGCTCCGTTAACTTTTAATTGGACAAAAATTAACGGAAGATCCATTCTGACATGGTGCAGACTTTGTCTATGACTCCTCTCCCGCAATCCAAGATTTAAAACCCCGGACTATTATTAACAGTCTCGGGGTATTTGACTTCTAACCCGGCCCCATATCTTGTGGTTGATGGAAACTTTATTCATCACACAGATAATCAACCAATATATAATTCTGGATTCAGGCCGGATTTACAGGCACCAAATATCATTCTCTGTATTTCCCCATCCTTAATCGAAAACCTTCGGCATTTTTCCAGGAAATCCAACTTTTGCGGCAGTGTGGGAAATAAAAAATAAACAAATTAGATGAATAAAGGTGTTATCCGTTTGAACACATGAAAAAGCCACTTTAATCCATAATCGGCTATCAATATATTTAAACTTTTCCGATCATGCTCTTACAAGTCTTTAATGATTTATGCGGATGCTATTTAAGATATTTGTTGTGCAATAACATCACGCACATTTTGAAATAGACATTCGGCGGGATTTAACCCAGGTCTGCTTTAAAAGGTGAAAAATATTGTTCGGCATTCCAAAGGGAAGATCCACAAAAGAAAAGTCCTGGTTGATCTTAATGGAACCGATAAATTTTCCCTCAAGACCGGCTTCGTTTGAAATAGCACCAACAACATCTCCTGCCTGGAGACCATGCTTTTGACCAACCTCAATACGATATCGTTCCATGCCTTCTTTTAGGGGAGCAGCGGTAACTGGTGTTACGTCAACTGAAGCTTTTTTTTGTTTCTTTCCGGGTTTTTCATTTTCAGAAAAATTCTTTGTATTTCCTGCAACTTTTCGAACTGATTCAGGCCTGACAACTTTTTTGGTTCTTGCTCTGACCGACGCTCTGACTGGCTCTCTGACTGGCTCTCTGGTCTTTTCCCTGGTCTTTTCACTGCCTTTAGTGGGCGGCAGCAAAAAAGGTTTGTTACCATGCGTCAGTTTTGCAAGGGCAGCCGCAACCTGGGCAACTGGAACGCCCTTTTCGTCAACATACTCTTGAATCAAGTCGGTAAAAAAGCTTAAGTCTTCAGATACCATGGCCTGGGTAATGGATTGTTTAAAGTCAGCTACTCTTTTTTTATTGATTTCTTTGTTGGAAGGAAGAAAGATTTCCACAACTTTCTGCCGGGTCACTCTTTCTATGTTCTTGAGCATCCATCGCTCATTTCGCCCTACAAAGAGAATCGCCTCACCCGTACGCCCTGCCCGGCCGGTTCTGCCGATCCGATGGATATAGGGCTCTGTTTTAGGCGGCATATCATAATTGATCACATGGGAAATCCGGTCCACATCAAGACCCCTGGCTGCCACATCCGTGGCCACAAGAATATCAATATGACCATTTTTTAATCGATTAACGGTTCGTTCCCTGGCTGCCTGGGCAATTTCACCGTTCAGCGCTTCTGCCTTAAACCCTTTTTCCTCTAAAATTTTTGCAACTTCAACTGTTGATGTTCGGGTTTTAGTAAAAACAATGACACCGTCAAACGTAGTTGCTTCCAGCATTTTGACCAGTGCAGCACTTTTTTTTGTCCCATTGATCATCCAGAATTTCTGGTTAATCGTGCTCATTACATCGGTGTCCGGCGCCACAATGATCTCTTCGGGATTTTTTAAATATTTACCGGCTATAATCCGAATGGGTTTTGGCAGGGTTGCAGAAAAAAGAGCAATCTGGGACTCTTTGGGTGTTTTTTCCAATATCCATTCCACATCATCAATAAATCCCATGTGAAGCATTTCATCGGCTTCATCAAGAACCAGACCAAAAAGGTCTGAAAAAGAGATGGTTTTTCTGCGCATATGATCCATGAGTCGACCCGGTGTTCCCACCACGACATGAACACCTCGCTTTAATTGCTTCAGCTGAACCTCATAGCTTTGGCCGCCGTAAACAGCTAAGACATTCAAGCCTTTCATATTTGAACCATAGGTCTTGAAAGACTGGGCTACCTGGATAGCCAGTTCCCGGGTCGGTGTCAGCACCAATACCTGGGGGCGTTTGTTTTCAAGGTCAATCCGCGACAGCAAAGGCAAAGCAAAAGCAGCCGTCTTTCCTGTTCCGGTCCTTGCCTGGCCAAGCAGATCTTTATTTTGCACGATATGGGGGATAGCCAATGCCTGAATCGGTGTTGGTGTTTCGTAACCGACTTGCTGTAAAACAGAGAATACAGAAGGGCTCAGGTTCATTTCGTTGAACAGGGTCTTGCATAAATTTTTCTGGGACATTTAGGGATTCCTTAAAGCATAAAAAAAAGGCTGGCAAAACCAGCCTGTAAAAATCTAAAATATAATACTATACTAATTTATTATAAATTACAATCACTTTGTTTATTCCTGCATAAATAGACAAAGGTTGATTTGACAAGTGGTATTATGCTTTTATATTTTCACAATAGACCATGTAACGCACTGAAAATAGTTTTTTACTATGAAACTTGAAAATGAAGTTAATCCTGCATAGGTATTGAATATGAAAAAATGGTTAGCCCGACATCTGATCTGTCCGCAATGTCTTCCCAATGAATATTTTCTGGAACTCATTATTAAAACGCAGAACAATACTGATATTATCAGCGGCGAATTAGGCTGTCCGGTTTGCGGACAGGAATATGCCATTGATAACGGCCTGGCAATGATGCTGCCCAAAGAGACAAAAAAACGGTTGTCTGATGATTCCGGGTATAATTCCAAAGAAATGGTTTCTTCTTATCTATGGAGTCATTTTTGTGATCTGTTTAAAGATCCTGATGCCACAAAGGCGTATAAAATATGGTCATCCAGTTTCAAGAATGCCGGCGGGATTGCACTGGATATCGGCTGTTCTGTTGGAAGGCTGTCTTTTGAAATGAGCCGGACACATGATCGCGTCATTGGTATTGATACATCACAGTCCTTTATTCAAAAGGCCAGGCAATTGTTAAACCGGAAAAGGTTGGATTTTGACCTGATCATAGAAGGCCGGATAACTCAAAAACGATTCATTGAATTCAACAACGGCTGGCAGTATGAGAGGATCGAGTTTCTTGTCGCTGATGCCATGGCCCTGCCATTTTGCAAACATTTTTTCTCAACCATTGCCTCTATTAATATTTTAGAAAAAGTGCCTGATCCGTTACAACATTTTATTGAAATAAATCGAGTGATGGCCAAAACAAAGGCCATGTTTGTCTTTTCCGATCCCTTTTCCTGGGATAAGTCAGTTTCCAGCCCTGATTCCTGGCTAAGCGGAAAGACACAGGGCAAATACAAAGGACGGGGCATTGATAATATTGCAAAAATCATATCCGGCCTTGATCAGATCATTGATCCGCCCATGACTGTAATTGAACAACAGGATGTGCCCTGGACAATCCGAAAAACCCAGAATTTATGGGAATATATAAATTCCCAGATGATCATTGGTATAAGACCATGAGAGCAAAACTATTTAATTATAAAAAATTACAACTAAAACCCAACGATTGAGATACAATATGGGATCAAAAAAAGAAGGTATTTGCGGTTTATGTTTTCACAGCCCAGGCTGTGGCGTCATTGTTCATTTTGATAAAGAAGGTAAAATCGACCGGCTTGAGCCGGACCCTGATGCACCTTTAGGTAAACTTTTATGCCCAGTGGCCGACAGTGTAAAACAGATTGTCTATTCAGACAAACGCCTGAAACATCCGTTAAAGCGGGTGGGCCCCAAAGGCACCTATGAATTTGAACAGATCACCTGGGATCAGGCCTTTGATATCATTGTCTTTCGGCTCAATGAGATCAAAGACACCCATGGACCGGAAGCCTTGGGATTTTATGCGGGAACCGGTTCTTATGAACGCTCGTTTAAAGACATCTTTAAACTCAAAGGGTCACAGATATACCTGGCATCCAGTATTCTCTTTCCCATGGGATCGCCCAATACCTTTGGCGTGGGCGCACCCTGTTATACATCATTGGGGGTTTTGGCTCCCAAGTTGACCATGGGCTGCCTTCACATTGATATGTTTTCCGATGTTGACAACTCTGACCTGATTATTGTCTGGGGAACCGATCCATCCACTTCCACTCCGCCTCAAATGTTTGAACAATTAAAAAAAGCCTCACAGGAAGGGGCTGACATTATTGTGATTGATCCTAGAAAAACCAAAGCAGCCGAACTTGAAGGCAGTGAATGGATTACCATCCGGCCCGGAACTGACGGGGCACTGGCATTGGGGTTATCTCATATTCTCATCAGGGATGAAATTTGCGATGAAAAGTTTATCGACGAATGGACCCTGGGGTTTGAAGAATTCAAAGAATATATCAAAGATTTTACACCACAACGCGTCTGCAAAATAACCGGGATCGATGAAAAAACCATTGAATGGCTGGCCAAAGAAATCTCTGAAGCAGAGGGTGCCTCCTATATTATGTACACCGGTCTTGAATATACCAAAAGCGGTGTACAAAATATCCGTGCCGTTATGGTCCTGTGGGCTTTGGCCGGACAACTGGATGTTGAAGGCGGGCGCTGCTTTTTACGAAGAGAAAATTCTTTTCCCCTTTCAACGGATCAGCAGATTGAAACACCCGGATTTGACAAGTCCATCGGAAAAGACAA
The DNA here is from genome assembly GCA_043826275.1 of Pseudomonadota bacterium. GTDB lineage: Bacteria > Desulfobacterota > Desulfobacteria > Desulfobacterales > Desulfobacteraceae > Desulfobacula. The sequence continues at coordinate 161,077 of JBDRQO010000019.1, forward strand.
ATTCACGGTCTACTCCCACTATTGCGGCGGAGAACCCCATGCCATGCTTTTACCTGAATCAATTATCAATGCAGATCCTTACAAAATACGGTCCATGATTGTATTGGGTGCCTCGTTAATCACAGCCTGGCCTGATCCAAATGTCTGGAAAAAAGCATTGGAAAGTCTTGATTTCATGGTGTGCATTGATCTGCAAATGACAGCAGATGCGGCCTATGCTGATCTTGTGCTGCCGGCCACCACAGCGTTTGAGCAGGAATCATATTGTTACTATGGCAATGCCATACGATTCAGAGAAAAAATGATCGAACCTATAGAAGAAGCAAAACCCAGCTATCAAATTCTTGCCGAACTTGCCCAACATTTGGGATATGGCGATTTATATCCCCAAAATACCCGGGAACTATTGGATTATATTCTCAAAGATTCCGGATACACAATTGAAGATTTAATGCAGGCTGACAAACATGTTTTAAGAACATTTCATCATGAAATGGTCTATAAAAAATGGGAAAAAGGCTTGCTCAGGGAAGATGGAAAACCCGGGTTTGAAACCGAGTCAGGTAAGTTTGAAATCAAATCAACCATTCTTGAACAATTCGGCTATGATGGTCTTCCCAAGTATGAAGAATCAGATGAAACCCCTGTCAGCAACCCCAGGTTATTCAAACTCTATCCATTAATTCTGGGAACCGGCCCTTTTAAGCCCGATATGAAATCCTGCTTAAAAGCCATACCCGACTTTATAAAAAAATTCCCCTATCCGGCTGTTGAAATCAATGAGATAGATGCCAAGAATAGAAAGATTCAATCCGGAGATGTGGTAACGCTAAAATCGCCAAGAGGCTCAGTAAAAATGAGGGCCTTTGTCACTGATAAAATCATGCCCGGGTTTGCCTATGCCCCAGTGGGTGGCGGCGGCCCTTTAGGCACCAGAGAATGGCAGGACGCCAATGTTAATTGCCTGACCGACCTGAAACAATTTGATCCGATCTCTGGATTTCCAATTTATAAAACCTTATTGTGCCAGATCAAAAAAAAGAAACGAAAACGCACCGGCATCCCTGTTCAGGACCCAACCCTGGGGTGTAGCGGATAAAAGCTTAAATATAATGGCTTCAATAGATATATTTATTGTCGCCTTGAGCATTCTTGGGAAAAATATTTTTGTTTTTCAATGGTATTTCAATCATTGCTCAACGCTCCCGCGTGGGAAGCGACATCTCTTAATTTCTTTTATCAATACCCGTTTGTAAGTTCTATTTCAAAAATTCGATCTAAAAGTTGTTGATCACTGAGTTTTATTGAAAGAGACTTGATGCTGCTTATTACTCCTTTTAACTGTCCCTTCTCTATTGCTACTTCCAACGCAATACTCAAAATCCTGGATGCCTCTCCTGTTTTTTTAAGTCGCTCAAGTGCCAGGGCCCACTTGATGAGATCGTCAGGATCTGGGTAGCCCCCAAGGGCTCCTAATTTTTCATAAGCTTCCACGGTCTTGACGTCATCTTTTGCAATAGTGTAAAAATGAGCAAGTGCCAAATAGATATACATATTCTCAGGTGCTAAATCTTTTGCCTGTTGGAGATACGAAAGAGCTTCGTCGGTTCTCCCAATGTCGGTTAAAGGATAGGCAATGTTTGTCATTCGCTGGACGACAAGGTTAATTTCTATCTTTGGAGTCATTATACATGCAGTTTTCAATGCCGAAATAGATGCTTCCAGTCGGCTCAATCGATATAAAGCAATCCCTAATTCGTTATAAATAGCGGCACTTGTTGAAAAATGTTTAAGACCTTCTTGTGCTATTGATACAGCATCTATGTTTTTTCCTGCGTTCCTGAGTGCAAAACATAGATTGCCATAAACCTCTTTATTGACATATCCTGATTCCAATGCAGCCTGCAGTGTTTTGGCCGCCTTATCATATTCTTTTAACTCGTTGAAGGTAGCCCCTAAATTAGAAAGTGCTCGCCCATAGTCAGGCTTGTCTTTTAAAGATTTTTCATATGATTCGTATGCACCTTTAAAATCCATTAAGATATATCGGATATTACCCTGAACGTAATAATAACGGTAGATATCCGGTGGATTGCTTTTAATAATAAATTCCACATCAAAAGATAGTTTAGAGATGTCTTCTTTCTTAATATCCTGCAGCTTGTCCAATGCATCCATCAGTTGTGCTTTTTTTAACCAGACCTGGACAGAAAAATCATGAGGCCTTATTTCGAGAGCTTTCTCAAAGGATTGAGTTGAATCAGAATAACGTTCACTTTCAAAGAGTTCACGGCCATAATTTACATAAGCCGTGTAAAGAGCGTGTAGTCCTTTTGCCTCAACCAACTTGTGAAGAGACTCCAAAATTTGTGGGCCAAACCCAATCAAACTGGAAATAACTCCAAAAATCAAAGCCAAATCTCTAACTCTCGATATTAAGTAATGTGAAGTTTTTTCTTTAGTCATGAATATTTATACCTGAAAAGAAATCATAACAAATGGTTGCTGGTATTTTACATATTGACTATAGCAGCATCAAGTGCTTTTTTATCAATATGCTTTAAAAAGAGTGGCACACCCTTTCCATGTTCAATGCCTCCCCAGGTCATCAGAAAGCTGAATCCTGGATGAGACGGGCTTAGTCACCTTCAAATTCTGCAATGGCAAACACTTTGTGTCCCTGGAGCTGTTCTCTTCCTTTAAGGTCGGGAAGTTCTACAATAAATGCGCATTCAATAATATTGGCGCCCAATTTTTCTACCAGTTTAACCGTGGCCCCGATGGTTCCGCCCGTGGCAATCAAATCATCGACAATCACCACTTTTTCACCTTTTTCTACCGCATCTTCATGGATTTCCAAGGTATCTTCCCCATATTCAAGACTGTAGGATTCCTGAATGGTTTTCCAGGGCAGTTTCCCTTTTTTTCTGACCGGGACAAAACCAATTCCTAATTTATAGGCCAGGACAGCACCAAAGACAAACCCTCTGGCATCAATACCCACAATCTTGTCAATATCCATGTTTTTATACCGTTCATACAAAACATCACAGGATTCTTTAAAGGCTGCGGGATCCTGCATCAAGGTGGTAATGTCTCTGAAAATAACCCCTTTAATGGGCCAGTCCGGGATACTTCTGATGGTCTTTTTTAAATCCATTGTTTTTCCTTTATAGAAAAATAGTTTCAATTATTTTTTAAAGCTGCAATCACTTTGACTATCAATTGTTTTACATTGTCTGCATTCTGGTTAAACACCTCAAGGATCTCATCCCAGGTGACAGGTGCCTCATATTCTTTCCAGCAGTCATAATCGGTTGACATGGCCACTGCAGCATAGGGGATGCCGGCTTCATTGGCCAACATGGCCTCTGGTGCGGTGGACATATTGATCACGTCAGCGCCCCATATGCGAAACATATTTGATTCAGCAATTGTTGAAAACCGTGGACCTTCAATGGTAACCACACAACCCTTGTCATGGACTGACAAATCAAGTTGCCTTGCAGTTTCGAATATTGTACGTCGTAACCTGTCATCAAATGGATGGGCCATGGCAGTATGAACCGGGCCGTTTTCAAATGAATTAACAAAAGTATTTTTTCTAAATCGTGTAAAATCAATAAACTGGTCCAGTACCACCAGATGCCCGCGGTCAATTTCCTGTCTTAAACTACCGCAGGCCGTGGTGGCAATAATATGAGTGGCACCTGCTTTTTGAAGCGCCTTGATATTGGCACAATTATTCACCTGGGTGGGACTGTATTGATGTTTTCGTCCATGCCGGGCAAGAATTAATGTCTCAACACTCTCAATTTTTCCAGACATCAGCGTAGAAGACGGATCGCCATATTCAGTTTTCACTTTAAGTTCTTTTGGATCTTGCAAAATATCCGGGTCATCCAGCCCGGATCCACCAATAATACCAATTTTCAGCATATATACTCCTGTTTGTGCTTGTCCAAATGATTTGTGCAATTGTTTTATATTATTCTTATATGTGCGCCTATCATAATCAGGTTAATTTATCAAGTAAGGTATTGATTGAGTTTCAAGGTAAAAGCCTGTCTATTAAATTCATCAAGACCGGGGTATGCTTTGGTGTTATGACTTTACACTTATTTTTAATACTGGTATGGATTGGGTACTATGATTCCAAAAGATAAAAATAAACATTTTTCTGCTATTGGGGTAGCCATACTTATCGGCTTAATCTTGAATGTATCAGGACTGATTTCAAAAATCGCTTTAAAAAGTAATTCAATCGAGTTGGAAAACACTATTTTAAAGATCCCGTCCAAATAATCAAAAAAATCGGGCAATGCAAGTAAACGATCATTGTTTGTCAATCCTTGTAAAAAGGAACTTGATTTAAAAAAAAAATTCGTTACACTAAACAATAATTACAATTCAACACGATGATCAAACTTGGATAAACAGTATTCTCAGGTAAATATGGCATATCTACAATGGAGGATAAATTAAATGAGGACTCTGGTTGTTGACGATGAGCTTGTAAGCAGAAAAAAAATGGCGAAAATATTGAATCATTTTGGCCCATGCGACAGTGTTAAAAATGGCAAGGCCGCTATCAGTGTTGTAAAAACTGCCGTGGAGGAGAACAACCAATATGATTTGATCACTCTTGATATATCCATGCCTGAAATCAGTGGGACACAGGTTTTGACAGCCATCCGGGAAATAGAAGAAGAACATGAACTGAGGACAGAGAAAAAAGCTAAAATTCTGATGGTCACTTCCCATTCTGATATTGAAACAGTAAAAGCGTGTGCTGGAAAATGTAACGGTTATGTGGTTAAACCATTTAACAAAGATCTGATGGTCGAAAAGCTGACCAAAATAAATCTATTATAGCGAAAAACCCCATGGCCGATGAAATCGAAAAAAAATTCCTGTTAAAATACATTCCCAACCCTTTAATGATCAATGGTACTCGGATTATTCAAGGGTACATGGTGAATCAAAAACAAATGGTCGTCCGGATACGCCTATCCGGTGAAAACGCCTTTTTAACTATCAAGGGTAAAACTGTAAATGCATCCAGAAAAGAGTATGAATACAGCGTACCCCAAGAAGATGCCCGCCAGATGTTAAATCTTTTTTGCGAAAAACCCTTTGTTGAAAAAATACGGTACCATATTGAACATGCAGGGTTTGAATGGGTGGTAGACCAATTTTCAGGTGATAATGCAGGATTGATTGTGGCTGAAATTGAGTTGGACGACATTGATCAAACCTTTCAAAAACCGGACTGGATTGGTAAAGAAGTCACTCATGATCCCAGATATTATAATTCAAATCTGGTCAAGGCTCCCTTTTCGACCTGGGTGTAACACTTGCTTGTTAACTATTTCCTATTGTTAGTTCATATTCTTATTGTTGCTTTAGAAATTCCTGAAAACTTATTTTCCCATAACTATTGGTATGGATATAGTTTAAGATGGATAAAAATTGTTTTTTATCAACATAGCCGGGAACATTACTGATCTTTGTGCTGTCCGGCTCAAGAAACCATAAAGAAGGAAGGCCTTTAACTTTCCATTTTATGGCAAACGCCTTTTGATGATCTGTGTTAATACGAATGCTGATAAAATTTTCATTTAAATAATTATAAATCGTTGAATCTTTGAAACTGACCTGTTCCAATTTTTTGCAATAGGTTCACCAGTCTGCATAAAAATACAAAAAAATGTGCTTGCCCTGTGCTTTGGCAAGGGCTGTGCCGTCAGAATACTCTTTCCAGTCAATGCCCTTATCATTGGAGGTCTTGGCAGAAGCGACAAGACCTCCATTGGACTGAATAACTTTTGCCTGCTCTCCTTTTTGGCTGACAGGCCTGGTTTTAAAATAAAAACCAATTCCAAGCACAGCAATAACAATCAGAACAAATACTAATATATTTTCTTTTTTCATAATTGACCCTTAATAATAATTGTCTCATTCCTTATCATATCCTTAAGATTTAAAGCAATGACTATGCTGATCTATTTTGTTTAACTTAGGACCGCAGATAAAATCGGCCATTGTATAATAAAAGTACCACCCTGTGGCTTTACAGACCCTGCTATTCTAGTCTATGACTGATCCATTATTGGTCATAATTTATTATTAGCCGAATCTTAACAAAAGGAGACTCACCATGACAGATAATGTTTTAATCACGCTTTCATGCGGTACAGACAACCCTAATCGCGCCACCCGTGCTCTTTTTTTAGCTGCCGTTGCCCAGAAAAAGGGGAAAAATGTGACTGTATTTCTTTTGGATGATGGGGTCTATCTGGCAAGAAAAGGAGCTGCGGAAAATATAAAAGCAGCAACCGGAGATTCTGCCGATGATTCTCTGGCCCATCTCCAGGCCCATGGGGTGCCCATCCTTGTGTGTACCCCTTGCGCAACTTCACGGTTTATTGAAGAAAAGGACCTGGCAGATTCATGCAGAATGGCCACGGCTGCCGAGCTGATTGACCTTGCGTGTGATGCTGCAACCATCAGTCTTTAATCTATCAGATTTAATCCATTTGGTAATGGTTGACCAATAGCGATTGAACCCATAATAAATAAACAAGTGAGGATTTCATTATTTGACTGTTATCCCATATTTATTAATTCGCTTCCAGACTGTGATACGACTGATGCCTAATATTTTAGCCGCATTGGTTTGATTTCCATCTGCCTGTTCAAGTGCCTTACAAAGGGCCTGTTTTTCGGACTGGCCCTTTGTAATGGTATCATTAGAAGATATTGCCGTACCCATCTTGTTGGCCTGTCCCATTGTGCCGGTAATCTTTTCAGGAAGATGCTCAAGGCCAATGCTTTTACCCCGGGCAAGGACAAAAGCATATTCAACCGCGTTTCTTAACTCCCTGATATTGCCCGGCCAGGGATAAGCCACCATCAAACCCATGGCTTCCGGTGTAATCCCAAAAATATTTTTACCTGTTTTTTCTGCATGAAGGCTGACAAAATGCTGAATCAACAGTGTAATATCATCTTTGCGTTCACTCAGGGACGGACAGATCAATGGGAAGACATTGATCCTGAAAAAAAGATCTTCTCTGAATTTGCCCTGTTCAATGAGTTGTTCAAGATTTTTATGGGTTGCTGTTATAATTCTTGCATCAATTGGAATACTGGTATTAGACCCTACTCGTTGAATTGTTTTTTCTTCAAGAACCCTTAACAGTTTCACCTGTACAGAAAGAGGGATATCACCGATTTCATCTAAAAAGAGAGTCCCCTTATGTGCTGCTTCAAATCGGCCGATCCTATCTGTTTCTGCACCAGTATAAGCCCCTTTGACATGACCGAAAAGCTCACTTTCAAGGATATGCTCACTCAATGCAGCACAATTAATTTTGACAAAGGGTTTGGATGCCCTGTTACCAGTTTCATACAAGGCTTTGGCCACCATCTCTTTTCCTGTGCCGCTGGGCCCCAATATCATTACCGGTGTATCCAGGGAAGCCACACTTTGAATATGTTCATACAGATTCTGCATTATCGGAGTTCTGCCGATAATTCCATGAAACCCGTCTTCGACTTCATACAAACGCTTAATAGTGGCCAGCTCATTTTTATAATTAATATTTTCTGAAATATCTTTCAGGGTTTCCACTGCACCCACAATCTGGTTATTCTCATCATAGAGAACTGTGGCGCTTTTAATAACAGGAATATTTTGATTCCGAGAGTTTGTAATCAGGCATTTTTTCTCTCGTATAAAAACTTCTGTAAAAAGACCACACCAGTCCTTTCCCTTACCCTTGCCGATAATAGCGCAACCTGTGCAGTTTAATATCCGGCACGACTGCCCTATTAATTGTTTTTCCGTATAACCGGTAATCAATTGGGCGGTCTGATTTGCAGCAAGAAATCGTCCCTTTTCATCCACCAATATGATTCCGTCCTGCACAGAATCAATTATTTTTCTCCAATGTTCTTTAATATCCATCTGTCCTCCTGGGCTGTTTAACACCTTTAACCATAAGTTAACATATTATTAACAACCATGCAATAACGACGAAAAAAATCCCCAGATGGTCACTGATGGAAAAACAATAAAACGTTTTAAATACAGTAAGATAGATAATATTTACCCATTAATTCATAGTAATGGCATATGAATTGCTATATATGTGGCTAACCAATTTCAGGTTTTATAAGAAACAACACCTTTAACCAAATAAGGAGAACCCATATGAAAACCCTTAAGCTTAAAATATTCACCCCTGTTATACTGGCATGTCTGATACTCATCAGTGGCTTGGCAATGGCACAGACTCAAGAAACAACAGAGGATACATCCTGGCAGTTCCATTCCATCGTGGATGCTGCATTTGTAAATGCCCACATGGAAATTCCCATGTCTGACAATGTAATGTTTATCGATTCCCGACCTTATCAAACCAAATATATTAAAGGTCATATCCCTGGAGCTGTGAGCATCCCTTTAACTGATTTTGATAAAAAAACAGATCTGTTGCCAAAAGATAAAAATGCCCTTTTGATTTTCTATTGTGAAGGTTTAAAATGCAAACTGAGTCATAAATCTGCTCAAAAAGCTGAAAAACTGGGCTATACCAATGTAAAGGTGTTTGCCAAAGGATACCCGGACTGGCTGGCACAAAAAGGCAATTACGGTTCTGTGAGTGCAGAATATGTGGCTGACCAGATTGCCGGGAATGCTGCCATGGTCATTGATTCAAGACCCCAGATTGCACAATATAATAAAGGTCATGTCCCCACCGCCATTAACATTCCGTTTACCGACTTTGATACCTTAAAAGGCAAGCTGCCAAGAGATCCCAATACGCCGCTGATTTTTTATTGTGGCGGTCTGAAATGTAAATTGAGCCATAAATCAGCCGCCAAAGCCCTTGAAATGGGATACACCAATGTCACTGTTTTCGGTACAGGATATCCGTCCTGGAAAAAAATGTATGGCGCATCCAATGACACCATCGCAGTCAAAGCCGGTGAAGTTGAAGGATCTATTGATCTTGAAAAATTTAAAGAAATCATGGCAAAAAATCCGGAATCTATTACACTCATTGATGTCCGGGATGCAGATGAATTTAAAAAAGGACATTTTAAAACAGCCACCAATATCCCTGTCGAAATTCTTGAACCTAAGATCAAGGATCTCCCGTCTGACAAACCCATCGTTTATGTATGCTCAACCGGTGCCAGAAGCGGTGAGGCCTTTTACATGACTCTGGAAAAAAGAGAATCTTTAAAAGACGTGTTTTACGTTGAAGCTGAAATTGACTTCATGTCTGACGGAACATATACACTTAAAAAAACCCCGTAACCAAGCCAATTCTCATAAGGAGCAACAATAATGTTTAAGAAAAGCTTTATCACAGTGATCATCGCCATGTTTGTGCTTTTGCCCTTTGCCATGGCCATTGCTGAAGACGGACCGGATGGCAATAACAGGAAAGGCAAATATACCTATCGTAAAGTCTGCAAGGCCTGTGCCGAAGCCGGTGAAATAGAGTCTGCGACGCCTAAAATCAGCCCTGCTGATAAGAAAAAAGCAGAATGGAAAGAAATTTTTGAAAACAAAAATTTTGTTGAGTTCGGATGTCTTACCCATTGGGCAGCCCTCTCTGATAATGATATAAATGACATTTATTCTTATTTTTATTCGTTTGCAGCAGATTCGCCAACCCCTGCAACCTGTAAATAATTAATTAAAGGGCGGGGGTTTTATCCGCCCTTTTCACCACTATATCAAAACATTGGAGATACCTATGAAATTCAGGTATTCATTAAAACCCGGCCTGACTGCTATTATTTTAACCGCTTTCCTTTTTGGCTTTCTTGATCCGACTTTTGCATCCACACCCCAAAACGGTGAAGAATCATTGGGGCGGAAACTGGCTAAACAGGCTGTTAAAAATAACGAAAAGTGGACCACTGTCGACCATGCTAAAATAGATGCATTAAAACAGGATTTTACATCAGGTGAAGAAATCACATCTGCCTGTTTATCCTGCCATTCAGAGGCAGCGACCCAATTTCATAAATCCATCCACTGGACATGGCTGGCTTCCGGAGATAAGAATGATATGCGGTATGGAAAAGCAGGCTATTCTGTGAATAATTATTGTATATCTGGAAATGCTATGGAAGACAAAGGCTGTTTGTCCTGTCACCCTGCCTGGGATAAAAAAGGCACAAAAGGTGAGGTCAATTGCCTGGTGTGCCATAATTCATCTGGTTTTAATTTTACCGAAGCCATGACAGATATCCAGGGCTTTGCTGAAGATAAAAAAGATCCGGAATCCAAAGAAATCATGCAGGAAATTCAAAATGAAGTCAAAAATGCGCTGACACAAATGACCCTTCCCACAAGAAAAAACTGTGGAGACTGTCATTTTCTTGGTGGCGGCGGTGACGGTGTTAAGCATGGTGATCTGGACACTTCTTTAACAAAACCCAATCGAGAGCTGGATGTCCACATGGGCATTGACGGTAAAAATTTTACATGCACCCGGTGCCACACCACTGTGGATCACAATATTGCCGGCAGAATATACACCAACCCTGCGGTGGAGACCCGTAAAAGCTTGATTGAAGATGACCTGGCCCCTAAAATAACCTGCGTTTCCTGTCACAGCAATGAGCCCCATAAAAATGATTCAAAAATGAATGATCACACCGATGTGGTGTCCTGCCAGGCATGCCATATCCCTAAATTTGCACGGGTAAATCCCACAAAAATGTGGTGGGACTGGTCCAAGGCCGGCAAAATGAAAGATGGTAAACCCTATATTGAAAACGGCCCTTTTGGAAAACCGATTTATAAATCCATTAAAGGCGAATTCAAATGGGAAAAAAATGTCGTGCCTGAATATTTCTGGTTTAATGGTTCTTTAACCAGTACCACTGCCGACGATATCATTGATCCGGCCCGGATTGTAAAGGTCAACCATCCCGTGGGTGACAAAAATGACCCTGAAGCCCGGATTTTCCCCTTTAAAGTTATGCGGGGAATTCAACCCTATGATAAAATCAACAAAAAGCTGGTGGCTCCCCTGCTTTCAGGGAAAAACGGCTATTGGACAACTTTTGACATGAATGATGCCATTGTTCGCGGGAATAAAACCATTGGCATTCCATATTCAGGAGAATTTGATTATGTGGAAACAACATCTATTTTCCCTATTACCCATATGGTGGCACCAAAAGAGAACGCGTTAACATGTAATGATTGTCATATCCGCGAGAAATCAAGGCTTGCAAGTATTTCCGGCTTATATCTGCCCGGTAAAGACAGATCAAAGATTTTGGATACCATAGGTTGGCTTTCGGTCATCGGCGCTTTGGCAGGTGTATGCCTCCATGGTCTCGGACGAATCTTTACCAAAAATGGAAAGGAGAAATAAATGAACAATCAAAAAACAATCAAAATATACCTGTACACACGGTTTGAACGGTTGTGGCATTGGTTCCAGGGGCTTATGGTTATCTGTCTGATCGCCACTGGTCTTGAAATTCATGGCACCTACACGCTTTTAGGTTTTCAGACCGCTGTGAATATTCATAATTTTATCGGCCTTTTCTGGCTGGTCATGTTTTCTTTTTTTGCTTTCTGGTTAATGATAACCGGGGAATGGAAACAATATATTCCCACCACCAAAAAAATGTTTTTAGTGGCCCGCTACTATTTTCTGGGTATATTTAAAGGTGAAGATCATCCGGTTCAAAAAACCAAAGGGGCAAAACACAATCCATTGCAACGGCTGGCCTATCTTGGAATATCTGCTATGCTGCTTCCCATACAGATGGCCACTGGATTGTTATACTATCTGTATAATGATATTTCCCCCATCCTGCCCTTGTCGGTTATAGCTGGCGTACACACGCTGGTTGCCCTTTTTTTGTTAAATTTTTTAATTATCCATATATATATGACAACCACGGGTCACTCTCTTTTCAGCCATATTGCAGGTATGATTACCGGATGGGAAGAGGTGTATGAAACAACTAAAATTGAAGAATGGGAAACCCAGGCCACCAAAAAATAAAAAATCTTAGTGCGGCAAAAAAAAATTTTGCCGCACATCGAATTATTATCCTTTACTTGAACCTTGTTTTTCCATATAAATTAAGCTCGTGTGAGATTAGCAAAAACAGTTTCAAACTTTATAATTAATTTTCGGCAAGTTTAGTTTTTTTGAAAAAATATTTTCAAAAAATATGCGCAAAGTTTTTAATATGACATGAATTAATTATAAAATAGAGACAATTGGAAAAAGTAATTCATCTTATAAGGAGGTAACATGCGAAAGATAGCCAGTTTGGTACTTGTGGCCGTTGCTCTTGCCATGGTCTTTACTCCATCGGCATTCAGTAAAAGAGAGACCATAATCAAGATCGGTATTAATGCACCCATGACCGGTGACATACCAAAGGTCGGTGAAGGATCTAAATATGCGGCTGAAATGTGGCTTGAAGATATTGAAAAAGCCGGCGGTCTTGAAGTGGGCGGTAAAAAATACAAAGTAGAAGTGATTATTGAAGATAATGAGTCAAAAGCAGAATCTGCGGTTAAAGCCAACACTAAAATGATCAGCCAGGATGATGTTCTGGCCATTGTCGGCCCCCAGTCTTCCAAACAAGCTATTCCGGCCGGCGAAGTGGCCAACAAATATAAAACAGTTATGATCAGCCCCTGGTCCACCAACCCGGATACAACTGCGAATAGACCGTATGTTTTCCGCGGCTGTTTCCTTGATCCTTTCCAGGGTCCGGTTCTTGCCAATTTTATCACAGAAGAATTCGGGTTTACAAAAGCTGCGGTGCTTTATGATGTTTCCTCTGACTATCCCAAAGGACTGGCTGAAGTATTTAAAGAAGCATGGGAGAAAAAACATGGCCCAGGTTCAGTGGTCGAATTTCTAAGCTTTACTACAAAAGACACGGATTTTTCATCCCAGCTGACCGATATTATCAAATCCGATGCCCAGGTTCTGTTTACCCCGCAGTACTATAATGAAGTTCCCTTAATTGTAAATCAGGCCAAAGATCTTGGCTGGAAAGGCCCTGTTGTTGGATCAGACTCCTGGGGATCTGCAGAATTAGTTCAATTGTGCGGCGAAGCCTGCTATGGCCAGTTCTTTTCTTCTCATTATGCGGCTTCAGGTGCCATAGGTGCCACCAAAGAATTCATTGACAGATATAATGCCAAATACGGGTATATTCCCGATGATGTCGGCGCATTGACCTGGGACGCTCTCAAACTGGTTCAACAGGCGATTCAAAATACCGGTAAACTTACCGGCAATATTGAAAAAGACAGAACTGCTGTCAGAGACGCTTTGGCAAAGATCAAGAACTTTGCGGGCATTACCGGGAACATGACCTTTACTGAAGAAGGAGATCCAATAAAATGTGCCGTTATCGTAAAAATCAACGATAAAGGTGAAAATGTATTTTACAAATCCAGTTGTCCATAATTTAAGATAATTGGCGTCCAATTATGAAACCAATGGCTGCCGTACCATGAGTGTACGGCAGCTATTTTTTTAAATTCGAACAGGAGTTGTTAAATGGAAGCTTTCACGGATTTTGTAACATACATTGTACAAAACCTGATTAATGCACTCCAGAGAGGCAGTTTTTATGCCGTGATCTCCATAGGGTACTCCATGGTGTACGGTGTGTTAATGCTGTTTAACTTTGCCCATGGTGATATTTTCATGGTGGGCACCTATATCGGCTTTGGGATTGCAACCCTTTTTCTTGCACTTTTTGCAGGCATTCTGCCTGGACCGGTCATTTTTGTGGCCACGGTTGTAATTACCATGTTTCTGGCATCCTGGGTCGGTGTTTTTGTGGAAGTCGCAGGGTACAGGCCCTTGAGATCAGCGCCCAGAGCATCAGCCGCCATTACCGGGCTTATGATCGGTATTATTTTTGAAACCGGCATTTTAATTTTGCTTGGGGCTACGCGGTTGAATTTTCCACCATTGATGGAAAAGGTGGCGTTTAATATTGGCGGTGTTTATTTTACCAATGTCAAAGTGATGATTATCATAATCTCTCTGATGCTCATGCTGGCCCTTCATTATTTTATCCAGAAAACCAAGTGGGGAATGGCCATGCGGGCCATGTCATACGATTTTCTGGCAGTTCCTTTAATGGGTGTATCCATAAATATTATCGCACCCCTGACCTTTGCAGTGGGTGCAGGCTTGGCTTCAGTTGCCGGAATCCTATACGGCCAGGCCTACCCGATTCTCGATCCGTATATGGGAGTAATTATCGGCTGGAAAGCTTTTGTTGCCGCTATCCTAGGAGGTCGGGGGTCGATTAAGGGCGCAGCCCTTGCCGGCTATCTTTTAGGCTTTATTGAAATATTTGTGGCAACGATTTTTCCTTCAACCCTAAGGGATCTGATCGCCTATTCCATCATTCTTCTTATCCTGACCTACCGGCCAAGGGGATTTTTCGGAATGGAGCACAGCACAAAATTAAGACTCTAATATGCCAATGGTTTAAATACAGGAAACATTCATGGAATTTGTACGAAAATTTATAAATTTTTTTTCAAATGTACCCATGCTCGGATGGATGGCGGGAACCTTTACAGCCGTTTTAATCGAGTATTACCTGGGGTATGATCATATTTCATACTACCTGGGACTGCCCAAAATACCCGTCTTGTTCGGTGCATTGATCATGCTTAAGGATCCTATGATGATACCCGGTGCCGTGGGATATGATCTGATAGTCTATGTGATTCCAATACTTTTTGTCGCAAAAATATCCACATTTATCACCAATCCCATTGCTGCTGCCATGGAAAAGATACCACTCTGGCTCTCGGCATTGATTCACCTGATCCTTTTTTATGGTGTCTTGCATCTGTGGGCCGGCATAAATGATTATAGGGTACTGGTGGTCAAATTGACCTTGATTTCGATAATTTTAACAGTGAGCATCAATGTCATTAACGGATATCAGGGTGAATTCTGCTGCTCTCATCCCGGGTTTATGGCATTGGGCGCCTATGTGTCTTCCATTTTTACTCTTTTGCTGTTCACCGACGATAAAATCTTTGGTGCCGCCTTGCTGCCGCCGGCGCTTGGACCATGGTTCTTTCCCATAGCGCTTCTGGCAGGCGGTGCGGCCGCTGCCATTGGATCTTTGCTTGTGGCCATCCCGTCCTTTCGAACCCGGGGCGATTATCTGGCCATAATTTCTCTGGCTTTTATGTTTATAATAAAAAGTGCAGTTGAAAATTTAGATGTCATTGGCGGGGCCCGGGGCATGGGCGGACAACCCGACTTTGCACCATTGCCCATTATCTTTTTCTGGACCATGCTTTGTATCTGGGTGGTTCATAATTTTGTGACCTCTATCATGGGAAAAGCACTGAATGCGGTCCGGGACGATGAAGCCGCTGCTGAATCCATGACAGTTCAAACCCGGAAAACAAAAATGACTTCTTTTATGTTCGGCGCTTTCTGGGCCGGTATTGCAGGCGGTCTGTTTGCTCATGTCCTGGCCTATATCAATCCCGGAATGTTCAGCATCAACCGGTTGGCAGAGATTCTGGCCATGGTTTATTTTGGCGGCCTTAACTCGATTATCGGTTCCATTGTCGGGGCGGTGAGCATCAATGTTCTCGGCGAAGCATTGCGACCCCTTGAGCTTTTCAAATGGATTATTATTCCGCTGATTTTAATATTTGTTATGATTTACAGGCCATATGGCCTGGTCTCCTTTAAGGAATTTAATGTGAAGAAAATGTTGTGTTCTAAATATAAGACCGGGCAAAAGAAACAAGAGGGAGTTTAACCATGACAGCACTACTCAATGTAAACCAGATGACGCATTATTTCGGCGGATTGAGGGCTGTTAATAATTATAACCTGAACATCGAATCCGAACAGATAATAGGGCTGATCGGCCCGAACGGTGCTGGAAAAACAACCATATTTAATCTGATAACAGGGGTGTATACCCCGACACAAGGGTCTATTGAACTTGAAGGGAACAATATCAAAGGGCTTGAGACCAATGAAATCGCAGCCAAGGGCCTGGGCAGGACCTTCCAGAACCTGGCGCTGTGGCGGCATATGAATGTCCTGGATCATATCAAAATGGCCCATTATTCACAACTTTCCTATGGCCTGATCGGATCATTTTTTAATACAAAAAAATGCAGGGAACAGGAAGCACAGGTTGAGGAAAATTCATACCGTCTGCTGGAACTGTTTGATATCAAACAGCATGCAGACCAAATGGTCACCAACCTGCCCTATGGAGCACAGCGGCGGGTGGAAATGGCAAGAGCAATGGCCACCAACCCGAAAATATTGTTTCTTGATGAGCCCACCGCCGGTATGACCCCGGATGAACTGGGCCAGATGATCAAAATCATCCAGCAGGTTCACCAAGATTTCAAAGTGGCCATATTTCTGATTGAACACCGGATGAAGTTTGTCATGGATTTGTGCCGGCATATTCAGACCCTGGTGTTTGGTGAGATCATTGCAGAGGGACCGCCTGAAGAGATCCAGAATAACCCGCAAGTCATTGAAGCTTATCTTGGCAAGGAGGATTTGACCTGATGCAGCTGAATGTAAAAAATTTAAAAGTCTCCTACGGAAACATCAAAGCGCTTCATGGGATTGATTTCAATGTTGAAGCCGGTGAAATTGTAACCATCATCGGTGCCAATGGGGCTGGAAAAAGCACCACTTTAAGAGCAATTTCCAGGATGGTACCGGCTGAACCCGGATCAATTATGGAATTTAACACAGAAGATATCCTTCAGTACAGCACTGACAAGGTGGTGTCGAAATTGGGAATCACCCATGTGCCGGAAGGCCGCCGAATTTTTGGCAACCTCACTGTAACTGAAAATTTAATTTTGGCCTGTTTTGCCAGAAAAGATCCCGACCAGATTAACAAGGACAGAAAATGGGTATTTGATCTTTTTCCCAGGCTTGAAGAAAGAAAAGACCAGCTGGCCGGAACCCTGTCCGGCGGTGAACAGCAGATGCTGGCCGTGGGCCGAGGATATATGAGCGCCCGGAAACTGATGCTGCTCGACGAGCCGTCAATGGGATTGGCCCCTTTGCTGATGATGGAGATGTTTGATGCATTAAAGGAAATCAATAAACTGGGTACCACCATCCTGCTGGTGGAGCAAAATGCCAGGCTGGCTTTAAAATTTGCCCAGCGCGGATATGTTATAGAGAACGGCTCTCTTGTGCTGGAAGGCCCGGCTGATGAACTGCTCAATAACCCGGATGTTAAAAAAGCTTATCTGGGGGCTTAAAGTCCGGGATAGATTATATTTCTTGTGTCTCATTTTATTGAAACAAATCTGTTTCATTTTTGTATTTTCCCCACAGGTATTGTTTTAAAAAAAACAATGTCAATTTTAATCAAATTTATGTTTAAAAACTTTTAATAAATATGGAAACGCTCTTGCTATAAGAAGATGAATCTTTTATTGTAAGAACATCTTTCAGTATTTAACAGGTTTACTATTTCCTTTATCTCTTATGGCATACTACTTGCTCTTTTATTTAAATATTTTTTTAAATAAACAACAGATAATACAAATTAAGATACATGCCTAATATTAACAAATAAGAGCAACCTCAATTGGAGGCATTTATGGACCCAGTTTTTCTATCAAGACTACAATTTGCCACAGCAACCATGTTTCATTTTCTTTTTGTACCCTTAACCCTTGGCATATCCATATTGATTGCCTATATGGAAACCAAATATGCAAGAACAGGGGAAGAGGTCTACTTGAGAATGACCAAATTCTGGGGCAAGCTTTTTCTCATTAACTTTGCCCTGGGTGTTGTTACCGGCATCACCCTGGAATTTCAATTTGGGACCAACTGGTCCAGGTATTCTGAATATGTTGGTGATGTATTTGGTTCTCTTCTGGCCATTGAAGCATCTGTGGCTTTTTTTCTTGAATCAACCTTTATCGGAATCTGGATTTTTGGGTGGAAACGTCTGTCTGCAATGGCCCACGCCAGAGTTATGTGGCTGGTGGCAGCGGCCAGTAATATATCCGGTATTTTTATTTTATCCGCCAATGGGTTTATGCAGCACCCTGTTGGGTATACGATTCGAAACGGAAGAGCAGAACTGACTGATTTTTTTGCGGTACTCTTTAATTACCATGGTATTCTTGAAATATTCCATGTGTTACCATCCGGTCTTTTATTGGCTGCCTTTTTTATCATGGGGATCTCGGCATACCATCTCTTAAAAAATCAGAACGTAGATCTGTTTACCAGATCATTTAAAATAGCATTGACGGTCGGACTTGTCTGTTCCATCTTTGTTGCCATAGGGGGTGATTTTCATGCAGTCAATACCTCTAAAACCCAGCCGGCCAAACTGGCTGCAATGGAGGCCCATTGGGAAACCCAGACCCAGGCTCCGATTGTTCTTTTTGCATTACCCAGCGAAGAGCAGGAAAAAAATCTATTTGAATTTATTAAAATCCCCGGTATTTTAAGCTTTTTAGGGTTCCATGATTTTAATGCCCCGGTTGTCGGGCTTAAGGATATTCCCAAAGATGAGCGCCCCCCGGTTCTGCGCACCTTTATTGCTTTCAGAACCATGGTTGGAATCGGCACGGTATTAATTCTTTTGACCGTTTACGGATGGTTTAAGAGAAACAATCTTCTGGAAAATCCCGGATATCTAAAACTGATGCTCTTTGCCATCCCTCTACCCTATATCGCCATAGAATCCGGATGGGTAGTGGCAGAAGTGGGCCGGCAGCCCTGGATCGTTTATGGCTTGCTTAAAACCGCAGAAGCAGCCTCACCCATTGCCGGTAGCCAGGTATTATTTTCCCTGATCGGCTTTATCGCTGTATACAGCCTTCTGGGTGCTGTTGGTTTTTATCTGATGGCCAAATATGTTAAAAAAGGCCCGGAGGCCGCAACCAACTAAAGGAGTAAAAAATGGAACTGCAATCTATATGGTTTTTCTTGTGGGGACTTTTGTGGGCTATCTTTTTCATGACAGACGGATTTGATTTCGGGATCGGCACCATCTATCCGTTTATTGGAAAAACCGACCGGGACAAACGGATCATGATCAACTCCATAGGCCCTTTGTGGGATGGTAATGAAGTCTGGCTGCTCACCGCAGGCGGTGTGACCTTTGCTGCATTCCCCAAAGTTTATGCCACCATGTTTTCATCTTTATATACACCTTTAATGTTGATTCTTTTTGCACTTATTTTCAGAGGGGTGGCCTTTGAGTTCAGAGGAAAAATTGACAGCCCCGGCTGGAGAAAACTATGGGATACCTGTATTTTTCTAGGCAGTTTTTTACCTGCCCTTCTTTTTGGCGTGGCATTTGCCAACATCTTTGCGGGCATTCCCTTTGACGCCCAAGGCGTATATCATGGAAATACCTTAAAGTTATTAAATCCATACGGTCTTTTGGGCGGCCTTTTCTTTGTGCTTATGTTTATCCAACATGGCGCCAACTGGCTGACCATTAAAACCCGGGATGAACTCCAGCAAAGGGCTATTGCTGTTTCTCGGACAAACTGGTTGATCCTTGTCCCTGTGGCTGTGGCATTTCTTGTATACAGCTATTTTGCAACCAATCTATATGCCAATTACTTTAAAACCCCGGCATTGTTTCTGGTCATTCTGATCACGGTTGCAGCTTTGTTTGCCACCCGTTTTTTTTCAGCCAGGCAAGCATGGTTCAAAGCCTGGTTTGCATCAGCTTTGACCATTGTGGGTGCCACCTTTTTTGGTATCATCGGACTTTTCCCGGCACTTTTTCCTTCAAATATGGACAAAGCCTTTTCCCTGACAGCCTTTAATGCCTCATCCAGCCACTTAACCCTTAAAATCATGCTTGGAGTTGTACTGGTCTTTATACCTATTGTCATTTCCTACCAGGTATGGGCCTATCATTTTTTTAAAAACCCCATTACTCAAGAAGATCTTGATATGGATGAAGCTTACTGATAATAAATATGAATGTTCAAAATAGTATGTCATTAATCCACTTAAAAAAAGGAGAATTTTAGTATGGACAAATATGTATGCCAACCTTGTGGTTATGTGTATGATCCCGCCAATGGAGACCCGGACAACGGCATTGACCCGGGAACAAGCTTTGACGATCTTCCTGAAGACTGGTGCTGCCCGATCTGTGGTGCAGCCAAAGAGGATTTTGAAAAAGAATAAAAAGCAATAAACCATATGTCAACCGGGCAAATAATTGATCTGCCCGGTTGACCTTTAAAGGAATCACCATGGCTCTATCGGTTGTTGATTTGTATAGTAAAGTATTGCCTAAAACCAATTGCAAAGATTGCGGGTTCCTCACTTGTATTGCTTTTGCAGGTATGGTGGTTTCAGAAAAACTTCCATTAAAAAACTGCCCCCATATTGCCAAAGATGTGTTGAAAGCAGCACAGATTGAATTGGAAGAGCAATATAAAAAAGGCATGTGGCTGAAAAAAGATATGGCCAAGGAAGCGCTGGAATTAGCCAGGCAAAAATCTGCGTCCATGACACTGCCTGATATTGCTGACCGTATTGGCGGGAAGCTTGAAGCCGATAACAAGAATGAAAAAATCCTTTTACCTTATTTTAATAAAACCATCCACATCACCAAAGATAAAATCTGTGATGAATCCGGCAAAGAGCTGTCCCGAAATGAACAAACCTTTGTCTATATTCATATGGCCCATGGCGGCAGCATATTACCATCAGGAAAGATGAGAAGCTTTAAGGAATTTCCCAATACCACATCCAAAATTGTTTCAATGATTGACCAGGTGGAACAACCTTTGATCAAGGCCTTTAGCAATAAAAAAGAAAAGCTCCTTACCGCATGTGAACAATCTGGTGGAATCAATGTCACTCAACGTTATGAGGCCTGTGATCTTGCCTATCTGTTTTCTGCTTTCCCCAAAGTACCAGTCACTCTTTTATTCTGGAATGCTGAAGACGGATTTGATGCACAGATTAAACTCATGTTTGATGACACCATTGTCCAGCATCTGGATATTGAAGCCATCATGTTTTTAAGTGAACACCTTTGCAAGATACTGATAGAAGGTCAATAAAACCCTTGTATGATTCTTTGAAATATATTTATTCGATCTTCTTGCCGGCAGTCTGTTCAATCCTCGATATAATCCATCGACCAAGCCTTTTTTTATTTACACGACCAATCTCTTTGCGAATTTTTCTCATATCCAGTTCCGCCCTTGCCATGGTCTTATGCCCGCCGGCAGAGCCAAACTCAGAAAAAGCCTCTTTTGCAGTGTTTCCGGCTCCTTTTCTAAGACCGTCATTTCGCATGATAATAATCAACTTTTTTTCATATACCCCTGAAATCACACTCCAGTTTATTCTGGCAAGGGTTAAAAAAAAGTCAGCCACCATCACCAGCTCATCCGGTTTTAAAATATTGCCTGCATGAAAAAAAACCCGGTTATTCAGGACCTGCCGTCCTTTGATGGCTTTGCCTAAAAACTCAAGGTCTTCCGTGGTCAAGGCTGCTCGTTCAACCTTGGTCACAATATTATTATCTGCAAACCCATATAAATATTGAAAAGCCCGGATATCTTTTAAGCTGGCCTCACGGGTAAAACCAGATGTATCGGTTTTAATCCCCAGCATCAGGGCAGCAGCCAACTTTGCAGACGGCTTCATCTTTTTAGACTTGATATATTCGGTGAGGATAGTGGAACAAGCTCCGTAATGCGGCCGAATATCCACAAACCCGGCTTTATCAAATGTGAGCGGATGGTGGTCGATAATGGCATCAAATTGAAATTCTGAAAACCGTTCATTATGATCCGGCTGGGAATCCACAATCACAAAAAGATCAAACTCTTCTTTTTTTATGTCATCCAAAGGCACCAGCCCGGATTCGGTATAGGTGATCATAGCCAGATTGTCAGGCCGGCTGATTTTATTAAAATGGGCAATAACGACTTCACTTACTTTTCGCCATAATATTCGCTTGATGGCCATGGCACTGGCAATGGCATCAGGATCTGCATTAATCACTACAAGGACTTTTGAGTGGCCGGGAAACAGGCTTAAAAACTGATTCACTTTTTCAAGATTGTTCATGTGATCTCTTTCTCTTTGTTACTGCTGAAAAATAAGGTCAGTGTGATAAAAGCATATCCAAGAATAGCCGAAATAGCAAACCATCCATAAAAAACACCCATTGGTGCAAGAACAACAGCTGTCAGCCAATGGATAAAAATCACGGTGGGCGAGTGTAGTTTTATGGGGAAATCATCAAATCGGCAGATCACTGACAGGCCGCATAAATTCCATCCATAAAGAGAAGCAAAAACATGCATTTGCAACAGCCATTTTGTTTTCTCAGGATCATATCCCTCGGACATCTGTATCAAAATATATACAATCCCGGAAATGGCTGTTAGGATCAAAAAACCGATTCCTGAAGTTAAGAACAATTTTTGCTGTATTTTATCGGCAAATTTCGCGTACAGGTAAAAGACGGTAACCACTGCCATAAAGAGAGCTGAAGTCACAAAAATCTGAGGAATAAATTTTTCAAATAAAATAAACCCGAAAAAGATGATCACCCCCAGGGTAATGGTCCAGAAACAAACCTCCATCAATGCTTTTAATGATGAGCCTTCAACCTTTTTAAGATTGGAAAAAACAAGGGACAGCGTTATCAAAGATAAGGGAAAAGAAAATCCAAGAAAAAAGGTATTGAGTGTCAACTTTGCCATGGTCACAATTTTGAAATACTCATTATTCAGGATCACCAGACTTGCCATGATAATACCAATTGACAGACAGAGCAAAGAGGCCTGGTGAAATTTTTGTGACACTGATACCTTTGACTTTAAAAATTGGATGGGAACAAGAGAAAATTTTTCAATTCTGACTTTTTCCACCAATACAAAAAGCAAAACAGAAATAAGAATGGTAATTGGATAGACTTTAAAAAAAGCAGAAAAAGCGTAGATCAGCGACCCTATAAAAAAAAATTGAACTGTTTTAGAAACCTTTACCCGGCCCTGGGTGTAATATAATAGAATACTTCCACCTGTACAAAGGTTAAATAAAAAAATATGGAGCCGTTCAAAACTATAATTTTCTAATGGGAAATAAATATTAATAAAACCAAAAGCAAGTGCGGTAATCATTAATACTGAAAAAAGTATCTTTAATCTATAATTCATATTTGCAATATCCGATTGAAATAATAATAAGACCTTTAAAAATATTTAATAAACAAGTCATCGACCCAGCATAGCTTTCAATGCCGGTAAAAGTGTTGCATGCTGAAATGAAAATCCAGTGTCCAATAGTTTTGCCGGTTCAACTTTTGCGCTGGCCAAAAGGGTTTCCATGCCCATTTCCCCCCACAAAAGAAAAGCTAAAAATCTAGGCATAACCAAAAATACTTTTTTAGAAAAAACCTGGGCCAGACATTTGGAAAATTCCTGGTTGGTGACAGGATTAGGGGCTGTCAAATTGACCGATCCTTGAATTTTTTCATGGTTCAATATATGGAGAATCCCGGATAGTGCATCCTCCATACTGATCCAGCTCATGTATTGCTGCCCATGGGACAGCCTGACGCCGCAACCAGACCTGAATGCGGGTTCCATTCGTTTCAAAGCACCACCGGCAGGGGTCAACACCACTCCGATTCGAAGTTGAACCGTTCTGATTCCAGCATCGTGAGATGCAAGGGATGCCGCTTCCCACTCATCACAGACGTTTGAAATAAAACATTCGCCTGTTTGAGATTGCTCTGTCAGTATTTCCTCTTTTTTGTCACCGTAAAAACCAATGGCTGAAGAAGAGATAAACACCTTTGGTTTTTGAGGAAGACCTGCAATGGTCTCGGCTATCAAGCGGGTAGAAATCACCCGGGAATCCAAGATTTTCTTTTTCTGTTTTTTGGTCCAGCGTCCTCTTGAGATATCCACCCCATTCAGATTGATCACCGCATCAAACGGTCCTGCAGATTCAAGATCAAGAATTTCTTTGTATGGGTCCCAAAAGATCTGATCCTTTTTGAGATTCTTTGTATCACGCACCAGCTGGAGAACCTCGTGTCCACACGTTTGTAAGAAAGGGACCAGGATACTTCCGATGGTGCCGCTGGCACCGGATATTAAAATTCTTTTTTTCTCAGTTTTTCCCACATGATTTTCAAGGTCATATTTAAGGATCTTGTGTCGATAATTAAACATGCGATCAAACTCTTTTCTTGCATGATTGTAAAAGGGCCGGGTTAAGAAACCAAACGGCAGTTTAAAATCCACCTCATCCTCCATGATACAACTTTGATCGTCCACCTTGATAAACCGGTGGGTATGGACCCACTTGGAAAAAGGCCCGGCTGTCTGATGATCTTTAAACATTTTATTTTTTTCATAGGCAATGTGTTCTGCTTTCCAGATCATGGGAATTTTAAATATATAAAGTTTAAAACTGACCTTTACACCCTTTTTAACCCCTTTGCCTTCTCTGGAGAGCATTTTCAGTGGTGCCCATGGCGGGGTTAAACGCTGAATCGCACCATTTCTTTCATGCCAGTCAAACACAGTCTCAACCGGAGCATTGATACGGGTTGTTTTTGTATATATATCCGGATTCATCTTAATTATAATAATTGGCCCCTGTCTATGTGGGTGATCGTTGACTTAAAGCACCTTATACTATAATAATATAGTTCAAGTTAAAACCTTTTTTATGAAGAAAAAATGGAATAATTTTTAACAAGGGAGAAATATAACACATGTATAAACCCATTGAAATTGCTGATGGGATCTATTCTGTCGGATGCCGTGACTGGGATATCCGTGATTTCCACGGCTACTCTACATACGAGGGTACGACCTATAATTCATTTTTGGTGCTGGGTGAAAAAAATATCCTCATTGATACAGTAAAAGAAAAATTTACAGATGAACTCTTGTCCAATATCAGTCGGATCATTGATCCAAAAAAAATTGACATACTTATCAGTAATCATACGGAAATGGATCACTCGGGTGGTATTCCCAAAATCATGGACAAAATCGGAGCGGACAAACCTTTGTATTGTTCAAAAATGGGGGCTAAAAACCTGAAAAGTCATTTTCACCGTGACTTTAACTTCCAGGTTGTGGGCAGTGGAGAAGAACTTAAAATCGGCAATCGAACCTTTTCATTTCTTGAAACAAGAATGCTTCACTGGCCGGACAGTATGTTCACCTATCTGGCTGAAGACGGCATCCTGTTTTCCAGTGATGCTTTTGGTCAGCATTATTCCGGGGATAAATTCTTTGATGATGAAATCGGTGACGAGATCATTCCCCACGCCAGAAAATACTATGCCAATATTCTGCTTCACTTTTCCCCCAGGGTACAGGCATTGTTAAAAGATGTTGC
Source organism: Pseudomonadota bacterium (assembly GCA_043826275.1). Lineage (GTDB taxonomy): Bacteria > Desulfobacterota > Desulfobacteria > Desulfobacterales > Desulfobacteraceae > Desulfobacula. The sequence continues at coordinate 186,525 of JBDRQO010000019.1, forward strand.
CAAAATGAATCTGACCATCAACATGATTTGTCCGGATCACGGCATCATCTGGAGGGACAACCCATCTAAAATCATCCAGGCCTATGATCAATGGTCCAGACAGGAACCAACCAGAAAAGCGGTTGTCATCTTTGACTCCATGTGGGACAGCACTACTAAAATGGCAAGATCCATTACCAGCGGAATTGAATCTGAAGAGATCCATGTCCGATTAATGAACACACGCAAATGGCACAGAAGCGATATTATGACTGAAATCATTGATGCCGGTGCCATTGCAGTTGGTTCCCCCACATTGAACAATAGTATTTTTCCGGTTATCGCCGATGTCATGACCTATATAAAAGGGTTAAGACCCCAGAATAAAATAGCCGCAGCATTTGGTTCCTATGGATGGAGTGGAGAAGCAGTTAAAATTCTAAACAAAGAATTTTTAGAAATGAAATTCGACATCATTGATGATGGTATTAAAGTCCAATATGTTCCAGATGAAGATGATCTTCAACGTTGTTTTGATCTGGGTGTAAAAATTGCCAAGGCATTAAAAGAAAGAATTCGTGTTGAATTTGACTATTAAAAAAAAGACTCAGGAGATATTATTTTCTCTTGAGAAATATTAACCATATCAGTTTCATTCATAATTTAATATGAACTGGAGGAAAAATGCCCAACGAATTTAACGCCAATGATATTTTTGAAATGGCCATAAAAATTGAACAAAATGGTGCTATCTTTTATCGTGATGCGGCTCAGCATTTAGACAAAGAAAACCAGAAATCCTTTCTTCTTGAACTGGCAGCAATGGAAGATGCTCATGAATTGACCTTTAGCAGTATGCAAAAAGAATTAAATGAGGACGCAATGGCATCGACCACCTTTGATCCGGATGATGAGAATGCCCTTTATTTAAAAGCCTTGGCAGACACAAAGGTCTTTTTTAAAAAAGAGGAGCCTGATAATACATTCAAAAGTATTTTGGGATGCGCTATCCAGGCAGAAAAAGATTCCATTGCATTTTACCTTGGAATGAAAGAATTAATTCCTAAAAAATCAGGACAATCAAAAATTGATGACATTATCAAAGAAGAGATGAAACATATCAGGCTTCTGGCCGATAAATTATCTGAACACTACATCTTTTTGGCATCGATTTAAACAAATCCCCCCAAATGACTCAGTCATTTGGGGGGATTTCAACTTTTAAACTTGTGGTTGATCAGAAACACTAACTTGCACTTCTTTGATCGTATCAGTCTTTCCAGAGACCATGGAGATTGCAATAGGCTCTTGCAACAACCTTGACAGCATCGGTTTTAAATGCAGCTTGTGGCGCACTTGAAGGCGTCAACATCTGTCTTTGTACAAACATGTCATCGTCTGAAGATAGCTCAATCCATTCAATATAGTGATCATTACCCATGGGGTGAGCAACGCTGCCCACTTTTACCAGATATCCACCCTCTGTTTTTTCAATCACAGGAACATGTTTTTCCAATGCTGCATCAATGGTATTCTCAACCAAACGATCCATAGCCTGTCCACAACACATTACCGGTGGTTTTTCTGAATGAAGGACCTGTACTATATTGCCGCATTTGCCGCATTTATAAATGCCAAGTTGTTCAGCCATTTTGCTTTCTCCCCTTTATGTTAAATGTTTTTCTATTTGCTAAAACTAAAAAAATAATAGTTCAGCCCAGTTAAAATTATTAATCACGTTGTTTTACTTTATATTCAATTTAATTAGATTCTTCCAGAAAAATTTCAGATGAATGATCAGACAGATATTTATTGACAATTTTTTGGGACAATTTTCCCTTGTCATGATTGATAACCTTGAATATGGATGCCATTTGATAATAAATCTCATTTTGAGCTTTTATTGCGACATATGCATTGGATGGTTGAATTCGTTTTTTCATATTTTTTTTTGCTTCAATCATTTTTTGTTACTCCCCAAACATTAGGAAATTTTATATTTAAATTGGGTAACAGCAAACATCATACCAATGAAGTCAAACACAAAAAAAACTCTTACATAACCATTTAAAACCAGTTTTTTGTTGATCATTACATAGTGCAAAACAAAAACGATACGATAGAAAGCAACACACATGTCTCAAGTGAAACAATTAAACCTTGAACTTAACTAGACAATAGTGTGTCAAATAAAAATAAGAAAAAATGACCCAATTTGAAAATCTTATTAATGGATAATAAACAAAAGAAAATATTTTTTCAAGCCATTATTCTTTTTTCTATTTCAAGCTATTGGGCACACAATTTTAATGCATTAATCATCTGGTCCAGGTGTTTTTTTTCTGACTGGGCCAGTTGGAAAAATATGTCTTTGATATGTTCAGATTTAAAATTTTCAGCCATGATTTTATACAGATCATAAGCGCAATATTCAAGTTCAATAGCGAAATCAAGGATATCCATGCAGGGATTTGATGATCCTTTGGAAAGAAACTCCTTAATTTCACGAAAAGATTTTCCTCCCTCTAAAACCTGACCATTACAGGTTTTAAAATATGCTTCAAAATCCATGTCAACATTCTCGATTTTTCTTAACCGATTATAAATTGATTTACCATGGGCAACCTCATCTTTAGCCATTTTTTCCATGATTGGATAAATATTTGTGCCGATCAATTTCTCTTTTGCAAGGGTATAAAATCGAAATGCGCCATTCTCAAAATCAATGGCTTTTTCCATGATTGCATATGAATTGATATCCTGGTAAAACAGATCTACTCTTGGCATTTCCAAAAGAATTTCCCCTGTATATTCAAACAGACCCTCTTTAAGATAAAACAATTTATTTTCATCATATCCAACTTCTGACACAAATATCGCGGCAACTTTTGATCTAGGCCCTCTTGTACAGCAAAAAATCACTTTTCTGTCATCATCAAAAATATAGGGATCAAACTGAATTTCAGGGAGGGGAATATTCACAGACCCCGGGATATGGTCCAGCCGGTATTCTTCTGACTGCCGAACATCAACAATCAGATATTGATTTTCTTTTTCCTCTTTGATCATTTTCTGCAAGGCGTTTGCACTCAATCCTTGAATCATATCATTCCCCTTTTTTATAACAGACCTTTGCTATAATATTGAACCGGACACTAAGGACTCACTCAAAAATAAATTTCCATTTTGGAAGCCGATTCACCCTGCCCAGCTTTGTTGTGGAATCTCGGTATATGCTTAGACAAAATTGGTCCTGACAATTCAAATTCCCCAGCCCTTTCGTAAAACATCCATATTATCCATAAGAATTCGCATATAGGCCTCTTCCATCTGGATCATCTCCATATCTTTTTTTCTCAACCATTCAGATAACCAGGCAAATCTTAATGCCAACATATATTCAGGGAAAAACTGCCATCCCTTATCACTATAAAGCGTGTCTGCCTTTACCCGGTTAATAAAACTGATCACCATCGGCATTCCAAACCCGTTTGGATTTTCAATTCCAGCGCATCCCACAAGATTGGCAGCATCAAAGATGTCAGGTTTTATCCCTGTAAATTCCCAGTCAATAACAGCCCCGATCTTATCATTATTCCAGATCACGTTCAATGGGTGCAGATCACCATGACAAAAGGATAAAGGTAATTGGTCATGCACGTTCATAAAATTATTTTCTAAAAATTCCAACACAGGCAAAAATTGTTTATAAACCATATTATCATGATTTTTCATTTGACTGAACAATTGATAAATATAAACCTTAATGGAAAACGGTTGAAATGCCAGAAGGTTTTCAATACCTACAGATGCTTTGGACAGACAGGTTAAAAAAAGCGCAAAGCTTTCGCCCATGATGGCTGACGACAGATAATCAGGTTGTTTAATTCCCGTACTGTCCAGAAAATCCGAGATCTGGTAGCAGGCATCTTTATAAAACGGTAAGAACAATCCATGATTGGATGTCTTGTATGGCAATGCTTGTTTCAATCCATTTTGATTCAAAAAGTCTACAACCCGGGCCACGTTCAATCGAAGTTGATATTTTTTACGATCAAATTTTTCAATAAAAAACCGATGGCCTTGGGTATCTTCAAACACTGCCCGGGAAACAGCTCTCTCCGAGCTCCCCTGGATATTGACATCATCACATATTGAATGAAATTCTATGTCCCATTCCTGATTGAGCCATTGAATAAACAAGTTGCGATCCAGGTCATAAAATTCTTGCAATTGCTGATTCCATCTGTTGTTTTGGCAAAGCGCCAATGAGCTTATCAACAATTTTACCATTTTTCACCAGTAACAGAGTCGGCACACTGGAAATGGCATATCTTGAACCAATCATAGAATTTTCATCCAGATTCAGTTTAGCAATTTTTACTCTGGCCCGATATTTTACTGCCAATTCATCCACAATCGGTCCAATGGCTTTGCATGGGCCGCACCAGGGCGCCCAGCAATCGACCATAACCGGCAGCGAGGAGCCTAAAACCTCCCGGTCAAAGGTATGATCTGTCACAACGACCGGGAGACTTAAATTTTGAACCGGCAAAACCGATTGACACTTCCCGCACTTGGGATTTTCATCAATCCTCGCCTTTGGTATGCGATTTCTGGCACCACAATCTGAGCAGGCCAGTATCAATGTTTTATTATCCATTCATCTTTTCCTAAATCATGGCTGCAATATTTTTTCCATATTCCTGGCATGCCTTAAGACCGCCCTCAACCCAACTTGCTTTGAGCATCAAAGGACCGCCGGGAACCATTTTCATCTTAAAAATATGCTCCATGGTGTCATATATTCTTCCCGGAGCTTCACCACTCCAGCCATAGGCACCAAAGGCACCACCAGGTTTTCCTTCAAGCTCGGCTCGTTCCGAAATAAATAAAATCTGTTTCATGGAAGTAATCATTTCACCATGGTAGGTTGATGAACCAAATACGTAACCATCATATCCTTTGATATCTTCTTCAGATTTGATCTCACTTGTTTTTTTCACCTCTGCTTCTTGTCCTGCAAGGCGAACCCCTTCTCCGATCAAATCAGCAATCCCTTTTGTCTCATCAGTTCTTGTTGCATAAATAATTAAAACTTTACCCATTTTTCCTCCCATTATTTATCTGAATTAAATAGTATTCGTGAATCAACCATTTGAATATTTTTTATCATATTTGTTCCATTTGAAAGTCTTTACCGTTAATTATTAAATATTATAAATTTTATAGCAATATCCAGACCAACATAAACACAATATTTTTTAAAGGAATTTTAAAAGATTTCTTAAAGCTTACTTTAAACTTGATTATCTGGCACAAATTGTGCAAAATTCAATATCTGAATTCAAACAAAAACACTTTTTTGATAATGTTCACTATTAAAGGAGAAACAAATGGCCGGTGAAAAGCCAACACTATATGCCTTGAGCACATGCAGCCATTGCAAATCGACTAAACGACTGCTTTCTGAATGCAATGTTGAATATGACTATATCCAGGTAGATGATCTTGAAGGGGATGAAAGAAAAGCGATTTTAGCAGATATCAAAGCCCTTAATCCCCGTTGTTCCTTTCCCACCGTTAAAATAAATAATACCGTTATTGTTGGTTATAAAGAAAAACAGATTAAGGAGGCTTTGGGGATCAAAGATGAAAGTTGAACAATTATATGCAGCCCTGAAAAAATCCCAGGAAGCTAAAGGAATCTATTTTAATAAAGACAAAGAGCTTGTTTTTGAATTACTTGAATCTCTTTTACTTAATAAAGACCGATATGGGTACATGGCCTGTCCCTGCCGGCTTGCCTGCAGCGACAGAGAAAAAGATAAAGACATTATCTGCCCCTGCGTTTACAGGGCCCCGGATTTAGAAGACTATGGGGCCTGTTTTTGCGGGCTTTATGTCTCATCTGCCATTCATAACAAGGAAATAGAGGTAGAATATGTTCCGGAAAGAAGACCCCCTGAAAAATCATTCTAATTTTTAAGGAGAATTGCATGGACGACTGTACTTTACCGGTATTAAATACCGGTCTGCGAGGCGTAGATGTGGCGAGTTCTAAAATTTGTGACGTCAGAGGAAAGGAAGGCAAACTGATCTATCGTGGATTTTTAATCCAGGATCTGGCTGAAAAGGCCAGTTTTGAAGAAATCTGTTTTCTTCTATTGTATGAACGGCTTCCCACCAAAATTGAACTGTCCCAATTTGATAATAGCCTGAGACAAAAACGTTATATACCTGAAAATGTGTTCTCATTTTTTAAAACACTGCCCACGGATATGAATCCCATGGATGTTCTCCAAATGGCAGTTCCATTATTAATACAGAACGACCGGACTCTGGGGCAGGAAGGCATTGAAAATGCTTTATTCAGCGCAGAAAATCTTATTGCAGGGATTGCCACCATTACAGCAGCCTGGGATAGGATCAGAAATAAAAAAGAACCGATTGCTCCGGATGAAAACCTTAACCATGCTTCAAATTTTCTTTACATGCTCAATGGAAAAGTGCCTGACAAGGAAACAGCTCACTTTTTTGATACCGCTTTAGTGCTTCATGCTGAACACTCATTTAATGCGTCTACCTTTACAGCGAGACAGGTGGCATCCACGCAGGCACATATTTATGCGGCCATATCTGCTGCAATTGGTTCATTATCCGGTGCCCTGCATGGAGGGGCCAATGTAAGGGTCATGAAAATGTTAAAACAGATAGGATCGGTAGATAAAATCGATCCTTATATCAATGATATACTCAGCAAGGGCGGCCTTATCATGGGACTGGGCCATGCCGTTTACCAGGTCGATGATCCCAGGGCATTGATCCTTGCGCCCATGAGCAAACGAATGGGACAGATTGCCAACCAACCCATGTGGTATGAGCTGTCGCGAACTTTGGAAAAAAAAGGAAAAGCTGCTTTTAAAGCAAAAAAAGGAAAAGAGATCTTTTGTAATGTTGACTTTTACTCAGCCTCTCTTTTTTATACCATGGGCATTACCACTGATTTATTCTCTCCCTTGTTTGCCATATCAAGGGTCAGTGGATGGGCTGCCCATGTTATTGAAGAACAATTTGCCATGGCTGCCCCCAAACCTTCTTTGTACCGACCCGGCGCACAGTATGTTGGAAATTATTGCGGACCGGATGAGTGCTCGTATACTGATGTTGATGACCGTTAATCTATATCTTAAAAGCTATTAGCATAAAACCTTAGGTTAAAGCTGTATGCCTAACTCAATTGTTAAAAAGGAAAAATAAATGAAAGTCTGGCAATGTACGATTTGCAAATATATCCACAAAGGAGAAAAACCGCCTGAAAAATGTCCCATTTGTGGAGTAGATGCAAGCAAATTTATCGAAATTAATGAAGCAGATATCCCCATAAAAAAACCAAAACAAAAACCGATTCAAACACCACCTGAACCCATCAAAAAAGAATCCAAAACCATTATTAAAACGATTGAGGACCTATTGTGCAAACACCACGCACATCCGGTATCTGTTCACACACCCAATGGAATCTTACCGGCCGCAGTGGTTTTATGGGTTCTGGCCTGGCTTTTTAATTCAGATCTTCTTGCTAAAGTAGCTGTTATCAATCTTCTTTTCGTAATGACAGCCCTCCCCTTTGTTATTTATACCGGTGCTCTGGAATGGAAAAGAAAATACAATGGTGCCATGACAATGGTCTTTAAAATCAAAATACTTGCAGCAGCATTGACCAGCGCCTCCTGCGCCATCAGCATTGTCTGGTATTTGATTGATCCTGCGGTGCTCCATTCATTTAAAGCCCTGATATTCTTATTTATTAATATTGTCATGCTTGCCGCAGCCGGAATCGCCGGATATATTGGCGGCAAACTGGTATTCAAGGACTAAAGACACTACAACAAAAGGTCATGGAATGAGGTAACATTTCATGGCCTTTGTTGTTTGAATATATTCATGGCAACCGGGCAAGGGGCTGGTCAGCAATTATAATTCAATAACAAGCCCCACAGGACAGTGGTCCGAGCCAAAAACATCATTGTCGATAAAGGCTTGTTTAACCACACCATTATCGATCAGATCCTGGGTTACAAAAAAATAATCAATCCGCCAACCTGCATTGTTTTTACGGGCATTAAACCGATAAGACCACCACGAATATTTGATTTCTTCTGGATGAAAATGACGAAATGTATCCACATATCCCATATCAATCATACAATCAAGCACATCGCGCTCTTCTCTTAAAAAGCCGGATCGTTTGGAATTGGGCCCGGGATTTTTTAAATCAATTTCATTGTGAGCTGTATTAAAATCCCCAGTAATGATCAGGCTTTTTCCCTGATCTTTTAGATCATTGGCATAGGATAAAAACCATTCATAGAAATCAAACTTGTACTTGAGTCGTTCATCACTCATCTGACCATTGGGGAAATAAATATTAAACAAAACAAACCCTGGGTAATCCAACTGAATCACCCGGCCTTCATTGTCAAATGCAGGCATTGAAAAGCTGGTAGTCACGGCTTTGGGTTCTTGTTTTGAAAAAGCTGCCACTCCAGAGTATCCTTTTTTCACACTTGAATATGACCAGAAGGACTTATAGGCATGAAGGTCAATCATTTCATTGGTTCGCTGATCTTTTTGCAACTTTGTTTCCTGGAGCAAGAGAATATCTGGGTCAAGTTGCTGGACAATGGTTGAAAAATCTTTTTTCATCACTGCCCGCAAACCATTCACATTCCATGATACAATTTTTATATTATTTTTATCTGACATATCTTAATTCCTGTTACTTTATCTTAATAATTTGCTCAACTTTTTTGTCTCATGATACAGGTCTGTCTTGTCTCAAACTGACTCATTGCAAAATAATCCGGGCATCTGCAATCACACATCGATCTTTTGTACAAATCACCGGATTTAAATCCACAGACGCCACCTGATCTTCAAACGCCATGATCCAATTGGAAAAATTAACAATCAAATGGGTTAAACTTTTCATATTCACAGCACAACTGCCCCTGTAGCCGGTGATTAATTGTTTACCTTTAAGCGATTCAACCATGGATGAGACATCGCCGGGCTTTAACGGCGCCATTCGGATGGCTGTATCATTATAAATTTCAACAGAGGTACCACCAATCCCTAAAATGACTACGGGTCCGAATTGCTGGTCGTTTTTAGCACCAACAATCACTTCAATCCCCTGGACCATCTCTTCAACAAGGATGGCTTCACATCCATCCAATTTTTGCAGCCGTTCCATTTGGGTTTTTAATAGATCTGGACAAGTAATATGAGTAACCACGGCATTAAACTCAGTTTTGTGCAATATCTTTTTGGACACAGCCTTGACCACCACCGGTCCTTTGGATTCTTTTAAAAATTGTTGCGCCATATCAATATTTTGCGCCATATCATTAGTTTGTGTCAGGACAAATCGAGGAATATCCAGCCCCTGCAATTTCATCATCTGTTTTGCATCAGGTTCCAGCACCCATCCCAAAACGCTGGCATTTTTAATAATTTCTTTGCTCTTTTTGTCTATCATCTTCTGCACCTCTTTAAGGCCTTGGCCATCATTACTGCCCCGTCAACCGAGGATGCCACCGGTATATTATTAAGCTCAAATCCTTCTATAATAATTCTGTATTTATCTTCGTGAGGCACATATGCAATCATGGGTTTGCCTTCATTTCTGGCCACCTGGCTCAGTTTTGCACCAATATCAGCAGACACCCCGGGCGAATAAGGGATAAGCAAAGCTAAGACACACTCAATATTCTTATCACGCAGCAAATATCTGGCCGATGTCACAATATCAGCATCAACCGAACTACCCGTCAAATCCAGAGGATTCACCAAAGACGCAATATTTCTGACCTCAGGAGTAAGCCTTTCCTCGATGGCAGCGATTGTGGAAGGTTCCAGGCTGGGAATGGACAGACCATACATATCGCAGGTATCTACTGCAAGAACCCCATGACCACCACTCAGAGAGAGAATTCCCACCCGACCCTCGATTCCTTTTTGATAACAACTTAAAGATTCACAAAATGAAGTCAGTTCATATTCATTCTCTGCTTCAGCCACACAATATTGTTTCATAACTTCGGAAAACACACGATAATCCCCTGCCAGGGAAGCGGTATGACTGGATGCTGCCTGACTGCCTTTAATGCTTTTACCTGCTTTTAAAACGATTACAGGCTTGGAACATTGCTCTGCCCGCTTAATAAATCGTCTCCCTTCTCCTTTAGAGAATCCTTCAATATAAAAAGCAATTACCTTTGTCTCAAGATCCTGATCAAAATAATCAAGCATGTTTTCTTCTTTTAGGAATGCTTTATTTCCAATACTGACGGCAAGAGAAATACCAATACCTTGTCCTGCAAACTTAACCATCTGATCAACCAACACCCCGCCACTCTGACTGACAAAACCGATATTACCTTTTTTGGGACGAATGAGCCGCTCACCGGGAAGGAAAAAGGTGTCCACTCGATCCGGAGTATAAAACCCCAGGCAGTTGGGCCCTACAAAGGGAAAAAATGCTTCTTTGGCAATGTCCTTCACCCTTTTTTGAAGCGTCTCATTTCCCACTTCAGCAAATCCGCCGGAAACAATGACTGCTCCCTTGACCCCCTTTTGTATGCATTGTTCAATAACCTGGGGGACAAACTCTGACCGAACAACAATAACGGCCAGATCCACATCCTCTTCAATATGGGCCACACTGGGATAAACCATCTCACGATTTAGAATCCCCCCTTTGGGGTTGACCGGAAATGTTTTCACTGGATACCGCAGATGATTTTTATTATATATCACATTGGCCGGGTGATTATCGTGTGCAGTAGAAACCCCGATAACAGCCATAGTTGATGGCTTAAAAAGATGATTTAAATCCACTTTCCTTCCTTCTCTTTGATCTGTATCAATTAAAAAAGCTTCAATACCGATGGCTTGAAAACCTCTGAATTAGATAGGCAATGATTATAATTTTTACGCTATTGATCAAACCGGACAACAATATCATCAAAGTCTTTTCGCCACTTGGGATCAGCCAAGGTTTTTGCCCGATCAAAATATCCAAAAGATATTAATAAAGGGATATAAAAATGACTGGGGATTTTAAATTCAGCCATGACTTTATCGTGATTAAATCCATCCATGGGATGACTGTCAATGCCAAGGCTTTTAGCCGCATACATCAAAGACATGGCAAAAAAACCGGTGTTTTTGCATGAAAAGGCCTGAATGGTTTGATCATTTTTCCCATAAAGCGTTTGTCTGACATTATCAAACCACTCTCTTTGATCTTCGTTCATGATCCCTGCATTGATATTTTCCTGAAACACTCGCTCGACTGTGGGATGATTTTGTTTAAAACCATCATTATCCGCCAGCACAATCATAGTTACCGGTGCCTGACTGACTTTTTCCTGATTCATAGCCACTTTTTGCAAACGCAGCTTATCTGTTTTTTTTGTCAGAACAATCAGATTCCAGGGTTGAAGATTAAATGAGGACGGTGTCAAAGACGCCAGAGTGATCATCTTTTTAATTAAAGATGCTTCAATGGGCTTGTCAGGGTCAAAAAAATTGATGGAACGTCGTTTCGATGCAATCTGTTCAAAATCCATTTCGCACCCCCAAAAAGGATCCAAAGGGTTGATACCATTAGAATCAACCCTTTGAATATTTAATTTTTTAATGCCTGACTTTAATTAACTCTTTTTAATTATCTTGATCAGCCAGGTAGTCATCATACATTGATTCTAGCGCCAGCTTATGTTTTGATTCTTCCTGAACCAGAATCTTAAACACTTTTTTAGCATCTGCATGGTCGGTCTGATCTGACATTGCTGAATATAGTTTAACAGCCTTTTCTTCTCTTTTCATGGCAATTTTCAGGATCTCCGGCATTGGCATGCCTTCCTTATATTCGATTTCAACCATGTAATCACTGATCTTAAGGTCTGTTATTTTTTTAAACTGATAAGCATCGATCTTTTTTTTGTTACCGGAAATATCAGAAAGAAGAGCAACATGGTTTTGTTCTTCTTTGGCAAAATCCTTAAAAGTCGCTTTGATAGATGCCCGAGTGGCTTCTTTTGCTAAAGTTGTATAGAATTTAACTGCTTCTTTTTCGTTTTTAATGGCAAATTTTAATATTTCATCAATCGATCCAAAATTCATTCTTACTCTCCTTAAATTAACGTTTCTTAAATACTATTTATGTTTAAAAAATAAATTTATTAAAGTGCAAATTGTATACCATATCCGAAAACATATGGACATACCTACTATATATATATTGGAACATTTTTCAATGAAAAATTTATTTTCCAAGAATATCATCAAGCGCTAAATCTATATGGCTGAATAAAAAAGAATACCCATTTTGTATCAAATGACCGGGAATTGCCCGCTGACTTTCCAGGAAAGCAGATCCAAGCTCACCCATTATTGTTTTCACCATAAAAGCCGGCGCAGGTAAAATAGCCGGTCTTTTTAAAACTTTGCCCAATGATTTGGCAAATTCTCTCTGTCGAACCGGTTCAGGCGCACAAAAATTAAAAATACCATTATATTCCTTATGAGCAATTAAAAATAATATGCCATTTTCGATATCCTTAATATGGACCCATGGAAACCATTGATTGCCACTGCCCAAAGGTCCACCCACAAACATATTAAAGGCCGGAACCATCTTTGCTAAGGCACCTTGAGCGCCAAGGACCACTCCGAATCGCATGATGGAGACTCTGGTACCTTTCTTTTTTGCATTTAACCCTTCGTGTTCCCAATCTTTACAGACTTTGGATAAAAACCCTTGTCCAGGACTGTTTTCTTCTGTGAGTAATTCATCGTCACAATCACCATAAATGCCCACAGCAGAAGTTGTCAATAATAGCTGATCACTGCCTTTTTCAATGGAATTAACAATATTTTTTGTCGTTAAAATTCTTGAATCATAGATGGCTTGTTTGTATTTTTCTGTCCATATCCTGAAAATATTTCGACCCGCCAGATTAATAATAACGTCTGCTGTGGCAACCTGCTTTTGCCAAGCCCCTTCAACAGTCGTATCAGCACTGATCCAGCTAAATTGTTCATTGTCTTTAATGGATGGGTGTTTTGTTGATGTACCAATGCCGGTAACGAAATCTCCATTTGCCAGCAATGCATTTGCAAGGTGAGTGCCTACAAATCCAGATGCCCCTGTGATCAGTATTTTTTTCATAACGTAAAGAATAACTATTTTTCATGGAATGTAAAGGAATGAATTAATCTAATCTTCGCCCCATCACGAGATGGTCAAAAAAACCCCATGCTATGGATCTTTCTTTAAGGAATCCTAATTTGTTATAAACAGCAATTGCTCGATCATTATCTGATTGTACCCGAAGTTTGACTTTTTTTATTACTTTTGTTTTTTGGGCCCAATCTAAAAGAGCATCCAGTATTAAGGGACCAATCCCTATACCCCAATTTTTTTTTGAAACCGATATTATAACCTCACCCGTATGCCGCATCCTTTGCCATATACAAGATCGAAGAGCTAAATGTCCAACAATTTCATTTTGCACCCATCCGATTAGAAGTGCCTGCATATCTGATTCTCTACATGCTTTAATATATTTTTTTACGTCTAAGATATTAATTTTGTATCCGCTGGTATCAATTGCCAGAAATTTGCTCTCACGCCTAATTACAGACACATACTTGATCAATTCTATGGCTTCAATTTCTTCAGCCTCTTTTACAATCAATTCTCTGCCATCCCTGAGCATTATTTCTTTTTTATATAATATTAAACTCATTATTTACCTCCTTTCAAAACCACTTCAACCATCCTGCCCGCAAAATCCAGGTAAACCCAAAAGCAATTATTTCATTGCAAAGTTACTGCTCAATTATTTTCAGAAGTATTTTTCCAGGTCAGCGTAACAGGAATTGCAATGACGAACGAATAAGCTGAATATTCTCAGTAGTTTATTTTAAACAATACTGCATTGACCATATAATTGTCACTATGGTATAATCACTGATAAAATGCCTATAATTAATATGTATTATTTTTGTTTTTTTTGTGGGGTTAAACAAAATGGAAAAAAATAAAGAGTTTCCGATCCAACACTCGTTTCATGAGAGAATAAAAGAGCTGGACTGCTTATATAATGTAACACGCTTACTTGTTGACCATAAAAAATCATTAGAGGAAATTTTTCAAACTGTTGTTTATTATCTTCCCTCATCGTGGCAATATCCTGATATTGCTTGTGCGAGAATAGTGTTTGAGGGTCAGAAATTTGTTTCTGCTGGTTTTAAAACATCAAAATGGAAACAATCTGCTAATATTGTAAGTGGAAGTAAAACAATCGGGGTCATAGAAGTTTTTTACCTAAAAAAAATGCCTGTTATGGATGAGGGACCATTTTTAAATGAAGAACGAATGTTGATTAATGCCGTAGCCGGTCATGTTTCGAATGCATATAAGAGAATCAAATTAGAAGTTTCCCTTAAAGAGAGAATAAAAGAACTTGACTGTTTATATGGTGTGTCTAATGTCATAGGAAAATATAGCATTAATTATAAAAGGATTTTACAAGAAATCGTTGAATTGCTTCCCAATGCATGGCGGTATCCAGAGATCACCTGCGCAAAAATTATATATAACAGCGAAGAATTTAAAACAGCTAATTATAAAAAAACACCATGGAAACAAATCGCAGAGATTATAATTGAACACCAGACAATGGGCTTTGTCGAAGTTGCATACACACAAAAAAAGCCTGTTCTAGATGAAGGTCCTTTTTTAAAAGAAGAACGGCTTTTAATCAATGCTGTCTCAGAACGGGTAAGCAAAGCCTTAAAACGAATCAGGGTTGAAGAGGCACTTGAAATTGAAACAATCGCTTTGGAAAATAAGAACATTGCCTTAAAGGAAGTGATAGAAAAAATACATGAAGAAAAAAAAGAAATAGCAAAAAGAGTTCAGGCAAATGTAGACAAGATTATTTTACCGATTCTTTCTGTTTTTGAAAAAAATGCAGAATTTAAAAATTCCAAGGTTTTAATGCTGCTTAAAAATACTCTTGAAGAAGTAACAGCCCCTTTCACTGCTGCAATATCAAAAGAATTCATGACTCTTTCACCTATTGAAATCCAAATATGCCATTATATTAAAAATGGATTTTCAACAAAAGATATTGCACAATTGCGAGGGATTGCCATCGCAACCGTTTCCATACACCGTGAACATATCAGAAAAAAACTCAACCTGACAAACAAAAACATTAATCTTGTAACCTATCTCAACACTTTTATGGCAGGAAAAGAATAACTATCATTTGTATATAAATGGTTCTTTGATTGCAAGTTTCTTTATGCTATGATTTGATAATTAAATGGCTATAATTTTCTTGCAGGCATTGAGGCTCAGCATGTTATCAACAAAAAAGCAGGAACATGCGTTATATAAAGCTTTATTTGAAAACGCTTACTCTGTTATGCTGATTCTTGATCCTGATACAGGTAACATCCTTGATGCCAACAAGGCGGCTGTATCTTTTTACCAGTATCCAAAAAACGAATTGCTGGCTATGAACATCTCACAGATTAATATGCTGTCAAAAAAAGAAATACAAAAGGAAATGGAAAATGCCACGCTTCAAAAGAGAAACTATTTTAATTTTAAACATCAATTAAAAAACGGTGAAATCAAGGAAGTAGAAACTTACACCGGACCAATCGAATATAAAAACAAGACCATGCTATGCTCCATTATCCATGACATCACCCACAGAAAATTAGCTGAAGACACCCTAAAAAAAAGCGAAAATATGATTCGGACTATGATCAATGCCACCGATAGTATGGTTTATCTTTTTGATCTTAAGGGAAAAATTCTTGATATGAATCAGGAAGGGGCTCGACTGTTTAAAAAAAATTCAGAAGAAATGATTGGCAAAAATTTCAAACCTTTTTTTTCAGAAAGTGATTTCAGCCGACTCACTTGGCTGGTTAAGAAAGTAAAGGATACGAAAGAAAGCTTAAGTTATCAAAGAACCCGGGATGACCGATATTTTGAAGTCAGTTTATATCCCGTATTCAATAAAAAAGAAGAAGTAACTCGCATCTGTGTTTTTGCAAAAGACATTACTGATCTAAAACAGACAGAAAAAGTATTGGCCGCCATTGAAACCGCTGGCGGCATCTGTCATGAAATGAATCAGCCGCTTCAGGTCATTTTAGGCAACCTTGAACTTCTCAAAATGAATGTAAAAGGAAATGACCCCAATCTTAAATTTATCAATGCTTTGATGGCTCAGACAGATCGTTTGGGAAAAATAACCCAAAAACTGACTCATATTACTCGATATGAGACCAAAAAATATATCAAAGGAACCATTTTTGATATCGATAGATCTACTATAATCGATTAAACCATCTACTTAACACCATTCATAACAATTATTTGAACATACAAATACTTATCAGGAGAAAATCATGAATGAAAAATCATCGCAACTAATCAAAAACATAGCTTTTTCCACACCCGTTAAAATTGTTGATCTTGTGGATTATGAAGACGGTCGCGTAGTCAGCCGAACGCTTTCAAGCAAACCCCATGTCAATATCACACTCTTTGCTTTTGATAAGGGTGAAGAGATCAGTGCCCACACCTCTCCAGGAGATGCAATGGTTCAAATCCTGGACGGTGAGGCACTGATCAATGTTGACGGTAAGGAAATCAAAGCCGGTAAAGGAGAGGTGGTGGTAATGCCGGCAAATGTTCCCCATGCCGTCAGTGCCTGTTCTCGGTTTAAAATGCTGTTAACCGTGGTTAAGCAAATAGTTGGGATCGGCACCCTGTGATCCTTTTTTGTAAATAGATATCCGTGTTCATGCGCTTAATGCATATCGCGTATGGCTTTGTTTATTTTTATTTTGAACACTTTTTATCATATAAGGCTGTTTTCTGAAAAAATCAGGTTGAATTAACGTACCTGTACACTTTTTTGCTGGATTCAGCCGTTTTCCCATCATAAGACTTGCTCCTAAAAATAATACAAGACCAATGATGTTGAGCCATGGCATATAAAGGCTGTCACTGCCGGCGATGATTAAACCTGCAACCCACATTATTCCCATTATCCCGGTGAGACAATGATCACATATTTGATTTTGATTTTTAGTTTGTTTCATTTTAACGCCTCCCTTTTTAGTTTTTTCAATATTTGTTGAAAAAACTAAACATGTTAATTAAAAAAAATGCCTATCGATATTCCCGGCAACTCCAGATCACTTTACCGATTATCCTGACAGTCTGAGTTTCATGTTTTTCCAAAAAAATCGGTTCATAATTTTTATTGTCGCTACAAAGGACCAGTCGATTAGGATGCTTTTCCAATCTTTTAACCAAAATAGTATCCTCAACACCAACAGCATAGATGGCACCGGCAAGAATATTTTTCTGTGACTGGTCAATCAGTACGGTATCACCTTCTTTGATGGCCGGTTCCATACTCTGTCCAAACACCTCCATAGCCACCATGTGGTTTGCAGATCCTTTGGCAGCAAGCCATTTGCTCTGGAAAAACAGATAATCGGTTATGTTTTCTTCACATTCAAAAGAGCCTGTACCTGCAGACAACCGCGCAGCAACTTTAGGAATGGCTTTAAAATCAACATCCTGGGTTGACTGGGTTTGAAGAAAAACATTTCCAACACCTGTTTCAATCCATTTTGGATTAAATCCGAACTTTCGATAGAGTTTTACAATCCACTTGTCAGGAATCTTGTTGTTGTTTCTTGCATGGGTAATTCCTGACCGATTGATATCCAACTCTTTTGCCAACTCTGACTGTGAGTTGATGCCTGTCGCATCCAGAATTCTTTTTAACAATGTATCCACTTTATTCATATTTATTCACGCCCATGTCGTTTGTATCAGATTGATTAATCTTTAGTATAGATATGTTTTTCATATCCGATGAAAAAATGCAACAAGTTTTTTTTATTTTTTTTTGATGACTATAAATCGGAATAAAAAAGGTGACTAACTATTTTTAAGAAACTTATAATTTCATAGAAAATAAAATCGCTACAGAACCAGCCTGTGGACTGGTTTTTAATTCCATTTTCACTTTATCCGGTAAAAGTTCGTTTATCTTTTCACTGCCAAAACCCAACTCAAATTGATTCTTTTCATAATGATAAACCGTATTTAAATAATTACCTGACCAATTGGTTTTTAATTTAATACCATTCATGGTGTCAATATTTAAAAACAGATTTGATTTCAACCCATCTGAATTATTTTTTTGTTCACTTGCATCTTGCATTAAAGACTGGGCAGTATCAGATCCAATAGATACTTTATTATCAAGGTTAAAATAGCTGAAGAACGTTTGGATCATGCGTTGAAGTTTTTCTTCAAATGCCGGCTGACTTTTATCTTCAAAATTTATTTGTCCCTTCAAGTTTTTGATATCTGATGTTTCAAGATATAACGCTTTATCTTCCAGGTCTGGTGATTGGGCAAAAGAATCTTGAGTAAAACTTGTTAAAACAATCAGAGCAAAGAAAAGAACGCCGAGTTTTTTTTGATTAGACCTTACCTTGTTTTTCATTTTCTTTATCTCCATTTTCTTACATGTTTCTATTCTTTTAGTGCCTTACAGAATATTTTCTTGTTTTTTTTGACAGAAAATATTCTGCGAAAGGCACTTATACCCCCTTGTGGGGTGTTAGAAACTTATAAGAGCAAAAAGCATGCAAGGGAATGAATTCGAATTAAAAAAAGGCAAGACACGTATGAAGATGCTTTATTAATTGGATTTTTCGTCAAGCAAAGAATGGTTCCATTCAAGGCAGCCGCAACTGGCCAATGATGATATTTCACAGTTTAAATGATATTTCAGCAAAAAAAATAAAAACCGGGGATATTTAAGATTCAATATCAATCACCCTACCCACGAAACAGGCAAAAACTGAGCTGTCTATTCTTTGCGATAATCTTTCAGAAAGGCTGGATCTTTTTCAATTATGACCCGGGTAACCATATGGCCGGTTGTTACGCCGTTTGAACTTGTCGCTGTTATCTGATGAGTCCCGATAGACAGCGGAGCCAATAGTTTTTGTCCGACCCCTAATTCTCCGTCTTTATCACTTGTCCAGACAATTTTATCAGAAAAGTCACCCGTGATTGACAGGGCCACACCTTCCAGGACAATGGGCAGATCCGAGGTATAAAAGTACTGACCATATCTGGGTGTCCGAATAAAAACTTCTGTTGAATCATCTTCTTTTATCTCAATATCTTTGGATAATTTCATATACTCATTGAAGTGAATCTTTGGAATAAATTCAAGTTTTTTCTTTAGATAAAAAAGTCGGATTTCTTTTTTAATGACTGGCAATTGTTTATAATCTGCTTTTTCAAATTTATTAAATTCTTTTATAATTTCAATGACCTTTGTATATTCTTTTGCCTGGTATAACTCCAGCAACTGGTTGTACTTATCATCAATATTGGCAATAAATTCTTGTTGAATCTTTTGTCTTTCAAGTTCTTCTGCTTTTTTTTTAAAAGATTCACTCTTTAAATCAATAATTAATTTAAATATCAAATTAAAGAGTACAAAAAAGAATATGCCTAAAATAACAACAACCTGGATAGAATATTTAGTTTTATCAGATGGCATATTGGCTTAAAAACCTTTTAATCATTGCGGTTAATGTTTTGTACTCTAATAAATCGAAAACCATCCGTAAAGTATTTTTAGCGAAGGGGTCCAAAGATCAATCCATATGTTCTTTTCCATGCTGAACACCATTTCTCACATATCTGACGATAAGACAAGAAATTTGATATGATCGTCTTAATATCTTATTTGTTTTTTTTATTAAAACCGTGTACACCCTTTTCAAAGGACAATAAGTAACCAATGAATAAAGACAATGATATACGAGACCGGAAAGATTTATCCGGTGAAGAAATCCTCTCATTAAATTTCATTAATGACTCAGGCCCTTATTGGTTCCGAAAATATTATCGATCCGGATTAAGATCTCATATTTTTGAAGTTCTTTTAGCTAAAGATGTGTTGCAAGAGGTAAATGGAATTATGGAAGATGGAATTTTAGTCTTTCCAAGAGCCCGTCCCAAAAAAGTCTTTAGAATTTTTCGCAGTCACTTTAAAACAACAGCAAAAATATTTCATGAAATTGAAAAATACAATATTCTTATAGATATTCTCGGACCGGACCTGATTGCTCTTTCTGAAGAATTTATCGTGGATTATACAGGTGCAAAAGAACATCATATGCTGTTATGCGGGCTTCAAGAATATATCGAAGGCGAAATTCTTGATCCCTGGAAAATATTCAGCAACACCTATCTTGAAGAACTGTACGATTCCCTGCCGCGCAACAACGTCACCCAGGCCGGTTTTGTTCAAACTGCCCGAAAAGATATTGAAATCTTTTCAACAAAAATCCGACAAATAATTATTGAAAAAGGATATATCCCGGATCTTGCCGGGATTGGCAACCTGATCCTCTCCCACAAGGGGAAACTAAAACTGGTGGACATCAATAATATTGTAACCATCAACTTTGAGGATACCATCCCGATTGATGACAAGGGCTATCCCTCCTGCGATGTCTCTGTGCATGTTCTTTTCATACTGGAAACCAGGATTCTTCAAAAAAATCCACATGAAGATGATCCATTATACCGTTTTTTTCTGTCGCCAGAACGAAAACAAAAGGTCAAAATGCTTGAACGCCAATTCTACGCCAATCTGTAAGAGTTCAGTAATTAAACCAATCAGTGCGTCTCTTCTTTTGGTTCAATATTAATATGGTCTTCTCCTTGTGCAGGCGTTGCCCCCATATAGGTCTGGGCAATATTGGCGGAATAAAGCACAACCTGTTTCATCAAATCCATCAATTCCAAATGAATTTCAGTGGTCTCTATTGAATCTTCTTTTTTAAGAATAATCCGTTTAAGATGTCTTGCCCGGTATTTGGATTCCAGGTCAAGATACTTTCTTTCCTTGTTCATAATCTGCTGGGCGATGGCTGGATCAGGCTCCATAAATGCCTGTCGTAACAGTGCAACCTGCTTGGTCACCTTGGAGTGATAAATTAACAATTCTTCTTTTCCTTCAGCGGAAAAATCAAATTGAAGATTTCTTTTCTTTGCAATCAAAGGAATCATATTCCGATGAATGATATCCCCCATGCTTTCCATATCCTTTACAATGGAAACCATCCCGAAAACCTCTTCTGCCTGTTCCTGTGTGATATTGCCCTGGGCAATCCGGGTCAGATATATAGTGATCTTTTCTTCTAAAAAATCAATTTTTTCTTCTCTTAAATCAAGACCTTCAAACAAGGTAAGGTCTGGAAATATCTCATCCATTTTGGGAATTTCCCGAACCAAATATTGTGCATCCTCATCACCTGATGATTCTTTTGCGATCAATTTTTCATCGGATAAAAAGGGAATGATAATCGCCTTGAGCATTCTGCCAAGGAGCAGAGCCATTCTGGCCATCTCCGCTCTTGCAAGATCAATGGCAAGAGAAGGGGTCTCCAACATGGACTCATCAATATACTGGGTCATAATCTCACGGCTTTTGGGCATTTTCTTTTCCGGTAAAATCTTGTAGATAAGAAATGCAAAAAACTGGATAAAAGGAAGAAACAAAAGCCCAATGCTGACATTAAAGATAGTGTGGGCATTTGCCAGCTGTCGTGCAGTTCCAGACCCGAATTGTTCGGCTAACGCGCGAATCATCTGTGCAAATTGAGGAATCCAAAAAACAAACAGAGCCACCCCGGCCAGCTTGAACATCACATGGGCAATGGCCACCCGCTTGGCTTCCCGTGACGCTCCGATCCCGGCAAGAGCAGCGGTCACACAGGTTCCGACATTGGCACCAAAGATAACCGGAATACCCGCTTCCAAAGAAATCAAGCCCTGCTGCGCCAGAACAATAAGAACACCTGTAGTCGCACTGCTGCTCTGTATAACAGCGGTAAATGCAGCGCCCACTAGAATACCCATAAAAGGATTTTCCAGATCTTGCATCAAATTAATAAAAACCGGATAGGTACGAAGCGGTTTCATCACATCGCTCATCAATTTCATGCCAAAAAACAAAATGCCAAACCCCAGAACAATATCCCCAATGGCTTTTGATTTTTCAGTTTTTCCAAACATTTTAAAAACAAAACCAATAGCCACCATGAGAAGGGCATAATCAGTGAGTTTAAATGCAACCATCTGGGCGGTAATAGTTGTCCCGATATCTGCGCCTAAAATCACACCCATGGACTGGACAAAAGTGAGAAGACCAGCCTGAACAAAGCTGACCAGCATTACCGTGGTTGCGCTGCTGCTCTGAATAACCATGGTAACAAAAGCTCCCACAATCAACGCAATCACACGGTTTTTAGTTAATGAAGCAAGGATGGAGCGCATTTTATTGCCCGCTGTCTGCTTCATCCCATTACTCATTTTTTCCATGCCATACAGGAAAAAGGCCAATCCGCCTGCAATGCCGATAAAAATCCGGCTCCAGACAATATCGGACCCGCTGGTCACAGCACCACCTGCAAATACCTGGGGGATGGACCAGAATAATGTAATCACCACAATATATTTAATGATATTATTTCTGTATCTCATATTGTCAGTTTCAATATATAATTTTTTAAAGGTTGGCGACTATAAATCATTTATCCCTCATCACAATACAATATTTTATTTGAGTAACTTGACAATCTGCCGGAATTTATCTCCTTCTGCGACCTTCAACAATTCAAATAGTATCATTTCAAGGCTGGTTATCTGGGCGCCGGACTGACAAAGTCGTTGAATACCAATATTCTTATTTTCCTTTGTCCTGGAAGAAACACAATCTGCGACCACCTGAACGTCGTAGCCTTTTTGAATCAAATCAGTTCCCGTCTGAAACACACAGATATGGGTTTCAATCCCGGTTAGAAGTACCTGATTTCTACCTATTTTTTTAAATTTTTCCATAAATACGGGTTCTTCACAACATGAGAATGAAGATTTTTCAATGGGAGATTGATCAGATAAGAATTGTAAAATATCAACACTTGTCCGTCCTAATTTATCAGGGATCTGTTCCATCCAGACAATGGGTACTTCAAGGATTTTCATGGCTTGAATCATTATCTGAAGTGATTTAAATAATTTTTCTTTTTCATTCATTAACTGAGCCAAACGACCCTGTACATCGATCAACAGCATGACGGTCTTATTGACAGAAAACATGTGCCCTCCTTTTATAAAACAATTATCTCCATCTAATAACCTTTCAATATCGTTTTGCTGCAATTATTACAACTAGGATTGAATATTATCAGGATGAAAAAGGCTTGTGTTAATTTTGAATCAACAACCCGGTCAGATACGTACAGATAATACCAAGGGCGGTCAGATCAAGGAAAGTATTGGCATTCCCATGATATAAAAACGATGCCTGGGCCGGCATCCCGTCATCCTGGTCATTAAAATTAAGAATGATGGGTACTCTGGGCAGAGCCCGGAACCTGACACTTAAATCAAATCCATTTGACGCAATGGGATCAACCCCTAATTTTTGACATTGCAGTTTCAGCAGATCAATTTGATTGGAAAATGTATTTTCAATGGTTTTTGCCGTATTTGCAGTGAAGCTTGAAAATAATGGACTCCCATTTGATAATTCTCTGAACGTCACCAAACGGTTGTCACTTTTTACTAATTTATCCGGACACATAACCATATATTTTAAAAGAACCGTTTTAAGGGCAAGGGTAACGATCTTGCCGTCCAAATCCTTAAAATCATTTTCCATAAAAACAATCTGACGATTAAAAAAATCAAAGGTATATAAATCGCCTTGCTTTTGAATCCCAAGGATTTTGTACCTTTTAGACAAATCAATTTCTTCAACAAGGGCTAAATCTTTTTCAACAGACTCCTGGGATATTTTTAACGGGTCCATACGGCCTCTTTTTTTTGACTGTTATTCACATTGAATACATTCGAAATTAAGATGATGCTTTTTTAATTTGGTTCAATTGATCAAACAAAGACTGATATTCATCTTCATAATCTAAAAGATCCATCATCACAGGCGGTTTGACTGAGTGTGCCGGAAGCCTGGCCTTTGTTTCATTGATCAAACTTTCAAGCTCTTGCATTCGCCTTTTTATTTTTTTTATATCACCTGTTTTTTTTATATCACCAATTTTTTTTATATTATTGGGCATTTCAATAATTAACTCCTGCAGGTTTAACAAACTCTGAGCTATAGGAATGGCATGGTGTCACCCCATAGACCATTTGACAGGATGGGCAAGCAGCTTCCATATGATCCATGGTAAACGTTTGATCGCAGTTTGTACATTTAATTTCAAGCGGTGCTGCCAAAGGCGACTCATTAAATCCCATCAGTCTAATCTTATCAATAATCTGTTTGCCGTTCTCAAAAGCGGCTGAACATCCGTCATGCATTCTTTTAGTCCTCCAAGTGTAAGGTTTTCATTTTTTAAAAGACTATCAAATATTGAATGCATATAAATTGATATAGATCAAAAAAAACCAAATAAAGTGGAAAAAAACATTGTTTTGGTGTAATTTAAAAAAAATAAATTCAAATAATACTCTTTATCGAAATGGAGAAACCCATGGACACATACTACAAACCTGAAGATCTGCAAAAATTTGGGGATATCGGCAAAGACGCCCCGGAACTTGCTGAAAAATTTTTTGATTATTATGCTTCTGTTTTTAGTGAGGGAGCATTATCTAAGCGAGAAAAATCATTGATAGCCCTTGCTGTTGCCCATGCCGTTCAATGCCCCTATTGCATTGATGCCTATACCAGAGACTGCCTTGAAAAAGGCTCAAACCTGTCTGAAATGACAGAAGCCCTTCACGTGGTAACTGCCATCAGAGGCGGTGCTTCTCTCGTCCATGGTGTTCAGATGAGAAATATTGCAGAAAAGATCTCCATGTAAAAGGTCTGACCATGACAAGCACGATCCCTTCATTTTCCCAAACCCTTGAGCAATATGACATTGCGCTCAAGAGGAATAAAACCACAACCCTCCAAGTGAATCTGGGACTGTTATGCAACCAGGTTTGCAAACATTGTCACCTTAGTGCAGGCCCTGACAAACAAGAGGTCATGACCAAATATACAATGAATCAGGTCACAGCTTTTGCAAAAAAAGGACATTTTGATATCATTGATATCACAGGGGGTGCCCCGGAAATGAACCCAAATCTGGCGTATCTGATCAACACCCTTTCAGGGATTGCAACAACCATAATGTTGCGGTCAAACTTAAGTACACTCTTTGACCAGACAAACGACAAACTTCTTGATACTCTGAAAAATAACAAAGTAGTTATTGTTGCTTCTTTCCCCTCCCTGGACCAGCATCAGACCGACAGCCAGCGAGGAAAAGGTATTTTTGACAAGAGCATTCAAGCCCTGATTCAGCTCAATAAACTCGGCTATGGCGAAAAAGATACCGGTCTTGAGCTTAACCTGGTTGCCAATCCAACCGGTGCCTACCTGCCCTCTTCCCAGGAGGCAACCCAAAAAAGATACAGGCAGATTTTTAACAAAAAATACAACATTGTCTTCAACAATGCCTATACCTTTGCCAACATGCCTTTGGGAAGATTCAAAGACTGGCTCATCCGAACAGAAAATTATGAAAATTATATTAAAGAATTATACAAAAACTTCAATGTCTGCACCATAGACGGCCTGATGTGCAAAAATCTGGTTTCTGTTTCATGGAATGGATATCTGTTTGATTGTGATTTTAACCTGGCAGCCGATCTCCACAAATCAAATCAAAAAATTCATATCTCCAAGGCTGATCCGGGATCATTTGAAAATGATCCCATTGTCGTGGACAATCACTGCTATGCCTGCACAGCCGGCAGCGGCTTTACTTGAGGCGGCGCCATTAAATCCTGAGGTCAGGAAAAAAAACACAAAAATAAAAATGGCTCAATACATGCCAAAAATTACGGATAATCCTGGCGTGTCGGACGGACAACAATATCGCATATATGAACATGAGAGGGCTGAGTGACCATAAAATGTATCGCATTTGCAATGTCATTGCCGATCAAAAGCGGCCCGAATTTATCTTCAAAATCCTGCACCATTTCATCACTATAACCGGCAACAGCCTGAAACCCACTGAGCACCAGTCCAGGCTCAACCAGGGAAACACGTATTCCTTTAGGGCCCACTTCACGCCGCAGACCTTCAGCAAGCGCATGGACAGCAAACTTGGAAGCGCCATAGACTGCGCTGAACGGTGAGACGTTCCGCCCCACCACAGATCCGATAATAACAATATCAGCAGATGATTCAGGAAAACCCTTTTGCTGTAGATCCACCATTTTCTGGGCAGCTTTCTGCAATAAAATAAGAGTCCCTGTGACATTTATCTTTAAAAGATCTTCAAATTCTGACAGATCCGCATCTTTGATCGAACCGCCTAAGCCCCGGCCTGCATTGGCAACAACGATATCAACCGGTTTTCCGAAATGATCAATCGCTGCGTCAAACAGACCTTCCAAAACAACAGAGTCACACGCATCACCAGCCTTTCCGCAAAAATTTGAACCCAATTCCTGTTCAAGTTGGACCAGTTTTTCTTTATTACGTCCATTACCGACAACACCGAATCCAGCCGCAATAAATTTTCTAACACAGGCTTCACCAATACCGGATGTGGCTCCGGTTACAATCGCAATTCGCTCATATGTATCAGACATGATATTGTCCTCTTTTAATTCGTTCAATGGTTTTAAGATGTAATACCGCTTAAAATACCGGATTGGGTGGGCCCTTCAAAAGCAAGTCGCTGGATATCTTTTACCCCGCTGGCCAAAAGCATGTCCACAAGCTGACCCTGGCTGTAGGACCGGCCGTCTTGTGTGCCTATGTACATATTCAATGTAAACAGCGCCGGGAATAATGGACCATCCAGGTTTTCATTAAGGATAAACTCATGAATAAAAATCTTACTTCCAGGCTTTAATGCGCTGACCGCTTTTCGGATAATATCACAGGCCTGCTCCGGCCCTTCTCCGTGAAGAATATGGGAAAGCCAGGCTGCATCATAGGTATGGGGAAAAGCAAACTCTTCTTTGGTATAATCTCCTGATATAAAATCGATTCGATCAGACACCTTAAATCGTTGTATTGTTTTTTGCGCAAACGGTTGCGTAGTGGCACGATCATAGATAGAGGCACGTAATCCCGGATTGGCCAGACAAAAATGAATGGCAAAGGTTCCAGGCCCACCACCTAAATCCAGCAGCTTTGTACACCCTGAAAGATCAAGTTCTTTTGACAACCCGGGCGCAACAGCCATACCAATATTGAACATCCCCATCAGAAAACTTTCACGCCATTCTTCATCTGAAAAAGAAGCGTCGTCTTTGATGGGTTTGCCTTCAATAATGGCCTGGTCCATCTTCTGCCATGACGCCACCAAATGATGATGATGCATGATCATAAACCCGATGTACCGGGAAGACTCTTTTGATAAAAATGTCCGGGCAGCAGGCGTGTTGGAGTATATGCCATTCTTTTTTACAATAAGCTCTAACGCGCAAAGGGCATTGAGCAATCTGAAAAGGCCCTCTTTGTCTACCTTCAGATGCTCATTAATCTGATCACAGGTCAATGCATCTGAACCAATAACCGTGAACACATCAAGTTTTACACCGGCATGAAGCGTACAGGTTTTCCAGTAATATCCTGACATTTCAAGAAGGGTTCCAGGATTCCAGTTAAATGGTGTCATCTCTCCTCCTATCTATTTTTATGGTTTAAGCTGTATCCCATCTTTTTTCAACTCAAGGACACCTTTTTTATACAGACCGCCAACCGCTCTTTTAAATTCTTTTTTACTCATAAAAAAAATTTTTTTAATTTCTTCAGGAGAACTTTTATCATGACAGGGTATAAACCCACCGGCATCCTTTAATATTTCTGTAACCTTTTCAGCAGAGCTTTTTACAGAATCATAGCCTGGTTTTTTCAACGTCAGATCAATTTTTTTATCTTCACGAAGCCGCATGATATAACCGGTGCAGGAATCTCCAACTGATAACTCCTCATATATTTCATTGATGTACAGCATACCCAGATATCGGCTGTCGATTACAGCCATAATACCGATTTGGGTAATAGAATGGATAAGAAGATCAACCTTTTGACCCACCTTAAGGCCGGTAATGTCTTTATCGCAATGAACCGATATTTTAGTTGTACCGAAAACCCTGTGTGTCTTTTCATCAAAACAGATCTTTGTCAGATATTTTTTACCAGGAACCATTTTATCCTGTTGCTCACTTTTGGGAACCAGCAGATCTTTTTCAAGCCCCCAGTCCATAAAGGTTCCAAAGGATGTAACATCTTTTGCTTTAAGAAAAACAAAATCTCCAAGAATGCCCACCGGCTTTAACGTAGTTGCAACAAGCCTGTCTTCAGAGTCAGTATATACAAACACCTCAAGGGTATCACCGATATTAATATTTTCCGGAACATATTTATTCGGAAGCAAAATCCTTTCGTCTTCGCTTGTTAGATACAAACCAAAATCAGACCGGCTTTCCACAACCAGATTGTTATATCTTCCTATTTTAAGCAGGTTATCGGATCCCGCTGTTTCAGGATTATCCGCAATAAATTTTGATGATTGATTCCAAGGGTTGCTCATGTCTGACATTAATTTTACCTCTCTGTGAATTTATTCGGACATCATACCATATTGCCCAATACACTACCACATAGACTTTAACTTTCATGAATCAATCTCATGACAGGTGTAAAAAAATCAATTTTTTATTAAAAATAAGGGTTTACCCTGATTGCTTTTACTAACAACACCTTATATAAGAGAAAAGAAGCGAATTGTTTTGCAACCTGATCAACCGTCTATGTAATTGACAGGGCGGAGCTATGCCCTGCCCTGCCCGCTACAAATCCAACGGGCTCTTTATTTCCTTAATTGTTCTCGACTTGACCGTATGCGTATAAATCATCGTGGTTCGAACATCACTATGGCCCAAAAGCTCCTGAATGGTTCGAATATCATAGTTTGCCTGCAATAAATGGCTGGCAAAACTATGACGAAAGGTATGTGCAGTAGCGCGCTTGGTAAGTCGAGCTTTCCCCACTGCTTTTTTAATGGCCTTTTGAACATGGCTATCATGGAGGTGATACCGTCTTTGTTCTTTTGTCTCCTTTATATAAGAGCTTTGATCAACTCAGAACAATAATCGCTTGAAATTACAAAGTTGAAACAAATCCAACAAAAAAACACGAAGAAATTAATCATAACCAACTAAAATAATTGAAAATATCATCCATTTGTGCTATAAAAAATACTATCAAAAACATAAATGGAGAGGCCTAATGGGATTTAAATCAAAGCAAAAGAACCTAACATTTTCCGATCTTGAAAATACTTCAACAGAAAAGAAAAACAAAAGCCTTGAGACATTGATGAATATGGATAAAACCATTGCCTGGAATAAAATTGAGTCTGTTCTTTTAAGAGATTATCCGGTTGGTGATAAAAAAGAAGGGAACAAGGCGTATTCCCCTTTGTTTTTGTTTAAATGTCTGTTGATCCAGAAATGGTTCAGGATTAAATCAGATCCTGAACTTGAAAGTCAGATCAATGATCGTAATTCCTTTCAAGCCTTTTTAGGTTTGTCCACCAGCCAGTCATCCCCGGACCATTCAACATTTTCAAAGTTTAGAAAAAGACTGACAAAAGGAAAATTTGATCTGATCGTGGGAGATATACTCAATCAATTTTCAGAACAGGGTCTGGTTATTAATGAAGGGATTGCAGTGGATGCCCGGGTTGTTAAATCTGCCAGCCATCCCATGAGCAACAAGAAGATAAAAGAGCTGAAAGCAAAACGGGAAACACCGGAAGGCAAGCTTGATAAAAATGGTAACCCTCTGAAGTTTTCAAGGGATATTGAATCCAATTGGGTAACAAAAAGAAATAAACATTACTATGGGCTTAAAGAGCATGCCTCCGTAGATGCCACTCATGGGTTTGTTCTTGCAACAGTCCTGAGCCAGGCCTCAGTAAATGATACCAATTATTTGGTGTATTGCACGATATACAGTCGACACACTAAACAAAAGCTTGCATTTGTATACGCAGACAAAGGATATCATGGGGAACCTAATCGATCATTTTTAGCTATGAACAAATTTAAAGATGGCATCATGAGAAAGAATGAGATAAACGCAAAGCTGACAGAGTATGAGATTGATCGTAATAAAAAGATATCAAAGGTCAGATATATAGTTGAGCAGTATTTTGGATTAAGTCATCTTCATGATGACGCTCAGCAAGCCAGATTTACAACCATAGAAAAAAACAACATAGATATTTGGTTCAGGCAGGTCGCATTTAACATACAAAGAGGGTTCAATATCTTTAAAAAACAGGCGGCAATGGCATAGATGCGCCCAAATGATAAAAATGGGCGATAGAGGGTAGCATTTGGCTATTTATAGACAAAAAATAGCATGGAAATCGATAAATTTTGAGATATATCAATTAAAAATCTGAAATTTTAGACTGATTTCAAATTGAAGACAAGAAAACAAATGAATTTAAGAATTAATCAAAGGTCTGTTAGATTCATGATGGGAACGGAGATATATTTTGTCTAATTCAGTCTTTTTTGCTTGGCAGTTCGATACAGATCCGAAAGACAATAAAACTTTTATATGGGATGCGATTTGTGATGCTTGTAACTCTTTAAGCAACGATGCTATCCCGGAACAATCACCGAGGCCGGAAAAAGACACTGATGGAATATCAGGCACTCCAAATATTGTTCAGACCATATTCAACAAAATTGATAAATGTTCGGTATTCATTGCTGATATGACGTTCATTGCAGAAAGTAAAAAAGGGAAACTGATCCCAAATCCAAATGTATTATTAGAACTCGGATATGCAGTTAAAACCATCGGCTGGGAAAGAACGATATTAGTGTTAAACAATGCATATGGGGATGCTAAAAACTTGCCATTCGATATGCTACAGCACAGGTGGCCCATCGAGTTTAGGGTAACGTCAGAAACTCAAGTAAGAGATAAGCGCTGGAGTAGTTTAAAAGAAGCACTAACATCAGCCTTAAATGATTGCGATGAATTTTCGTTAACTCGGGCTGTTAATATGATGAATTCCCTTGATACGGATTCTCTTAAGATAGTGGCAGATCATGAACACAATGGATTTATAGAAATTCATATGCCAGCGCTCAATATGGGAGGCGTATTAGCTAGCACAGTAAGAACTCCAGCGCTAAGGCGCTTAATGGACATAGGAGCATTAAAGGTAGTTGAAAAGCCTTATATTGGATATGGCTGGACAAGTGACGGGCTGTCAATGATAAGAGAAATCAATCGTACACATCCCAAATTGTTGCAGCTTTTCAGAAAGAATAAGTAAATGAATCCAACAAGGCAAATTCACTCGGACAAATTTCCGCAACGTTCGTTTGTGGCGAATGCCACAAGCCTCATATTGCTACAATTTGCCGGTGATTTGCGGCGTTAGCTATAGAAAAGTATAGATAAAGTTATTATGGAAGATTATTTATGGATACTCATTATCGTAGGGATAGCTGTAATCTGGGGAGTAATTTCTTGGGTTATAACGACTATTTCAAACTCTAAAAAATATTTAGAACTAAAACCGAAATTAGATAATTTAGAGGACTCTATAAAAGAGCATGAATCCAAAGTCGAAAAAGACACAGACGAACTAAATCGAAGAATAAAGAATTGGGATGAAAAAGTTATAAACGACAAGCAAGAGATTCTTAAAATTGCGAAACAAAAATCCATGGGGTTCCCATGGCTTGCAGAAGCATACGCAGATTATTTTGCCCTAAAAGACGGTGAAATAGAAAAATATTTAAAACATAAAAAGCATCCAGCCTACACCGCTGCTGAGAATGTAAAAATTATTAAAAATGAGAAAAGAGAGTTAGTTAAAGAAAACAGAACAATCAGCTACAAAATCAACTATTTTGAAAAATTATTCCCTTGGCTTTCAGAACTAATTGCCGAAGATGAAGATGAAGAGATGCCTGTAAGGATGGAAGATGGCATTGAAAATGATAATACCGATGACAGAGTTAAAAATTATCTCACTCCAGAAGAATATAAAAGCCTTCCTTCTGTCGAAAGAAATCAAATGGCTTTGGATAGATATTTGAAAAATCGGAATAAATCAAAATGGGCAATCGGAAGAGATTATGAAATGTATGTTGGCTATTTATATGATCAAAAAGGGTATTCTATTGAGTACAAAGGAATTATTGATGGCTTTGAGGATTTAGGTAGAGATATTATTGCAAAAAAAAGCGATGAAATTTGTATTATCCAATGTAAACGGTGGGCGCAATATAAGGAAATTCATGAAAAACATATATTTCAGCTATTTGGCACGACAATGGAATATTGGATTAAAAACTTTAGGAATCACAAGAAACCAAAAAGTTTTGAAGAGTTTGCTAAGTTTTTGGACGAAAATAAGCTTAGACCAATATTTTTTACCTCAACAAGCATATCTGACAAGGCCAGGGAAATGGCAAACGCATTGAGTGTCGAAATAATAGAAAACGAACCACTCGGTGAATTCCCAAGAATTAAATGTAACATAAATAATGATGAATATGGACAAACGAAAATCTATCATTTACCTATGGATCAGCAATACGATAGAACAATCATCGGAAATCGTTCTGGAGAGTTCTATGCTTTTACAGTCAAAGAAGCAGAAGATGCTGGTTTTAGAAGGGCTTTCAGACATAGATTTTAAAAATTGAATACGCAGAAAATAATAAATTAAAGCTAACAAATCACTGCACTGGATTTTTACTCCGCTGCGCTCCGTAAAAACCAGTGAGTTCAAACGTTGTACATAATAATATTCAATGAAATATCAGCTTTGATGTGAGTATGCTAACAAATGAATAGGAGATAGATATGAACAAGCGATTAATATCAATCCCACGAACAGCAAGTAACGCACCAAGCAAAAACACCATCGAATGGGAAATTCCTAACAAAGTGCAAGTAACATTTATGCTGATAGAGAAAATTGGATATACAGTCATTATCAGAGTTAAAGCTGAAAAAAAGCATTGGTGGAATAGATCGGAAAAAACATTTTCTCACTCAGCTCACGATCCTGCCACTCCACTTATGAAAGGCTTGGAATTTCTAGAAAAGTATGGCTATTTTATTGACCATAAAACCATTGAGTTCGGAGAAAGAATGCTAAGATTCAAATAGTGTAACGGTTTTTGCCTCCTAATATTTTGCCCGTAATGATTAATTTTCCTATAAATCAAGTAGATTACAACGAAGTCGTAAAATCAACAGAGTTACAAAATAATGTAACGCCATTAAAAAAT